>NZ_JAAWWD010000003.1 GCF_021404545.1 Aestuariivita sp.
TGCCGGCGGTGGCCCCAGAAAACCCCGGGCGGTTGACAGGTTGTCCGCGCCCGGCGGAGGTCCCGGCGCTGGGGGCCGCGCATGGCCCTTGGGCCGAACCTGACGCGCCCATCTAGCCCCTGTGGCGGGCGAAACCTTCAGGCGCAATGCCGCCGCACGCCCGTTTAACCCTTCTTCAATGTACGTCTGAAACCGCGCCCGGAGCGCTCATGGCAACGGGGCTGACATGATCCATCCTCCCTGTAAAGATGGCTCACATCTCAACCCTCATGGGACCCCCCCGATTCAGGTTCAGGCCGAAACGCTTCAGCAGACAGGATTGGGGGCCAGCCCCCAAACCCCCGGGAATATTTGAAGCCAGAAGAAGCACAGGCTGATCCCGGTCCACAAGTGCAACACATGGGCATCTCGGGGAGCTGACCCCCTGTTTCTTCTCTTTCCAAATACGGAAATGACCGCCCTGCCAAAGAGCGCGCCTTCGAAGATCTTGTGACCGGCGTTAACCCACGCCCGTCTTTCCACGCCGGTCCGAGCGCAGCGCGGCGTAGAGCACATGCGTCCGCCAGCGTCCGGCAATCTGCAAATAGGATTGTGCCACACCCTCATATTTAAACCCCGACGCCTCCAGAAGCCCGCGTGAGGCTTTGTTTTCGGGAAGGCACGCCGCCTCGATCCGGCTCAGATCCAGGCGGCTGAAGGCGTAGTAGACCACCGCCTCGATCGCCTCGCGCATGAACCCCTGGCGGGTGTGTGCATGACCTGTCCAATAGCCCAGCGTACCTGCCTGCGCGGGACCGCGGCGGATATTGTCGAGCGTGATTGCACCCATCAGCACCTCATCCGACCGACGGATCAGAAAGAGCGGCATCGCGGTACCATTGCTGATCGACCGCGTCGCCCAATAAACCCGATTGGTGAAGGATTTCCGCGTCAGATGATCCTCGGCCCATTCCGGCTCCCAGGGAACCAGAAACTCCTGACTGTCCCGCCGCAATGCCGTCCATGCACGGAAATCCGAATGCGTGGGCGGACGCAAGGTCAGCCGTTCCGTCTCGATCTTGAGCTTGCGTTTGGACAAAAGCATGGGGCGTCGCGCGTCAGGCCGCACGCCTCTGGCAAAGCGCGTCCAGCGATGGCGCATCTGCGACTGGGCCATAGAGCGCCAACGCCGCAGCCGCGTCCGTCGCCATGCGCGCCGCAAAGTCGCGCACATCGCCGGTGGTGACCGCGTCGATCCGCGCTATCGTATCGTCCAGACTGGGGACCTCGCCCCAGATCTGCACCAGCCGCGCCAGACGCTCAGCCCGGTTGGACGGGCTTTCCAGGCCCATCAGCATGCCGGCCTTCATCTGGGCGCGCGCGCGCGCGACCTCTTCGGGGCTCATCGTATCGGCGGCACGTTTCATCTCGTCGATGGTGATATGCGCCAGTTCGGCGATCTGATCGCCAGAAGTGCCCGCATAGATCGTCGTGGTACCGGTATCGGCATAAGCGCCGGTCTGGGCAAAGATGGTGTAACACAGACCCCGCCGTTCGCGGATCTCCTGAAACAGGCGCGAGGACATGCCGCCGCCCAATGCGCTGGAATAGATCTGCGCGGTGTAGATCGCGTCATCCCGATAGCCCGGGCTTTCAAAGGCCAATGCGAAATGGGCCTGTTCGAGGTCCTTGGTATGGCGCGCCTCTCCCCCGACAAAGCTTGCGGGCTGCGCCTCGAGCCCCTTACGCGCGTCCAGCCCTCCGAAATAGCGTGTCGCCAGCGCAACGACCGCGTCGTGATCCACGGCCCCGGCGGCCGACAGGATCATCTGCCCCGGCCCGTAATGCTCGCCCACGAATCCCGCCAGATCGTCGCGTGAGAAGCCGCGCACCCGGTCGGTCGGGCCAAGGATGGTCCGTCCCAACGGCTGGTCGCGATAGCTTTCTTCCTGAAGCCAGTCAAAGATCACGTCGTCGGGCGTGTCATAGGCCTGGCCGATCTCTTGCAGGATGACCCCACGCTCGATCTCGATCTCGGCTGGGTCGAACACCGGGTTCAGCACGATGTCCGAGATCACATCCAGCGCCAGCGCCACATCATTTTCCAGAACCCGAACGTAATAGGCCGTGACCTCGCGGCTGGTATAGGCGTTGATATAGCCGCCCACATCCTCGATCGCCTCGGCGATCTGCAAGGCGCTGCGCCGGGTCGTGCCCTTGAACGCCATATGTTCCAGAAAATGCGCGATGCCATTCTGTTCGATCCGTTCGTGGCGCCCGCCTGCTGTGACCCAGACACCGATGGCCGCGGATTTCATGCTGGGCATATGTTCCGTCACAATGCGGAACCCGTTGGGAAGAGTATGTTGTTGGACGGTCACTTGAGGCGATGTTCCCTGATATGGGTTTCGAGGGCGCCCAGATCATTTGCGATCCGGGTCACGCGTTCGGGTCTGTCATACAGATCCGCCATGCGCGGGGGAAGGGGCGGATGCACGCCACTGGCCTCTTCCACGGCGGCGGGGAATTTCGCCGGATGCGCGGTGGCCAGCGTGATCATCGGGATGTCGGGGTTGCGCAGCGCCTCGCCCACCCTCACGCCGATGGCGGAATGCGGGCACAGAAGCTCTCCGGTGGCAGTCAACCAGTGGCCGATGGCGGTCTTGGTCTCGTCCTCCGACACCCGGCCCGAGGCGTAGATGTCCTGCAAGACCTGCATGGCGCCCTGGCTCACCTCGAACCCGCCCGATTTCAGTTCTTCCATCAGTTGCGCCACGGCCCCGCCGTCGCGACCGTAGGCGTCAAACAGAGCGCGCTCGAAATTCGAGCTGACCTGGATATCCATCGACGGGCTGATAGAGGGGATCGTCTCGCCCTTGTGATATCCGTGCCCCGACAGGCAGCGATGCAGGATGTCGTTTTGGTTGGTGGCCACCACCAGCCGGTCGATCGGCAAGCCCATGCGGCGCGCAATATAACCCGCGAAGATGTCGCCGAAATTGCCCGTGGGCACGGCAAAACTGACCTTGCGGTGCGGCGCGCCCAAGGCGACAGCGGAAGAGAAATAGTAGACCACCTGTGCCAACACCCGCGCCCAGTTGATCGAGTTCACGCCAGCAAGCCCGACCGCGTCGCGAAAGGCGAAATCGTTGAACATATCCTTGAGCCGGGCCTGGCAATCGTCGAAATCTCCATCCACAGCCAAGGCGTGCACATTGTCCTCGGACGGCGTGGTCATCTGGCGCCGCTGCACCTCGCTGACCCGGCCATGGGGGTACAAGATGAAAACATCGACAGCCTCAATCCCGCGAAACGCCTCGATCGCGGCCGAGCCGGTGTCGCCAGAGGTGGCACCGACAATGGTCACCCGCTGGCCGCGCCGCGTCAGCTCATCCCCGAAGAGCTGGCCGATAAGCTGCATCGCGAAATCCTTGAACGCGAGCGTGGGCCCGTGAAAGAGCTCCAGCAGGAAGTGGTTTTCATTGAGCTGCTTGAGCGGTGCCCGGGCGGCATGGCCAAACCCGGCATAGGCGCGTTCGACGGCACCACGAAAGGCGTCATCGGTGAAACTGTCGCCGATAAACGGCCGCATGACGCGGTAGGCGACCTCTTCATATGGCTGACCTGCAAGGGCGGCGATCTCGGCATGGCTCATCTGCGGGATGGTTGCGGGCACATAAAGGCCGCCGTCACGCGCCAGACCGGTCAGCATCGCCTCGGCGAATGTCAGTTTGGGGGCGGTTCCCCGGGTCGAGATGTATTCCATGATCCGTCAGCTTTGTCGTTGGGCGCGCGAGCGCCGCAGGAAATAGACCGTCATCGCCGACCAGATCGCGGCCAGCGAAAACCAGGTGATCGCGTATTGCAAGTGATCGTTGGGAATGCCAGCCGTGTCCACGGGCAGCGGCGTCACGGCGGGGTCTGTTTCCGACCTGGCGATCACAAGAACCGGCTCGGTGTCCAGCGCAACTGCCATCGCGGGCACATCGCGGGCAAACCAGGTGTTGGTTGCAAGCTCCGGCGCGGGTGTCCAACTGTCTGTTTCCCGCGGCCAGTGAAGATTGCCGACGATCGACGCGGGTTCAGCGCTGCGCGCTGTCTCCTTGGCGTCGCTGGGTACGAAACCGCGATCAATCAGGATGCGCCGCCCTTCGGCCGTCTCGAACGGAGCGATGATGCGATATCCCGGCCCCACCCGCTTGATCGAGACCAACACATGCAACTCGCCAGGCAGGAAACTGCCCGTGACCTCGACCGGCATATAGCGGTCGACCTCGGCGCGGGGGCTGGCAGGCAAGGGCAGTGGAGCGTCGACGAGGCGCGCCTCGATCTGGGCCAGCACCCCTTCCTTCCAGGCAAGACGCTGAACCTGCCACACGCCCAGAGAGATCAGAATCCCCGCGCCTGTCAGGCCAAACAGTACAAGAAACATGAGACGGCGCATTGCAGCCGATCACCCCCTTGGATGGGAAAAGCGCGCGGAGGCCGCGCGCTTTCTTTCAGACCTCGGATCATCCGGTTGGGCGCTAATGCGTCCCCGGCATTTGTGCGACACCCCAGATGTAGACGGCGAAGAACAAGAACAGCCAGACCACATCGACAAAGTGCCAGTACCAGGCAGCCGCCTCAAAGCCCACATGCTTTTCGGGGGTAAAGTGCCCCTTGACCGCCCTGAGCCAGCATACCGCCAGGAAGATCGTTCCGATGATCACATGTAACCCGTGAAAGCCGGTGGCCATGAAGAAATTGGAGTAGAACTTGTCGGCCCCAAACTCCCAGCCCTTGTACAGCAGATAGGAATACTCGTAAGCCTGCAGGCCGGTGAATACGATGCCAAGAACAACCGCGATGGCCAGACCGTTCACCAAGGCCTTGCGGTCGTTTTCATGCACCAGCGCGTGGTGCGCCCAGGTCACCGCACAGCCCGAGAGCAGCAGCACAAGCGTGTTGATCAACGGCAGGTGGAACGCGTCCACATGATAGATCTCGGGCTGCACATATTCGGTGCCGACATACTCGCTCATCGGATAGATGGCGTGTTTGAAGAACGACCAGAACCAGGCGGCAAAGAACATCACCTCGGACATGATGAACAGGATAAAGCCGTAACGCAGGCCGATCCGCACCACCGGCGTGTGGTCGCCCTGACGGCTTTCCACAACAACCTCGGACCACCAGCCGAACATGGTGTAGAGCACGGCGACAAAACCGATCCAGAACATGAACGGTGTCACCCCGTGCATCCACAGCACTGCGCCAAAGAGCATGACGAAGGCCGCGATCGATCCGAGCAGCGGCCAGATCGAGGGGTTCAGAATGTGGTAATCGTGGTTTTTTGCATGCGCCATGTGAATTGTCCCTCAGCTGCGTGCGTCAGTTTGTTGTTGTATCGGGGGCCGCCTCAAGGGCCGCATAGCTCTCGGGCAGGTCGATCTCGTAGAATGTGTAAGACAGCGTGATCGTATGCACGAATTTGCCGTCGCGATCCGTGACGATCTCGGGATCCACGAAGAAGGTGACAGGCATCTCGACCCGCTCACCGGGTTCCAGTACCTGCTCCTCAAAGCAGAAACACTGGATTTTGTAGAAAAACCCGCCCGCCTCATACGGTGTCACATTATAGCTGGCCGAACCCGCCACCGGCCGGTCGGTCGGGTTGTAGGCCTCATAGAATGCAAGGCCCGTTTCGCCGATGCGCAGTTCCATCTCCCGCTCGACCGGACGGAACTGCCATGGCATGTCCCGCTCAAGCGAGGCGTCAAAGCGCACGGTGATGGTCTTGTCCAGGATGTCCTCGGGGCCCGTTTCGGCTACATCGGTGGCCCCGCCAAATCCGGTCACGCGGCAAAACCAGTCGTAAAACGGAACCGACGCCCATGCCAGCGCCCCCATCACAAAGACAACACCGACGGCCTGAACCACGGTCTTTTTCTTGGCTTCCATCCCGTTCAGCATCTTCATCTATTGATGATCTCCCCTTGCGCATTGGCCACCGGACCGCTCGTAACCTTGACAATGGTCAGTCCAAAGATAATCGCAATCAGCGCAGCCAGCACCAGACCGACGCCAAGATTCCTGCCAAAACGGCGTTTGTGCAGTTCATGTTCAACGCGGATTGCCATCACCAGCCTCCCAGACCGAACGGCGCCAAAGTGGCCTCAGCCAGGATAGCGCCGAAATGCAGGAAGAGATAGAGCAGCGACAGCCGGAAGAAGCGTTTTTCAACCGCGAAATTGTCGGCTTCGCTCATCGCTTCGTCGCGGCGCCAGATCTCCACGGCACCTTTGAGGAAGAGCGCGTTCAAAACCACCGCAACCGCCAGATAGATCGGCCCGCCAATCGCCGTAAACGCCGTGCCCACGGCGAGGATCGCCAACAGCACGGTATAGCCCAGGATGTTATTGCGTGTCGTGCGACGGCCATGTGTGACGGTCAGCATCGGCACGCCCGCATCATCGTAGTCCGAGCGCATGAAGAGAGCCAGCGCCCAGAAATGCGGCGGTGTCCAGATGAAGATCAGCGCGAACATCAGCCAGGGCTCAAAGCTCATCGTGCCGGTGGCGACAACCCAGCCGATCACCGGCGGAAACGCGCCCGCCGCGCCGCCGATCACGATGTTCTGCGGGGTCGAGCGTTTGAGCCACATCGAATAGATCACGGCATAGAAGAAGATGGTGAACGCCAACAGAAACGCCGCGAGCAGATTTGCCGCAAGCGCCAGCATCACCACCGAGAGGCCGGACAGGCCAAGCCCGATATGGAGCGCATCCTGCCCATCGACCTTGCCCGCCGGGATCGGGCGGCCCTTGGTCCGGCGCATGATCCGATCGATATCGGCATCCCACCACATGTTCAGCGCACCCGAGGCCCCTGCCCCAACCGCAATGAACAGGATCGATGCAAAGGCGATCATCGGATGCACACCGACGGGTGCCGCCAACAGACCGACCAGCGCGGTGAAGACCACCAGCGACATCACACGCGGCTTGAGCAGCGCAAAGAAGTCGCGAAACTCCGCTTCGCCCTGCTGGGTCTGTCCGTTCAAGCTTGCGTCGGTCATCTCAGGCTCCGGATCGGGCGCGGGACGTCCACGCCTTTAGACAGAAATTCCGGCGCGGGGGGATCTTCCCGACGCCGGATCAATACTCAGTTCGATGCCACGCGGTACTCAAGCGGCTTGCCCGCGTATTCCTCGATCGCGCCTTCGAGCCAGATCTCGTATTCCTCCTGGCTGACCACTTCGACGGTGATCGGCATATAGGCGTGGTCCTTGCCGCAAAGCTCAGAACACTGTCCAAAGAAAATGCCCTCCTCTTCGGCATTGAACCACAGCTCGGCCAGACGACCGGGCACCGCGTCCTGCTTGACGCCGAAGGAGGGGATCGTCCAGCTGTGGATCACGTCGGCACCGGTGACTTGCATCACGATGGTCTGCCCCACCGGAACCACCACGCGGGTATCGGTCGCCAGAAGGTATTCGTCTTCGTTATATCCGTAGTCAGCCAGATCCTCGCGCGCCAGCATGAAGCTGTCGAACCCGAATTCGTGATCGACATATTCATAGCCCCAATACCACTGGTATCCGGTCACCTTGATCGTCACGTCGGCTTCAGGAATCTCCTGTTGCTTGAACAGGACCGGCAAAGAGAACGCCCCGATAAAGACAAGGATGACGATGGGGATAACCGTCCAGGCAATCTCAACCGGTGTGTGGTGCGTAAAGCTTGCCGGTGTGGGGTTGGCGCGGCGGTTGAACCGTACGATGCACCAGATCATCAACGCGGTCACAAACACGCAGATCACTGTGATGATGATCAGCAGCATCCAGTCCAAGGATTGCAGGTCCCGCGCCAGTTCGGTTGCGGCAGGTTGAAACCCTGTCCCGCCGGGGATCGGCTTACCGATGAGGCCGGCATCCTGCGCCAGCGCAGGCACGGTGGAAAGGGCCGTCAGCAGCCCAGCAAGCGAAAAAGCGTTCTTCATAGTGTGTTCTGTCCTGACCGGTTGATCGCGTCCTGTGAGATCGGGAGGAGATTCGGGCGCACCCCTCACCATTTGTCCTTGGCGCGGTAGAAACCATATTCCATCTGACAGATAAAGAGCGCAACTTGCGTCAAACGGACGCTTTTTATTGATTCAGATCAAATGCGAGGCCTTGACCGATGTCCCATACCCCGTTCCTCCCGTTCCATGACGGGTTTTCTCGCGATGCTGCCCTGTCGATCCTGCGTGCCGCCACCGATGGCGCCGATGACGGCGAATTGTTTCTTGAGCGGCGGCGGTCCGAGGCGCTTGTCTTTGATGACGGGCGGCTGAAAACCGCAAGTTTTGACGCGTCCGAAGGGTTCGGTCTGCGCGCGGTACGCGGCGAGGTGTCGGGCTATGCCCATTCGACCGAGATCTCAGAAGCCGCCCTGCTCCGCGCGTCCGAGACCGCGCGTCTTGCGGTGGGCGATGGCGGCGGCACCTGGGCCGAGGCGCCGCAACCGACCAACCGGCGGCTCTATACCGACGCGGACCCGATTTCAGGCGTGGAGTTCCCGGTCAAGATCGAGACGCTGCGCGAAATCGACAGCTTTGCCCGTGCGCTGGATCCCAGGGTGGTCCAGGTCTCGGCCGCGCTGGCAGCCTCGCTTCAGGAGGTCGAGATCCTGCGCCCTGACGGTGTGTCGGTCTCCGATGTCCGCCCGATGACCCGGGTGAACGTGTCGGTGATCGTCGAAGAGAACGGGCGCCGCGAATCCGGCAGCGCGGGCGGCGGCGGACGCGTCGGTCTGGACGGGCTGATCGCGCCGTCGGAGTGGCAGGCCAAGGCACGCGAGGCGCTGCGCGTGGCCATCGTCAACCTCAAGGCCGAGGCCGCGCCTGCAGGCGTGATGGATGTGGTGCTGGGCCCCGGCTGGCCGGGCATCTTGCTGCATGAAGCGGTAGGCCACGGCCTGGAAGGGGATTTCAACCGCAAGGGCTCTTCGGCCTTTGCCGGGCTGATGGGCCAGCAGGTGGCAGCTCCCGGCGTGACCGTTCTGGATGACGGCACGATCCCGGATCGGCGCGGCTCGATCAGCGTGGATGACGAAGGCACGCCGTCGGGCAAGAACATCTTGATCGAGGATGGCGTGCTGGTGGGGTTCATGCAGGATCGCCAGAACGCGCGGCTGATGGGGGTGCCCCCCACCGGCAACGGGCGGCGCCAGAGCTATGCGCATGCGCCGATGCCGCGCATGACCAACACCTATATGCTGGGCGGCGAGGCCGATCCCGGCGATCTGGTGGCCGATCTCAAGGACGGGATCTATGCCGTGGGATTCGGCGGAGGTCAGGTCGACATCACCAACGGCAAGTTCGTGTTTTCCTGCACCGAAGCCTACCGGGTCCAGAACGGCAAGGTGGGCGCACCCGTCAAAGGCGCCACGCTGATCGGCGACGGGGCCACGGCGCTGAAACAGATCCGCGGGCTGGGCAATGACATGGCGCTGGATCCGGGCATGGGCAATTGCGGCAAGCAGGGCCAGTGGGTGCCGGTCGGTGTAGGCCAGCCATCGGTTCTGATCGGCGGGCTGACGGTCGGCGGATCGGCCGCCTGACACCCAGAGCGGCGCGCGTTGAAACACAAGGCCCGCCGCCTGTAACCGATCCCAAGGAATACCCGCCCTTTGAAAAGCATTTTCGGAAAGACGTGGTTTTTTTGACGGGATTCATTCCCCGTTAACCACCCTTGCTTAGAAACGATTCTGCAAGAAGGCGGAGCGATGGATGACCGAGGAACACTATTCTTCCACTCACCCCCCACTCCCACCCACCACGGAAGAAGACCGGTTTTCATGGCTTCGCCTCTTGCGCTCTCGCCGGGTCGGTGTGGCCACGTTTCATCGGCTTATGGCGGAGTATGGCACGGCGCAAAACGCGCTTGCCGCGCTGCCTGAAGTGGCACGACAGGCCGGGTTGGATGCATATGAAATATGCCCAGCCGGCGTGATAGACGCCGAACTCAGGGCCGCAAAAGCCGCCAAAGCGCAGCTTTTGTTCCTGGGTTCGGCAGATTATCCAACGCATCTTCGCACACTCACGGATGCGCCCCCGTTGCTCTGGGCTTTGGGTGACGTCTCGCTCTTGCAGCGGGAGACGGTTTCGATCGTGGGGGCGCGCAATGCCTCGTCACTGGGAACGCGGATGGCGCGCGCCCTGGCCCACGATCTGGGCGCGCGCGGCTTCGTGGTGGCGTCCGGCCTGGCCCGCGGCGTCGATACAGCCGCGCATCTGGCGGCGTTGAAAACGGGCACCGTTGCGGTGATGGCCGGAGGCGTGGATGTGATTTATCCAGCCGAAAACACCGGTCTTGCCCGCGATCTCAGGCAAAAGGGCGTTCTGCTGTCGGAACAACCGATGGGATTGCAGCCGATGGCGCGGCATTTCCCGCGCCGCAACCGGATCATCTCGGGCTTGTCCCAAGGCGTCATCGTGGTCGAGGCGGCGATAAAATCCGGCAGCCTGATCACCGCGCGCGACGCACTGGATCAGGGCCGCGAGGTTATGGCCGTGCCAGGACACCCGTTCGACGCGCGCGCCTCGGGCTGCAACCAGCTGATCCGCGATGGCGCCCATCTGGTGCGCAGCGCCGACGACGTGACAGAGGCGCTGGCGGTTGATCCGGCCCGGGCCGAAGATCCGCCCTTGGCCCCGATCCCGCCCCCGCCTGTCGAAACACGGACACTGGCGCAGACCGCAGCCTTGCATCAGCAGATCCTCGACCGGCTTGGCCCTTCGCCCGTGGCCGAAGATCAGTTGATCCGCGACCTCCAAACCCCAGCCAGACAGGTCAATCCGGCGCTGACGGATCTCGAACTGGATGGAAAGATCCTGCGACGGCCAGGGGGGCTCTTGTCGCGGGTAGGCTGACCGGGTTCAACACACCTCCGGCGTGACCGCGCGGTACTCGGCACATAGCGGCGGATAGGACCACCAGACATCCGTCGCACCGATCACCCAATGCACCGCGACCCAGGTCTGGCCCGCACGTTTGTACAGCACCTGCATCGCGGCCCCATTGCCGTCGGCCCCGGCATGAAGCGCGCCACGCGCATAGCCGGGTGTCTGAACGAGGTTGATCTCGGCGCCGCCGGGTCTCTGAGGGCTGAGCGATGCGAACCCCACGTCGCCCGCCACGCGCAGGTCACGCACGACGAACTGAACCGGGGTGCCCAGCATCCATTCCGCATGGGGCCGGATCGCATCCATCAGCGCCGCGCGCAGGGCCGTGCCCCGCTCGGGCGTGCTGTAGCCCTGAGCCGAAACGGGCCCCGCCCAGACCACCCAGACAATCAAAATCCAACGCATGACACCTGTCCCCATAACCATACCCAAAGTGCCGCATCACGCGGCTCATTGACAATAGCCTCTTGCACCCCACATTTTGCGCCGTCATACACCGCGCCATTCGTTCAAGATGAGGTTGCCCCCTAAATGCCCGTAGTTGTTGTGGAATCTCCGGCCAAAGCCAAAACGATCAACAAGTATCTGGGCAAGGAATACACCGTCCTGGCCTCATACGGTCATGTCCGGGACCTGCCGCCCAAGGATGGATCCGTCGATCCCGACAGCCGTTTCGCGATGACCTGGGAGGTGGCATCCGACAGCAAAAAACACGTCAAAGCGATCGCCGACGCGCTGGCCGAGGATGGCGAGTTGATCCTGGCCACGGACCCCGACCGCGAAGGCGAAGCGATCAGTTGGCACCTGCAAGAAGCGCTGACCAAGCGCCGCTCGATCAAGAAGGACACCCCGGTCAGCCGCGTGACCTTCAATGCAATCACCAAGGCGGCGGTCGAAGAGGCGATGAAGAACCCCCGCCAGGTCGACATGCCGCTGGTGGAGGCCTATCTGGCGCGCCGCGCGCTGGATTATCTGGTGGGCTTCAACCTCTCTCCTGTGCTGTGGCGCAAGCTGCCGGGTGCGAAATCGGCGGGCCGTGTGCAATCGGTCTGCCTGCGCCTGATCGTCGAGCGCGAAATGGAGATTGAGGCGTTTCGCGCCCGTGAATACTGGTCGGTCAAGGCCATTCTGGCGACCCCACGTGGCCAGGAATACGAAGCGCGGCTGACGGTTCTGGCAGGCAAGAAGCTTGACCGGTACGACATCGAAAACGCGACCCAGGCCGAACTGGCTGTGCAGGCGATCACCTCCCGCGATCTGGCGGTGCAATCGGTGGAGGCCAAACCGGCGTCGCGCAACCCGTCCGCGCCCTTCATGACCTCCACCCTGCAACAGGAGGCCAGCCGCAAATTCGGCATGGGCGCGCGCCAGACGATGAGCACGGCGCAGCGCCTCTATGAGGCCGGGCACATCACCTATATGCGGACCGACGGCATCGATATGGCCCCCGAGGCCGTGACCGAAACGCGCGCCGCGATCAAGGATCGGTATGGCGCGGAGTATGTACCGTCCGGCCCGCGGATCTATAAGAACAAGGCCAAGAATGCGCAGGAGGCGCATGAATGCATCCGGCCCACGGTCATGAGCAAGGATGCCGCCAGCCTCAATCTGGAGGCCGATCAGCGCAAGCTCTACGATCTGATCTGGAAACGCACCATCGCGTGCCAGATGGAGGCCGCACGTCTGGAACGCACCACTGTCGATGTGGGCAGCCGGGACGGTCAGGTCGTGATGCGCGCCACCGGTCAGGTCCTTCTGTTTGACGGGTTTCTGCGAGTCTATGAAGAAGGCCGCGATGACAGCGTCGTGGATGACGACGACAAACGCCTGCCGCAGATCGCCAAGGGCGAGGCGGCCGAGAAACGCACCATCACGCCCGAGCAGCATTTCACCCAGCCCCCGCCCCGCTATACCGAGGCGACGCTGGTCAAACGGATGGAAGAGCTGGGCATCGGGCGCCCCTCCACCTATGCATCGATCGTGACCACGATCCAGGATCGCGGCTATGTGCGCAAGGACAAGAACCGGCTGTTCCCCGAGGATAAGGGCCGTCTGGTCACCGCGTTCCTGGAAAATTACTTTCGCAAATACGTAGGCTATGATTTCACCGCCTCGCTGGAGGAAGAGCTTGACGATGTCTCGGCCGGGAACCGGGACTATCAGACCGTGCTGGACCGGTTCTGGCGCGATTTTTCCGCCGCCATTGCCGAGACATCTGAACTGCGCATCACCGATGTGCTGGAAAAGATCAACGAGGTGCTGGAGCCGCATCTCTTCCCGCCCAATGAGGATGGCACCGATCCACGTCTGTGCCCCAATTGCGGTGCCGGTCGGCTGAGCATGCGCACCGCGCGGTCGGGCGGGGCGTTTATCGGATGCTCGAACTATCCCGAATGCCGCTATACCCGGGCCTTTGGCCCGCCCGGTGCCGAGGACGATGGCGCGATCCCTCCCGATGGCAAGCTTCTGGGCGAGGATCAGGGCGACGAGATCCGCGTCTTCAAAGGCCGGTTCGGTCCCTATGTTCAGCGCGGCGCGGCGACCGAAGAGACGCCCAAACCGCCGCGTCAGTCGATCCCCAAGGATTGGCCGCCCGAGGAGTTGGAGCTGGAGCGCGCGCTGATGCTCTTGTCGCTGCCGCGCAAGGTGGGCGACCACCCCGAGGATGGCATCGCGGTCTGGGCCAATATCGGGCGCTATGGTCCCTATCTGAAACACGCCGAAAGCACATCGGATCGCGGCGGCACCAATGCCAACCTCGAAAGCCTGGATGAGGTGTTCACCGTGGGTATGAACCGTGCGGTGCAGCTTTTGGCCGAAAAGGTGGCCAGCCGAGGCGGCCGAGGCAAGGCCGCAAAGCCCTTGCGCGAACTGGGCGAACATCCCACCGATGGCGGTCCGGTGAATGTCATGGATGGCAAATACGGTCCCTACATCAAATGGGAAAAGGTGAACGCGACGCTGCCCAAGGAAATCGACCCCAGTGCCGTGACCATGGATCAGGCCGTGCAGCTTATTGCCGAAAAGGCGCCCAAGAAGGGAACGCGCAAAAAAACCACCCGCAAGGCCAAGGCAAAAGGTTAATGTCGTCACAGCGCCAGACTGCGTAAAAGCACCGCATGTCTGGCGTTTGCACGGCGTCTGCGGATCGCCTATTCCTATTCACAATCTGCAATTGTACGCTCCGATCTGGACCGGGGCGATTTTTTGATTTATGCCACATTGCGCTCGGGTATATCGGGCAGCCAAGGGAGCACACATGAAGAAAGTTTTTGCGAATGCGTCCGACGCGTTGGACGGGCTGCTTTTTGACGGGATGACCATTGCGGCAGGCGGCTTTGGTCTGTGCGGCATTCCGGAATTGCTGTTGGATGCGATCAAGCAAAATGGCGCAAAGGATCTGACATTTGCATCCAACAATGCGGGCGTCGACGATTTCGGAATTGGCATTCTTTTGCAGACGCGCCAGGTCAAGAAAATGATCTCGTCCTATGTGGGCGAGAACGCGGAGTTCATGCGCCAGTATCTGTCCGGTGAACTGGAGCTGGAATTCAACCCACAAGGCACCTTGGCCGAGCGGATGCGCGCAGGGGGCTGCGGTATTCCGGGCTTTTATACCAAGACAGGCGTGGGCACCGTGATTGCCGAAGGCAAGGAGCACAAGGAGTTCGACGGCGAGACCTATATCATGGAACGCGGCATCTTTGCCGACCTCTCGATCGTCAAGGCCTGGAAGGCTGACACCACCGGCAACGCGATCTTCCGCAAGACCGCGCGCAACTTCAACCCGCCCGCCGCGATGTGCGGCAAGGTCTGCGTGATGGAGGTTGAAGAGATCGTGCGACCCGGTGAGTTGGATGCCGATGCCATCCACCTGCCCGGCATCTACGTTCATCGGCTGATCCAGGGCGAGCATGAAAAACGTATCGAACAAAGGACGGTAAGGGCCGCCTGAGGTGACTGACATGCCCGATAGTGTCGCACAGCTGTTGGATGAAGATCGCGCATTGGAAGGGTTTTCCCGTGCCGATGTTTCCATGATCTTGACCAACCCAAATCTTGAAGACAATCCCATCATCTATGTGAACGAAGCGTTTCAGCGCATGACCGGCTATGCCCGCAGCGCCACAATCGGGCGCAATTGCCGGTTCCTCCAGGGCAAGGACACGGACATAGCCGATGTGGATCGCCTGCGCGATGCGATCGGGCGCGAGACGGATGTGACCGTCGATATCCTGAATTACCGGGCCAATGGCGAGCCGTTTCTGAACCGGTTGATCGTGGCGCCGGTCAAGGATGCCAGAGGGCATTGCCAGTATTTCGTGGGTATTCAAAAGGAGATCCGCGAATCCGATATCGATGCCACGGCCGAAAGGATCGGCCGCCAGATGGTCGAGGTGCAAAACCGCGTCAAGGCAGATCTGTCGATGGTGATCGACATGATCCGACGTCAATCGCGCGAGACCACCGCGCCGGAGGACTTCATCGCCCTCTCCCGCCGGATCGAGACGCTGCAACTGCTCTATGAAGAGATGAAGCTGTCGGACTCGCGGTCAAATGCGGATACCGTTGAGCTGGGCAGCTTTCTGTCGCGGATCGCCTGCGCCATTGCCCATGTCGATGGGTCGCCCGGCATCCGCATGAGCCTTCAGATCGAGCCGCTCAGTGTGCCCGTCGAAGTGGCGACACGTGTCGGGCTCGTGATGTCCGAAGTCCTCAGCAATGCCTATCAACACGCGTTCATGCGGCTTGACACCGGCCTTGTCGAGGTGCGCATGTCGCGGTTGAGCGAGGGCGGTCTGCGTCTGATCGTGGCCGATGACGGTGTGGGCATCCCCAAGTCCGTTTCCTGGCCCAATGGCAATTCCGTCGGCGGCCGGGTCCTGACCGGGCTGATCGAAGGGCTCGAAGGCACATTGCAACTGGGTCGCGGAGCGGCCGGGTCGGTGGTGACAATCGACGTACCGGCCGGTGCGTCGGAGATGAACACATAAGGACAGGCACCAAAATGGCTTGGGATCGCAATCAAATGGCCGCACGCGCGGCACAGGAACTTCAGGACGGCTGGTATGTGAACCTCGGGATCGGGATTCCCACGCTGGTGTCGAATTATATCCCCGAAGGGATCGAGGTGACGCTGCAATCGGAAAACGGCATGCTGGGCATGGGCCCCTTCCCTATCGAGGGTGAGGAGGATCCCGACCTGATCAACGCGGGCAAGCAGACCATCACCGAGCTGGAGCATACCTCGTATTTTGACAGTGCCACCTCCTTTGGGATGATCCGCGGCGGCAAGATCGCCATGGCGATTCTGGGCGCGATGGAAGTGGCTGAGAACGGAGATCTCGCCAATTGGATGATCCCGGGCAAGCTGGTCAAGGGCATGGGCGGTGCGATGGATCTGGTGGCAGGTGTGGGCCGTGTGGTGGTGGTTATGGATCACACCAACAAACATGGCGACAGCAAGGTTCTTCCCGCCTGCACCCTGCCGCTGACGGGTCAGGGCGTGGTGGACCGCATCATCACCAATCTGGGCGTTCTGGATGTGGTCGAGGGCGGTTTGAAGATCGTCGAGACCGCCGAGGGCGTGACCGAGGATGAGCTGCGTGCCGCCACCCTCGCCACAATCGTAGACTGACGCCGGTGGCCGCCGCATTCGATATCCAGCGCAAAGAGGACGGCAAGAAGGGCCGGTTCTTTCTGACCCATGAGGGGCACGAGGCGGAACTGACCTTTTCCATCCTGTCCCCCGGCACCCGGATCGCCGATCACACCGGCGTGCCCGACGCGTTGCGCGGCACCGGCGCCGCCGCAGCACTGGTTGCTCATCTGGTCGCGGTGGCGCGGGCCGAAGGCTGGAAGATCGTGCCGCTCTGCCCGTTCGTGAACGCCCAGCGCGTCAAACACCCCGAATGGGCGGACGTCTTTAACGTCTAAGACCCATCCACGGCCTGGCGTCTTTGCCTCTAGTTCATTCCGGTAAAGACGCAGCCATCCGAAATCAGCTCGGGCGGGGTCAGGCAGAGCCCCTTGGCCACCTGAAAGGCGGCCAGCACCTTGGGGACATAGTCACGTGTCTCCGCAAAGGGGGGCACGCCTGCATGGCTGCGCACGGCCCCTTCACCGGCATTGTATCCGGCCAGCACCAAAATGGGATCGCGCGCAAATTCCTCCATCAGCCAGTCGAGATATCGCACCCCGCCCGCGATGTTTTCCGGCGCGCTGGTGCGATCATCCACACCGAAACGCGACGCGGTGTCGGGCATCAACTGCATCAACCCGGCCGCCCCGGCAGAGCTGACCGCATCCCGCTGGCCACCGGATTCGACCGAGATCACCGCCAGAACAAGGGCCGGTGACACTTGGGTGCCAATGGTACTTGTCAGAATATCCACACCATGCGCCCGCGCGATGTCCTGCAAATGCTGAAGCCGGGGGGCGCCCACAGGATCCGTCGCGCCCATCAGCGTTTGCATCGCCGCATCGAGCCGCCCAGGCCCGCTGCTTTCGATTGTCGGAGAGATACGGTCCCAAAACCACGCATAGCGCCCGAGAAGGGTGTTTGGCGCTGTCGGGCTCACTTCGGGGGCCACGCCAACTTCTGGTGCAGGGTCTGTTCCGGGTGGAGGGGGCGGGACGGCAGGATTGGCCCGCAGAGGGATCTGCACCGTGATGCGCTGTGTTGTGCCGGGAGCGGGTGGCTTGACCCGTTTGGCCTCGAACCCCCCTGTAGTGACCTCTGCGGCCCCGGGCTCTGCCGCGAAAACAGCGACCGCCAGGCACAAACCCGCAATGAAAACTGTGCGAAACATTGATTTGGACCTGCTGCTCGACCCGGCTTTTGTCAAGTGTCAACGAATCTCGCCCCCAGGGCCAGTGGATTTGCGCCGAGTTTCGCCAATAACAGCCCGAAAATCGCAACAATCCGCGTATATGCCCCCAACTTTCTAACGAAAAGTTAATCTGACGCGAAAAATTCTCACCCTGGCCACATTCACGCCCCAATCCGCGGGCTTAAGTGTCCTCATCGAAACGCACCGTGCCGGTTGTGAGAGAGCGGCACATTGAACTGGGCGGGTCGAGCAAACTTTAACCTACCTTCCTGGAGGGACGAAAATGCTGAACTTTCTGAAAAACTTCCGCAAAGACGAAGACGGTGCCGTAACTGTTGACTGGGTTGTGCTGACCGCCGCTGTTGTGGCTCTGGGCGGCGCGGCCTACACCGCCATCGAAGGCGGCGCAGAGGACCTGTCCGAAGCGATCGAAGACGAACTGGGTGGCGTGAGCGTCGACGCTGGCTTCTAAAGCCGACCGTTCATGTGACGGATACAAGGGGCCGCTTCTCAGTCGAGGAGCGGCCCTTTGTCACTCTCAGGCATCTGCTGACTTCGATGAGGTATCCCGTGCTTAACAAGATCAGATCATTGCTGCGATCGGAAGACGGTGCAGTTACCATCGATTGGGTTGTGCTGACGGCCCTGATTGTCGGGTTCGGCGGCGCCGTTATCGTGGCGGTTGAAGGCGGCAGCGGCAGTGTCGGAACGGGCACGGCAAACGCAATCACCAGCATAGATCCCGACGCAGGGTTCTAACGGGCGGTGATGGTGGGCGAATGAACATCAAGGCTCCGCAGCAACGAACCTATTTCGCCACATTCCCCATCTACAATCCTGCCCCAGAGACAGAAATGTACACCGATCCGTGACAAACGGGCGGGCACAGTTGGAAAGGCGACGCAATGCGACTTGTATTTGGATTGGTCTTGCTGGTTGGAATTGGGCTGGCAGGCGGCGCTGTGATGATGGCCAAGAACTACATCGACGCGTATCAGACGGAACTGGCCAAGGAACGCGCCTCGCGTCAGGCGGTCGTACCCACGGTCAAGGTCTTGGTGGCCGACGCGCCGCTGCGCTATGGCGAGATCCTGCGGCCTGACGCCGTGCGGGCGGTACGGTGGCCCGCCAATGCCGTCCCCGAAGGCTCGTTCACAAGCGTTGAGACGCTTTTTCCCGCGGATGACACGCGCCAGCGGTTCGTGTTGCGCGCAATGGAAAAGGACGAGGCGATCATGGCCGTCAAGGTGACCGAGCCAGGCGAAGATGCGGGCCTGATCTCCCGCCTGGAACGAGGCATGCGCGCTTTTGCGATCCGGGTCGATGTGGCCTCGGGCGTGTCAGGCTTCCTGCGGCCGGGTGACCGCGTCGACATCTATTGGACCGGGCGCATACCGGGCAATGACGATCGGGGCGACGTAACCAAGCTGATCGAATCCGGCATTACCCTGATCGCCATCGACCAGACGGCAGGGGGAGACCTGGATGGCGCGCTGATCGCCCGCACCGTGACCGTGGCGGTGCGCCCCGATCAGGTGGCCAAACTGGCCCAAGCCCAAAGCAGCGGTGGTTTGTCTCTGGCGCTTTTGGGGGCCGAGGATGACACCGTCAGCGCCTCGATCGAGGTTGATCAGCGGTCCCTGCTGGGACTTGCGGAACTCGAGGTTGAAGCAGAACCCGAGAGAGAGCGGGTGTGCACGATCAGAACCCGCCGCGGTGCTGAAGTGGTCGAAATCGCCATTCCTTGCACCAACTAGCCCATAAATCTCATAAAATCAGTTACTTAGAAAGCCAGGCTGTACACGCATCCTGGCTTTTCCACAGCCTGACCGGTGCTGTGGATAAAAGCCTTCAGTCGCCATTGTTGCGCGTTCCACACATCAGCGACGCCCGAGAAATGTTTGATTCTTGAAAAAAAAATGAAACTGGCGCACAGTGACTGTAATGCGGGCGCAAAGACCCGTCATCAGAGGCGTGATCGGAGAGGCAGGTCACATGACAATCAGAAATTCGCTCAAAGCAGCCCTGTTGGGGCTGTCTGTCATCTGTGTACCGCTGGCAGGCACGGCACAGGCTGAAACCCTGCGGGTCGTCAAAAAAGGAACCGCGGCCACGCTGAGCGTGCCGATGAACCGTGCGGTTGTCGTCGAAAGCGATGTGCCGTTTGCCGAACTGAGTATCGCCAACCCGGGTATCGCCGATATCTCGTCGCTGTCGGATCGCACCATCTATGTGCTGGGCAAATCGCCCGGCCTGACCACGCTGACCCTTCTGGATGGGGCGGGCCAGCTGATCACCAATGTCGATGTCAAGGTCGCCGCCGACGTGACCGAGTTCAAGGAACGCCTGGGCCAGATCCTCCCTGGAGAACGGATCGAGGTCCGCACCGCCAATGACGGGATCGTGCTGTCGGGCACCGTCTCAAGCAGCCAGCGTCTGCAACGCGCCCTGGATCTGGCCGAGCGCTATGCGCCCGAGCGGGTGTCGAACCTGATGAGCGTCGGCGGCGTCCAGCAGGTGATGCTCAAGGTGCGGTTCGCCGAAATGCAACGCACCGTGTCCAAGGCGCTGAGCAGTTCACTGGCGCTGGATGGCGCGATTTTCGGCAGCGATGTCGGCATCGACGGCGGCACCAATTCGCTCAATACCTCGGGTGCTGTGACGAATGCGTTCAACGGCCAGATTCCGGCCAGCAACGACAATGCTGGAGCGGTTCTTTTCGGGTTCAGCGCCGGGTCACTGCGCGTTGGATTGCTGCTCGAAGCGCTTGAGCAAAAAGGGGTGGTCCGATCGCTGGCCGAACCCAACCTGACCGCGCTGTCGGGACAGGAGGCCAAATTCCTTGCGGGCGGGGAGTATCCCGTTCCCATTGCCCAGGAAGACGGCGCGATCACCGTTGAATTCAAACCCTTCGGGATCGAACTCAACTTTATCCCGCGGGTGGTGGACAAGGACACGATCAACCTCGAGATGATGGCCGCGGTGTCGGATATCGATCCGACCAACGGCATTTCCATCGACGGGTTTCAAATCGACGCCTTCTCGCGGCGTGAAACCTCGACAACCGTCGAGATGCGCGATGGCGAGAGCTTTGCCATTGCCGGCCTGATTGAGGACAATTTCCTCGACAACAACCGTCAATTGCCCTGGCTTGGGGACGTTCCTGTTCTGGGGGCGTTGTTTCGCAGCGCCGATTATCAGCGCGCCCAAACCGAACTGGTGATCATCATCACCGCCCATCTGGTCACGCCGACACGGGGCGAGGCATTGGCGCTGCCGACCGACAGGATCAAACCCCCGACCGAACAGGAACTGTTTCTGTTCGGCCGCACCGCCCGTGGCGAACGCCGCGTCCGTGGCGCGGCCGGCGAAGTGGCGCAACAGGACTTCAGCGGCTCTTACGGCTATGTGATGGATTGATCCAATGACACACAAACTGATCCCCGGCCTTATGATGGGCGCCAGCGTCGCGGCACTGAGCGCATGCAGCCCGAACGCGACAGGTCCGATCGGCACCACATTTTTCAGCGAAGCGGGCGTGCAGATCGACGGTGGCAGTTTCGGCAACGCCACGATGAACAATATGATGGTGCATACCGGCGCCGAGGGGTTCGTTCTGGACCTGACCGAGCGGTTTGCGGAACAGGTGCCGTCGACCGTGAATTTCGCGTTCAACAGCGCGGTTCTGGATGAAGCGGCACGTCAAACGTTGCGCAAGCAGGCCGCATGGATCCGCCAATTCCCCGAGGTGCGCTTCCGCGTCTATGGCCATACCGATCTGGTTGGATCGAACGCGTTCAACAAACGCCTTGGACTGCGCCGGGCGCGCGCGGTGGTGCATTACCTGGGCAGCCAGGGGATCAGCCGGTCACGCCTGGAGGCTGTGGTGTCGTTCGGCGAGACCCAGCCCCTGATCGTAACCCAGAACCGCGAGCGCCGGAATCGCCGGACCGTGACCGAGGTTTCGGGCTTTGTCGCCTCCCACCCACGGGTTCTGGACGGCAAATACGCCCAGATCGTTTATCGTGAGTATGTCGATAGCGCCACCGCTTCCACCACCCTGGGCGCCTCGACCGCCATTCTGTCCGAATAGGCGACACAATATCGGCGTTTAGGCCGGTATCGTTCACAAATCTCAGAATCGAAGCTTTTTGGCCGCAATATCGCCCTGATTTGCCGCGACATTTCATCTCCAAGGGGGGCGTGCGTTCTCCCACGGGTCGGAATAGAACGGGCAACTGGGCAAAGGCGGGGCATTACGGCCACCGCATCGCTTGACTGTCATGTTCCTGACATAAGGACGAAGGCAATGAGCAGCGGAATGCCGCAACCGGACCAAAGCCCCATCGTGGCCTGCACCATTTGCCGGGATGTGCAGCTCTTCGATCTTTTGATCGAAGATATGGAAGCCGCCGTGGGCGAGGCCTGGGGCGATCTGAGCTTTAACGACGCCCTCGCCTTTTTCAACCAGCCCGATGCCGAAACGCTGGAATTCATCGCCCTGGCGATGGATCAGGAAGATGAAGAGAACCTCGTTCTTCTGGGCCAGATCATCACCGAGGCCAAGAAACGCGGCATCAAGGTCATCCTGATCGCCGAAGATGTGACACCTGCCGCCCTGCACCAGTTGCTGCGCAAGGGGGCGGACGAGTTTGTCCCCTACCCCCTGCCCGAGCAGGAATTGCACACCGCCATCGAAAATCTGCGCAACGTTCCCGAACCGCCCAAGCAGCAGGCCGGATCACAGTTGCGCTCGGGATCGTCCAAGGACGGCGCGCTGATCGTGGTTCATGGCCTTGCGGGGGGTGTCGGATCCTCGACCATTGCGACGAACCTGGCGTGGGAACTGGCCAATCTGGGCGATGAAAGCCCCCCCAAGGTTTGCCTCTTGGATCTGGACCTGCAATTCGGCTCGATCTCGACCTATCTTGACCTGCCCCGCCGCGAGGCGGTGTTCGAGATGCTGTCGGATACCGACAATCTGGACGAAGAGGTGTTCGGTCAGGCCCTGGTCAGCTTTGAGGACAGATTGCAGGTGCTGACCGCGCCCAGCGATATGATCCCGCTCGATCTGATCTCACCCGAGGATATCAGCCGCATCCTCGACATGGCGCGCAGCCATTTCGATTATGTCATTATCGATATGCCCTCGACCCTGGTGCAATGGACCGAGACGATCCTGCAGGCCGCCCATGTCTATCTGGCGCTGCTGGAGCTGGACATGCGGTCGGCCCAGAATGCGCTGCGCCTCAAGCGGGCGCTGCAATCGGAGGATCTGCCGTTCAACAAACTGCGGTTTGCGCTGAACCGGGCCCCGAAATTCACCGATCTGGGCGGCAAGGGCCGGGTCAAGCGCATGGGCGAAAGCCTTGGGATCTCTATCGATCTGCAAATGCCCGATGGCGGCAAGCAGGTCATGCAGGCCTGCGACCATGGTCTGCCGCTTTCGACATCGGCGGCCAAGAATCCGCTGCGCAAGGAAATCGCCAAACTCGCCGTATCGCTCTTTGAACTGGGTCAAAGCCCGGCCGAAGCGGCCTGAGCAACACCACCGGGATATGTGAGATGTTTTCCAAATACAAAAAATCGACCCCTGCACCGGCATCCGCCAAAGAGGTCCCGGTCAACAACGTGACGGAGTTGAAGCCCTCGGCAGAGGTGGGCCAACAGGTTTCAATGCGCAGGCCGATGCCGAAAAAGCCCGCCCAGGCCGCGCCGATGGACAAAGAGCGCAAGCGCAAGGAGCGGATGGGCGAGATCAAGACCGAGCTGCACCGCGCGCTTTTGGAAAACCTCAACCTCGCGGCGCTTGAGCACGCGACCGAGAACGACCTGCGCAACGAAATCAGCTCCATCGCGTCGGAGATCCTCGAACAGAAGGGGATCGTGCTGAACCGCGAAGACCGCACGACGCTCAACAAAGAGCTTTACGACGAGGTCACCGGCCTTGGCCCGCTTGAGACGCTGCTGCAGGACGAGACCGTTAACGACATCCTGGTCAACGGGCCGCATCAGGTCTTCGTGGAACGCGCGGGCAAGCTGGAACTCAGCAATGTGACGTTCAAGGATGAGAAACACCTGCTCAGGATCATCGACAAAATCGTCTCGGCTGTCGGTCGTCGGGTGGACGAGTCGAACCCTTATGTGGACGCCCGTCTGGCGGATGGATCGCGCTTTAACGCGATGGTGCCTCCCGTTGCCGTTGACGGGTCGCTGGTGTCGATCCGGAAGTTTAAAAAGGACAAGCTGGGCATCGACGATCTGGTGCGCTTTGGCGCCTTTACCGAAGAGATGGCGGCCTACTTGCAGGCCGCCGTCGCAACCCGGTTGAACGTGATCGTCTCGGGCGGGACCGGCTCGGGGAAAACCACCACGCTTAACGCGCTCAGCTCCTTCATCGACAATTCCGAACGGATCCTGACAATCGAGGATACGGCGGAACTCCAGCTCCAACAGGTCCATGTGGGCCGGATGGAGAGCCGTCCGCCCAATGTGGAGGGCAAGGGCGAGGTCTCCCCCCGGGACTGTCTGAAAAACGCGCTCAGGATGCGCCCGGACCGCATCATCGTGGGCGAGACCCGCGGCGAGGAGGTGATCGACATGCTTCAGGCCATGAACACCGGCCATGACGGATCGATGACCACGATCCACGCCAACAACGCCCGCGACGGTATCAGCCGGTTGGAGAACATGATCGCCATGGCCGGGATCGAAATGCCGCTCAAGGCGGTACGGTCGCAGATCTCGTCCGCCGTAAACCTGATCGTTCAGGCCTCACGCCTGCAGGACGGCTCGCGCCGGATGACCTCGATCACCGAGATCACCGGCATGGAGGGCGACGTGATCTCAATGCAGGAGATCTTCCGCTATCAGCGCGTCGGGCTGACGCCGGATAACAAGATCATCGGCCATTACACCGCCACCGGTGTGCGCAGCCACTTTTCAGACCGGTTCAAGATGTGGGGCTATGACCTGCCCGCATCGATCTATGAACCCACGGTTATGGGGTAAGGGGACCGGTTATGAGTGCGGAACCAATCATTTACGGCCTGATCTTCATTGCCGTTCTGGTACTGGTCGAAGGTCTCTATCTCGTGGCCTTTGGCAAATCCATCAGCCTCAACAGCCGCGTCAACCGCAGGCTTGAGATGCTGGACAAGGGTGCGCGCCGCGAGCAAGTGCTCGAACAGCTCCGCAAGGAGATGCAGCAGCATATGAAGTCGCGGTCGATCCCGCTTTATTCTCTGCTGGCCGAACGCGCCCAGAAAGCCGCCATCGCCTTCACGCCGCGCCAACTGATCATGATCATGTTCGCGCTGGCGATCTTTGCCTTTGTCGGACTGTCCGTCGGGACCGAGACCGACACCCCGGTCCGCATCGCGCTGTCGGCCGTGATCGGCATCGGCGGGGTTTACTTCTGGGTCAACTCCAAGGCCACCAAACGGATTGCCCTGATCGAAGAACAATTGCCCGATGCGGTCGAACTGATGGTGCGCTCGCTTCGTGTCGGTCACCCGTTCGTCTCTGCCATTCAGATTGTCGCCAAGGAGGTCCCGGACCCGCTGGCGACCGAGATGGGCATCATCGCCGATGAAGCCGCCTATGGCCGGGATGTGGCCGAAGCGCTGGTGGAAATGGCCGAACGGCTCGACATGCAGGATCTGCGCTTTTTGTCGGTTGCGGTGGGCATCCAGCAGCAATCGGGCGGCAACCTGGCCGAGATCCTCGAAGGGCTGGCCAAGGTTATTCGGTCACGCTTTCGCCTGTTTCGCCGCGTCAAGGCGATCACGGCCGAGGCTAAATGGTCCGGCAAGTTCCTCTCGGCCTTTCCGCTTGTCTGTCTGGCCGTCATCCAGATCACCGCGCCCAACTATTACGACGATGTGCTGGACCACCCCTATTTCATTCCCGCCTGTTTCTTTGTGGGCATCACGCTGACGCTGAACCTGATCGTCATGCGCTGGCTGACCAACATCAAGGTGTGAGGAGACACTCATGGATTTTCTGACCTCAATCGGTGACTTTCTCACCCAGCAACTGGGCCCGTTCGGCCCATTGATCGTGGTAGGCGGCTTGGGTCTTTTCATGATCTTGCTGACCATTCCGTTCATGCTCAACCAGCGCGAGGATCCGCTGAAAAAGCTCAGCCGCGCCAATGATGCGAATCGCACGCAGCCCAAACAGCAAGAGCGTTTGCGCCAGGCGGGCCGCAACGAACAGCTTGAACGATTTGCCAATTTCCTCGAACCCAAGGACGTGGAAGAGCTGTCGGCCATTCAGCTGAAGCTGACCCAGGCCGGTTACCAGTCCCGCGATGCGGTGCGCATGTATCACTTTGCCCAGTTCGCATTGGGGATTTTGGGGCTGGTTCTGGGTTTTGTCTATGTGACCTTTGTTGCGGGTGACCAGGAGTTCACCACCCAGCAGACGGTCATGTATACCATCGGGCCAGGGGCCGCGGGCTATATGCTGCCCAAATACTGGGTGACGCGCCGTGTTGGCGAACGCCAGCAACAGATCGAGGAGGCGTTTCCAGACGCGCTCGACATGATGCTGGTCTGCGTCGAGGCCGGTCAATCGCTGGATCAGTCGATCATTCGCGTCGCCAAGGAATTGCGCGTCTCCTACCCTTCGCTCGCCGATGAGTTCGAGATCGTGTCTTACGAGGTCAAGGCCGGTAAGGATCGCACCAGTGTTCTGCGCGATATGGCGACACGCTGCGGCGTGTTGGATGTGTCGTCCTTCGTGACCGTGATGATCCAGTCGCAGACGTTCGGCACCTCGATTGCCGAGGCGCTGCGCGTCTATGCAGGCGAGATGCGCGACAAACGCGTGATGCGCGCCGAGGAAGCCGCAAACAAGTTGCCAACCAAGATGACGCTTGCCACTATGGGCTTGACGGTTCCACCTCTTCTGGTGATCCTGATCGGCCCATCGGCACACAATATCTCGATGATGGGCACAATGGGGCAGTAACAGCAAAGCGCACATAATGCGGCTGGACAAAGCAGATCAGTTTTCCCGCCGCAGATGGCCCGCCGCCATCGGCCTTGCTGTGATTGCCGGATTGGCCGCCTGCGCGCCGGGCGGCTTTTCGCGTGATGAGGCAAGCCCCTTTGCGCCAGGCACCGATCTGCGCGCCCAGGCCGTAGACGGGGTCGAGGTTGGTCATCGCTTGATGCAGGCGGGTCAGTACGAACTGGCTCTGGAGGCGTTTACACGTGCCGCGCTCGAACAGGGGATCACCGCCGAAATCCTGACCAGCATCGGCTCGGCCAATCTGGGCCTGGGCCGTTTGGGCCAGGCCGAAGATATGCTGCGCCGTGCGGTCGAAACCGAACCGGAATGGCCCGAAGCCTGGAACAACCTGGGCGTCGTACTGATGGAGCGCGGCGAGACCGCCGAAGCCGTGCAGATTTTCCGCAAAGCCTTTGCTTTGGACAATGGCCAAAGCGCATCAATCCGGGACAATCTGCGCTTAGCACTCGCAAAATCCGAAAATCCTGATACTGTGGCATTAGAACAAGACTATAAACTCGTGCGTCGGGGACGGGGAGAATTCCTGATCCGAAAAGCCGAGTAGCATTGAGCAAGAGCAGTAAAAGGACGCAAAAATGCGCCATCCCCTCTTTGTTGTGGCGACCCTTTCGGGGGCCTTCGCCCTAAGCGCATGTTCCGACAGTGGCGAGGAAACGGTCGAACGGGCCTTTCAGGATGTCAACGTCGTCGATGAGAGCAATCTCGGCGACGTCATGTTGACCGTGGCCGATCCGGGCGAGGCGGTGAGCTATTTCAACCGAACGCTCAAAGACCATCCCGACCGGATCGACCTGCGGCGCGGGTTGGCCAAATCCCTGATCCGCGCGCGGCGCAACACCGAAGGCGCCGTGGCCTGGAGCCGCGTTGTCGCCCATCCAGAGGCCAACGCGTCCGATCAGGTCGATTACGCCGACGCGCTGATCCGCACCGGCAACTGGGACAAGGCCGAAGAGGTTCTGGATTCCGTCCCCCCCACCCACGAGACCTTCAAACGCTACCGGCTTGAGGCGATGGTCGCCGACAGCAACCAGGAATGGACGAATGCCGACAGTTTCTATGAAATCGCCGTCGGCCTGACCACGCGCCCGGCCGGCGTGATGAACAACTGGGGCTACTCCAAGCTGACCCGCGGCGATTTTGCCGAGGCCGAGCGCCTGTTCGGAGACGCCATCCGACAGGACGAGACGCTGTTTACCGCCAAAAACAACCTGGTGCTGGCGCGGGGCGCGCAGCGTGCCTATACCCTGCCCGTGATCCCGATGAGCCAGATCGAGCGGGCGCAGCTTTTGCATACGCTGGGTCTTTCTGCAATCAAGCAGGGCGATGTGGAAACCGGCAAGGGTCTCTTGCGCGAGGCGATCGAAACCCACCCGCAGCATTTCGAAGAGGCCGTCCGCTCCCTCCGGGCGCTTGAGGCCTGATCATGGCCATCGGCGCGGTCGAGGCCCTGTGGTATCTGCCGTTCGTGCTGCCGATCTGCCTTTACGTGGCCTTCACCGACCTGCGGGACATGAAGATCACCAACCAGGCGGTCATTGTTCTGGGCGCCCTGTTTCTGATCCTCGGCCTGATCACGCTGCCCTTGCCTGAATACGGGCTTCGGCTCGTTCAGATGGTGGCGGTTCTGGTGATCGGCATTGTCCTGAACGCCGCTGGCGGCGTGGGTGCGGGCGACGCGAAATTCGCGGCCGCCGCCGCCCCCTATATCGCGCCCGGCGATCTCAGCATGGTGATCGTAATCTTCTCGGCCACGCTTCTGGCAGCCTTTGCCACGCATCGACTGGCCAAACATACACCTCTGCGCCGCATCGCGCCCGACTGGCAAAGCTGGGGGCGCGGCTGGGACTTTCCGATGGGTCTGGCCCTGGGACCAGCCCTTGGGATCTATCTGATTTTAGGCGCTTTTTTAGGAAACTGAGCGAGTACAGAGCGTCCTGAGGCACCAGTTCCGGCCCAATTTGGCCACAAAACTCAGGCATGAATCCGCCGATAGACAGCGACCGAGGCCCACGACATGAACATGCAGCCCCAAACCGTTCTCGCCCCACCGATGCCGCGCTATCTCGAAGAGATGCAACTTCCCGCGGTGATGATGCGGGACATCCTGCTTAAGACAATCTTCCGCAAGAGCGTCTCGTCTGTTTCTGAAATTGCACAAGCCGTCTGCCTGCCGCCCTCGGTCACCCAGGAACTGGTGGATATGGTGCGCGAACAAAAACTGCTTGAGGCGACAGGCACCCTGAATGCCAATAACGGCAATGAAATGGGCTATCAGCTGACCGATGCGGGCAAATCCCGCGCGCTCGATGCGCTGTCGCAGTCGGAGTATTACGGACCCATGCCGGTGCCGTTGAATGTCTACCGCGATCAGGTAGAGCGTCAGTCGATCCGCAACATCCAGATCACCCGCGATCAGTTGACCAATGCGATGGGTCATCTGATCCTGCCGGACGCGCTCCTCGATCATCTGGGGCCCGCGGTCAGCTCGGGCCGGTCGATCCTGATGTATGGCCCACCAGGCAACGGGAAATCCTCGATCTCCAACGGGATGCGCGACGCGATGGGCGACAGGGTCTATGTGCCTTTCGCCATTGAGTATTCCGGCCAGGTGATCACGGTTTACGACCCAATCGTGCATACCGCAGCCACCGTGCAGCAGGATGATCCCACCTCGCTGCGCCGTGCCGCGAACCGGTTCGACAGCCGCTATGTCTGTTGCGAGCGCCCCACGGTGATTACCGGGGGGGAGCTGTCGCTCGATATGCTGGATCTGGTCTATAATCCAAACGCCAAGACCTATCAGGCGCCGCTGCAGCTGAAATCCTCCGGTGGGATCTTCATCGTGGATGACCTGGGCCGTCAGGCAGAGTCGCCGCAGGCCCTGGTGAACCGCTGGATCGTGCCACTGGAGGAAAACAAGGACATCCTCGCCCTGCAATCGGGGGAGAAATTTGAGGTGCCCTTCGATACGCTGGTTATCTTTTCCACCAACTTTCACCCAAATGAAATCTTTGACCAGGCCGCACTGCGTCGGATCTTCTACAAGATCAAGATCGACGGCCCCAATCAGGAAAACTTCCTGAAGATCTTTGCATTGGTGGCGCGCAACAAAGGGATGCCGCTGGATGAGAAAGCCTTGGTGCATCTGCTCAAAGTCAAATACCCGACGATCCAGAACATCTATGCCAATTACCAGCCGGTGTTCCTGATCGACCAGATGATTTCGATCTGCGAGTTCGAGGGGCTGCCCTATAAGATGTCACCCGAGCTGATCGACCGCGCCTGGGCGAATATGTTCGTCGAGGACGAGGTAATCCTGAAATAGCCCGCGATCCCGGCGACCGTGTCACAGGTCCGGCCGCGATCCGAAAAATCATTCATAGGCCGACCCCGGCCCTTCTTCTTGCCAAAAATACCGACGGGGGAGGTCCCTTGGGACCGGGGGCAGAGCCCCCAACCCAGGCCAGACCCCCTCGAAACCGCCTGCAAGCCCAGAGGTGAGCGTCGAGCGCTCTGAAATCGGCTTGGACCTTGGCCAGGTTCAGTTTACCTCTCGTCTATGACCTCCCTCCCCTCCCGGTTCACCAACTGGTTCTCGACCAAAGGCTGGTCGATCCATCCCCATCAGCAGGCGATGCTGGACCGCTCGGATGACCCGGCGTTGCTGCTGATCGCTCCGACGGGCGGCGGCAAGACCTTGGCGGGTTTCCTGCCCACGCTGGTTGATCTGGCCGAGGCCGGTCACAATGGATTGCATACGCTCTACATCTCTCCGCTCAAGGCGTTGGCAGTCGATATCAAACGCAACCTGCGCACCCCGGTCGACGAGATGGGCCTTGAGATCCGCATCGACGACCGCACCGGCGACACCCCCGCCAGCCGCAAGAAACGTCAACGTGCCGACCCGCCGCATATCCTTCTGACCACACCGGAAAGCCTGGCGCTGCTCGTGTCCTACGAAGACGCCCCACTTATGTTTCGCGGGCTCAAACGCGTGGTGGTCGATGAGATTCACGCGCTCGCCGAAAGCAAGCGCGGCGATCAGTTGATGCTGGCGCTGGCGCGGCTACAAACGCTTTGCCCCGATCTGCGGCGCGTGGGCCTCTCGGCCACGGTCGAGGATCCCCAGGCCATCGCCCATTTTCTAGCTCGCCATCCCGATCCCTGTGAGATCCTGATGGCCGATCCCGGCCCACCTCCCGATATCGCGATGCTGACCACGGATGAAGCCCCGCCCTGGGCGGGGGGCGGGGCCAAATACGCCATCCCTGCCGTGCTGGAGCAGGTCAAACGCCACAAAACCACGCTGATCTTTCACAACACCCGCGCCCAGGCCGAGCTGTTCTTTCACAACCTCTGGCTTGCCAATGACGACAGCCTGCCCATCGGCATTCATCACGGATCCCTCGACCGGATCCAGCGCGACCGGGTCGAGGCCGCCATGGTGCGGGGCGAGCTGCGGGCGATTGTCTGCACCGGCTCTCTCGATCTGGGGATCGACTGGGGGGATGTGGATCTGGTGATCCAGATCGGCGCGCCCAAGAATGTCAAACGGCTGGTTCAGCGGATTGGCCGCGCCAACCACCGCTATAACGCGCCCTCGAAGGCGCTCTTGGTGCCTGCCAACCGGTTCGAGGTCGTCGAATGCATCGCTGCCCTTGAAGCGGTCAAGGCCGGAGATCTGGATGGCGATCCGCGTGGAGACGGGCCGCTTGATGTTCTCTGCCAGCATATCCTGATCACCGCTTCGGCCGGCCCTTTTCAGGCCGATGCGCTTTACGCCGAGGTGACCAGCGCAGGCGCCTATCATACGCTGAGCCGGGCTGAGTTCGACGCCTGCCTCGATTTCTGCGCTACGGGCGGATATGCCTTGCGCGCCTATGATCAGTGGCAACGTCTGATGCGGCGCGCCGATGGCCTCTGGCAGCTCCGCGATCCCCGCACGGCGCGGCGCATCCGCATGAATATCGGCACCATCCAGGACACCGATACACTCAAGGTGCGGCTGAAACGGTCGCGCGGAGGCAAACCGCTGGGCGAGATCGAGGAAGGCTTTGCCGCCACGCTCACCCCCGGCGATACCTTTTTGATCGGCGGGCAGATCGTGCGCTATGAAGGCCTGCGCGAGATGACGGTCGAGGTCACGCGCCGCGCCGACAAGAAACCCAAGATCGCCACCTTCATGGGCACGAAGTTCGCCACCTCCACCCAGTTAAGCGCACGCATCCTTGAGATGTTCAGACAGCCGAGCTGGCCCGCCCTGCCCCCGCACACCGCCGAATGGCTGGCGCTGCAACGCAGCGTTTCCAAGCTGCCCGAACCCGGACGCCTTTTGATCGAAAGCTTTCCACATGACGGGCGCGAACAGATGGTCGTCTATGGGTTTGCGGGACGCAACGCGCAACAGACGCTGGGCCTTTTGCTCACCAAACGCCTGGAGGAGATGGGGCTGAACCCGCTGGGCTTTGTCTCCACCGATTATGCAACGCTGATCTGGGGATTGGACCGGCTCGACGATCCCGCGCCGCTGTTCGACATCGCCGCCCTGCGAGACGGGCTAGAGACCTGGCTGGCCGGAAATGCTGTGATGAAGCGCACGTTTCGCGCCTCGGCCACCATCGCCGGGCTGATCGAGCGCAACATCGGCGGCCAGCGCAAGTCCGGGCGGCAGGCCACGTTTTCCTCCGACATCCTTTACGACACCCTGCACAAATACGACCCCGACCACCTGATGCTGAAAATCACCCGAACCGAGGCGCTGCGTGGCCTGGTTGATTTCGGTCGCATCGAGGACTTGGCCGCCCGGATTGGCGGCCGCATCGACCATCTGAAACTGGACCGGATCACGCCCCTGTCGGCGCCGCTCTTTCTCGAACCCGGTCGCGTACCGATCAAGGGGCTGGCCGAGGAACGGCTGCTGGCCGAGGAGGCCGACCGTCTGCTGTCCACAGCCGGCCTGGCCACAGCGCCCGCGCCGCGCAAACCGCAATGGCGTGTCGGCTATTGATGCCGCTTGCGTTCGGGGGCGCGCGAGGTCTAAGAACGGATCATGAACGGGCATTCCTTCACCCTGGCTGGGGCCGAACTGGTAGCCTTAGGCTCTGGCGCGCTCTGGTGGCCGGACCAGGTCTTGCTCTGTGTGTCGGATCTGCATCTTGGCAAATCCGAACGCGTGGCCCGGCGCAGCGGGCTGACGCTCCCGCCCTATGACACGCGCGATACGCTCACCCGGCTGGCCGCCGATCTGGCGCTGACCAATGCCCGGACAGTTGTGTGCCTGGGCGACAGTTTCGACGATCTGCGCGCGGCTGAGGCCCTGCCGGAGGATGAGAAACTGTGGATCGCCAAGCTTCAGGCCGGGCGCCGCTGGGTTTGGATCGAAGGCAATCACGACCCCGGACCGATTGATCTGGGCGGGACCCATCTGGCCGAACTGCCGCGTGCACCGCTCACATTTCGCCATATCGCCCAAAGCGGGGCCAGCGGCGAGGTGTCGGGCCATTACCACCCCAAGGCCGAAATCGCGACGCGCGCCCGCCTGATCTCACGACCTGCCTTTCTGTTGGATAGCGACCGGGTGATCCTGCCCTCCTATGGCACCTATACAGGGGGGTTGCGCAGCACGGCGCCCGAACTGTCCGATTTGATGCGGCCCGAAGCTTTGGCGATCCTTACCGGGCGCAATCCCCATGCCGTGCCCATGCCGCGCGCCGCGCCGGATCACACGAATCCGGCTTCTTCCAATTGAGGGCGGTATTTGCGGCTGACTGGTACACGATCGCCGTTTTGCAGCACAACATAGATTTTGCCCTTTTCCTTTTCGGATCGCAGGATCGCATCCCGTGCCACCCAATGCGACCGATGCGTGCTGAACCCGTCAATCCCATCCATTTCCTCAATCGCGTCCGACAGGCGTAAGCGAATTCGATGGGTGGCACAGGCCGACACAACCTCGACAAAATGATCGTCCGAAGACAGGCGCAATACGCTCACATCCGATGTCTGCGGCAGCCGCCGAACCAGCCGCGGCACAATGGAGACGGCCGAGTTCGGCAGGTAGCTCATGTCATCCACGCCCGGAAACAGGCGGCGGGCCGTATAGACCGCAAGGCTGATCGGGACCGTATAGGTCACCAGCTTTAGCAGGCTGGGCCCCTGCCCCGAAGGCCCGACCAGCATCCCATAGGTCAGCCCATAGAGAACCGGCGTGAACACCACCGTCAATATCGCGGTCGCGATCGTATCCACGATCAACGGGTGCCGCCGCCCCAGCCAGGCCTTGGTGATGATCAACGACAGCTGGCCCAGGGCGGTCGAAACGAGCGTCACACCGAACCAATACGGGGCGCGATACCAGAAGCTATACATCTCGTATGTCCCAAAAGGTCCTGCTATGCTCAAGAGCGTGGAACACAGCACCCAGACAGCCAGCCATTGAGGCCGCAGAAAGTCGCTCAAACCTGACTTGATCTTATTCAGCATGATACCCGAATAATCGCCCGTTGTTGCAATTCAATTCCGAATTGAAAAGAGTCTATTCCACACAATCGATAAATACCACGGGTCGAAATTATATAAAATTCCCCGTGACTTGGCAGAGACAAAGACAAAAAGGGCGCCATTCACCATGAATACCGAAATCCTGATGGCCATTCACGACAGCTTTGCCAGGCAATCGTTGATGGAGACGCTGGGCGCCCAGCTCGATCATGTGCAGAAGGGGGAGGTTCAGATTTCCGCGCCCATCCTGCCAGGGGCGCGGCAACAGCATGGCTTCGCCCATGCAGGGTTGACCTTTTCGCTGGGCGACAGCGCGGCGGGCTATACCGCGCTCAGTGTGATGCCGGTCGGCAGCGAGGTGCTGACGGCAGAGATCAAGATCAACCTGCTGGCCCCGGGCCGCGGCGAGCGGCTGATCGCTCGGGGGCGCGTCATCAAGCCGGGCCGACGCCTGGTGGTCGTGGCGGCGGATGTCCATGCCCTGGATCGCGGTGACGAAACGCTCATCGCGACACTCACAGGCACGATGGTTCCCCTGCTGTCTGACTGACGCCGCGGCCCTGTACGCCTGGCGCCGCGGATGTGTCACGCCGGAGCGTCTGTCAGACGGTCAGGCCCTGGGGCTCGTCAAGCCCTGCGGACCGGCAGCAGGCGGTCAATGTGTTGGCCAAAAGGCACGCGATGGTCATCGGGCCCACACCGCCCGGGACCGGAGTGATGGCTCCGGCCACCTGCGCGCAGCTGTCATAATCGACATCGCCGACCAGGCGCGTACCGCCGTCAGGCTTGTCGATGCGGTTGATGCCCACATCGATCACCGTGGCGCCGGGTTTGATCCAATCGCCGGACACCATCTGGGGCCGCCCGACGGCGGCCACGACGATATCGGCGCGGCGCACAATATCGGCCAGATCCCTGGTGCGCGAATGCGCAACGGTCACCGTGCAGCTATCGCCCAGCAGAAGCTGCGCCATGGGTTTGCCAACGATGTTCGACCGACCAATCACGACCGCCTCCATCCCCGACAGGCTGCCATGGTGAGTGCGCAGCATCATCAGACAGCCCAGCGGTGTGCAAGGCACCATGCTCTTCTGCCCGGTACCCAAAAGACCGACATTCGAGATATGGAACCCATCCACATCCTTGGCAGGATCGATCGCGTTGATCACCAGATCCTCGTTGAGATGCTTGGGCAACGGCAGCTGCACCAGAATGCCATGCACATCCGGATCCGCATTCAGTTGGGCGATCAGCGCCAAGAGATCCGCCTGAGATGTTTCCGCATCGAGCTTATGCTCATAGGAATTCATGCCGACCTCGACCGTCAGCTTGCCTTTCGAACGCACATAGACCTGAGAGGCCGGATCCTCGCCCACCAGCACAACGGCCAGACCGGGCGTGATCCCGTGATCCGCCTTGATCCGTGCCACATGCGTGGCCACCTGTCCCCGTACCTTCGCCGCAAAGGCCTTGCCGTCAATCACCGTGGCCGTCATCTGCCCTCTCCCCTGCTTTAGCTTGCAAAAACCTCCCGCCGGGTGCCCGACGGGAGGGTGGGCGGGGCGACGTCGCGTATGCGGCGAGCGCCGTCCCGCCCAACTGTCAGAACAGGCCTTCGATCTGCCCGTCCGCATTCAAATGGATGGTTTCCGCCGCAGGCCTGCGCGGCAGGCCAGGCATTGTCATGATCTCACCGCAGACGGCCACGACAAACCCGGCCCCGGCCGACAGGCGCACCTCGCGCACCGGCACGGAATGGCCCGTGGGCGCGCCGCGAAGATTGGGGTCGGTCGAGAACGAATATTGCGTCTTGGCCATGCAGACCGGCAGGTGGCCATAGCCCTGCTCTTCCCAAAGCTTCAGCTGGTCGCGGATCTTCTTGTCCATCAGCGCCTCATCGGCGCGATAAATCCGCTTGGCAATGGTCTGGATCTTCTCGGCCAGCGGCATGTCATCGGCATAGATCGGTGCGAAATTCGCGACACCGGCATCGGCCAGTTCCGCCACCTTGGTCGCCAGATCCGCCGCGCCTTCCGAGCCCAGCTCCCAGTGACGGCTCAGCACCGCCTCGGCGCCATGTTCGGCGACATATTCCTTGATCGCCTGCAACTCTGCGTCGGTATCGGTCACGAAATGGTTGATCGCAACAACCACCGGCACGCCAAAGCTCTTGAGGTTTTCGATGTGACGGCCCAGGTTCGGGCAGCCCTTTTGCACCGCTTCCACATTCTCGGCCCCCAGATCGGCCTTGGCCACACCGCCATTCATCTTCATCGCCCGCACGGTGGCCACACAGACCACCACCGACGGGGCCAGCCCCGCCTTGCGGCATTTGATGTTCATGAATTTCTCGGCTCCCAGATCGGCACCAAAGCCGGCCTCTGTCACTACGTAGTCGGCCAGCTTCAACGCGGTGGTCGTCGCAATCACCGAATTGCAGCCATGCGCGATATTGGCAAACGGACCGCCATGCACAAAGGCTGGGTTGTTCTCCAGCGTCTGCACCAGATTGGGTTGCATCGCGTCTTTCAACAAAACGGTCATCGCACCATCAGCCTTGATATCACGGCAGAACACCGGTGAGCGATCCCGGCGATAAGCCACGATCATATCGCCCAAACGGCTTTGCAGATCCGCCAGATCCTTGGCCAGGCACAGGATCGCCATCACTTCGGAGGCGACCGTGATGTCAAAGCCCGCCTCGCGCGGGAAGCCGTTCGACACCCCGCCCAAAGACGCCGTGATCTGGCGCAACGCGCGGTCGTTCATATCCACAACGCGGCGCCACACGACCCGGCGGATGTCGATCTCCAACTCGTTGCCCCAATAGATGTGGTTGTCGATCATCGCCGACAGCAACGAATGGGCCGAGGTGATCGCGTGGAAATCACCGGTGAAATGAAGGTTCATCTCCTCCATCGGGATCACCTGGGCATATCCACCGCCCGCCGCCCCGCCTTTCATCCCGAAATTGGGGCCGAGAGAGGCTTCGCGGATGCAGATCATCGCCTTTTTACCGATCCGGTTCAGACCGTCGCCCAGACCCACCGTTGTGGTGGTCTTGCCTTCACCCGCGGGCGTCGGATTGATCGCGGTCACCAGGATCAGCTTGCCATTCTCGCGGTCCTGGACCCCGTTGATAAAGCTCTGGCTCACCTTGGCCTTGTCGTGACCATAGGGCAGCAGGTCGGCGCCGGGAATTCCCAGCGTGTCGCCAATCTCCTGGATCGGCTTCTTGTGCGCCTCACGCGCGATTTGGATGTCAGATTTATACGCCATGGCTGGATCCCGATCTCATGTTCGCTGCGGGCAGCGCGAAGACGCCCCCCGATAGGCTACCGCATACCCTCCCCAGCCCGTCTTGATGAGATGGATTCCGACATATCGGTGCCATGTTGCGGCGCCACCCGGCCCCAATGTCTCGCATCGGAAACGGCTGGGACCCATCCCGAACACGGGTTTCTAACCCGTTTCTGCCTGTTGTACACGGCCAAGGGGTGAGACAGCTCAGACGCAGTCCAGGACACTGGCCAAACGATCTAGGGCTGCCAAGCGCGCTGATCGGGGACGAAGAGCGTCAGCATATCGCCCAGCCGCAGCGTGCCCGGGCGCTCAACCCACGCCGTCACCCCACGCCGATCCTTGGCGGCCGCCTTGAATGCCGCGCCATGTCCGGGTGTATCCGCCTCGATCTCCCTGCCCGGCAGCACGCAAGGCCGGTTTTCCATGTCAACGGTCAGGGTCAGGCCGGACGCTGCCTGAAGGCGCGACGACGGCGGGACATGGGTGAAATCCGGGATGCCCCGCAAGACGACCGTTGCGCCCAAAAGGCTCGGGTCGAGCTGCTCCAGCCCGATCCGGGACGAAATGGTGTCCAGCTCCTCTTGGCTGAGAATGCTCAATTGACGCACATTTCGGATCTCGGTTCCCACAGGATAAAGGTTTCTGACACGCGAACAGGAAGCACGGTTTTCACCCATATGCCGCTCGCCATCGATCCTGTGAAAGCCCATTTCGAGCTGATCCAGCGGTTCGGACCGAAGCGCTGCCTCGGCCGGGACACGGCCCAACCACACAACCTCGCCCTGACATCCGCCTCCGACCAAAACCGGCATGCTGCTCTCCTTTTCTTGGAGTGCCAAAGCGCCCCAGCGGCAGGGATTTGTCAACGCCCAAGTGGCAGACTCTTGCCAATATCGGAGGCCCTCTGCGCTGGTATGGCCTCGGGCACCGCTTTAAGGTGGCATCGTAAACCACGAGGCAGTCATGGCCCATCCCGAGGTGATCAAAACGCTGACCGCAGCACTGGTGGACCAGTCGGCGATACGCGCGCTTTTTCTCAGCGGCAGCTATGGCAACGGGATGGCAGATGCCCATAGCGATATCGACTTTCTTTTGGTGGCGACGGACGGGGCCACGGACGAGGTCGCCGGGCTCTGGCGTCAGGCGCTGGATCAAACCGGAGAGGTCGTCCTGTGGTGGGACAGAACTACGCGGCCCGCGCTGATCAACGCGATCACCGCCGATTGGGTGCGCACCGATGTGGTGATCCTCAAGCCCGATCAGATCGGACATCTGACGCAGGACAGTCTCAAACCGCTCTTTGACCCTGACGGGCTCTACGATACCCTGCCCCCGACTGCGGCACCACAGATGCTGACCCCGGCACGCGCGCTCTATCAGTTCGAAGAGTTCATTCGCATTCTCGGCCTCTTGCCGCTGGCCGCCGGGCGCGAGGAATACCTCAACGGGGTGCTGGGCATCTTCCATCTGCGCAACCTGCTGGTGGGCCTTTTGGTTGAAGAGACAGGCGCGCCCAATCGCGGCGGCGCATTGCATCTCAACCGGCTGATCACGGCTGAGCAAAAGGACCTGCTTGTTGCCCTGCCGCCACCCGAGCCCACGCGTGAGGCGATGATCGAGGGTCATATGGCGTATGCCGCCGCCTATCTGCCCCGCGCGCGCCGCATGGCCGCTCGGCTGGGCGTGGCCTGGCCGGAACGGTTTGAGGACGTGACATGGACGCGATTGCAACAGACGCTGGGGCTGGACCGTCCCTATGAGCCGGAGTGAGCCGTCCGATGACGCGGGTGCAGACATGAACCGATCGGGCGGAATGACAGCAGTCACGTACAGTTTCCCCAACAGCGCTGGGTCGACAAACCCCGCACCCGTGACACCGGTGACCGCCGGACCCGCGTCAAAGGAAAACCGGACCCGTCCGGTGGCCTGGATCGCCGACAAATCCGCGTGGCGCACAGCGTAGATCGCGGTGGGGACAACATCCTCTCTCGTTTCCCCAAGCCCGGTAGCACCGCTTCGATACTGTCGATCGGGGCACGGGGATGCGGCACCGCATCTTGTGGTCCGATCACGTCGAATGTGGCGGTCGTGCCGACCTGACCGGTCTGATGCACCCGCTGTCCCGCAGGCTCGACGGCCGCCTGGCTGATCGGCAAATCCGCATCATGCCAGACATCTTTGATGCATCGTCGATCTGGAAAGATGGATGCTCTTCTCCCGACCGCCAGGACGGCTGCTGGTTCCAAGCGACGCGCATTGCGCACCCGTCTGTCATGCGCCGACACGCGACGGCCAGAAAGACCGAGACCACATAACCTGGAGCCCGACAAACCACCGGGCGCAAAAAAACGGGCGCCGACGGGGCGCCCGTTCACGTCTTTCTAGAGGTTGTCTTTAAACCGAGGGTTCCGGTTCCATCCCGCCCTCTGGCGGCGTCTTCTTGTTCTTCTTGGTCTTGGGAATGGCCGTCACGCTGGGTGCGCTGCCTTCGTCGGAGCCCTTGTCCTCATCGTCGCCCGCATGCGGAGGATCGCCGCGAATGACACGCTTGATCTCTTCTCCGGTGAGGGTCTCGTATTCCAGAAGCCCCTCGGCCAAACGTTCCCATTCCGTGTGCTGCTCTTGTAGAATGGATTTGGCACGTTCATAGGCGTTCTGGATGAAGGCTTTGACCTCTTCCTCGATCAGTTCCTTGGTATGGGCAGAGACGGAGAAGCCGGCCGTGTTGCCCTGATATCCCTCATGCGCCTCGGCATAGTCGATATTGCCGACCTTGTCGGACATCCCCCAGCGCAGCACCATGGCGCGCGCCAAGGCGGAGGCCTGCTGGATATCGCCCGCAGGCCCGTTCGAGACGTGGTCTTCCCCGTATTTGAGGATTTCCGCCGCTTTGCCGGCCATCGTCATCGCCAGCTTCTGCTCGCATTCCGACTTGTGCCAGTTCAGGCGATCAATCTCGGGCAAGGACACCACCATACCCAGCGCCCCACCGCGCGGAATGATCGTGGCCTTATAGACCGGATCGCATTCCGGCAGGGCCAGCCCGACCACCGCGTGGCCCGCTTCGTGATAGGCGGTCTTTTCCTTCTGATCCGCCGTCAGGACCATGGATCGCCGTTCCGCGCCCATCATCACCTTGTCCTTGGCGTTCTCGAAATCCTCCATCGTGACGAAGCGGCGCCCGACGCGTGCGGCCGTCAGAGCCGCCTCGTTGACAAGGTTCGCCAGATCGGCACCGGAAAAGCCAGGCGTTCCGCGCGCGATGATGCGCAGGTCCACATCCGGGCCCAGCGGGGTCTTGCGTGCATGCACGCCCAGGATCTTTTCGCGACCCTTGATGTCGGGATTGCCGACGGTCACCTGGCGGTCGAACCGGCCCGGACGCAACAGCGCGGGGTCGAGCACATCCTTACGGTTGGTCGCCGCGATGATGATCACACCTTCGTTGGACTCAAACCCGTCCATCTCGACCAAAAGCTGGTTGAGCGTCTGTTCGCGTTCGTCATTTCCGCCACCATAACCCGCACCACGGTGCCGACCGACCGCGTCGATCTCGTCGATGAACACGATGCAGGGCGCATTTTTCTTGGCCTGCTCGAACATGTCGCGCACACGGCTCGCGCCTACGCCCACGAACATCTCAACGAAATCCGAGCCGGAAATGGTGAAGAAAGGCACACCCGCCTCGCCCGCGATGGCGCGCGCCAGCAGCGTTTTACCGGTGCCCGGAGGGCCCACCAGCAACGCACCTTTGGGGATCTTGCCGCCCAGTCGCGAGTATTTCTGCGGGTTGCGCAGGAATTCCACGATCTCTTCAAGCTCTTCCTTGGCCTCGTCGATGCCTGCCACATCGTCAAACGTCACGCGGCCCTGCTTTTCGGTGAGCATCTTGGCCTTGGACTTGCCAAATCCCATGGCCCCGCCGCCACCGCGCCCCTGCATGCGGTTCATGAAATAGATCCAGACACCGATCAACAGAAGGAACGGCAAGAGCGAAATCAGGAACGATTGAAAGCCTGATTGTTGCTGCTGTTCGGCCCGGACCGGGATCTCATTGTCGATCAGCAGGGTCGTGATCTCGGCATCTGTCGGCTTGATCGTGACGTATTCCTGCCCATCCGCGCCGCGGAACCGAACCTGTTCGCCATCCAGCGTCACCTGCCCGACTTCGCCGGACTCGACCGACGCGACAAAGTCGGAATAGCTGACCTCGCGGGTCTGAAGCGTGCTTCCGGGACCGCTGAACAGGTTGAAAAGCGCCAGGATCAATAAGAACAGAACGACCCAAAAGGCGATATTGCGTGCATTACCCAAGGAAATTTCTCCTAAGAAGGGGGGCCGGAGCGACCTGCGGCCCGGTCACCTCATAAGATAGAGAGGATACCGCGAGGTTCAATGCGATAATATGGAGGCAAAGAACTCCTCGCCGCCGCCGATCAGTTCGATTTTCAGCGAACTGTCCAGCCCGGTCTGCGGCGCGGCAAGGACCTTGTCGCCCGCCCAGACCGAGGGCGAGGCGGTCAGAGCGGCATAGGGCCTGCCCGTTCGGCGCCAGTCACCGCATTGGCGCAAACCCGCACGCCCCAATGGGCGCAGCCGCCAATCCACCGGCATGGGACCCCCATGCACCAGCCGCCAGCGGCGGTCCCAGATCGCGTCTGCCGGGCTCTCAAGCTGGCGCACGGCATTGTATTCGCGACAGATCCAGATCAACCCGCCATGAGAGATCACGATACAGCCGTGCAATGTGGTGGTCTTGCCCGCGCGGATCGCGATGATCGCGTCCATCACGGTCTGGCGGCGCGGCCCATAGGTGCCCCCCCCGATCCACAGCAAGGCGCGCACCAGGAGGCGCCGGGCTGTCTCTTCGGGCATCGTGCGGAACCGGCGCAGGTCAATCAGAACGTCGCCGCCGTCAAGCTGGACGATCTCACGCGCGACGATGAAGGTGTACCAATCGAGCGCCTCGCGCGCGCGCGACATGTTGCGCGCCACATCGGCCAGCACCGTTGAGGTCAGCCCGAGGCTGGCCAAGGTGGGCATCGCCTCGCGCATGCGGACCCGCTCGAACCGTGTGTCCTCATTGCTGGGGTCGTCGATCCAGGCGACACCGTGCCGTGTGAGATAGCCGCGCAGCTGCGCGCGCGACACATCCAGGAACGGGCGCACGACCGTGATCCCCTGAACCGTGCGCCTGCGCGGAATACCTGCGAGACCGTTCACTCCGGAAGACCGTGCGAGCCGCATCAAAACCGTCTCGGCCTGATCGTCGGCTGTGTGGCCCAGGGCAAGTACGGCGATGCCCATCTGCCGCGCCCAGGCTGTCAGCAGGTTATACCGCGCGCCCCGTGCGCGGTCTTGCAAGTTGCCGCTGCCATCCCACCCGTCCCAGGTCAGGACATCGTGCGAAACACCCAATTGTCGTGCAATCTCAGCAACATGCCGGGCCTCGCGGATGGCTTCCGGTCGCAGGCCGTGATCGACGGTGACGGCAAAAACCTCTGTCGCGCTGTCGGCATAGGCGCGGGACAACGCGTGCAACAAAGCAACCGAATCGCTCCCCCCGGATACGGCGACCCCAAGACGCGTCGGCGGATTTGATCCGAACTCTCGTTGTATCAGGCCATAGATATCGTCATCAACGGAACTCAACTACACCCCAGTGCCACCATCTCCTCACGGGCGCTGTCCACAGCTTCGGAAGCTGGATACCGCGCGCCGACTTCCCCCAAGGTTACGCACGCTTCGCGTGTCTTACCAAGTTTGCCCAACGCGGTGCCCAGTTCAAGCACTGCTTTGGGCGCATGCGGCCCGTCCGGAGCGGTGGTATAGCTTTCGAGAAAAGCGCGGGCCGCCTCGCGGGTATCGCCAAGCTCGGTCAGAGCCTGGCCGCGCCGGAACGAGGCCTGTGCGGCCAACGGGCTGCCGGGGTAGGATTGATTGAACCCCTCCAGGAGGCGCACGGCTGAGGTGAAATCGCCTGCGTCGATAGCCGCTGTCGCGGCGTTGAAATCCGCCTCTTCGCCCACCGCAAGCTCGGTCGCAGCCCCCGGCGCGGCAGGCGCGGGTTGCGGCACCTCCGGCAACGCGCCGCCGCCCAGGGTCGAAGTTTCGCCCAGCGTGCTGACATCGCCGCCTTCCAGTTCGACCAGGCGAAACTCAAGGTCGCCGATCCGGTTGGTGCCGTCGCGCACAACCCGGTCGATGCGAAACTCCAGTTCTTCGGTGCGCGCGGTCAGGCGTTGCAATTCGGTTTCAATCGCGTTCATCCGGTCCAGAACGGTTTCGCCCGTCACGGTCACGCCCGGGCCGCCCGTGGTCGACAGTTCGCGCTTGAGGCGCTGCATCTCGACAAACAGAACCGACAATTCCTGCCGGATATCGGCCAGGGTCTGGTCCTGTTGTGCCGCCACCCGCATCGGGACCAGCGTCAACAGCACACAGATCGTCAGAACCACACCGGTTTTCATTGCGTTACCCCGTCAATCCGCTGGCCAGAACCGTCACCGACCTGCGGTTCTTGGCATAGCAGGCCTCATCCGAGCAGATCTCGACCGGGCGCTCCTTGCCATAGCTGATGATGCTCAGCCGCGATCCCGGGATCCCGCGCGACACCAGGAACTCGCGCACTGCCGTGGCGCGCCGCGCGCCCAATGCGATGTTGTATTCGCGTGTGCCCTGCTCGTCTGCATGGCCTTCTATCGTGGCGATGAAATCCGAATTGGTCAAAAGCCAGGTGGCCTGTGCCGCCAATATCGTCTGTGCCTCGGCGCTGAGCGTGGATTGATCGACCGCAAAGAACACACGGTCTCCCACGACCTGCTGGAAATGCGCAGGCGACGTTGGATCGCCGGGCGATCCGGCCACAAAATTGCCGGTGCCGTTGAGGTCGACCGCGTTGGTGTCGTCCTGACCCAACGCGTTGGAGCACGCCCCCAGCGCCAGCATCGCGCAAAGCATCGCCGCTTTGGAAAGATATGTCATACCCGGTGCCTCTTTGATTTGGGTTTTATTGAGTAACGTCTAGCACAGACACGTCCGGTTGTGAACGAATAGCCCCGAATTCAGCCCGGTGCCGCGCCTAATTCTGAAGCGGAGACCAGGCCGGGTCGGACGCCCCTTCGGGGGTCGGGACCGGCCTGAGATTGCGCCCGGTGATATCCACCGAATAGAGCGAGACCGAGCCTTGCGCGCCGCGCGTTTCCCGCGCGAACATGATGACCCGCCCATTGGGCGCCCAGGTAGGACCTTCGTCCAGGAATGAGGCGGTCAGGAGCCGCTCTTCGCTGCCATCGGTGCGCATCACGCCGATATGGAACCGGCCCCGGTTCTGCTTGGTGAAGGCGATCAGATCTCCACGCGGCGACCAGACCGGCGTGCCATAGCGCCCCTGCCCGAAACTGATCCGCTGCGCCTCCCCGCCATTGGCGGGCATGACATAGAGCTGCTGCGTGCCTGAGCGGTCGCTTTCAAACACAATGCGGCTGCCATCGGGCGAGAAGCTGGGCGCGGTTTCGATCGACGGGGCGCTGGTCAGCCGCTGGGTCTGCCCGTTGGCCAGATCAAGCTTGAAGATATCCGTGTTGCCGCCCTGGGTCAGCGAATAGACCACCGTGGTGCCATCCGGGCCAAAGCGGGGGGCGAAACTCATCGCGCCATCCTGCTGTTCCAGCACACGGCGCTGCACCGATCCCACGTCCAGCACATAAATGCGCGGCGCTCCGCCTTCGTAGGAGGTATAAAGCACACGGTCGCCCGTCGGTGAAAAGCGCGGCGCCAACACGATGGAGCTGGCATCGGTCAGGTATTGCACGTTGGCCCCGTCGTAATCCATGATCGCCAGCCGCTTGCGGCGGTCGTTCTTGGGTCCGCTTTCCGACACAAACACCACCCGGCTGTCGAAATAGCCGCTCTCCCCGGTGATCCGGCTATAGACGGCATCGGCCACCTTGTGCGCCATACGGCGCCACCCTTCGGGCGGCCCGGCAAACTGCAACCCGCTGCCCAGTTCGGCATTGGAGAACACATCATAGAGCCGGAACTGCACAACCAGTTGACCACCCTGTAGTGATACGCCCCCTGTGATCAAAGCCTGCGCGTTGATCGCCTTCCAGTCGGCATATTGGACGGGCGCCGAGAAATCGCTGATCTGGCTGATAAAGGCCGAGGGCGCAATCTCCCGGAAAAGCCCCGTTCCGGTCAGGTTTGCCGCAATCACCCGCGCGATATCGCGACCGAACTGCGCGGCTTGTGCGCTGTCCGCGACGAAATCCGGCGTGGCAAAGGGCAAGGGTTCAATGACCCCTTCGGTGATCTCGATCCTAAGGGGACCCGACTGTGCCTGCGCGCCGGAGGATGTCGCTGCCGCCAGGAGCAGCGGCACCGCCAGCGAAACCAGGAACATGCGCACGAAAAGGGTCATTATCTAATCCTCATGTTTTCAGGATTGAATGTCATCTCAATTTCCCGCCACTGGCCGTACTTCTCGGCCGGGAGCTGAAATCCGCGGCTTCCGCAGCGGATAATCGCGCGCCGCGCGGCCTCAAAGGCCTGACGCGCCGCCGCCTCCGACCCGCCAGAGAAGGACAGCATGCGGATGGATCCCGCGACGGGCCGCGCGTCTTCCTGCATGTCGACGCCGACAACAACGGTGGTCTGCAGGGCCTCTGTCGACAGCGAGCCGACGTTCCAGCAACTTGAGACCGCAACCCGCAGCGCATCCCGTTCTCCAGCAGACAGGGGTGGCCCGCTGGGGGCGGATGGCGCTGCGGTCTGAGCCTCGCGCAGGGCTTCGGCCACAGCGTCATTGACCGCCTCATTCACCGCGTCGGCCGTCTGCGGCTCAGGCGACGGTGCTGCCGCCGGTGTCGGACGGGCGGGGCGAGAGGACGGGCGGATCGACCGGGTCGGCGCGCCTGCGGGCTCTTCGGCCTCGGTGACGATTTCGGGCGCGGCTTCCTCCGGGGCGGTGGCCTCTTGCGGCTCCTGCGGTGCGGCCCTTTCACCCTCTTCAGGTACGACCGCCTCACGCTCGATCTCATCGGGGATCGCCTCGGGGGCCGGTGGCGCCACCGCCTGGGGCGCAATCCGCTCCGCAGGGCGCGGCTGGGGGCGCTGGTCGAGCGGCAGCAGAGCCGCCACATCCTCGCCCGGCGGGGTGATCTCGGGCGGCGCTTCGCTGACCTCGGCCTGCGGCAAGGGGTCTGGCGTCCGGATCGGCGCCTCATCGGGCGGCGGCGCCTCGGCCACGTCGGGGGTGATCTGCGCAGGTTCAGGGTCGGGCGCGTTGGGCAATTCGGGCACCTCTGCCGGTGCCTCCGGCGGGATCAGCGCGGCAGGCTCTGCCACAGGGCCAGGCGGTCGTTGCGCAGCCTGGAGCGCGGCAAATTCCGCGCTTGAGATGACGGCGACCTCCTGCACCTCAAAGGGCAACGGCTCGGGGTTCGGCGCGATGCCGAACAGCGCCCAGCCGATCAGAGCCAGATGAGCCGCGCCTGAGATATAGGTGCCCGTCTCCAAGAACGATCACCCGTCACTCTCGGTCAGGGTCGGACCGCCCACATCCGTCACCAGTCCGATATTGGCAAAGCCGCCCGCATTGAGCGCGCCCATCACCTGCATCACGCTGGCATAGGGCACGGCGCCATCTGCGCGCAGGAACACACGATCACTCTCCCGCTCGGCCGCGATGGCGCGCAGCCGCGACACCAGCTGCGCGCGCGGCACATCCGTGGTCTGGATCTGGATCGCCCCTTCGGCGGTGAGAGTGACCGTCAAAGGCTCCTCCTGATCGGTAGGCAGCGCGTTCGCGGCGGTCCGGGGCAGCTCCACCGGCACGCCAACGGTCAAGAGAGGAGCCGCCACCATAAAGATGATCAAGAGCACCATCATCACATCGACAAAGGGCGTGACATTGATCTCGGCCATCGGCCGCGTGCGCGACCGGCGCCGCCGCCTGCCGCCCCCCCCCTCGCTCTGCGTGACGCCCGCGCCCATGGCTCAGGCGTCCAGCTGACGCGACAGGATCGTGGCGAACTCATCGGCAAAGGCCTCGTAGCCCGCAACGATCCGGTCACTATCCGCGCTCAGCTTGTTATAGAAAATCACCGCCGGGATCGCAGCCAAAAGCCCCAGCCCCGTGGCCAAGAGCGCCTCCGCAATCCCCGGCGCCACAACGGCGAGGTTGGTGTTTTGCTGCTCCGCGATCTCGATGAAGGCGTTCATGATGCCCCAGACAGTCCCGAAAAGCCCGATGAACGGTGCGGTCGAACCGACTGTCGCCAGAATGGGCAGACCCTTTTGCAGCTCCTCTGCCTCCTTGGCGATCGCCACATCCATACTCCGATCGATGCGCGCCTGGGCACCTGCGATCAGCCCTCCGTCATCGCGGTGCGAGCGACGCCATTCGGTCATCCCGGCGGCAAAGATACGCTCGGCCCGTCCCTGCGGCTGGGCGCCGATCTGCTCGTAAAGCCCGTCCAAAGGCTCCCCCGACCAGAACTGCCGGTCAAACACACCCGCTTCACGTCGGGCGCCGCGATAGGTGATGAGTTTCTGAAAGATGATCGCCCAAGCCCAAAAGGAGGCAAGCACCAGGATCAGCATCGTCAGTTTCACGGTTAGGGTCGCGCGTGCGAACAGCCCCCACATGGAGAAATCAATCTCCTGTGCCTGCGCCAGAATCTCTGCTTCCATCTGCCTGCTCTTTTGCCTGTGGCCATTCTTTGGACCTGAGTTAAGGCAAAAGCTATCCCAGATTTAAGGGGAAAGCCAACGAAACCAGATCACGATTGCGCCGCGGGACGAATCAATGCGCGAATCTCTGCCGGAAGGCGTGTGGGCCTGCCTTGGGTCGACATTGCGACCGCCGTGACCATAGCGCGGAAGATCTCCTCCTCGCCGCGCATCACCTTTTGATCAAAGACCCATCGGACAGGGCTTTGCGCATAATGGGTCGTCAGGACCGTCAGGCGGTCGCCCAGCCGGGCAGATCCCAGGTAATCGGCCTCGACCCGCGTGACGGCGAAAACCCGACCCTCGGCCCGCATGGCGTTCTGGTCAACGCCCATCCGCTCGACAATCTCCGACCGGGCGCGTTCGATAAAGCGCAGGTAATTGGCGTAATAAACGATACCCGCCATATCGGTGTCTTCGTAATAGACGGTCACGGGAAAGGAATGGGTCATGGATCTCTACAATAGGGGCCGCGCGGGGTATGTCTGGGCGGACCTTATGGGCGCGGTTGCGGCAGATCAAGGCAGATGCCGGGATACCGGCGCGGCCCACCAGCGACCAGGCAGATATGCGCTGCGCGCCGCCCTCAAACCCAGCCTTCTGGCCGCCAGCAGAAAGACAGGCTCCGCACTGACGGCCCGGATCCATGGCCAGACTGCCGCTCAAGCCGATATCAAGGATGTGATCGGCCACAGCGCCCATTGGATCGATCTTGTGACGGGCCAGGCACGCGATGGTCAGGCGCGGCACGACGTTCGGGTGCGCGCACCAGGCTCGAATTGCTCCGAGCTCAGGGCCTGCAATGCCGAACTGCGCGCCTCCGGCAAAGGGCCTCAACGCCCCGGGGTCGCGCACCGCGGCACCTTCGTTGGCAAAAACGAGCAGGGTCCGGCCCTATTGCGCCCGCGCCTGCCCGATGCGCGCCGCCAGACGCAACGCATGTGACGCATCCCGCGCCATATCCGGCAATACCGGATCATAGGCCGCCCGGATAAGTCCGGCGATATCCGGCCTCAGTATCGTGCTGCCTTCTACCACCGCAAGCGGCGATTGTGCGCCAAACGCCGTGTCGGACCACAGAAGAATGGTCTGGACCACCTGACTCAGCGCCAGCGTCTCGGCGGGCACGGCACTCAGATGCGCATCCATCCGCAAAAACACGAATGCCGCGCGAATGGCGCCGGCCTCGTCGAACCGGAACACCCGATACTGGTTGGCCTCCTGTGCCTCCAATCGCGCAACCAATGGCGCAAGCCCCTCAACCAGCCGATCAAGATTGGGAACATCCAAAAGCTCCGACCAGTCGCGGCAGAAAAAAACCATCATATTGGCGCCCAGCTCCGGGTCGGTCTCGGACATCTGATGGTCGGCCAGAATGCAGACCGCCTCCAGCGCCCCCTTGACCACAGCCAGCGTCTCCGGCTCGACGCCGAAGATCACCGGCGCAATCGGCCGCCCCCAGCGTGCAAAGACGAACGACCCGTCCGCCCGGGTGAAATGCGCCTCTATCTCACCGACCTGCATCTTCTTCTCGCTCTAAATACGCCACATGACGCCTATCCAAAGAGATCGCTCTGCCCCTTGGGCGCTGCCAGTCCCAAGTGATCCCAGGCCTTGTGCGCCAGCATCCGGCCCCGCGGCGTGCGCTGTATCAGGCCCTGCTGCAAAAGATAAGGCTCGATCACTTCCTCGATCGCATCGCGCGCCTCGCTCAGGGCGGCCGACAAGGTCTCCACCCCCACCGGTCCGCCAGAGTAGTTCTCCGCGATCAGGCTCAGATACCGCCGATCCGCACCGTCAAGCCCCAGATGGTCGACCCCAAGCCGGGTGAGCGCGCGATCGGCAAGCGCCCGTGAGATCGTGCCATCCCCCTCCACGATCGCGAAATCAACAACCCGTCGCAAGAGCCGCCCGGCAATCCGCGGCGTGCCGCGTGCACGTTTGGCGATCTCGCGCGCGCCTGCATCATCGGCGGGCGCGCCCAGCTTGCGGGCGTTGCGCGTGACGATCTCATGCAACTCATCGACCTCGTAAAACTGCAACCGCACCGGAATGCCGAACCGGTCGCGCAGCGGCGTGGTCAAAAGCCCCATGCGTGTCGTGGCGCCCACCAGGGTAAAGGGCTGCAACTCGATCCGCACCGTGCGCGCCGCAGGCCCTTCACCGATCACCAGATCCAGCTCGAAATCCTCCAGCGCGGGGTAAAGCACCTCTTCGACAGCGGGGTTCAGCCGGTGGATCTCGTCGATAAAAAGAACGTCGCGCGCCTCCAGATTGGTCAGGATCGCCGCCAGATCGCCCGCCTTGGCCAGAACCGGGCCCGAGGTCATGCGGAAATTCACCCCCAGTTCCCGCGACATGATCTGCGCCAGCGTGGTCTTGCCCAGTCCGGGAGGGCCGTGAAACAGCGTGTGATCCATCGCTTCGCCCCGCTGGCGCGCGGATTGGATAAAGACCCGCAGGTTTGCCCGCGCCTCTGCCTGGCCAATAAAGTCGCCCAAAAGCTGCGGGCGCAGCGCGCGGTCCTGATCCTCGGGCAGCGGGTCGGGGCGCAACGTCGGATCGGCGTCGATCATAGCTGCACCCTCACGCTGGCGCCAAAAGCTTGAGCGCGGCGCGGATCAACGCGGGCGCGTCCGCGTCGGGATCCGCGGCAGCGGCCTCGGCCACTGCGGCAGTCGCCTCTGACAGGCCGTATCCCAGATTGGACAGCGCCGAGAGCGCATCTGCCTGCGCGGCCCTGGAAGACGGCGCCGGCGCGCGTCTTGCCGGTGGATTATCAGCGCTGTCGACGACCGCCTCGTCCGGCGCTCCGAGCACCTCACCCGCAGTGGAGCCCATCGCCATCACCGCGGGCGCCTTATCCTTGAGATCCAGAACCAGCCGCTGCGCGATCTTGGGGCCAATGCCTTTGGCCGCACGCACCGCGTTCCAGTCGCCAAGGGCAATCGCGCGGCCCACGCCGTCTGCACCCAGGGTCCCCAGAATTGCCAGAGAAGCCTTGGCGCCGACGCCTTGTACGCTCATCAACAGGCGATGCCATTCCTTTTCGACCAGGTTGGGAAACCCAAAAAGCTGCATCAGATCCTCGCGCACCATCATATCGGTATAAAGCGAGACCGGCGCGCCTGGCCCCGGCAGGCCCATCATCGTGCGATCCGAGACATAGACGATATACCCCACGCCGCGCACGTCGATCAGAATGTGGTCATCGGCCCGGTAATCGAGCCGTCCGGTCAGACGCCCGATCATCTGCCCACCTCCACCGCACGGCTGAGCGCGGCACTGCTTTGCAGATGGAAGGCGTGACAGATCGCGATGGCCAGTGCGTCCGCCGCATCCGGTGTCGCGGGATCGGCTCCGGGCAACTGCATACGCACCATATGTCCCACCTGTTCTTTATCCGCATGGCCCACACCGACCACGCATTTCTTGACCGTGTTGGGCGCATATTCCCCGACATTCAAGCCGAACTGCGCCGGCACCAGCATTGCGATGCCGCGGGCCTGGCCCAGTTTCAGCGTACCCGCCCCATCCTTGTTCACGAAAGTCTGCTCGACCGCGGCACCTTGGGGCGCATAGTCGGTCAGTACCTGCCACAGTTGGGTGTGCAACGACAAAAGCCGCGCGCCCAGATCGCCGGGCTGGGACTGGCAGACGCCGTTGGCTACGTGGCTGAGTCGGCTGCCTCGCGATTCGATAATGCCCCATCCCAATGTCCGGAGGCCGGGGTCTATTCCCAGAACGCGCATTTCCTGACCCTGCTCAGCCTGATTGTTGCTTTTTTACGCCACTAGCACGAAACGCGAACACTTTCCAAGCATTTCCAGGCGTTCGCGTGCGTGATCCAATTGCGACACGCCCATGGTCTGGTCGCGACATCACGTCCAAAATCGACCTGCCAGATGTCGCAAACAGATCAATCCTAATGCCGATTTCTGGTTAATTAACATCAACTTATCCGGATTCTGAGCCATGCAGAAATTGCATGTGCGGCATGCAATTTTCGCGGCTTGTTGCGCCACGACTCCCCGCATATCTGCCCCTTATCGAAACCGCGAAGATTGCAACGCTGAAACAAGGAGACTGGATATGGCTGCTTTCGACACGACCCGTACCACTTATGGCGCAACCGGCTTGTTTGGTCGCATCGGCGCTGCGCTCAACACTTTGATCGGCGCTGCCGTGGCCTGGAATGACGCCCGTGTGACCCGCAACGCGCTGGCGAAACTGACCGACCGTGAGTTGGAAGATATCGGCCTGGTGCGTGGCGACATCGACGACGTCGCAGCGCCCGGAGGTTTGCGCTAAGACAGCGGATCCCAAAACAGAGCAGACCGTCAGCGTCCGCTCGCCGAAAAGAAACTGCGCCGCGCGGCCCGAGGGGGTCTGCGCGGCGCTTTACCATTTAACAGATCTTCAAAAACCGGTGCACTGATTACGCATTACAAAACCGGGATACTGGTACCAGAGTACGGGTTACCTCAGATACGGTCTGAGATGGTTTCCGACGAAAACCGAGGCGGGATCGGGTTGCATCACAAGCGCCCCAACCTGTTCGATAACCGTGCCACTCTTTAACTCCGCGACGTGGCTCTCGTAGGTCGCCTGCCCCAGCTCAGCCATGGCAAGCGCCTTGAACCCGACAAAGGCCGCGGCAAACAAAACAAGGGATCGTCCGGAAATCGCAAAGGCGCGACGCTTGGGTTTGACGATCAACAAACCGTCAGGCCGCAACTGGGTGGTAAAGCCCCGCTCCATCGCCCGGTCCTTGCGCGCCAAAGCGCGCAGACGTTTGTTGAATTGGTGTTTCTCGTCACCCAGTCCCATGACAGCATCTCCATACTGGCCCCCACCAGCGGATGCGACGGTGCTAAGTCCGAAATATGGCAAAATCTGGGCAGCCGCCTCAATTTGCCTAAGAACAGGACTAAATTAGGCCTTGTTTTGAAGAACTATCGTCGTCCAGTCGACAATGCAGTCTCTTGAAATCAGACTGTATCCGTTTGAGCGATAAATCTCGATCACCTCATCGGCCTGTTCGTTCAAAACGCCCGAGAGAATCGCGAATCCCTTGTCAGAATTGTGGCGCGCCAGGTCCGGCGCCAGCGCGATCAGGGGGCCTTTGAGGATGTTGGCAAAGATCAGCTCATAGGGCGCCGCGGATTTAAGGGCGGGGTGATCGAAGCCTGCCGCCTCCACGCAGTTGACCCGATCCTGCAAGGCGTTGGCGCGCAGATTGGCCCGGGCCACATCGACGGCTACCGCGTCGATATCGCTGGCAATCACCGTGCCGTTCCAAATCCGGGCCGCCGCCATCGCCAGAACGGCGGTACCGCAGCCGATATCGGCCACTGTCCTGCCCACGAACCCGTCCGAGGCAAGCCGGTCTAGCGCCCTGAGACAGCCCAGTGTCGTACCGTGGTGCCCGGTTCCAAAGGCCATGGCCGCCTCGATCAGAAGGGCCTCGGCCCCTTCAGGCACCTTATCGGCGTCATGGCTGCCATAGACAAAGAACCGCCCAGCCTCCACCGGGGCCAGTTCGCGGCGCACATGGGCGACCCAGTCGGTGTCGGGCAATTCGGAAACGACAAAGCCCTGCGCCTCGAAGGCCGCCGCCAAAAGCGCCAGCGCCGCCTCATCCGGTGCATCGGTGAAATATGCACCGACCTCCCAGAGGCCCGACCCATCCTCCATCTCGAACACGCCGATGCCGGTCGGTTCGGGCGTCATCCGCTCAAGTGCCGCGCCCAATGCATCTGCCTGCGCTTTACCTGACAGTGTCGTCAGGGCGGTATATGTCGTGGTCATCAGCGTCTCCGAAACCGGTTGAGGTCGCGCCAGCCGCGCCGCAGCTCAGGCTCGGCAATGACGGGTACGCGGTCGATACTGCGGACGAAGTGCCAGCCCCATACGGCCGAGACAAGGCCAATCACCAGACCCAGCAACGCCTGTGCATAGATCACGCCCACGGCACCGGCGATCCCTGCCAGCCACACGGCCACCGGCCAGGTCAGCGCGCCCTCCCGGATCCAGGTCAGCACCGTGGCGCGCGTGGGCCGCCCCAGCGCGTTGAACGCCGCGTTCGAGACAAAGAACGCCCCGGTGAAGAGAAACCCACCCGCGCCGATATGGGTGAAGGCCAAGAGAACCTCCTGCCCTCCGGGTGTCAGCCCAAAGGCACGCCCGACCGCATCACCGACGCTGAACAGGATGGCCCAGACCACAAGCGTATAGCAGATGCAGAAGATCATCGCGTCGCGATAGGTGGTGGCCAGCCGGTCGAACTTACCCGCTCCATAGTTCTGGCCAAAGATCCCGCCGATGGCACCGGCCAACGAAAAGATCCCGCCAAACGCCACAACCGACAGCCGCCCCACGACGGCCCATCCTGCCACCGCATCGTCCCCGAACCGCGCCAGCACCGTGGTCAGCACGTAATTGCCGAAGGGTGTGGCCATCTGCGTGAGTATCGCGGGGATCGCAACGGCCGCATACGGCCTGAGATCCGCCGCCAAGCGCGACAGGCGTGGCAGCGCCACCAGATCATAAACCCGTGTCGTAAAGTAGAGCGCCATCACCATCAGCACCGTGCGTGAAATGTTGAGCCCGATCGCCGCCCCATCAAGCCCCAGCGCCAGATAGTAGATCAGGACCGGATCGACAAAGACCGACACCGTGCCGGCGGTCAGCGTGATATACATCGCGCGCTTGCCATCCCCTTCGGCGCGCAGCACACCGCTGCCGACCATGCCCACGACCATGGGCACCAGTGACGGCAACGTCATCAGAAGGTAACGCGCCGCAAGATCCAGCGTCTCCCCCCGGGCGCCCGCCAGCTCAAGGATGTCGTACCGGAAGCCGATCACCAGCGCGGCCATCACCGCTTGGACGACAAAGGCGATCAGCATCGCACTGCCCGCAATGGCCCGCGCCTCGCTTCGCTGGGCGGCGCCTATCGCGCGCGAGACCAGCACCGTCGCCGCGATCATCAGCCCGATTCCAGAGGAGACCGAGAAGAACTGGATTGCAAAGGCAAAGCCGATGGCCGCCACCATCCGCGCATCCCCCAGAAGCGAGACCCAGAAAAGGTTCATCGCATCCACAAGGAACACAAAGGTGATGCCCGCCGCCCCGGTCAGGGTCATACGCACCACATGACCCATGGTCGAGCCTGTCAGGAACCGCCCCTCGGCGCTCATCGGGGCTTATTCCGCAGGCGCGGGATGAAGGCGCGCGAAGATCGTCTCATTGCCCGGTTCGGGGTGGCGCGGGATCATCAGCGCCAGAACCAGCGACCCCATCGCCAGCGCCGCGGCCAGCCAGAACACCCCCGCCGGGGAGACAAGCCAGAGATACCCCAGTGCAGCAGGCAGAAACACCGCCGCGATATGGTTGATCGTGAACGCCACAGCGGCCGTGGGCGCGATATCGGCAGGATCGGCGATTTTCTGGAAATAGGTCTTGAGCGCCAGCGCCAGCGCAAAAAAGAGGTTGTCGACGATATAAAGCCCCGCCGCGATCATCACGCCCCAGCCAAACCAGTAAAGCCCGCCATAGGCCAGAAACACCAGCGTCAGCCCGACATATTCAAAAGCCAGCGCCCGGCGTTCACCAAAAAATCCGACGGCTTTGCCGATCAGCGGCCCGAATACGATATTCGCCACCAGCGTGATCATAAAGAGCGCGGCAATCTCATGCACATCAAAGCCGAACTTCTCGACCATCATGAACCCGGCGAAGACCACAAAGATCTGGCGCCGCGCCCCGGACATGAATTGCAGCGCATAGTAGAGCCAATAGCGGCGCCGAAGGATCATCTTTTTGACCTGCGGATGCGGCGCCTCGAACTGCGGATAGGCAAACATTGCGGTCAACGCGATCAGTGCCGTCAATCCGCCAGCCAGCATATACACAATGTTAAAGGTGAGGTTCAACGGCTCCCACAGCAGCACAATCGTCGCATAGGCCGCCAAAGTCGCGCCCGATCCTGCGGCCAAAAGCCAGCCGAGCATCTGCGGCGCACGGTCTTTCCTCAACCATTGAAGCTGAAGCGACTGGTTGACCGTTTCGTAATAATGAAACCCGATAGAGCTGAGCATTGTTATGGTCAGAATACCCGCCATCGACGGGAACCAGGCCGTGAACGCGGTCGCCACCCCCAACAGGATCAGTGATACCAACGCCAGCACCTGCTCACGCACAAAGACGATAATGGCGATCACACCCACGGCCAGAAAGCCCGGGATCTCACGCACCGTGTGCAGCCAGCCAATGTCACTACCATCAAAACTCGCCGCTTCGATCACAAAGTTATTGAGCAGCGCCGACCAGGTGGCAAAGGCCATCGGCATCGCCGCCGCCATCACAAAGAGAAGGGCAATCGGCTGGCGCCATATCGGCAGATGCCGCGCATCAGCAAGGGGCAGTGGGGTGAACATGACCCTGGCATACGCCTCGGCGCCGGGCTTGGCGAGAGAAATTTAACCTGTGCACAACCGCTTTGCACCGATGCACAGACCGCTGCCAAGCTGACCGAGCTGCAACGATCTATTTTGGTTTTGCGATATCCGCCGCATAGTCCCTCTATGGCACAAAAGATCCCGCCCAATGCATTCGCGTTCTACATCGCCCACAGCGCGCTAAGCGATCCCGCAGGGTATGGTCGCCAGTTCGATGCGTTGCCGGACGCGGTCGCAGAGCTCTGCGGTGTTGTGCAGACCCTGCTGATACATGACGACTTCGGTGCGCATCTGTATGGGCTTGCGCCAGAGGCATTCCGCAACGCCTCTCGCCAAACCTTGCCCGTGCCCCAGCGGCTGGGGCAACTCGGGCCTCGCCCATTCTCGCGCACCCGCGCGTCGGCCGACCGCGCGATCGGCACGTGCCGGGACTTTGCGCTGCTCCTCTGCGCGTGTTTGCGGCACAAGGGCACCCCGGCGCGGGTCAGATGCGGCTTTGCGCGGTACTTTCATCCGCCAAGCTCCGAAGACCACTGGGTCTGCGAGTACTGGCATGCGGCGGCTGACCGATGGGCGATCGCCGACGCTCAGCTTGATCCAGAACACCGCGCGCATCTTTGCCTGACGTTCGACGTCACGGATATCCCGCCGACCGAGTTTGTCTTTCCTTGGCAGGCCTGGCAACTGAGCCGGGCCGATCCCTGCAAAGCACAGGCGTTTGGGCATGGTGAGACAACCGGTGCGCGGTTCATCCATGTCAACCTGGCACGCGATCTTCTGGCGCTTGTGAAACAGGAGACATCGGATTGGGACAGCTGGCGCGAGATGGATGAGGCGGAGCAACCGCTCTCATCCGCGCTCCTGTCGCAAGGCGACTACCTTGCGGAGCTGTCACAAAAGATCAGCGACTGTGACATCATAGACGCGGGCCTGCTCGACCGGGTCGCGCAGGCCCTGCCAAAACCGCCCTGGTACGGGTGAGCGCACCGGATGCCCGGCCTTAGCGCCGCTCAGGCCAAAGCTGCTGCACGGCCCCTGCCACCAGCAGATAGAGGCTGGTAACCACCAATCCCCAATGCGCCCAGCTTTCGGGATGGAAATCGACCCAGGCCGCCCAGCCTGCAAACCCCGTCCAACCCAGCGCCATGGGCAATGTCAGCCAGCGCCAACGCTCGGTGCGTACGGGATGGACAAATTTCAAAGGGACAAACATCGTGACCGCCAGCACCGTGACAACGGCGAGACAGACAATCCAGTCCGGCTCCAACGCGAAAAGCACCAACACCACCATATTCCAGCATCCTGGAAAGCCGGAGAAGGAGTTATCCTTGGTCTTCATCCGCGTGTCGGCAAAGTAAAGCGCGCTGGTAAAAGTAATCACGATAATCATCACCCAGCCCGACCAGCCATCCATTAGCCCCGACTTGAAAAGCGCAAAAGCCGGGATAAACACATAGGTCAGATAGTCGATGATCAGATCCAGCAGCACCCCGTCGAATTCGGGGGCGTTCACCTTGACGTGATACTTGCGCGCCAGCGGTCCATCGATCCCGTCGACCACAAAGGCCACAACCAGCCACAAAAACATCAGATCCCACTGTGCCTCGATCGCGGCCAGCATCGCAAGCATGGCAAAAACCGCCCCTGTCGCGGTAAAAAGATGAACGGCAAGGGCTTTGACGCGCGGGCTCATGGGTGGGGTAATGCCTCAAGTTCCATAGCTGTGTAAACCGCTTAGGCCTTGGGGTGGGCGCGGTCATAGACCTCCATCAGACGCGCGGTATCGACTGCGGTATAGGCTTGGGTGGTGGAGAGAGACGCATGGCCCAAGAGTTCCTGAATGGCGCGTAGATCGCCGCCCGCGCTGAGCAGATGGGTGGCAAAGCTATGACGCATCGCGTGCGGCGTGGCGGTTGCGGGCAAGCCCAACTGCATGCGCGTCCGCGCCATCGCCTTCTGGATCAGCCGGGGCGATAGCGCCCCGCCCCGCACCCCGCGAAACAGCGGCGCGTCGGCCTCTCTTGGATAGGGGCAGGCCTGCAGATAAGCCTCCACCGCTTCGCGCGCAGCGCTCAGCACCGGTACCAGACGTTCCTTGCCACCCTTGCCCCGGATCCGCAGCACGTCCGGTAACGGTGCATCGCGCCCTGTCAGCCCCAACGCCTCCGATATCCGCAGACCACAGCCGTAAAGCAGCGTCAGCACCGCGATATCGCGCGCGGCCACCCAGGGCGTTGCCGATTGCAGTGCCACCGTGTCGATCATCGCACTGGCCATATCCTCGGCCAGCGGGCGCGGCAGCTTGCGCTGAAACTTGGGCGACCGCGCCGACAGAACGGCTGTCACCTCGATCCCTTCCCGCTCGGCCAACCAGCGAAAGAAGGATTTCACCGCCGAGAGTTTGCGCGCCAGAGACCGCGTGCCCACACCGCCACTTCGGGCCTGCGCCATCCAGGCGCGCATATCGCTCACCGTGATCCCGTGCAGCGCGCCCAGCCCCTGGGCCGCACCCTTGTGCAATGTGATAAACGACAAAAACTCGGCCAGATCCCCCTGATAGGCGGCGATCGTGTTCGGGGACGCGCCACTGAGCGCCTTCTGCGCGCTCAGCCAGCTTTCAAGCGCATCGCGCGCGGCGGGCGAGATCGGGCTCAAGACAGCCAGCGGCGCATCGATCGTTCGAAAACGCCTGCAAAAAACGACATCAGATCCGTACCCTGCTGGGGTGAGAACTGATGTGGATCTTCCGCCCCCATCACCAAGAGCCCAGGCAAGCGTCCGGTGCCAAAATCAAGCTTAAGACAGGCCTCCGAACGGATCCAATCCGACGATTTACCATAAACTTCGGACTGGGCTGCTTGCACCTGACGCAATGTGACCTGACGCACCTGCCCGCCTCGGCCATGGGTAAGATAATCATCGACAAAACCGGGCTGTGTGACGCGCAAGACATCGCCCAGACGCTGGACCACTGCCTCGTCATCATTTTGCGAGGATTCCAGCACCAGCACGATAGAGTCGACACGCAGGATCTCTGCCACCTCTCCGCCCAGATCGCGTAGAAACACCTCGAAATCAAGCGGATCGAGCATCCGCAGGATCGCGCGATGTACCTGATTGGTTCCCGCAAGGTTCTCGTATGCCGCCGCGATCACGCTACGATGGGTATCTTCCAGCCGGTCCAGCCGCGATTCCAGCCGCTCCATTGCAATGCCGCGCAGATCGATGATGTTGCCGCCCATGGTCTTTTCATTGGCGGCAATCAGGGCATGCATCACATCCTGATCATCCAGAATAGCATCGGGTTTCGCGATGATCGCCTCGCGAAGCGTCGTGTCCAGTTTCGGGCTGCTGCTCATAGTCGCCTCTTTATGTATTGGCGTGCTTATAACATGGGGTTCCCGGAAATGCCCGCCAAAAAATGTCTGGGAAGTGTTCAATGTTCCACGGGGGTACATGTGACGTGCCGACGGATCATTGGGGGCGCTGCCCCCGGCCTGCGGCCTCCCCCGCCGGTATTTTTAAAGAGAAGAAGGATGAGGAAGCACCTCTGCTTCTTCTGGCCCTAAACATTCCCAGGGTTTGGGACAGCGTCCCAAGGCCCGTGCGGCCGCGCACAAATAGAATGGAATGCGGCGCAGCCGCTCCTTGTGAGCGAGATGGCACCACTCAGAGGATCGTCTGACCCGTTTTGGCCCAATCGCTCAGGAACTGCTCCAGCCCCTTGTCGGTTAAGGGATGCGCTGCCAGCTTCTTGATCACATCGGGGGGGGCCGTCATCACATCCGCCCCGATCCGCGCGCTTTCCAGTACATGGTTCACCGACCGGATCGAGGCGGCGAGAATCTGCGTCTCGTACCCGTAATTGTCATAGACCGCGCGGATATCGGCAATCAGATCCATCCCGTCGATGTTGATGTCGTCCAGCCGCCCGATAAACGGTGAGATGAACGTGGCCCCCGCTTTGGCCGCGATCAATGCCTGATTGGCCGAAAAGCAAAGGGTGACGTTAACCATCCTGCCCTCGCCCGTCAGCAACTTGCAGGCTTTGAGCCCATCCCATGTCAAGGGCAGTTTCACCGCGATATTGGGGGCGATCTCGGCCAGTTTGCGGCCTTCCGCGATCATCGCATCGGCCTGGGTCGCCACCACTTCGGCACTGACGGGACCATCGACCAGATCGCAGATCTCCTTGGTGACCTCCAGGATGTCGCGTCCCGACTTCAGGATCAGCGAGGGGTTGGTCGTCACCCCATCGACCATGCCCAGATCGTTCAGCTCGGCGATGGCGTCGATTTCGGCGGTATCTACAAAGAATTTCATGGGCGCTGTGTCCTTTGATGGGTTGGCCTTGGCTGGCCTTGGCTTTACCCCAGACGGGCGGGCACCGAAAGCCCCGGAACGGCGAAAGGACGGATGGTGCAGAGCGCGGGTTTCTTCGACGAGGGGCAATTGGTGGGCGTTCTGACGACCCAGCCACTGGACCGCCTCCTCGATTACCGCGCGCCCGAAGGCGGCTGCCATCTGGGCGCCTTTGTGGAAGTGCCACTGGGTCCGCGCAAGGTGCTGGGAGTGGTCTGGGCTCCGGGACGCGGAGATTACGATTTGTCGAAGATCCGCGCGGTCATCCGGGTGCTGGATGCTGCCCCGATGCGCGAGGAACTGAGAGCGTTCTTGACCCGCGCCGCCGACTATACCCTGACCCGGATGCCCGCGATGTTGCGCCTTGCCACCCGCGCGCCGGGCCTGGGCGATCCGCCCTCGATGCGCAAAATCTACCGGCTGGGCCATCGCGCGCCCGACCGTATGACCGACGCGCGCGCCCGTGTCCTTGAGGTATTGCGCGATTATGGCGGTCTTGCCTTCACATTGAAGGAACTGGCGGAGTTGGCCGGCGTAACCTCATCGGTGATCAAGGGTCTGGTAAAGCAACAGGCTCTGATCGAGGAGGACAGCCCCCGCGATCTGCCCTTCCCTCGCCTTGACCCTGACCGTCCGGGCAAGGCGCTGACCGATGATCAGGCCACGGCGGCGGATGCGCTGCGCATCGGCTTGCGGTCCGAGCGCTATGGCACAACCCTGCTGAAAGGGGTCACTGGGTCAGGCAAGACTGAGGTCTATCTCGAAGCCGTCGCCGAGACCCTGCGCATGGGTCGGCAGGCTCTCGTCCTGCTGCCGGAAATCGCGCTCACCGCAGAGTTCCTGACCCGGGTGGAGGCGCGGTTCGGCGCCCGCCCCGCCGAGTGGCATTCGGGCGCCACCATGACCGAGCGCCGCCGCATCTGGCGGATGGTGGGTCAGGGAGAGGCGCAATTGGTTGTCGGCGCCCGCTCTGCCCTCTTTCTGCCTTTCCAGAGCCTGGGCCTGATCATCGTGGATGAGGAGCACGACACCTCCTACAAGCAGGAAGAAGGCGTTCTCTATAACGCCCGCGACATGGCGGTCCTGCGCGCCGCGATCTGTGGTGCACGGGTGGTACTGGCCAGCGCGACACCCAGCCTGGAAAGCTGGGCCAATGCTCAGGCCGGGAAATACGACAAGCTGGAGCTGACCGCGCGTTTCGGCGACGCAGTCCTGCCAGACATGCGCGCCATCGACATGCGTCAGGAGGCGCTGCAGACTGGGCGCTGGATCTCGCCTACGTTGCAGCGGGCGGTCGCGGTACGGATGGAACGCGGCGAACAGGCGCTGCTTTTCATCAACCGGCGAGGCTATGCGCCGGTGACGCTGTGCCGGGCCTGCGGGCATCAAGTGGGGTGCGAAAACTGCGACGCCCGCATGGTCGAGCACCGGTTCCTCAAACGTCTGATGTGCCATCAATGCGGCGAGACGGTGCCGATCCCGACCACCTGCCCCTCCTGCGGCGCCGAAGACCGGCTGGCCCCCGTCGGCCCCGGTGTCGAGCGGCTGACCGAAGAGGCCGTGGCGCTTTTTCCAGAGGCACGTGTGGCAACGCTCAGCTCGGATATGTTCGGCTCTGCCCGCGCCCTCAAGGCCGAGATCGAGGCGATCGGCAAAGGCGGGGCCGACATCATTATCGGCACTCAGTTGGTGGCAAAGGGCCATAACTTCCCGCTGCTCACGCTGGTCGGTGTGATCGACGCCGATCTGGGCCTGCAAGGCTCGGATCTGCGCGCGGCGGAGCGCACGTTTCAACTGATGCGCCAGGTAGCGGGCCGCGCGGGGCGCGCCGAGAAGCCGGGCCAGGCGCTTCTTCAGACCTACCAGCCGGAACACCCGGTGATCCGGGCCATTCTGGGCGGCGATGAGGAGGCGTTCTGGCGCGCCGAAGCCGCCGAGCGGCAAGCCGCGGGCGTGCCCCCGTACGGGCGCATGGCTGGCATTATCCTGTCGGGCCCGGATGTGGGCGCGGTCTTTGATCTGGGCAACGCGCTGGCGCGCGCTGATGGCCCGCTGCGCCAGATCGGCGCGCAGGTCTTTGGCCCCGCGCCGGCCCCCATCGCACGGATCCGAGGACGGCACCGTGTACGCCTGCTGGTCAAAGCCGCCAAGGGCGCGCCCTTGCAGGACGCCCTGGCCCGGTGGACCGCGCAAATCCAGATCAAGGGCGATCTGAGGCTGAGCGTCGATATAGATCCGCAGAGCTTCTTTTAGCAGCCCACGGTTGGATGGCCAATTGGGAGCATGGTGTCACAGGAAGAGGCGCAGGGTCGAGGCCCCGCGCCGATCCCGCCCAAGACCCGCGCGGGTCCGCTTCTAGACCTTGCAGAGAAAACACAAGGATCCAGCAGGATCCCTCAAAAGGAGATCACCTGCCCCAGCCTGGCGCGCAGGCCGATCTGTGATGACCTCCCCTCCCAAGGCTTGGGCGGCAGCCGCCGACTTGAGCGGGTCCGCGACCCAGAGACTGGGCACCCAGATTGCCCCGACATCGTCCGGGGGTGTTTCGACCACATGCCGGGCAACGCCCCGACCTGAAGGCCCATCAATCAGCCTGTCGTTTACCGCCTCGCCGAGAGGCGATCCGCCCGTCCAGTGAAAGAGCCCGGTGTAGAACGCTTCGGGAAAGGCGGCGTCGGTGAGATAGTGTTCAGGGCCGAACTGCTGCCGGGGCACCGGAAACGCATGGCGCGACAGCGAGATCCCCAGCAACGCGCCCAACGGGTCGCGCAGTAACGCGTTCCGGCCAACACCGGGCACCTCGAAGGGTGGGCGCACAACCGTGGCGCCAAGCGTCTGTGCGAGGACAACCGTCGCGTCGACATCCTCGACCTCGACATAGGCAACCCATCCGGACCCGAGCTCTGATGGGGCTGGCGCGAAACCGGTACCCGCCTCGCCTTTCAAAAGGGCGAGGACGAAGTCCTGTTCACCCCCGCCCCAGGAAAACTCGGTCGCATGTTCAATCTGATAGCTCCATGCCGCGACACCCTTGTAAAACGCCATCGCCCGCGGCCTGTCCTGCGTAAAGAGATCGTGCCACACGATCTGGCCGGTCTTGCTGTCATTCATCCCGTCATCCTTTCGGGTTTCCAATCGGGATTAGCCCGCCCATCCGCGACACGGTCAGTCATTGGTCCAATTCCTTTTGACCTTTTGTTTGCTGACCCGCCTGACCATCTTGCCAAAGGCTTTGTCCTTGCTCCGACGTTCAGCCAGGGTCGAGGAGTTGAACGCGTCCTCGGCCACCAGTTTGCGCCACCGATGAAGACGCGCGGCGTCGACCTCGCCATGTTCCAGCGCCTTGAGAACGGCACAGCCGGGCTCGGTCTGATGCTGGCAATCGGTAAACCGACATTGGGTTGACAGAGCGTGCAGATCCGCAAAGAGATCGCCGATCCCCGAGGCCGCGTCGGTGAGCTGCAACTCACGCATGCCCGGTGTATCCAAAACCAGACATCCGCCCCGCACCAGATGCAATTGGCGGCGGGTCGTGGTGTGCCGTCCCTTGGCATCGTCTTCGCGAATGGTTTGCGTCTCGATCGACTGTGTACCGGCAAGCGCGTTGGTCAGCGTGGATTTGCCAACCCCGGACGACCCAAGAAAGGCGACGGTTCTGCCGGGTTTGCACCACTCCGCCAACTTGGCCTGTGGCTCGGGTCCGCGCGCATCGAGGGTCACGACCGGCACCCGTTCGGAAATCGCGCGCGCGGCATCGACATAGCGCGTCGGATCCTCGGCCAGATCCGCCTTGGTTAACACGATCACCGGCGCGATCTCGGCCTCAAACGCAAGCGCTACATAGCGCTCAAGGCGGGCGACGTTGAAATCCTGATTGCACGACGACACGATAAAGGCCGTGTCGATATTCGCCGCGATCAGTTGCACCTGCCGGTCAGTGCCCGGTGCCCGGCGTTTGATCAGGCTCTTGCGCTCCAGAACCCGGTAGGCGCCCGGGGTGACGCGATCGACCAGGATCCAGTCGCCAACCGTTGCATCCGGTCGCGGCGGGACGGTCATGTCGATACCGTCGCCGCGCGCATGCAGGCCATTGCGGTGCACCTCGACCACGCGGGCCGGAGGCATCTCGGATAGCTCATCGATGCTGATCTGCTGTGCGAAAAAGGGCTGCCAGCCCAGGGTTTCAAGAAGGGATCGGTGTCGGTCTGCGCCTGCATCTTGTGAATTCAGGGGCAGGAATTGGGAATAGTCCCGTGTCATTGTGGGTCAACTTTCATGTCTCAGCCGCAAGCATCGCCTGGGCCGAAAGGGTCAGGTAAATCTGAGAACGCAAATCAACCTGTCCGCCCAAGTGACTTGGCGGCGACCATCCGAGGTTGTCTTTGCATCGGGAGGCGCCATGCCTCCCCACCTTACCGGGACATAAAATCTCCATTTCCGATGTTTGTAACATAGGAAATGGCCGAAACGTGTTCAAGCCGCACCGCCGCCGCAGGCGGATCGCCCAACGCTCTCCTGACGCAACGTAACAGAGCCACTGATCAGGGCATCGCAACGGTGCGGCCTGACAGGGTGTTGGCCCGATCAATCGTTATCGATCTGCCCAGCACCGGCCCCCTGCGCGCGCGACGCAGCGGTGTCGGGCACATAGGTGCGCGCCGCATGAGCGTCCAGCTCGGCCCACCGATCGTCCGGGATCTCAATCCTGTGTGACAAGACCGGCACCGCGCCCTCGGCCTTGCGCCCGGCCTCCAGCCGCCAGCCCCGCGCAGCAGCCAGTGCCGGTGCCAGAGATGAGGTGAGCGATGACCCTTGGCCGCATTCCACCGCGTCCAGCGCATGCATCAGCGCGACCAACTCGGCCCCACCCTGCGCCAAATCCGCGGCGATCCGTGCCACGTCCTCCGGATCCAAAAACCCCGCGGCGGCATAAAGATCCTCGGCTACGCCAAGCGGCAGGCCCGCCCCCCGCGCAGCTTTCATCAGTTGCGCGGCCAACTCCGCGCGAGAGCGCTTCATGCCGTCCCGAAGGCGGGCATCCACCAATCCGGCGTGCGGTCCAACTCATCGGCCAGTGGCGCGCCTTGGGCGAGGGTGATCCGTGTCCAGCGATCGGATTTCGGATCGAATTTGGCGGCCCCGAAAAACGCCAACTTGCAACGCAGCATGTCGACAGGCCGACAGTCGGCATCGATCAGGTTGTCGCGGATCTCGGCATATGGGTGCCGGATCAGCGTCTGGACCCGGCGCAAAGCCGCGCGATGCTCGGGATGGGCGCGCAGAAACCCGATCAGATCCCCGTCATGCTGCTCCAGCGTGCGGGCCATGGCCTGCACCTGCCGCGCCACATCCAGCGGGCTCTCCCGTTCCGCCCCCGGTTCGTGATGGCGCAGGCCCAACCGCGGCTCCAGCTTGGCTTGGGAGACATACCAGAACTGGGCCTGCTGGTCTGTGCGGTCGAAATCCACAGCCAGCGCCCACCCCCAATCGCGCATCAGCGCGACGCGGATCTCGGCCACCGGCATCTCGGGCTCGATCCGCGGCAGAAACGGGGTCGCCATACACTCGGTCAAACCGTCGACCAATGCGCCAAAAGGCTCGATCAGAAAGGCCGCCACCAATTCTTGCAACGCCACCGATCCGGTCTGCGCGGCCTCCCACAGCGCATTGATCGGCTCAGGACCTTGCAGTGTCACATCCCCCAAATGGCGGATGAACCCGGACCACTCGCGGCGCAAAAGGCCGATCTCCGCCTGCGCGTCCGCATCGGGCACGCGCCAGTCGCCCAGATGCCGCGTCACCCGGCCCGCCAGGCTGCGCAGGCACGCAACCTCGGCAGAGGTTAGATCTGGGATCGCGCGCACCCGGGCCAGCGCGGTCTCGCGAACCTGCATCCAGGCATCCAAAAGCAGCGGGTGGCTCACCAGAAAAGGGGCCATACCCAAACCCGTGGCATTGCCGATACCCAGATGCCGCTTGAGATGCCGGTCAAGCGTCGCACCGCCCAGATGCTCGACCAGATCATGCGTAAATCCGCGGATCAGCCATACGGTCAGCATTTCAGCCATGAACGGGCCGCCCAGACCTGGCCGGTCCGCAATCCGCGCCCGGTCCGCGATCCCGAACTTGCCGTTGCCGTAGACGGCGGTGGTGCGCATCAGATAGCCGGTGTCGCGGATGCGATCCGCGTCGGGTTGACGGCCCGCGCGCAGCGCTTGCACAACATGGGTGAAGAGCCGGACAGACTTGTTGGCCCGGCTCAGCACCAGATCCCTCTCGCCAAAGCGCGCGGCCTCCTGTTTCGGAGCCGCCTGACAGATACGCGCGATCTCGGCGGCATCGGGGATCCCGTCATAGAGGACATAGGCGCTGTCCCATTCTTGCGCGATCACACGGTCGGTGCGCTGCGCATCCGATATGCGGGTCGAGACGGCAACCAGCGAATAGGTGTGACCGCCCAGATCAATGGAATATACCGCATGCCCATAACCCGCTTTGTCGATCCGCCAGACCGGCCGCGTGACCTGCGCCGCGTCGTCATGCAGTCGCCGCAAAAGCGTAGGCAGAAACGACAGCCGGGTCGGGAACGCAGCCCCCATTCGGCGTAACCGCATGACCTGCGCGGGGGCGCGCAACACAAACCGGCGCGGCTCAGCGAGATCTTTCATGTCTTCGCTCCATATCCTCCATCATGGCACCGCAAGCGATTTGTGCCTGTCCGGGTTCGGACACCCAGTGACGACGGGCCGTACGCGGGCCGCAGCGCGTGACATGTCGATGAACTGACCGATCGTCTTTGTCCGATCCACTGCCCAACACCCTCGCTGTCTGAAACCCAGATTCGCAGTCTCATCCCAATCCGTAGCAGACAACATTTGGGTCATGCGGATCAAGGGGAGGAACCGGTCCCCCACCCGTCATGGATCATGATCGGGCAAAGCTGCCGAAAGGCCACGTCAGTTGCGGTACGGTCCGATGTCGACCCGCAGCATCGGGTTGTGACGCGCCGCACCTGAAGGCCAGATGCCACGGCGCCACAATCGACCGGGCTCCCCGCCTGAGGATCAACACGATGTTGCTGACAACGTCATGGTACAGGCCCGCACCTTCAAAACCGCGCCTTGCTTCTTCTGGCTGAAAATAGTCCCGGGGGTGTGGGGGCTGGCCCCCGCTCCGCCCGCCTGTTTCAGGCGCGGCCGCCTGAACGTGACGCCCGCGCGTCTGCCCTGCGGCTGTCTGGCACCAAGACGCGCACCGTTTCACCCATCCGTCGATGCACCAGCAAGATCCCAGCCAAGCTCAGGTTCTGGATCACACCCCCAGACACCAGCGCATGATCGCCTTTTGTGCATGCAAACGGTTCTCGGCCTCGTCGAAAATCACCGATTGCGGACCATCCATGACCGCCGAGGTGACCTCTTCCTCGCGATGCGCAGGCAGGCAATGCATGAAAAGCGCATCCGGCTTTGCATGGCCTATCAAGTCCTCATTGACCTGGTAGGGGCGCAGCATGTTGTGGCGGCGTTCTTTCGAGGATTGGCTGTCATGCATCGACACCCAGGTATCCGCCACGATCAGATCCGCGTTTTCGACCGCTTTGAACGGATCGCGTTCCACAGTGACGGTGCTGCCCATTTTGCGCGCAAACCCCATGAACGCCTCCTCCGGGTCAAGCTGAGACGGCCCGGTGAAGGTGAAGTTAAACCCAAACTGGCCTGCCGCATGCAGGAAGGAGGCGCAGACATTGTTGCCGTCTCCGGTCCAAACGACCTTCTTTCCGGCGATGGGGCCGCGATGCTCTTCGAACGTCATGACATCGGCCATGATCTGGCAGGGATGGGTGCGATCGGTCAAACCGTTGATCACGGGCACGTCGGCATAGTCCGCCATCTCGGTCAGAACCGTTTCGTCGAAGGTCCGGATCATGATCATGTCGACATAGCGGCTGAGCACGCGGGCGGTATCGGCGATCGTCTCGCCGTGCCCCAGTTGCATATCATTGCCCGACAAGACCATCGTCTCGCCGCCCATCTGGCGCACCCCCACATCGAAAGACACTCGCGTCCGGGTCGAGGGTTTCTCAAAGATCAGCGCCACCATATGGCCCGCCAATGGCTGGTCGTTGTCAGGCGCACCCTTGGGCCTCCCCAGACGGGCCTGTTTCATGGCCCCCGCCTGGTCGATGATTTGCCGCAGATCGCCCGCGGCGGTTTTGTGGATGTCGAGAAAATGGTTCATGTCGGTATCGCTTTTTGGGTTACTGGTGGAGTGGGGGCCAGCCCCCACACCCCCGGGAGTATTTTCAGCCAGAAGAAGCTGAGGGTGTTTTGAGACTGGCAGCGGCGGCGCCCAGTCGGATCACGGCTTCCGCGATCTCGTCATCGGTGATCGTGAGCGGGGGCAGGATGCGGATCACATTATCGGCGGCGGGTACTGTGATGACAGCGTTGGCATAGCCGGCATCGACCACGTCCAGGTTCGCGGCCTTGCATTTCAAGCCCAGCATCAACCCGGTGCCACGCACATGATCAAAGACATCCGGGTGCTCGGCCACGAGCGCCTCCAGCCTTTGGCGGAAGAGACCGGCCTTGCGGTTGACCTCGGCCAGAAAGGCAGGATCGGAGACGATGTCCATCACCTTGTTGCCCACCGCGCAACCCAGCGGGTTGCCGCCATAGGTAGAGCCATGGGTGCCTGCGGTCATCCCAGAGGCGGCCTTTTCTGTCGCCAGTACGGCGCCGAGGGGAAACCCGCCGCCAATGCCTTTGGCCACCATCATGATATCGGGGTCGACCCCCGCCCATTCATGGGCGAAGAGGCGGCCCGTCCGGCCGACACCGCATTGCACCTCATCGAGGATCAGCAGGATACCTTTTTCGTCGCACAGATCGCGCAGGCCCTTCAGGCACTGGTCCGGCAGCGGCACGATGCCACCTTCGCCTTGCACCGGTTCAATGAGGAGAGCGGCGGTCTTGCCGGTGATGGCCGGGGCGAGCGCGTCGTGATCGCCCCAGTGCAGGTGCACGAAGCCGGGCAGCAACGGGCCAAACCCCTTGGTCATCTTTTCCGACCCCGCAGCCGCGATACCGGCCGAGGACCGGCCATGGAACGACCCGGAAAACGTGATGATCTCAACCCGTTCGGATTGACCTTTGTCGTAGAAATACTTGCGCGCCATCTTGACGGCCAGCTCGCACGCCTCGGTCCCGGAATTGGTGAAAAACACCGTGTCGGCGAATGTCGCATCCACCAGCTTTTCGGCCAGCGCCTGTTGCTGCGGGACCTGATAGAGGTTGGAGGTGTGCCACAGGCGCTGCGCCTGATCCGTCAGCGCCTCGACCAGGGCTGGGTTGGCATGGCCCAGCGCATTCACCGCGATGCCCGCGCCCAGATCGAGAAAGCGTCGGCCATCCGCCTCGATCAGCCAGCTGCCTTCGCCTTTGACGAAAGACAGGGGAGCACGGGAATAGGTCGGCAAGAGCTGCGCAATCATCGCAATGTCCTTTGCATGGATTAAGCCCTGTGAGTGCCTCACAAAGGGCCGGTAGGTCAACGATTTCAGAGAGAAGGGCGCCGAACGAGCGGGCGCGCATGATCAGGCGGACGTCAGAGGCGTCGGCGTCGGTCGCGTCGGAGATGCTCGGCAGTGATCATGCAGTTGGGGATACGGCAGGCCGCGCAAAATGAAAAGCGGAAATTACCCAAAGGCAATTCCCGCATGTTTGCGATCACAACAGCCGATGCACGGCTCCGACACCCGGTCACGCGCGTTCAGCGTATTCCATCGTCTCGGTATTGACGATGATATCCTCATCCGACCCCACGAACGGGGGAACCATGACCTTGACGCCATTGTCCAGCACGGCGGGTTTGAAGGAATTGGCAGCGGTCTGCCCTTTGACCACCGGCTCGGTCTCCACCACCTTGCAGGTAACTTTCTGGGGCAGCGTGGCGTTCAGCGCCTCGCTCTCATAGAACTCCACGACAATCGTCATGCCGTCCTGCAAGAAGGGGCGCCGTTCGCCCAGGATATCAGCGGGCAGCTCGATCTGCTCATAGGTTTCGGCATCCATGAACACGAGCATCCCGTCGCTTTCATAGAGAAACTGCTGATCTTTCTGTTCCAGCCGCACACGCTCCACCTTGTCGGCGCTGCGGAACCGTTCATTCAGCTTGGAGCCGTTGCGCAGGTTGCGCAGTTCGACCTGCGCAAAGGCGCCGCCCTTGCCGGGTTTGACATGGTCGACCTTGACCGCCGCCCACAAGCCGTCATTATGTTCCAGCACGTTGCCCGGTCGAATTTCGTTTCCGTTGATCTTTGGCATGCGTCAAACCTGTCTCAAAAGGTTGATGATTGTCTGCGCGATCCTATATCTGGCCGGATATGAGGTGTCCAGACAACCATATCTCGTGTTGCAACCGCAGAAAGCCATGCATGAGACGCATACCAACTATGCAAAACCGAGGTGGCCGAATCGGTTCTGATCCGCCATAAGAGGCGTCACGCCGAAAATTACAAGAGCAATAAAAACAAGGGAAACGAAATGAAAGATTTCGTTGACGGCACTGCCTTTAACAACGAACAAGGCAATCGTGCTCGGAAACTCTTTGCAGCCGTCGTATTGGCTGCCCTCGACGATGCAATCGCCGATGACAAAAAATACGGAAACGGTCCGGAACAGATCGCCCGCTGGGCGCGGTCGCGTGACGGGCGCGAGGTGCTGACCTGCGCGGGCATTGACCCGAATGAGCGTGTGGTGTCCGGCCTGATGGATTTTGTTGCCAAGGGTGTACGGACCTCTGTTGCCCTGTCGCGGGAGGAGAGCGAGCGTCGCCACGCCGCTCAACAAGCCGAAGCGGCCTGATAGGCAGACCATTGCAAAAAAAGGCGCGCCGGGGATGGCGCGCTTTTTTTGCGTGTTCGATCAGAAAAACACCAGCCATTGGCGCATGACCCACAACTCGGTCGCAAGCAGCAGGCCAAACCCGGCCAGGGCCAGCGGAGCCACGCGTTTGCGCCATATTGTGACATAGGCGACCACGCAGATCATTACGGTGACCGGAGCGACCCAAGTGGCGTGATGCGTGCTGTCCCAATAGCTGACGGGGGCGTCGAACACCCAATCCGACAGCGGCCAGAAATGGGGCCGCCCGTCTCCCGCGTGCAGCGGGAAGTCGAGCGCCAGGTGCAACAGCCCAGCCCCGGCAAATGCGATCCCCAGGTGCCAGCGACGCCAGACGGCAAGTCCGAGCAGTCCACCCCAGAGGAAAACGGAATTGTCGACGGCAAAGACCGTCTGCCAAGTCTCTGAAAAATAGAGCTGATCGAACACGACCTGCGGTGGGACCGCCAGCACGAAAAGCGACACTCCGGCCATCAGGTACAGCGATGCGTCAGGCGCCAAGGCCCCCAGAACCGCAGCCCATAACAGCCGACCCTCTCCGCCCCGCCCGAAAAGCGCGGCACCCAACAGCATGTGGGCGGGCGTATTCATCCCTTGGCCTTTCACGATCCGGACTGTTACCTGCCCCCATACCATGAGGAGGCTGACCATGGCAGAGGGCACCGCACGCGCGATCATGATTCAGGGCACCGGCAGCAATGTCGGCAAGTCGCTTTTGGTTGCGGGGCTCGCGCGGGGGTTTTTGCGGCGCGGCCTGCGCGTGGCGCCGTTCAAGCCGCAGAATATGTCCAACAACGCCGCCGTCACCGCCGACGGGGGGGAGATCGGGCGTGCCCAAGCGGTGCAGGCGCGGGCGGCGGGGCTGGAACCACAGACCGATATGAACCCTGTTCTGCTCAAACCCGAAAGCGAGACCGGCGCGCAGCTGATCGTGCAGGGCCAAAGGTGGGGCACCGCTCAGGCACGCGCCTTCTGGTCCCAAAAGCCTGCGCTGATGCCACATGTGCTGGAGAGCTTTTACCGGCTGGCCGCTGGCGCCGATCTGGTGCTGGTCGAAGGGGCCGGCAGCCCCGCGGAAACCAATCTGCGCGAAGACGACATCGCCAATATGGGCTTTGCCACAGCCGCCGATGTACCGGTCATTCTGGTAGGTGATATCGACCGGGGCGGTGTGATCGCTCAGATCGTGGGCACCCAGGCGGTGTTGGACGCGTCCGATCTGGCCCAGATCGCGGGCTTTGCCATCAATCGGTTTCGCGGCGATGTGCGCCTTTTTGACGAGGGGCTCGCCGATATCGGGCGGCGCACCGGCTGGCCCTCTCTGGGGGTGGTGCCGTGGTTTGAGGACGCCTGGCGATTGCCTGCCGAAGATGTGCTCGACATCGCGTCACGCCCTGGCGGGGCATGCAAGGTCGCGGTGCCCAAGCTGGCGCGGATCGCGAATTTCGATGACCTCGATCCCCTGGCCGCAGAGCCGGACGTGACGGTCGAAATCGTGGAGCCTGGCCGCGCCCTGCCCGGCGATGCCGATTTGATCCTGCTGCCGGGAAGCAAATCCACCATCGCCGATCTGGCCTTTCTGCGGGCACAGGGATGGGATGTGGATATCGCGGGTCATGTAAGGCGCGGCGGCATGCTGATCGGGCTCTGCGGCGGGTTCCAGATGCTGGGCCGCACGCTGCGCGATCCGGATGGGCTGGAAGGCCCGGCGATGCAGGTTGAAGGCCTTGGCTATCTGGATGTGGAGACGGTGCTGGAACCCCACAAGGAGCTGACCAACCGCACCGGTATGTGCGCACTCAGCGGTGCGCCGACGCGCGGCTATGAGATCCATATGGGACGCACGAGGGGTCCTGCGATGGCGCGCCCCTGGTTCCACGTGGATGGACGGCCAGAAGGGGCGTTGTCACCGGACGGGCGTGTGCGCGGATCGTATCTGCACGGGGTGTTCGACAGCGATCCATTCCGCGCGAACTTGCTCGCCGAGTTCGGCCAAGGCGGGCAGATCGCCTATGGAGCGATGGTTGAGACCGTTCTGGACACGCTTGCGGACCATCTGGAACAGCACATGGATCTGGACCGGATCCACGCGCTGGCCCGCGTGCCGCGCCCATGGACACCGTGATTATTCGAGCTCTTGAACCGCCAAGGCGCGGTGAATTTCCCGCCGGACCAGCTTGCGCACGTTTCGGGTGATCCGTTCGCCCAGCGCGCCCTGCAACTCTTCCCGGACGATATCGGCAACCAGTTCGCGCAGGGCCTCTTCGTCCAGCAGCGCGTCCTCCCGGCTCAGATCGGGATCAAGGGTATCGGCCATATCGACCGGTTCGTCCTCGTAGGGCGCATCGACCACAGCGGCCTCCGGGGCCGCCTGGGTGGGTGTCGGCATCTCATCGGCATCCGGATCGGTATCTTCCCACTCGAGGGTTTCAACATCGGTCCCGGCGTAATCGTCAGCGCCCGGATCATCCGGCTCCCACTGATCGTCAGTGCCTGCAATCACCTTTTCCAATGCGGCGATCTTGTCACCAAGGGGGCGCGCATCGGGGCCATCGGAGGGGGCGTTGTCACCCGTGTCCGCGCTCTGATCAGCCTGTGCGGCCGCCTCGTAAAGTGTGGTATCGGGATCGGCCCAGACCGGTTCCTCGGCGGTGGGCTCGTTCTGATCCGCGGCTTCGGTCAGATCCTCTCCGTTCCCGTCATCCTCATTCTGATCGCCCTGCAACATTGCCGCCAGCGCATCATGCGCAGCCCCATCGGAGGCAGCCTCCTCATCCTCGGAGGCGTCAGCCGCCTGGTTTGCGTCCACGCCGGGCGCATCGTGGCTGTCATCGTCGTGACTGTGCTCAGGATCGGCCATCTCCGCTTCGGGATCGGTGGCGCTGTCTTCCCTTTCGCCCTGGGCATCGAACTCTTCGCAGGGACCGAAACTCTCGTCCGGCTCGGGTGCAACCACCTCGGAAACCTCAGGCTCGTCCACAGCATCCGGCACCCGCAATGCAGGTGTCAGCACCAGCCGCTCTGACAGGCTGGACGGTTCCGCCGGGCGTGGCGCGGCGGGCTTGCGCTGGTCCTCGGATACCAGACGGCGGATCGAAGACAGGACATCCTCGATCTCGGCATTTTTGACGGGTTCGGACATAATTCTTGTGCCTACCACTCGTTCCTCGGGTCTGAGTGTAGCCCGACCCGAGGATTCTCACAACATATAGAGAGAATTGTTATTCTTTGCCGAGCCTGCGCAGCACCTTGTCGAGCTGTCTGCCCTGCGGGCTGAGCCGGGCCGGTCCATCCTTGACCTGATTGTAATAGGCGGCCGGATCATAGATCTGAACCCGCAGCCCCAGGTTTTGCGCGGTCAGCGCCCCTTGGGCTGCAAGGATCTGGTAGGCCGCAACATTCAGGTTCGATTGCGCCGCGATGCGCGCGGCCCGGGCGTCGAGCAACTCCTGCTCGGCATCCAGCACGTCAAGCGTGGTCCGCGCGCCCAGCGTCGCTTCTTCGCGCACGCCACGAAAGGCCACTTCGGCGGCCCGGATCTGACGGTCGGTCGCCTCGATGGTCGCCCGCGCGACCTGGAAGGCGACCATCGCCGTAGCCACATTCTGTTCGATGACGTCCTGCACCACCAGCAGAGAGGCCCGCGCGGCATCGCGATTGGCCATGGCACGGCGCACTTCAGCGGCCAGCGCGCCGCCTTGATAGAGACGCTGGCTCACGCTCAGAGACACGCTTGCGGTCTCGGAATCCGACACATCCCGATGCGATTCCGAAACGCTCAGATCGCCCGTGAGCGAAATCCTTGGGCCCAACGCCGCATCTTGGGCCATAACCGTCAACTCGGTTGCCGCGACCTGGTGCTGGGCCTGGAGCAAATCGGGATGACGGCGCAACGCGACCGCCTGACCGGCCTCGATCGACGCGGGACGCGCAGGCAGGCTGGGCGGTGAGGCAAGCCGACCGGGCAGCCGTCCGACGACGGCCAGATATTCCTGCTCGGCATTGATCAGATCACCCTGGGCAGAGGCGAGGTTGCTGCGCGCCTCGGCCAGACGCGCCTCGGCCAAAGCGACATCCGTGCGGGTCACCTCGCCCACTTCGAACCGGTCTTGGGCGGCGCGCAATTCCTGGATCAGCAGGCGTTCGTTATTTTGCCGCAGCGCGACAAACTCATTGGCCCGGACCACGTTCATATAGGCCACCACCGCGCGCAACAGAACCTGTTGCTCAATCGACAAAAGCGAGGCCCGCGTGGCCAGCACCAGTTCCTTCGCGGCCTGGGAATTGAAGCGGGATCTGCCATTGTCGAACAAGAGCCACGTGGCCGACAAAGCCAAGGCGGACGAGGTGACCTGCCGGTCGGTCACCACCACGTTATTGCTCTGTGTCTCGTTGAGCGAGCGGCTGACAGATGCCGTGAAATCGATCACCGGGCGCAAGACCGAGAGCGCAGTCGCCACATCCTCGTCGGCGGCGCGCAGCAGGGCGCGGTTCTGCTCAAGAAGGCCGGAATACTCATACGCCCCCGCAAGCGCATCCGCGAGGTTATCCGCCAGCGCCGCGATCGGAGTGGCCAGCGCCATCGCCCCGGCCAAAAGCATTGCCCTGATCCCTGCCCTGCCTGTGTTCATTTCAGTCTCCATGATCTGGTCGAACCGCTCTGCTGCCGGGCCGTTACACCCTGGCGATCCTCAAAATGTAAAGGCTGTCTGTTTCTCGAAACCGGGCAGGATCGGCGCCCCTGCGTCAAAGACATAGCGCCAGCTGATCTCGCCGTTTATCTTGTGACCGACTTTGACCTTGCCCATGCGGCCCTCCATGAACAGGCAGGCGATGCGACCGCCATCTTTCAGCTGAGCCTCGATCGTCCGCGGCAGATCACCGACACCGCCCTCCAGCAAGATCGCATCATAGGGCCCATGCTCATCCGCACCGTCGGCAAGCGCACCCTCCTGAACGATGACATTGTCCGCGCCCGCTTCGGACAGAAGCGACTGCGCTTCGCGGGCAAGTTCGGGATCCTCTTCCAGCATCACAACGGCCTGGGTCATGCGCGCGACCACGGCCGAGGAATAACCCAGGCCCCCGCCGATATCGAGCACCAGTTCGCTGCCATCAAGGTCCAGCGCATCCAGCATCTTGGCCAGAAGCCGCGGATCAAGCAGCACGCGCCCCGGTGCAAGGCGCACATGCTCCCCCGCATAAGCCACTTCGCGCGCCGACGCGGGCACGAACATTTCGCGTGGAACCGTGAGCATGGCGTCGATGATCGGAAACTTGGTCACGTCTGACGGCCGGACCTGGGTATCGACCATCATACGTCTGCGGGTGGTGTAGTCGGGCATGACTAAACTCTTTCGTTCAGATTCTAAGGCAACGTGTGCCACAAGATAACAGCACCGGCAACGGGTCGCATCCGTCAAAAGCGCCGCATCAAGGCCCAGAACAATGCGACAGGCCGGATAATCGCCACATCGCTCACAATCCGGCAGGTCTGTGAAGCGATCCTGCCCAGGGTCGCTGGGCCTGAACATCGCGCAGCTAGCCGCTGCGCCGATGGGAACAGGCACGCTCGGGGATGATTGCGGACCGGCGATGGCGTGGCCTTTTTGCGTTTCCCAAACCGCTCTGTGTCGATTTCGCGCGGCGTTCACGCTGTCATCACGCGCCTTTCGCGGTGCCTGGCGTTCACTGCTGAACATCCGAAACCATCAATGGACAGCGCGATGTACAGAATGAAAAACAATATCCCTACCCGAAAGGTCGCGGGCGGCGCATTGGCCGCGGCCCTGACCAGCCTTCTGATCTGGCTGCTGGAACGCGTCTTTTTGCCGGGGATCCTTCCTGATGGCATTCCGGCCGAGATCCAAGGCGCCATTCTAACGGTTATCGTTTTCTTGGTCGGGTATTACGTGCCGCCCGCCGCCCGGGACCAGATCGTCGCCTTGGAACAGCCTGCCAACGGGAAGACCGCGCAATGAGACGCCCGGCCCTGATCGCGGCGGCCCTGGCGACCACGGCGTGCACCGTTCCAGACGTAGGCACGGACGTGCACGCCGTCACTGACCTTGTGAGCGAAACAACGCAAACGGTCTCGCGTCAATTCGGCCCGGTGGCACGGGATGAGTTCCAGCGGGCCGAGCGAAACCTCATCACCTCCGGTCAGCGTGTCTTGCGCCAGGACGGCGTCTGTCAGCCCGAGCTGGCGCGCAGCATCGGCAAGAGCACGGCAGATTGCGCCCTGATCAATCTGGCGGAGCCAACGGCGGGACCTGTCAACGCGTCCCAGGTCCTGCTGGCGCTTGTCGTGATCTCGAACTACTGGTCGGCGATCGCGACATTGGCAAGCGCCGAGACCCGAGCCGAGGTGGTCAGTGCGGCAAGAAACGTTTTTGCCGCATTCGACAAGGCGGCGGACAGCTCCGGCTCTCCGGCGCTTGCCGAGTTCAGCCGCTCGGCCAGCTCTCGCGGTCCGCTCCTGACGACCGGGATCGCCTTTTCGGTCGACCAGTTCCGGGCGGCCAAGCTGCGCCAGATCATGACCCGTGCCGATCCGGTCCTTGAAGAGCTGACCGAAGATATGTCCGCGTGGCTGACACTCCAACCGGACAGCGGTCTCGATGCCTTTGAGGCCTACAACCGGGCCAAATCCGAGATGGGTCGCGCCCAGCAAAGCGGCAACGTCGATCGCTATCGTTTGGCCATCGCCGAAACCCGACGCAGCTTCGAGGCCTTTCAGGCGCAACAGGCGCAAGACCCGGTCAATCGGCTTTGGCTGATCCGAACCGCACATGCGGACATCCTCGCGCGCCTGCAAAATCCGACCGCAACCGACATCCTTGCCACACTTGAGCAGATCAAGACGCTGCAACAGTTGGCTCAGCAGAAAGTTCAGCCATGACCGCCGCAACCAAGATATACACCCCGAAAGATACCGAAATCCCAAAGGCTTACGGCCAGCTTCGATCCCTTAATGTCAGCGCCGCCAACGCCATTATCGCCCTGCAGATGGGCGCCGAAGAGCTCTATGCGGCCGGAGATGACGAAGCCGGGGCCGCGTTCATCCAGAAATCGCACGACATCGCCGCAGCGATGACCGCGATCCACCGGGTCCGGGCGCGGCTGCGTTCCAAAAAATCGCTGATGGGCCCAATCAGTGCACTGGACGCGATCACACACGACGCGCGCACGGCCTCGGCCCAGATGCGCAAGCTGGCCAGGACGTTGAACGGCGCCGCACGACTGATCGATGCGCTCAGACGACTGGCCGATCTGGTCGTGTAGCACCAAACCAAGGAGGAAACAGCCATGCTAAACTGGAAAAACCTCCCGACGCTTTCGCTGTTGCTGAGCGGCGCGGGTCTTACCGTTGTTTTGGGCATCTTGGAGTTTATCAAGATGCGTGTCTTGGAAGTGCCCCCCACAATCAGTCTCTTTGGCTTTGACGCGATTGTCTCGATACTGCGCCATTTCGGTCCGATCATCGGTTCAGGCATCGGTGCCTTCGGGGCAATGCTAGGGGTGATGGGCGTGATCGTGATGTTTGTTGCGCTGATTGCCAGCCTGATGGCTCTGTTGGTTCTGCTGGTGCTGATGCTGGCTTTTCTCTCCTATTGGGGAGGGTTGCAGGCCCTGCGCGGCGCAGTCGCGGCCCCCTCCATGGCCAACCGGCTGATCAAAATGTGGACTGACGAGAGTTATCTGTCCAGGATCGAAGCCGCCCTGACGGGCCGAAAAAGAGAAATACAGGATGCAACCCAAAGGCTTGGCCCCACGTTCACTGTGGCGCGCGACCGAATTGGCGACGACTATCTCGCCTCTCTCCACATGCTTGGCCGGGTCACGTCACTGGGTCTTGGCATCCTGCATGCGCCGTCCAAAAGGGATACGCGGTCCCAAGCCGTCGCCCGTCTGTGCATGATTGCTGTGATCTGTCTGGCCGCCCTGTCGGGGGCGGTGGCGTGGACATACAGCGATGTCCGCGCCATGTGGGGCCATAACAAGCCAGATCTGAGCGACGTGCCGGTCCTGTTTCGCCCCCAGGTTTGGATGAACGATTGGTCGCGCACGTGCCATCTGCACGATGCGCCGTGGTTCGTCGGCCCGATCTGCACATCCGTCGCCTGGTTTGCCGGGGGCTTTCCCAAGGGCTATCTGACCATCGCGTCCCGTCACGGCGCAGATGCGACGCAGCTGAATATCGATCATCGGTCGGCGACGGGCACCGATCCGTTTCGCACCACCGCATATTTTTACCTGGGCGATTTCGGCGAATGGGCGTTTCTCGCCGATGCCGATCAGCCCGATCGGCGCATCCTGATCAGGCGTGCCGCGATCCTTGAGTTTTCTCAAACCCCCGTCGCACCGCCCGGCCCGCCCGGTGTGCTGTCTGGATTGGCGGTCCAGGCCGATCGTTTGGTCACCTCGTTCCTGCATCAGCTCCCTCCGCGTCCTTGGATCGTGGTGGCACGGCCCGATGTTCACATTCAACACCCCGTGGACCTCACGCCGCTGGCCGATCGGCTGCAAGAGATCACCGCGCATCACAAACGCGAGGCGCAGATCACACAAGAACGTTTTGGGAGAATTGACCGATTGCTCACGCATCTGGCCAAGCAGCGGCACCAAGAGGCTGGCACATCGGGAGATCGCAATCTTGCGCTCTTTCGTGGGTTGCGCTTCTGGCAATGGTCGTTCGATCTGGATATGGACTTCTCCCCGCGCGTCGTCCTGCAAACCCAGCCTGCGGACGGATCCGTTCACACCACCGGCCCTGCTTCCGATTTTCTCGGCGTTATCGACGATCACCGCATCGAACCGGCCCGCTTTGTGATCCAGTGTGGGCGGACCAGCCCAAAACTGTTGGACCAGCTGACTTTTGGCGAAAACCGCGTGGCCGCACCCCCCGACATCGCCAGGGCACTTGCCAAAATCGAAGAGCATGTCGCCGACCGTCACGCAGCGGGAAAGCAGACCAAACTGCTGCTTTTGGGCAGTGCCAGCCTGTCAGGGCATCCCCAGGTCAATCTGGCCATCTCTGAACGGCGCGCGGAGTATGTGGGGCGTGCGATCTCCCGCGTCCTGCTGGGTGCGGCGCAGGCCGACCCGGTCAGCGCAGCACACCGGCTTCGCAACACGTTCGGCCTGACTGTCATGGCTTATGGCGTGGGGGAACGAAACGTCGATGACACGTTTCCGCCGCGCAGCGTCCAAATCCTGGATTGCTCGAACGATACCTGAGCCGCAGCCGTCAAAGCCCTCTCGATCATCTTTGTTGCACAAATCGTCGGAAGAGCGTGTTTCCCTACTGTACGGAAAGACTTAGCCTGCTGCCCCCTGTGACGGGTCTGTCAAGAGCAGCGTATCGGTTGCGGACGGCGCCGCGGATTTGGATTTCAGCGACCTGCCTGTCGAGGCCGCATGCCATGAGGCTGTGCCCCATCTGTTTCAAACAACGCATCCTGATCTCGACGCAGCGTCGACGGTGGGATCCGCGCCATCGTCGCCATATTGCTCACCCTCGGGCATCATGCTGACGCCATGGGGTGACCCCCTCACGGCATTTGCGCGAAAAAGGCGCAGCTGGTGCCAAATCCGCATCGGATCCGGAGCGTGACCCGCGCCGCACATGGTGGATCCATGCACAGGCGTACCGGGCCCCCTCGGATGATGCGGATTTGACAGGTTTTCAGTCGGACTGCCTCTCGGCGCATCTGAATTTGAATGCCCTCCTGCTGCATTTGCCCAGGTTCAGACCAAGAACCGGCCACTCCCGGGGCGCAAGAGGACTGCCCCTTGTCCTCAAAGGCGCGCCACCGCCCGTGGTCCGAGACACGCCGCCTTGCGGATCTTGCCAGATTTCAGAGGGGAGACCCGATATGCATAGCTTTGCGGGTTTTGCGTTTCGATCTGACCGATGGCATCTGTCTGATGGCTTTCGGCCTGCGCATGCCGCGACAGAAATTCGGCAATTTCCCGGGTGGCCTGAGCAGTGGCAAAGCTGGTACCCGAAAAGCTCACGACAGATCCATCGCAGCTGCCTGCCGCAAGCAGGCCGGGCACGGTGACACCGGACTCGGTCGGATAGGAACAGTTCGGCTGGATGGGAACCCGGCCCCCTCCTCCGATGCGCTGAAACTCCGCCCCGGTAGAGGCAGGCGGCCAGGGCAGACCATCGGTTTGCCGGTAGGCCGAGGCGACAAGGACAGCGCGTGTCGTCTTGGCGCCGGGACCCGGTGACGGATTGAGTTGGCTGATATCATCCATCTGGAGGAAACCCGTCGCGAGCGCGCTCAGCGTTCCATGGCGGAACACGTACCGGTTCGCACCCGTACCGGTCCCGCGATCCGTGTTGACGGGGGGTCTGCGGCTTCCCGTCTCTACATCGTAGCTGTAGCTGTCGATCACACGACCGGCGGCATCATAGCGTTGGTAGTGCGGATCGTGCAATCGGGGCCGAAGTCCCGTGGCCCCGCGCGGCAGAACAGATTGGTCGCTTTGCACGGCCAGGTGAATGACCATCTCGATGTCACTGGTGTTGGTCAATCTGATCTTCCAGCGGCCGGATTGAAAGGGCCGCTTGGGACGCACATTGATCAGTGTCGGCCGCATCGCCAGCAAATAGCGCTGGATTGGCGGCCCTAAAAGGAGGGGGCCATCCCCGCCCGCCAGTGCATCGGCATCGCTGCCTTGCAACAGCGCTACACCTTCCGGGACCTGGCCGCCGGTGTCGGGATCGCTGTGGGTTTCGCACATGCCGCCGATCCCGTCATCATCGTGAAACGTCGAGCTGTAAAGGCGGGCAAGCACCTCAAGATTTGGATCGCCATCAGCGATCAGATCAAAAAATGCGCCGTCTTTGCCAGGCTCAGATACTTCTGTGGTTTCAGCTGCTCCTGGCGGGAACAGATCAATCGCAACGGGTGTTTGCGCATCCAAGCGTTCGACATCCGCATTCACCCAGATCTCCAGAAAGCTCGAGGATTGATCTTCGGGCGGCACGTCCAGTTCGACCGTGCACGCTGTGTGAGCCGGAACTTTGAATTGGCCAAACCCTTCGGAGAGATTGTCGTTCCCGGCAGGGAACACGAAATAGATCTTGGATTTGACTTTGCCGTGTGGTCCGTTTCTGCGGCGCGCCGCATTGATCTCCTCAAGTTCATTTGCGACGCCGGTTGCAACCTCGCGCCCGCCGGCGAGCTTGGAATACGACAGATTGACAACCATCGGATACCCTTCAAACTCACTGGCCTGTTTTTCGTCATCCGGCAACATCGACCACAGCCGATCCGCCAGATCGATCATGCGCAGAATCCCGAACATGGCAAAATACTCAAGAAACGTGCCGGAGGCGCCGACCGACGCACGATTTGGCAAGCTGACGACCATCATCTGTGTGTCTGCCCCTCCGGCTGCGATATCGGCAACGAATGTGCCGTGGGCGGCGCGGTGGGCCAAGGCACGCTGGCCATCGAAATTGACCATGTCGACCAGCAGAGCATCCCGGTCAAACGCAACCTGATCGAACGTGTCGCCGCAGGTATGCCGGGTGATCAGTTCATCAATCTCATGCGCATAAAGCTCACTCCCGAAATGCAGATAGGGCTGCGCGCGCCCGGCCTCCCAAGGGGCGTTCTGTTGCCAAGCCGCCAGGATACGAGAGCGCCCATTTTCATCGCGAAAGGCCCGATGCGAAAGGCTGATGCCTTCGTCGATCACAACGGTGAGGACCGTCCCCGGTGGGGGTGGTGTGGCCTTGAAGGCCTCCTTGGGGGGGCGCCAATCCTGGATGTCCGCGTGATCCTTGTTTACGAATCTCGGGCGCAGCGACACCTCTTCGCCAAATCCGGGCACACCGTAGCGAGCGTCCGCATCCTCTGATTTCACCCTGCCGCCACTGTTGGCGCGGGGCACACCGAAATCCCAAAACACCAGCTTGTCATCGCGCGTGCTGTAGCGATCCGCGTCGACGTTGACCCACCAGTTGAAATAGGGGGTCTGCGTACACGGATCCCATTTGCTGGTATCTGTCTCCCAAATGATTTCTACGGTCATTGTCAGTGCCCCCTATTGCCATTCAAGCTGCGCGGCGGTCCAAAACGCGGCCCACAGATCTGACTTGGCGCGATGCGCACCGTCCAGCTCGACTTTGTTTTGCAAGAACTCCTCGTAGAAATTGATCAACAGAAAGTCCGGATTTGCCTCTGGCGAAAGCCAGCCATGTCCCGGCGCAAAGCTCTGGAGCTCCAATGGCTTTTTGCCAGTGCCCAGCGCATAAATCGCCTCGCCAAGGGCGATGCCAAACACCGCACCGGCCGCGTTATCGATGGGAAAATGCACACCGGCGATGGTGCGGTTGACCGCAATCCTGTGAGCGATCTTAAACGGCAGGCGCCGCTGATGCATCCCGGCTTTCGGGCCTTCGCTCGGTGCCGAGGACATCAGCCGATCCAAGACTGTCGCAATCGCGAAGGCCTCAAGCGCGTGTCCCGATGGAAAAGACGAATGATCCGGCGTCTGGATGATCGGACAGACATTCGGCTCCAACGTAATCGGACGCGGCGTCCAGCAGAAATTCTTGGCCGACATCTCAAGCATGATGGCAAAGTCCTGCGTCAGCGCCAACAGCTCCATTGTCTTTTCGCGCGCGGCATCGTTCATGAACCCGACCGCGCCGAAAAACGAAAGCAGATCGTCGATCTGTTGGTTGATCTCGGCAATGCGATCGGCCCGCAGGTCGCTGTAGCTTCGCAGGTAAGCCACCTGCTTGCTGAGCAGATCGCTCTGTGGCGTGACAAGTGTGGCAAGGGTCGCCCCTCCCAGGACGAGCGAGGCGGAGCGTTCCCCTTCCGTGATCCAGATAGCCTTGGCAAGCTCGGCAAAAAGGACGATACGCCGCCGTTCGCGGCCCAGATAGGCCAGATCGAGCGCACGGGGCGGCACGATGTTTGACGCATAGTCCGGTTGCGGGGACCAGTTTCCTGTCACCGCTTCGCCCATCATTGCCAGTGCGAAATTCAGCTGCGGTGAGCTGGCGCCGCCGACATGGGCATCCCGGCCCGATCCCTGACCAGAGCCCTGCCCGGATCCTTGACCGGACCCCTGTCCCGAGCCTTGGCCAGATCCTTGACCCGCCGAAATTCCAAAACGAAAAGACATCCTACACCCTCCTGTCTGCGATTAATGCAATCAGCATTGAAATCGTCCTGCCGCTAATCAAGGAAGCCGCGGTGAAACCCGCGCGAATTCACGGTAAATTCGCGCTGGGGATGTTTTTGTTGTTCCAGATACCGTTTTGCGAATAGCCTTAAAGGCGCCAAAGTCATTTTTCGGAAGGGTGAATAGACGTAATGAACCCCACAAAACCGAAATTGCGATTCTGTATTCGCGGGCCCTTTCGGGTACTCGATGACGATGGGCGCGACCTGACACCGGCCGGACGAAAAGCGCAAGCGGTTCTGGCTCTGCTCTCGACCTCTGAAACGCTGGGGCGCACACGCATCTGGCTTCAGGACAAGCTTTGGAGTGATCGCGGGCCCGAACAGGGGTCGGGCAGCCTGCGGCAATGCTTGTCGGAAATCCGACGCTGCCTTGGCGATCACCGGGCGGTTCTCGGAGCCAGCCGGAACACGGTCTGGCTGGAAAGGGATCGCGTTGACATCGACATGACGGAAAACGGGATCGACCCGGGCGCCGAACTGTTCGAGGGGCTGGATATCCGTGACCCGGAATTCGACCTTTGGCTCGTCAGCTTGCGCGCCCATTCTCAGGTTTCGCGGACTGTCGGCCCGACCTCGCGCGTGACACCCGGTCGAACATCACGCGGCGCCGAGCGGCTGCGCCAAATCGTGATGAATTTGCAGTCTGACGGGTCGGGCGAGATTGGATTTCTGGAAGAGATCGTCGCGGAGGCGGTAAGCCGAAATCTACGCGAACAAGCCGATTTCGACATTCACACACGTGTACCCGCGGCCACCCACCCCGATGCGCTTGTGCTTGAAGTCCAGGGCTTTTCTCCCGCTGGGGCAGGCTATGCTGTCCGCGCTGCATTGCAGACAGTGGCCGACGGGCGTGTGCTCTGGTCCGATATTCATTCAGTGTCGGTGCTTCCGACATTTGAAACGACGCCAGCCGAAATCCTTTCTTTCAGTTCGATCATTTCAAATCGAATAATGAATGCGTTCCTGTTGGACCGGGTGACGAACGGCTTCGACCCGGATGCCAATGTCTTGGCCCTGTTGGCGATGCAAAAGGTATTCTTGCTCCGCGCCGAGGAGGCCGAAAAGGCCGAAAAGGCCGAAAGAATGCTGACCGCCGCTTTCGAGAATACGCAAAGGGGTGTTTACAAGGCGTGGTTGGCCCAGTTGAACACCATCGCGTTTGTCGAAGGGTTCAAGCCGCGCAGCGAAATGGCCGATGCCGCCGAAGAGGCCGTTGCGGCAGCACTCGCGCTGGAGGGGGAGAACAGCCAGGTTTTGACCGTCGCGGCGAACTGCGCGATGGTCTTTGATCGGGATCCGCAAATGGCAGGCCACTTGGCGCGCATGGCGGTGCGGGCCAATCCAGCCAATGCGATGGCGTGGTGGGTGCTTGGCCATATTCAGCTCTACGATGGGCGTTACGAGGACTCCTATCGCACCAGCGCCCGCGGGCGCGCGTTGGCACAGGGGACATTCCTGCAATACTGGCTGGATTTCCAGATGTCGTTTGCAGCGTCGTTTTGCGGCAAGCTGGACGAGGCGCGTATCCTGGGCCAGGCAGCGTCTGTCATGAGGCCGGAGTTTCGCGCTGCGCACCGCTTCTCGCTTGCACTGAACGCGGCGTCCGGTGATGTCGACAGGGCCGCTGTTGCCCTGAGAAAGCTCCGAAAACTCGAAGCCGGGTTCGCCCCATCGCGGTTTGTGGAAGACGCTGACTATCCTGTCAGCCTGATCCGTGCGACACCGTTCTATGAACCACGGGCCCTGATGGATCTCGAAGCGAACTTCTGACTGACGGCTGGTCGCGCTCAGGCGCGCTTAAGGTCAGTCGCTTTGCCAATGGAGGACGTTTGTGGGCAGAGCGCCAGCGGAGCACAAGCGTCTGGAACATCTGTCACAGCAGGGCGCGATGCGCCGCGTAATCCACTGGTCAGATCTCGTCCGCATAACCAGATGCGGATAGCGCCCGATCCAACGCGGGGTACCGAAAGGCGCCCCGATGCGGCCCCGCTTCGGGGACTGGAGCATCGCGATGTTCCTCCCCCAACCGCGCCATGCACGGACTGATGCCCCATGCGGCGTCAAACGGTCCTGACACGCGTCCATCTCCACCGCATTCCGGACGCCGTGTCGGCGCCTCATTGCAAGCCATAGCTGAGCCGGTCAAGCGACAGCAGCACGCGTTTGCCCGGATCATAGGCCGAATAAAGGATCACCGAAACGATCCAGCGCCCGCCTTCGGTGTTGGGTTTGACGCTGGTCTCCCACCTTTGCAGCGCCGCCGCGATCGTCCCGGCGGTTCCGACGTCCAGCGTGGTATCGGGCACCAGACCCACGGCCAGCTCGCTGACCAGCGGATCGGGGCCAGGAACCAGCGTATAGCCGTAAAAGAGGCCAAAGGTCAGTTTGAGATCCGAGGGGCGGGTTGCAGGCGGAAAAAGCGTATCGAAGGCCGATTGCAGCGCGGTCTCGAAAGTGGCGCCGGTGATATCGATCGGATCGGTTCGGGTGATGGCGGGTGTCACGATATCCGTCGCTGTGACCGTAGCGGTGCGATAGACAAACACCGGAGCTGTCGCGGGCCCCGTCGGCCCCAAAAGATCGGCGTTGCGCACAACCTCGACCCGGACCCGCGCATTCTGAAACTCTCCGACATTCAGCCCGGCCCAGCCGATGCGGAAGCTGCGCGTGGATGGCAAGAGGATCGGCGTCCCGTCTCGCGGCAGATACGTCCTGCTTTGCCCATCCGGCGACTGGCCCACGAGCGTGATCCAACCACCATCCACCGTTTTTGCAGCAACCACGGGCCAGTCGAAATCGGCGGATCCGCTGTCGAGCCGGGTCAGCACATAGCTGGCCAGCGCGCCCGACGCAGTGTCCAGCACCGCCGAAAAGGGCACGCTGGCGGCCGGGATCCAGTCGTCGCCTCCGGAGGGGTTCTCCTGTGAGTTGGGCAGGCGCACGTTCCAGAGTGTCGCGATGCCACCGGCAAGCGTGGCAAACGTGGCAACGGCGGCCTGCACGGTCGCAGCGTCAGCGGTGCTCTTGGGATCGCCCAGTGCGGCGAGAAGCGCGTTCAGATCGTCGGCAACGGCGGTGTATTGCGCGAGCGCAGTAAAGAGGTCGTCTGTTTCACCGATAAAGGCTTGGATCGGCGCCGGAGGGCTGAGATTTATATCTGCCGTCAGAAGGACATGATCCTGGGCCGCGTGTTCATGAGCATAGACCACCTCGAAATCCCAAAGCGCAGCCGTGGCCAGTGTTTGCGGCTGCGTTGGGTCCCCGTTGCCGGTCTGCGAGACAATCAGCGGCAGTGCCGGAAACGCCTTGAGGGGGATAGGCACATCGCTTTGGCCCAAATCGACATCCAAAGCCGCCGGGATCTCGTCTCCCGACAGCACCGGGGTCATGGCCAGCCAGTCCGATGCGGTATAATGCGGCTCAACGGCCACCGGCTTGCGATGTATCTCAAGATTAGTAACGGTATAGACCAGATCGAGCGCGACATGAGACTGCGCGCCGGGATCGGTGACCGATAGCGGCAATGTCAGGAACGGCGCCGTTTCCGAAAGATCGAGCTTGCCAGCCTCCAACCGCCAGGACTGATCGGGTCCAGGCGGTGTGCCCGAATGGCTGACCCGCCCCTCGCCAAAAAACGCCGCAGTGCCATCGGGATCCACCTGTCGGCTCCAGGCGCTGTCGACGGTGGCGTCATATTGCACGATCGCCGCGGTTTCCCACGCCGAGGACAGCGACGCCCCCAACGCCTGGCCATAGACTCGGCGCGCCTCGCTCAGCCCAGCGGAAAGCTTGGGGTCGGTCACCGCACGCGGCAGGGCCGGTCCGCTGTCCGGGTTGGTCAGAAAAACGCCCGCCAGATCCTGGGGGATTGCCTGTTGCAAGGTCGACTTGGTGCTCATCAAGGTCTGGAACGTCGTCCGCAAAGCCGGGATCGCATTGATCGCTGCGGCAGTGCCCGGTGCCAGCACCCGGTCGAAGTCCAACAGGAACCGCGCCGCCCAGATCTCGACATCGATCCCCTGATAGTCATGGCTGACCGCATGGGCCGGATCCAGACTGCCATCGACCAGCGGCGCGATGGAAACACCGCCGCGCGTGACCAACTGCCCGTAAAGCGGAGCCAGAGCGATCATCCGGGCCAGCGTTTCTGAGCCGAACGTGACGCTGGGCGAGACATTGACTGACGTGATACCTGTCGCGCCGAAATCCACGGCCCAGAGATCGGCGGCATGATCCGGCAAATGCGCTGTGGCAAGTCTCAGGTCTGGCAAAGCCGCGGTCAGTGCCTGCTCGAACCCGTCGAAATTCATCGACGCGCCCGTGGCCGGCGCCGCGACAGAGGCCCGCGCCAGCTCAGCGGATGTGCCGGTGAAGTCGGCATGCACAAGGGCTGCGGGGCGCGCAACCGAAATCTCGACCGTCAAGGGGAACGCCGCGGCCGGATAGGCCGGGGTCAGCGGTGTGGACAGGGTGATATCCGCGGGCGGCAGCAACGCGGTGGCGGAGGCCTGGAAGAGGACCTGGTCCGCATTGGCGTCGATCAAGGTCTCAACCGTCGCGGTCGCAGGCAATCCAGCCGCGACGTAAAGCGCATTGAACCGACCAAGCACGCTGTTGAGCGTGTCATGCGCCGTGGTCACGACATCGGCAATGCTCGGGTTCGGGGCCACCAGCGACAGCGCGGGTACAAGCAGATCGAGCACCCCGGCATTGGCCAGGCCGAAGGCCGTGCCACGCACCCCGTAAAGCCCCGAAATCTCTGACGGTTTCGTCGCACTCGCCAGTTTGACGGCAGGGCAGACCAGCACACCACCCGGCGCCAGCCGCCCCGGGGTTTCAAAGGCCGCGGCAACCTCGGCCATGGTCGCGGCGGGTGCGGTGGTCTGCACATTGGCCAAAACGGCGGCGAAGCTGGTCAGCCCGGTCGTATCGACAGGCACCTGGGTGCCATCCACGTCCACATCAAAGGTCAGCCCCTGCGTCACTGTGCCTGGCATGTCGCGGTTGCGCCTTGCGAGGTCCGTCGCCTTGTCCGGCGCGTCGGACAGCGCAAAACCGGCGGCGATCCCCGACAGCGTATCTTGCGCGCGCAAGGTATAGGGCACCAACAGGTCGTCTGCCGCGGGCAGTGCTATCGCGCCGGGAATTGCCAGTGCGGTCTGCGCAATCGTCGTTAGGCCGCCATTGGCCTTGAGCAGCGCCGCCGCCGGGCAAGCATACCGACCGGCGAACCCGCCCAGGAGGTCGCCAGGCGCCGGGGTAAGCGTCGCGGGGCTGCCGGATCCGAAATCCCCCAGATAGATCAAGGCCCCTGCCTCATAGAGGTTGGGAGTGGCCAAGTTTGCCGCGATCAGGTCGTCGGTGGCCGCTCCGCTTGGGTTCTGCGCCAGCGTCGCCTCGCCCGTCACGACATAATGCGCGCAATGCGCCGTAGCAGCCGGGATCAGCATACCGGGATCGGAGGCATGGCTCTCGCCCAGATCATAGGTCGTCAGATGAATACCCAGATCGGCAAAGGCGGCCACCGCATCGGCAAAGGTCGCGACCGTGCCGACGCCACCCGGCACGGCGGTCTGCCCGACAGTGACCGTCACACCATCCACCGAAAAGGCGAAATTCGGCGAGAGGATTGGATCGGCGGCACTGTCGGCGGCAAGATATCCCGCACGCGTCGCCTCGGATTTGGCGACCGTGGCCAGAACCGGCGCGGTGGCTGGCAACGTGACCTGCCGCGCCGGATAGGACAGCACCGCCCCTTCCTTCAGTGGAATATCGGCCTTGTTCTGCTCTGCCGACAGGATCGCGCCGGCGGTTGGCTGAGGCCAGCCCGGCGATGGGCTGTTGGCGATGCTTTGTGGGCTCTCACCGCTGGCCATGACCCGATAGGCCGGAACGGTGATGGGAACGTCATCGCCGAAGATCGCCGATAGCGGCACGTCCAGATTGACAGCCGCCAGCATATCCCAGCCAACCCCATAGAGCGATTTGACCGCGCCCAGAGTTGCGGGATCTGGCCTCACCGGCCCGTATTGTGCGGCCACCGATGCAACCAGATAGGACCCTGCCGCAAAGCCTTGCAAGCCCTGCGCGCCATCCAGATCAAGGGCAGCGCCAGTGGCAAGTGTCGTCGACGCCTGGATCGTCATGCCGGGCTGGGCATATTGATAATAGATCGTGGCGTATTGATCGCGTTGCCGCTGGGCTGCCTGCCCCATGGCATCGCCCCGTTGCGAGACAGATGGCATCAGCGATTGTGCTTTGGCCGCGAAGGCGATGGACAAGATCACATCGGCGGCAGGTTTGGAAATGGCATAGCGTGCGCTCACCGCGGGCCAGGTGGTGGGACCTAACAGCGGATCGGTATAGCCCATATCGACAGGCACGGGCCGATCGTCGGCCGACAGCGTGCGGTTGCCCTGAACATCGCCGAAGCCCAGTTGGAAATTGACCTGCGGCGCCTGCGTGGCGCCACCCAGACCGCGATAGGGATCATCAGTCGGGCTGGGCAATCCCGAAACCTCCGGCGCGACAGAGGCCGGGCCAAAGCGGTAGACCGGCAGCACTGTCTGATAGGCCCAATAGGGCTTGGGATCGTCGTCCTGGGTTGCCGCCGCACGGGGCAACCGGGCCCGTTGCCAGGCGGCAAGATCGGTGCCGTCGCTGGCCTGCGGCGCAGCAGGCAGGCCCGAAGCGGGGATGGCATAGGGACAGCTTTGGGAAATCGCAGATATCGCGGTCACAAGGCTATAGCTTTGGCGGAACGCATCCTGCCCGCTTTCGGTCAGGGGCCGGGTCAGCGTCAACTCAAACCCCGCGCTGCCAGCGGGCAACAACGCCTGAGCGACGAAATCCACCGGATCGGTGCTTTCATGGGCTTCCGCAAAGAGGGTGGCGCCGTCCGCGATGCCCTGATCGACTGCGATCACTCCGGTGTTGAACGGCAAGAGCGCGCGGCCAGCCGGTGCCGCGTCCTGCTGGGCGCCGACAATGACCACCAGTTGCAGCGTCGCCTCGTCGCTGACATCAAAGGACCCGTCGCCAAGCCCGCCATCGATCCCGAACGTATAGCCGACACCACCGACAGTGGTACCCTCCCACAACAGCAGCGCAAAGTCTCGGGGGGTCAGAAGATCGGCGCGCACCAGAGGCAGATCCGCGCCTTCGGCAAGCGCGACAAAGGCGGTCCCGCCCAGCGGAACGGTCACGGTGGACAGGTTGCTCTTGATCAGCCATGCATTGCACCCCGTCAGAGCCAACCCTTGGGGGTCGGCAGCGGTGACTGCGGGGCGCACCGCGATATGGGCAACCGTGCCTGTCGGACTGGCCGGATCGGAAAGATACTCGACCAACTGCAAAAGCAGCCCCACCTGTTCGACATCCGCACCGACCAACTCATAGACTCCAGGGGTCTCCGGGACGCGCCGCACGGTAAATCCGATCGACGCCACAAAGGTGCTGTTGGCGAACGGCGTGTCGGTCGTCGTGTCGGTAAGACCCGCATAGACCATATAGCGCTTTGACGTCGCCTCCGCCGCGCGCGCCGCCAAGGCTGCCGGAAAGGGATGGATCGATACCGTATTGGCGGTCACATCGAAGCCCGGTACCGGCAGAGGCACCGCCGATTGCAGCGCGATATGCGCCGACAGCCCGTAGGTGACCGGGCTTTCGCCCTTGACCGGCAGAGCTCCGGGCCCGCGATGGGGCGTCCAGGCTAGGGCGGTAACCGGAACGGCGTCAATAACCTCCTGGTTGGTCACCGAATAGCCGATCTCGTCGATTTCGGCCCTGTGGATTACCGCTCCGGCGGGCGGGATTCGCCCTGCCGTCAGGGCGCGGTTCGTCTGGGCCACAAACGCCTCGGGCACGCGGGCGCGCAATGCGCCCTCGTCCTCGGCCTCGGCGACCACGGTCGTGTCAAACAACTGGATCCAGTCCACTTGCGCGGTCAAGGTCAGGCTCAACGCGATGCCGGTGGGGTCTTCGGCGTCCACCGTAAGGCTCCATTGCTGACGGCTCTGGTCAAAAAGCGGCCCGACATCGGTCGGCGACGCGCTCACATGGTTGTCGCTGCCTGTCACCGGCACAGGGATCTCCTGCCCCGATGCCAGCATGCGCGACGCCTCGGCCGAGATGCTGGCCGTGGCCTCGGTCGCGACCCGGTCGAGCAGGCTTTGAACGGTGTCGGCGGGCAAATGCTTGACTGTCAGGACCGCGCCTTCGACCAGGCCCGGAACGGTGGCAACCCGGGCCCCCAGATCGGTCAGGCTGAGCGCGAAAGCAGCCGCGAGACTGGCAAAGCTGTATTGGGTCGTGGCATCGGTTGTGACATCCGGCACGGTGATCAGACCCAATGGTGCAAGGATCGCGCTGTCGCCGACCCATCCGGCCAGTCCCGGCCAGTCTGCCGACCAGACCGGCGGGCTACCTTGATCCGAGGTCCAATTGACCACCGTCCGGCGCGCAAGCGAGGCGAGGGTTTCTCTCGCGGCCAGGCCAATCGCCGGAAAAGCCGGTATCGAAAAGCCGCCCGTGATCGCCGTAACACTGTCGCGAAACCCCGGCCAGCCGCTGCTGCCGGGGGTTGTCGCGGCGTTTTGTTCCAGATCCAGCGCCGCGCCGATCCGGGCCAAGGTGTCCCCCGGCACGGTAACATAGCCATCGGCGGCGGCGGCGGCGTTGTGATAGGCTTGGGGAATGGCCAAGGAGATCCCCGGCGGCAGCTCCTGAGTGCGCGGATCGATTGCCAGGGTTTGCAGGATGGCAGCATTGAGGTCGGCCAGGACCTGCGCATACCAGGCGGCGGCTTCGGCCGCCGCCGTGGCGCCCACAGGTACATCCGTATAGCGTACATAAAAGATGGCCGCCGCCCGCAACGCGGTGCAGCCTGTCGGCGCCGCAGTCCAGCTGGTTTCCGGCGCATCAAAAAGCGCGCCCGCCGCCAGCAGCTTGGCATCCACCGCCTGACCGGACACCGCCATGATCGCGGATGGCGTGGAGTTATAGCGTTGACCCAGACCGTTCAGCGTATCGCCCGCCGTCACCGGGATCATCAGATCACCCAGGACGAGGCCGGTTTTTTTCAACGCGACCGTGGGATTGTCCAGCGCCAGAACCTCCGGCGAGACACCGATGGTGACATGTATCGTGCTGCCCGCCGGCGCGCTGCGCAACGCCGCGGCAAGCGCCGGGTTGAGATAGGTCAGCTCCTCGACCGTCGCGCCCAGCGCGTCTGCCACGGTGTCGATGGTATCGCCAGGACGCACGGCATACGCGATCTCGGCGGTCGCCAGGCTATTGGCGATCGAGGTCAGTGTATCGGTGGGGCTGGCTGCGGGCAATTCGCGCGCATCAAGCTGGGCTGCGGCCTCGCGCACTGCCGTGCGGGCGATCAGAAGACACCAATCGCCAAAAAGGTGGCTTGCGAAGGATACGTAATCGGCCAGCGGATCCTCTGGCGGACCCGGCGGCGGCGTGCCGCTGGGGGAGAAGAGCGCCGCCGCACGCTGTACACCCCAAAGATACAAGGGGCCGATCTTGTTGTCCTTGTGAAAATCGACCGGTCCTGTCTGGGCAGAGGTCCAGCCCAGGAACGGTGGCACCGCCATGGCCATCGCACCCTGATCCTCGACCCCCGATTCCGACGGCAGGCCCGAAAGGGCCAGATGGATATTGGCGCCAAAGAATTGCGACAACGCCTCGTCGGTAAACCCCGGTCCGGTGGCCTGAGGGTCGTCGAGCATGTCCGAGAGCCAGGCCAACTGACCCGCCGTGACAGTGTCGGTGGGGCTCTGCGGTCCGGCCGGAATGGCATAAAGCGCATAGCGCAGCAGACCCTGGATCAGGATATCCGTGGCCAGTGCATCCAGATCGTCCTCGTCTCGGGCATGTACGCCGAACCCGGCAGAGCGGCGTTTGGCCTGGGCCACGGTCCGGGCCTGGGTCGAGACCCCGTTGGGTGCGAATAGCTGCATGGCGAACCGGTAATCGGTCGAGCCTTTCTGCGGGGCGGCCTCGGTCCAGCTGAGCGGGACATCGCCAACCGTGAAGGACGGGATGAAAAAGACCTGCGCGCTGCGGGGCGCATCCGCAAAAACCAGCTTGCCCGGTTGCCAGTTCAACGCCTCGGTGCCGCCGTCAAATTCGGTACCGCGCGCCAAGGCGTCCGCTTGCAGCCGTGCGCTGTGGTGACGCAGCAAGGCCGCGCGGCGCCGGTCCGGCCTGCGGCGCGGCGGGTTGGCGCGGCGGCGCGGCCGCCCGCGAGCGCCCTGCCGCGCCAACTGGCGGGAGACCGGATCAGCGCCCAGAAGCAAGAGACGCGCGCTGGCATCGCCCAGTGCATCCCCCGACTGGTCTGTGGCCAGAATCCAGGGCGTCGGCCGTTCGCTACCGACGGTAAAGCTGACGTTCAAATCGACGTCAAAGCTGAACGAAACCTTGATGAAAAAGATCTTGACCTCGGCCTCGGCGGTGACAGCGACTTCGAGGGCAAAGATCGTGGGTCGGTAGGCCTCAAGCGTGACCATCGCCGCAGCATAAGCCTCGAGCGTGACCGAAACCTTGATTACCTTGAAATCGACCTTGCCGTAAAGCTTGCCATGAATGGCCGCAACGCCCTCTGCCCGGTAATAGACCGAAACGGGTCCGCCCGCGGCCTCGGGGTGAAACCAGCCAAGAACCCCTTCGAAAATCACTTCGACCTGAACATAGACCCCGCCCGAAAGCGGCCCGACCGTGACATCCTTGCCCACGCCTACGGCCAGTCCAACCCCCAGTTCGATCACCGGAGAGAAGGCGCCATTGGTCACCTTCGGAACGCTGCGCGATGTGGTTCCGTCCAGCAGGCCGAAATAGATCCCGCCACGGCCCAGAAACGGGAACACCTCGACCGAAAAGCTCCGCTCAAAGCTCCGCTCATAGGGAAAGCCCAGATCGATCTTGAAATTGCCGTTGGTGTAGATCTCGATCACGACTGTTCCCAGCGTCACCGAAACCTCGCCGAACTCGAGATGGCGGAACGCCTCGGGCAAGCTCAATTCGATGCGGAACATGCCCACACTGTCGGAGACTTTCTTGTACAGGATCTCGAACCTGAGCCCGGCAAGGCTGCCGGCCTCTTCGCCACCCAGCGCGATGGAGAGGCCATAAATCCAAGGATCGTTAAAGATAACGCCCAGATCGACGGTATCCAACAATGTGACATCTAGCCCGATCAGCCACTGGCTCTGCGCGCTCCATTGCACGCCCTGGCCGTCCAGCGGGTTCTTGCCCGCCTCCGGCTCTTTCAACTCGGTCTGCAAAAGGGCCAGCGTCTCGGCCACCGTGTCGGGTACTTTGGTCAGTTGCACGCGTTGGCCCAGCCCGAGATATCGCAGCCGGATGAACGCATCCGCCGCACCGGGCAATTCCGGCGGGGCGCCGTCGATCACGTCCCATTCCAGGTCGTCGCCGTCGAACCGCTGACCCAGCAGCGACCCCGTCAGGGTGAGCGACACACCGGCGTTTTCGCCCCGCGTATACGTCACACCGATGGTGTCGAGCTGCATGAAAACCAGGTCCGCATTGGCGGCATAGACCAGCTCGACCGTGCTTTTCTTGGGATCCAGTGTCAGGGTAAAGTACGACAGGTCAATACGGTTGAGAACATCCCAGGGTGGATCCAGCGAATAGCCGACGGTGGGCGCGGCCAGATTGACGAGATACTCCAGGATCTCACCGATGGTCACACCGCCCAGTTGCAGCGAAATGACCTGGTAGCGTTCTTCTTGCTCGCCGCGCCAGGAGGTGACCGCCTGAAACCACAGATCGTCGAAATTGACGCGGAACTGATAGGTCTGCTCGGGCACGCCCAGCGTCATGCCCGCGCTCAGCGCGAGCTTATTGATTGCGAACATGCCGGTGAGCTTGCCCGAGGCGGTCTCGCTGTCGCCAGGTTTGGCCATGTCCAGCGCGGTCGCCGCAGAAATCTTCAGTTGGGTATCAAAGATGGTGGGTTCCCACCGGGTCGAAATGGTGCCGCCAAAGCTATAGGCGCTGGGAGTGCCCGAGTTGAAGCTGAAATAGAGCCGGTCGATGGTCAGTTCGGGCACCCAGGTCGGCACGGTCGTCTGGCCCAGAAAACGCGACACCATCGCCGTGAGGTTGATGGATGCCCCAGGCAGCAGATCGCCTTCGAAGGTCCAGCCTTCGGGATGGCTTTCGCGCGGGCCGGGGTACAGTGCCGACAGCATAAAGGCCGGTGGTTCCGGCGCGCCCGGCGTGCCCCCATCCTCGAAAAGGAAGGTCGCGGCGATACCGCCAGACAACTCCCCACCCACCAGACCAATCTCGAAATTCAGCTCACGCAGGGTGACAGAGGTCACGCCCAGATCGATCTGCCACCCCTGGACAGGAGGATCGTCATCCTCCATCAGCATCACCGTGCCGTCGGTCTGATACTCAAGCGACAGCGCGGGCGGCTGACCAAAGATGATGTCGGCGCTCGCGTAATAGGATTGCTCCTGCGGGTCGGCATCGACAGACAGACCGACGATGTTCATGTCGCCGGGCGTGGACGGCCCGGGATTGCCGAAATAGTTCCGGAACGCCTCGCCGATTGGGATCACGTCGCCGTCGCGCAGATTGGCCAGGACCGACCAGCCCGGGATGCTGACCGCGCAGTCGATATGGATCGGGTCTGTCGTATCGAACACGACCGTTCCGAACACCGATGCCGCCAGCCAGCCGGTCTGCTTGCCTCGGATCGGGCTTGCCCCCCAGACCCAGCTGATCCCCACCTCGTCCAGCGTGGTAAACGGGACCGGCACATCCCAGGGCTGGGTGGACTTGATCGTTGCGGCAACATAGGTGACCCGGAAATCGGTCAGCGTCTGTCCGGGGTCGACATAGAACTCGATGCTGTCAAACCGGAAATTAGGGATCGGCAGGAAATCCGGAGGTGTCGGCAGCGAGGGCAGACCGAACAGCTTGCCAAGCTGGCTCATCCCCTCGACGATGCTGCCGGTGCCCTCGAACTCGATCAGAAAATGCCAGAGCCCGCCGGTGGCCAAGAGCGGGCAGCTCAACCGCGTGACCATACCGCCAACTTGCAACCGACCGGTCAGGTTCAGCACCGTAAAGTCCGGGGTGTCTTCGGGCGAACTGGGATCGGCCGGCTCGGAAATCAGGGCGAAGCCCAGATCGGCCAGCGACATTCCACTGAGGTCGAGCAACGGATTGTCGAGCGGGATCAATGAGGTGGGCGAGCTGGCCAGCAGATCGATGTCGGGTGTATCGTCGAACCGCGCGGGCAGCACCACCGCCCCCGATATCTGCAATGGCCAGGGGCTCACGAGGGCGTGCCAGGTCTCCCAAAACGGCGACAGCGGCAAGTTACCCGAAAAGCTCAGACCGGTCTGGGTCTGGCTTGTCCCGGTAAACGTGGCGCCATCGACCTGAACGCTGCTCATGAAGGACGGGCCGGGCTGAACGGATTGGTTGCGCACCATCATCGTCTCTGGCAGCCCGGCGAAGCTGGTGCCAAAGGTCCAGGCGGGCTGGGCAATGCTCAAGGACAGCGAAAACGCCACCGTGTCGTTGCCAATGCAGTCCAGCCGCACCGACACCGGAACGATATTGGCGGCCGGCGCGCCCGGCAGGCCCCATCTCGCCTGACCGATCAGCGTGGCGGAAGTGGCTGCGGGCACCAGGCTGGCGGCGTTGACCGTGAAACTCGAGGTGATCCCGAACCGGGCCAGCACAGGGCGCAGATCCGCCAACGCCGACTGACCCGACGCGGCATAAAGGTCGATCGTATCCGCTTCGGTGATCGCTGAATTCAGCGCGGCAACAACGGCGGTCAGGCTCATGGGATCACCTTGAGCCGATGCAGCACACGCACACCGTGACCCAGATCGTTGGCCCGCGCGGTCGCCTTATCGGCGCGACGACTGATCATTTGCAGCGGATGCCCGGGTTTTGCCGCCCGTTGGCCGCGGCCTGCCGCCGTCAGGCTGCCTTTGGGAATTGGTGCGGCCGCGTTGGCCAGACTGGCCTTTGCCGCGGCGGCGCGGGCCTGGTTCTCGCTCGAAAACAGCGTTTCGCCATCCTCGTGCATGCGAAACTCCCAATCCCTGCCCAGCGGAATACCATCGGCATCTCCGCCATAGGAGGGTTCGGCGGGCAATGGCGGTGCGATGTATTTCTCGTAATCGTCGTCGTTGTATTGAGCATCCTTGAAATAAAGCGTGCCATAGATATTCTTTTCGGTCTGGGTGGTCGCATAAAGCCACCTGTTTCCCGGTGGCCAGGACGGGTCCTCATCGTCATCGGTGATCTTCAAATCCACCCAGGATGTGATGAAGTGATAATCGAACCCAAGTTCGGGATCCTCCCAGTAAGGCGGCTGAGGGCTTGGCAGGTGGTCGGCGAACTGCTCGATCAGATACATCGACGGATGGTGATGCCGTTTCTCACCCGCGCTGATGCTGAAACTCAACGGCTCGAATTTTTCCAGAAACGTATCGACCACATACCGGGCGGCGGCGTCTGGGATGTTGCTGGCAAGTTTGAGATCATACGTCGTCTTGCGGCTGCCATGATGCGGCACGGTCATCATGAAATTCTGGGGAAGCGGGTTCAGCTCGTCTTCAAGCAGGCCGTTGATCGCACCCAGCGTGGTCGAGGTGGCGTCGCCCGTCGCAACAACCCAACGGTTGCGCCATTCGACCCCCAGCACGACGGATTTGGTGTTGACCGCCTCGGCGTTCATTTTCTGGTACTTCACCATGCTCACCGGATCGCGGGCATGCGGCGTGTTGGCGATGATGAGCTGTAAGACCACATCGTCCGGGTCGTCGCCGGTCGCCCAGATCGGATCCCATTTCGGGCCATCGTCCAGGGCATACCCGGTCTGTGACGGGGTAAAGCTGCCGATATCCTGAGTGTAGGTCGCCAGTGTCGTAATCAGCTGGCCGCGCTTGTACCGCCAGGCGGGCCCGCCATATCGCACCATCCCGATCTGATGTCCCGTAGGCGGGCCCAGGGCGGGCAATATCTTGGCGATCATATTGTAGTGATCGGTATCGCCATGCGTAACGATCAACGCATCAAGATACCGATTGTTGGCAAGGATCTGCTCGCGGATCCATTCAAGGTTGTCCCGGGCGATTTTCTGGCTGGAGTTGGTGCCCAGATCGATCAGCAGGAGATGCGACAAAAACTCGTCATCATCATAGATCCGCACCAGGTTACACGACCCCTGTCCGACATCGAGCACACGAAAGTAGACCCCGCTGACCATCACCAGCCCCCCGTCGTGCTGCGCTGCGCCCGGCCCGATATGGTAAAGGCGCCCTTGGGCCGCGCCGGGACCGACCTGCGCACAGCGCCTTCAGCCACCGCATTACGGGCACCATTCTCGCTTGAGCGCACCGAGACAGCCGCAGCGCCACTCAGGATGAACTCGTAATTGCGTCCGCGCGGCACACCGACCACACGCTCTTTTTGCGAGGCGGGCATGCTGGGCAAGGGGGGTGCGATGAACTGAGGATAGGCGGCGGAGTTATATTGATCAGCCTTGAAATAGAACGTGCCGTAGATGTTCTTTTTGGTTTTCGTGGTCGCGTATTGCCATTTCGGCGGCCAGGCGGGCTCGATAAAGCCCGGCGTGACGTCAATATCGATCCATGACGTCAGAAAATGATCCCCGTCGTTAAGAACCGGGTCGTCCCAAAACGAACCATCATTGGTGAGCGCGTCGGCGAATTGCCGGATCATATAGAGCGATGGATGGTGGTGCCGCTTTTCACCTGCGCTGATCGAGATCGTGATCGGCTTGAACAGATCCAGGAAATCGCTCACCGCCCATCGCGCATCGAAATCGGGCAGGTCGTTGGCCCGTTTTAAATCATAGGTCGTCTTGCGGCTGCCATGGTGCGGTAGCGTCAACATAAAGGTCGTGGGGTAATCATCCGTATGAGCCAACTCAAAATGCTCGTTGATCGCGGCCAGCGTGGTCGAAGTCGCGTCCCCGGTCGCCAAGATCCAGTAGTCATCCCATTGCAAGGCAGTCACGACCGATTTTGAGTTAATCGCCTCTGCGTTCATGGTGCGGCGCGGCGTTTCATACATGCTGGAGGGATCGTGCGGATGCGGTGTGTCGGCCAGGATGAGCTGGAGCCTGGGCTCTCCATCCACCGGGACGGCGGGCCAGATCGGGGCCCAGGCCTCGGTGTTTGGATCAAAGCTGGACTGACACGGTGCGAACCCGCCGATATCGGCCGTATAGGCCGTCAGGGTGGTGATCAGGGCGCCCCGCCCATAGCGCCAGCGCGGACCGCCATAGCGCACCAGGCCAATCTTGTCGTGATCCGGCTCGCCAAAGGCAGGCAGCAGGCGCGACACCAGATTGTAGTGATCCGTGTCGCCATGGGTCAGCAGCAACAGATCCAGGTAGTTGTTGTTGGCCTCGATCTTGCCAATAAGCCACTGCACATTTGCAGTCGCGATGGCAAACTGGCTGTTGGTGCCCAGATCGATCAGCATGTTATGGGTGACCGCCCCGGTGGTGTCGCGGATCTCGACATAGTTGCAGGCCCCCTGCCCGACATCGAGCACGTGAAAGCTGATCTCGCCGGTAGGCATCAGAGATCTCCCCCGCTGCCGGTGCGCCCCAGCCGTTTGCGGCGGGCCCGACGCGGTTGTGCACGAGGCGCCTGTTCCGGGGCGGTCAGCGCCAGCGCCTCCGCAATCCCGGGCGTATCAGTTTTGTCCTCGGGATCGACATAGGCGGCCAGCCAACCGAGCTGGCCGGTCGAGCGCCCCTGAGGCCCGCCAAAAAGGCTCAGGTCCAGATTTCCCGGCGGCACGCTGAAGCCTAGCGCCGACAGCGCAAAGCGAGAGAGCTTGAGCAGATAGGCGCGCTGGCCTTGCTGCTCGTAGGTTGAAAAGATAAAGCTCTTGAAGCCGAGCTTGAGCACCCCCTGAAGCGGAAAGCTGCCTCCGCGCGGCTGGGTGCCGGGAATCTTCAGACCCAGATAAACGGGCAGGTCACCATCGTCGCGTCCCGGCATCCAGGCGGCCAGGATTTCGGCCTTGATGCCTGCCGCGCCCACCAGCGCGCCCAGGCTGCCCAGATCGATGCTGAGCGCCAGACCGTACCACGGCGGCACCATAGGCACCTGCTGGAGCGGCGCTGAAATCGACAGATATCCCAGATCTTCGGGCGAGAGCCCCGTCGGCGTCTCGCCCGGAGCGGCAAGGTCGGGGCTGGCAATGATAGCACGCGGCGCCACGGGAAAACACGCGATCAGGCTGTCGGGTCGCGGCGTGCTGTTGGCCAGATCGAACCGGATGCCGGTTTCATTGACCGTCCAGATCTGGGTCTGGGGATCGGAGATGTCGAAATCGAGCGTCAGGGCCAATTGGTTGAAGGTGAGATAGCCATCTAGGGGCGGATCGGTCTCAACCGCGCCCGGTGCGATCCCATATCCAAACAGATCGAACCCCGACGGCGCGAAAAACCGCATCTTGCCACCCAGCACGAAACTGGTGGCAACGGTCGTGGGGGTCGGGCTGGCCAGGGTTTCGATCCGTACCGAGGAAATCTCGATATTGGTCAGCGCCGTGTACAGGGCCCGGAAGCGGTTCTGCGCGAGCAGGGTGAACGCATAGCTGGGCGCGCCGCTGCTTTTCTGAAGCGCCCCTGAGATCAGCAGATTGTTGCCGTTCACGGTGTCGACCTTTGACAGCGCAGCACCAAAGAGCGTGTTCAGCGACAGCTCGACCTGGGTTGAAAACTCGGCCAGATGCGCGTTTGCAAAGCGCGCCACAAGGCTCATTGTCTTGAACTCGAACGGGACCGTGGCACTGGGCACCAGATCCTTGGTATCGGTATAGTTGATCAACCCGAAAACGCTGGTCTTTTTCAGGCTTATCGGTGTCGTTGTCGGATCGAACGGCGTGACGCTGGCGCCGACATGATGGGCATAGAACCGCTCGGGACCGAGACCCGCTGCGACAAAGCGCAACTCAGGCGGGAGATCGGCCAGATCGACGGGGGCGTTCAGAAACAGCACGCCGTTCCAGCCCGGATCAGAGACGATATCGCGGTAGAACCTGGCATAGGGGCTTGTGGGATCGTCGGCTTCGGCCTTCCGCGCCTGCGCGATGATGGCGTTCAGCGTCCGCTGAGTGGGGGCCAGGCTGTGGTCTTCATCCTCCGCAACGGCGGGCCAGGCCCAGCTTGACGCATCTGCCGCCAGCGCCTCGATCGAGCGGTTGGCGTATTTCCAGACCATCAGCGTCGGCGCCTCGCCCGTGCGCCAGTGATCGGGATTGAGCCGGAACGTCCACCCATCCAGATCCAGCGAAAACGGCGGCACGCAGCTGGCCTGCGCCTGAAAGGCCGCGACGTTGGAGACCACGAAAAACAGCTGATTTGAGAACAGCGCCGCCTCGAAATTGCGGCCGATATCGGTAAAGGCAAGCTGGGGCTCGGGCACGCCGGGCAGATTGGCGATCACCACGCGGCTGATCTCGGACAGGGTGGCGGGCAACGTCACGGTCAGACCCTGCGGTGTGATGGCCACAATATCACTGTCATCCTCGGCCGCGTCCTGCCCGGGCGGCGGGTCGGTGATCAACTGGCGCCGCATTGGGGCCAGGGCGGCCTCTTCGAGCGCGCGCGCGGCCGGAGCGCTGGCCTCCTCCACACCGGAATAGATACCGATTGGATAGGTGACGGGTGCCGGTCCCGCCGGGTGCCACCCCGAAAGCTGGGCGACCGGCACCTCGACATACTCCATTGTCGCCGACCCGCCCCCGGAAAAAAGCGGCGACTGCCGGGGTTGGGCATAGTAACTCAGCCCCGGCGCGCCGGATGCGGTCGGCAGAACGGCGGCCCAGGCTGTGGTGGCCAGATCTGTCAGCAGCGCGTCGGCACCGCTGGGCACCACGCCGCCGGGAATTGCGGTCGGGGCGAACGCGGGCTTGCCCGCCTCAAACAGCAGATAGGTGGCAGGCGTCTCGAGCGCGGCGGATTCCAGCCCGGAAATCCCCAGCATCAGCTGATCGGTCAGGCCCGCGCCCGCCCCCCCATCGGGCGGAACCACGGCCAGGGAAAACACGCCGTCGGGGGCCAGGTTGAAAAGCGCGGTGCCCGCCGCAGGGGCGGTATCGATGCGGGTCGCGCAGCGGCAGAACATCAGACCGGCCGACCAAAGCGGGGCCGTACCAACCGCAGGGGTCAGCGTCATGGCATAGCCGCGCTGACTGACAAAGCGGGCGGCGATGGTCGGCGGGTTCGACGCGAAAACGAAACGGGTCCGCGCGCGGGTCATCGGAAACATCGGATCCCAGGCGGCCTCCAGGCCGATCTCGGACGTGGCCGTGCCCAGCACCGGCATGGTGACGGGGATCAGCCGCGGATCGGCAGGGTTGAGGGCCGAGCGCACCGCGTAACGCACGCCGACCTCAAGATCGGCCAACCCGGTGGCGGGAACCGCCAGCGCCCCGGTCCAGGCGCCGATGGCAGAGCCCTGAAAGCCGACCGCACTGGTCCCCGACGGTCCAAACGCACCGCCACCGCTGCGAAAGACCGCGCCACCGCTTGCAAGATGCGCCGAGGCGGGCTCGGTCTGGTTCAGCGTCAGTTCGGTGCCCGGCGCGATGGACAGCCGGTACTGGCCCAATGCAAAACCACTGGCACCGTGCAGGGTCCAGCGGGTGCTGCCGCTCGCAACCGTGCCCGTGGCGAACCAGACCGTGACCTGCCAATAGAAATAGGCCTCATCCGGGTTGCTGATCCACAAGAACCGTGGGCCCGGACGGCCTTGCGCACCCACCCACTGAGCCAGGCCGCCGGCAAAGGCAGCCAGGTCCGCGGGGGTGGTGGCCAGAAAGAGGTAGGTCCCGCCGATATCGTCCCAGCTTTGTTGCAGGCTGACCGTGTCGCCCAAGCCGCTCTGGGGTGAGGCGAGATAGCCCGCCCAATACCCCTGGACGCCCGCATCGGACAGCGCGCTTGAGGCGTAAAGCGGCAGCGTACCGATCCGGGAGAAGGTGACGGCAGGCATCAGAATGTGATCCTGTCGCCATGCAGGAGCGGCAGGTTTGTGGCATCTACCGGACCGCCATAAGTGGCCATTGTCTCCCAATCGAGCCTGACCTTGCAGCGCCGCGCACTGTCATAGACAAGCTTGGGCGGGGTTGGCGTGGCACCGAAGACCGCATGCCCGGGCCCCGCGCCGCGATCAATCGTCAATCCGGCAAGCTGCACCGGGCTTGCAGGGGGCCGGATGCCATACCGGTCCAGCAGATTGCCGACCGTGGTGCCCAGCGGCACCGTGACTTCCATCTCGTTGAGCCGCACCCTGATCATCACCCGCAGCACCGCCCGGCCCCGGAAATAGACGACCGGTGTCGTGGCCCCGGGCGTTGCACTGGCCGAGGCCAGCGCTGAGTAGGTCGCCGCCGAAGCCAGCGCGAAATTGGCACTGGTCGAGACCGATCCGGTGCTGGTTGGATCCAGAAGCGTGCCGGGAAAAAACAGCCGGTAATAAGGGTTCGGAAATCCCGGAAAGAACAGATCGGCGGCGTCGGCCACACCGGAGGCCGAGGCTGCGGGGACCACGGTCGAGGGTGGCGCGACCGTCATCGCCCCCGACGCAGTGAGACGCGAGATGAAGGCGTCCATGGCCAATTGCCAGGCGCCCGAACCCGAGAGCGTGTCGCCAACATCGAAATCATTGGGCGACCCGCCGCCAAATCCGTTGAGCCAGCTATCGGCCTCGCCCGACCAGACATTGGTATAGTCGGCAAAGTTCACCCGCAGCACCAGACCCTGCCGCAAATCGATCGAGCCGGTGCCCGGTCCCCCACCAAGGTCAAGACCGTAGGCATAGTAATGGCTTTCCTCGAAAGTCTGCGGCATCCAGCGCGATATCGCGAGTTGCATCACCGAAAGGCCCCAGGGCGAGGCGCCCGCGGTCTCTGCCGCCTTGAGGAAATTGACATAGTTCGTTTTCAGATCGGGACGGATCGGAGGCAGCGGATTGCCCCCGTCGGAAAAGCTCCACACGTCGCTGTCGGCAGCAAAGCTCAGCGTATAGGGATAGGCCGCCGCGCTTCCAGCATCGGGGTTGGCGGCCAGGGTAAACGGACCAACCGGAGCGACCGTGATGGCCTGATCCGCCAAGGCCGGCAGATAGATCGTGATCTGCTCGGCAGCGAGCGCTTGTTTGGCTGCGGGAAAGATATTGGGCGGCGCGGCCGCCGGGGCCTGGGTTGACACGAACCAGGCCGTCGAAAAGACATCCAAAGGGTCGGACGGCAAACCACTGCCTTGACGGTTGACCGACTGCACCACCAGGCGATAGGGCGCGGCACTACTGGGTAAAGCTGCGGTAAAGGCCACGCTTGTACTTGCGACCTGCGGCGCGCTGGCCGCGATGTTGCCGTCCTTGTCCAGAACGGTGGCCAGATATCCGACCGCATCGGCGAGCGGCTGCCAGGAGGCCGAGACCTGCGAACCGTTGAAATCGGCTGCCACGAGTGCGGGGGCGGCGGTCGGGATGACCAGCGGATCCGACGCGGGGCCGGTCGAGGTGACACCATCGGTCACGATGTTGGCGGTGATTGTCACGCGCACAATCTCTCCCGGGCTCAGCGGGTCGGACAGCACGTGATAGGTATCGGTGGTTGTCACATCCGGCAAAGCGCCGCCCGCGAAGCTGAGCGTATAGCCGCTGGCGCCAGAGACGGCGGTCCAACTGACCTTGGCCTTGGCGCTTGCCGCATCGGTTGTCACCTGCACTCCGTCCGGTCTGGCAAAGAGCGGCACGGGCCGGGTCTTGGCCGTGGTATCGGACGGCGTGTCAAACACGGTCACGCCGGACACCACCGCCAGCACAAGCGTGTAGCTGCCCGCCGGATCGAGGTTGAGCGCTGAGATGTCGATCCCTCCACCGAGCGCCGAGGTTGTGACCTCGGCGAGCACCTCGGCGCTTGCGACATCGACAAGTCCCAGCCGATAGGACGCGCCCTGGGGGCCCGCGGGTGCGGTCCATTGCGCGGATATGCCGGTCAGGTCCGTTGTCAGCGCCGTAAAGTGCGGAACGGCGCACCAGATCGGGATCTCGCAGACAGGCGTCTTCGAGCCGTTCTGCGCGCTGGCCCAAAGCGACAGGCGATTGGCGGCGGTGGCGCTGACATCGGTCGCGGCAAAGGACGCCACGCCAGAGGTGGCGGTGCCGGTATCGATCTCGAATACCTTGTCGCCGGTGGGGGGATCCAGCCGCAGACTGTAATGGGTGATCGCGCGATCATCGGTGGGCGGCACCCAGGTGGCGGTCAATTGCAGATGCCCCGCCGGTGTCGTCGACGCAACCGTGACCAAGGTAAGCTGCGGCGCGACGCTCAGCACCGGAACCGGCGCGGTGCGCGGTCCGGTCATCGCAACCCCCCCCGCCGTGATCTCTGCTTGAGCCACGATGGAAAGACCGGGCACGCCAAGCGCCGCATAGGAAAAGGACAGGCTGTCGGTCCCGGTAACCGGCGCGCCCAACACGTGATCCCCGGCCATCAGCCAGGCACGGTAAGCGGTTCCCGCCGGCACGCCCTCGGGCGCCGTGACGTCCGCATCGACCGTTCCTTCGTCGGTGTTCAGCGTGACCGTACCGAGGGTTGGCGCTGCCACCAGCGGGGCCAGGGCCGCCGAATACGCGCCGCTCGCATGCAGGCCCGCGCTGTCGCAGGTGGCGCGCACGGCAACGGTCGTGGTTCCTTGGGCCGAGGCAGGGATCTGCACCGCGATCTCGCCCGAACTGCTGCCCGAGGGCGCGGTGACGATGCTGCCCGTGGCGTCCGCGATCTTGAGAACCGCTCCGGTCGCGGGATTGCCCGCGCTGTCTGACACGACCGACCAGGCCGCCGACAGCACCGCGCCGTCATATGCAAGACGGCTGAACGTCGGCGCCGCGGTCAGGATCGGTAGCAGAGCCGAGCTGGGCGCCAATGTCCGGCTGTTTGAACTGGCAGGCAGAGGCTGGAACGGCTTGGCTCCGGCCTGCCAGACGGCATTGCCGGATGGCAGCGCAAAGCGCGCCTGGGTCCCGATGACATTCGCGCCGGTGATCGGTTTCTGGCCACCGGAATCAGAGGCAAAGATGTAAGCCCCCTGCGCGGCAGACGTCCCTTGCGGCGGCTGGATCGCCAATGACAAGGTTCCCGCATCAAAGGCGGCGGACAGGACCGAGGTTGTCGCGGTCAGGACCGCCACCGGTGCGGACCAGCCACCAAAGGACGCCGCATCGATCCCATCCCCCGTCCAGCGCGCCTGAAGCGTCCAGGCCAGCGATGGATCGAGCGGTTGGTCAAGCGGCAGATTGACATGAGCGCTGCTTTCGGGGCCGCTTCCTGTCATCACGATCTTGCCTTGCGCCATCAGTCGGACGACCAGCGTCTTGCCCGTCTCGGCGGAGGCGACATCGATCTGCACGCCCTGCGCCTGGCCCGAGGGATCGTCGGCGCCAATGTTCTGAACCGCCGAAATCGTTGGCACGGCTCCGACAAAGCTCGCACTGGCAGACGGGCTAGTGGCCTGGGCGCTGCTCAAGGTCAGCGTCACCGTGGCCATCGCGGCCCCATCTATCGTGTTCACTGCGGCATCGCCCTGGGCCAGCGTAAAGTGTGCCGTGGCACTGCCCGTCACGGCCTGACTTGCAACCGCGGTGCCGCCTTGCGTGATCGCAACGCTCAGCGTGGTTTCTGGCGGGGGCGTCGACCCCGCGGTCACGGTCACCGACCAGTGCGATGGATCATCGGCATCCGGCACTATTGTCACCTGCGCGACGGTCGGTGCGGCGGCCAACACGGCGACAGGTCGGCAAGACGGGCCTGATAGGGCCACGCCCGAGACCGTGGCCGCCAGCGCGGCTTGGACGGTCCAGCCATCCGTCGGCGTGGCGCTAAAACCACTGATCGACACGGTCGCACCGGATGCCGCGGTGGTGGATGATCCCGTCTCGACACCGTTCAGCATCAGCTTTGCATCCGCCGTCGCCCCGGCGGGCGATCCCGCCGGAAAAGTGATGCGCGCATCGACATGGTCTGCGTTCACGGCGATCCGGTCAAGGGTTGGCACAACCGTCAACAGATCCACAGCGGCCCCCGGCGCACCGGCAATCACGCCGTTGCGCACCGCTCCGGCAACCGCCAGCGCGGCCCCTGCTTCCGATCCGACGGGGGCGAGACCACCGGTTGACCCTGCCGTGAACCGGCTGGTGGCCGAGGTCGCCGTGACCGCCAGTTCATACCCCGCGCTGCCGCCGGTGTCTGGCACGGTGGGCGGCGTCCAGTCGACGGCGATCTGTGTGCCATCGAACCGCGCCGTGGTAATGCTGGGTGCCTCAAGCGGCAACGGCAAGCCCGCGACAATGGGCCCGGCCGTGAACGGAGCGGCAAAGCCTGCGCCCGGCGCACCGTCAATCGGCATCACGGCCTGGACGTAAAGTTGCGTGCCCGGAGCGGCATTGCTGTTGAGGGGCATGGTGCCCGTTATGCCCTGAACCCGGTTGAACCCGGCCGAGATGCCGCCTGTCGTGTATGCGCTGACATTGGCGCCCGCCGGAACCAGGGCCGCGGACCCAAAGGTCCAGCCCAGACTGACCGAGGTTCCGCCAACGGTCGCCTCGGTCACGGTGGCCACAGCAGTCAGAACCGGCGCGGTGGCATAGCTGCCCGCTGTCCATTGGATTGTGCCAGGGTCGGTTCCGGACGCCACCCATTGCACATCGACCGCATAGTCAAGCAGCGCAGACAGCGGCGCGTCGGGCAGAAGCAGCGCCTCGGTCGCGGTCGCCCCCAAACCGGTTTGCACAACCGTGCTGCCCTGACGCAGTCGTGCTGCAAGAACCTGGCCTGACGCTCCGGTGGTTACGACTATATTCAGACCGACCTTCACCCAGCCTTGCGGCAGTGGCAGCCAGGGCGACAGGTAAACGACAGAGGAAAAGATCGGCACTGCCATGAAAGCCTCATGTTTCCGGAGGTCATGGGCCCGGCACACCTCACCCCCTGTTCAAGTCCTGTGCAGCCTCGCGGCCCGCCGGGTCCGGCGCCGCGATCCGGTTCCTCGCGGCACCGGACAATTGGTCGGTAACGCCTCAGTAACGGATATCCTCGATCGCGCTGGCATAGTCGTCGTGGAGGTGATCGGGCAGGACAGATCGCATGTGATCAATGTCGCGGGCCCGCGCCCGGGCCGCGTTGCGTTGCGCGAATTTGTCTCCCACGACGATGCCGCCTGCAAGGAACGTGCAGGTTGCCGCATCGCTCAGCCCATTGCTTCGGTCGGTGGCATCGCCAAGCTTGAGATTGTACATCACCCCATCGAAATCCACCGCTTCGCAAGCGGTTACAGCCACCGGACCATCACCGGTCAGGACGCTTACTCCCTGCTTGAGCGTCGAAAGCGCAACCAGCCCTTCGGGGGTTGCAATCAAATGCGCCCCTGTCGCAGTCAGGTGATGGCCGCCTTCGGTTGTCAGGCGAAACACCGTGTGATCGGACAGTGGGGCAGCCGATGACTGATGCCCGCCCCGGGTTGTCGCCTCCACCCCCAGATCGCCGCCGGATGCATCGGCGCGCACCCGCATCGTATTGTCGATCTTTTCGATGGCCATGACGCTGCCGTCTTCCATTGTGACCTCGGTTCCTTCGGCCAGGCAGTGCCACCAAAACCACAGATTGGGGATTTTCTGGCACTGGAAGGACGGTTCATTCGGCGTGTCGGTACTGCATACGGCGAAACTGAGTGTCGGCGTCGGAGCATTCAGAACCGGAATCTGGAAGCTGTAGAAGAAATAGCTGACCGTCTCGTTCACCAGCGATTGCGGATCATAGACCAAGGATGAGGTCTGGGTATAGGATCCGCCCGCGCCATAGGGATAGTTCCATGTCACCTGGTTCTGGCTATCCGGGCCGACGGTGACCTTGCCGGTGAAATCTGTTGTATAGGTTGTGTTCAACTCAACCGTATCGCTGCCGCTATTGGTCACGAAATAGATCTTAGTATCATAGACGGCGCCGCTGATCGCCTGCCCGATGCTGCCGTCGATGTTATAAGGCAGCACCGCGTTCCCCATGAAGGGCACGATCAGATACGGGGTCTGGACATTCTGCGGCTCGGCGTACCAATAGTCGACATCCTGACTGGTCGAGGTTCGGCCCAGCGCAATGCGAACATTGGGCGGATAGGCCGGTGTGGTCGTCGGCTCCACCACATCGATCGTGGCCAGCGCTTCGCCGAGCATTGCCTGGCTGGCTGTCGCGGCAAAGGCCGCTGTTCCATCCTGCGCCACTGAATGATGAACCGCGAGCACCTTGAGCGTCTTGTCGACCGGTTTGGCCGAAGCGGTATCGGTCGAGACCTGGACAAAGCCCTCTGCGACATTGCTGTTATGCCCCAGCGCCAGCAGATCACCGCTGGCGCCATCCATCGCAAAGACCGTCCCGCCCGAAAACACATGGCCCCGTCCCGAGGACTGCCAGCTCATCGCCGTGGCCCGTCCGCTGCGATCAGCGCCCTTGTCGACAAGCGCCAACCCGGTCTTGCCCGCAGCCGCCAGTCCCAGCGTGCTGTGTAAATGCGGATAGCGCTCCTTGTGCCGCCCCGATGCGGCCAGCGCAGCCTCGATCCCGGCGCGGTGCACCGGGTCGGCGGGGTCAAGATGCACTTCCGCATCAGGCGGCAGCGCATCAAACAGGGTGTGAACGGCAGACAGATCTAGAGATGGCTCTGACACGGTGCAGATCCTTTCCTCAACTTGAGTAAAACAGAATTTCAATTCAATAGAGAACCCAACTCAGGGTAGCGCGACTCATTCGAGCGCACAACTTTTTAGTTAAAATTTATTGCAGTAGGAAAATATTCTATGCATGAAAAAAATCGCGACCGGGCTGGATCGGGGCCTGCACCGAAGACTCAGGCGCGCCCCGTTCGGATGCTGGCGAGCCTGCAATAGAACAGCCATACATGGATAAAGTCGGATCGGGGCGCGCCTTCACGCCATGAGATTTCGCGCCCTCTGACCAGCCGGTTTTTTCGGTCCCGAAGAGCAACGCGGTCGGTCAGGGTCGCGGCGGTCTTGCGCGTCCAGACACCGCGCCTGGATCCCCAAAGGCGCGTTTTTTGCCAGAATCACTCCGGGGTGGCGTTCACCGCGATCGCTTTTGCGATGCCCGGATCCGTTCGCTACGGTCAAACCAATCGCATCTTGAAACGCAAAGACCCGGGTCATCTTCGCTGCGTTGCTTGCAAAGCAGAGACCGGTATCTGCGGGTCCTCTCTGAAAAATTCCGGGCGTCCGCGGCAGCAACCGCGGGGAGGGCCCAGAAAATCGGAAACGTGGCTGGCAGACCAGCCAACGCACTGCACCGTACCCTGAAAAGAGAGTTTCAGGGGTGCGGAAATGCGCGCGCGGCGCGTGATCAATCCGCCGTTTTGCCAGTTCCGCGGAGCAGCGATTTGGTGCTCATTTCAACCAGTTTGCCGGTTTCGGCCTGATATTGGTCAATTGCCTTCTGAATGAATTCAGCCTGGATATGCTGCAATTCAGAGACGTTTTTGCAATGCATCATCCGGTGCTGCGTCTTGACATCTTCCTTGACACGGTCGGCGACGAAACTCAAAACCTCCGCGCTCATTTCATTGATAGATTCAAGCCAAGCCGTTCCCATCCCGACCATATTGGTGAACCCGGCCTCCTGCAGCTGAGCAAGCGTGTCGGATGCTGCGACTGCATCGGCCTTGTGCGGTGTGTCTGCGTCCTTGTCTACCATTGATGATTCTCCTGAGGGTTGCAAAGGTCAGTATCGCACACCGCGCGCGCCACCGATTGATATTCCTCAACTCTTCCACGCATGGCCGGGCTATGGCGACGTGCACAACGTCGTGATGGAGCCTGCCCGTTGCCCGACACATCCCACCCCCCCGGACTGACCCAGGCCGAGGTCGCACAGCGGCGTCGCAGCTTTGGCTGGAACGAACTGCCCCAAGGCAAGCAGGCAGGCCCGCTTACGGTTCTTTTGCGGCAATTCTCCAGCTTTCTGGTGTTGATCCTGATTGCTGCCGCGGGGATTGCGATCGTCGTCGGTGAGCGCATTGACGCGCTGGCCATCGGATTGGTCGTGCTGTTGAACGCAGGCCTTGGATTTGTGCAGGAGTGGCGCGCGGAGACCGCACTGAGCGCGCTCAGGAACATGATGTCGCCAAAGGCGCTGGTGCTGCGCGACGGGCACGAACAGGTGATCGCCGCGCGTGAGCTGGTCCCTGGCGATCTCATTGTGCTGAACGCCGGCGACAAAGTGCCCGCCGATGCCACGCTGATCCATTCGGTCGAACTGCGGCTGGATGAAAGCGTGCTGACCGGCGAATCCCTGCCGGTGGAAAAGTCCGAAGCGACCGACAGCGCAGTGGTCTTTGCAGGCACCGCCGCCGTTGCGGGGCGGGCAGAGGCCAAGGTCATCGCCATCGGGGCCGCGACCGAGTTTGGCAAGATCGCCCTGCTGACCGGAGCGGTCGGTCCGAAAAAAACCAACCTTCAGGTCAAGCTGGGGCGTCTGGCAACGCAGCTGGGGCTGGCCGCCCTGATCGTCGCGGCGGCAGTCGTCGCGTTGGGCATCGCGGTGGCGCGCGACACCTTCGAGATGATGATGACCGGGCTGTCGCTGTCGGTGGCCATGGTGCCCGAAGGCCTGCCTGCCGTGGTGACCATCACCCTTGCGCTGGGGGCCGCCGCCATGGTGCGCCAAAAGGCGCTGGCCCGGCGGTTGCAGGCGGTCGAGACTCTGGGCGCAGCCTCGGTGATCTGCACCGACAAGACCGGGACGCTGACCGAAAACAAGATGACGGCCACCCAGATCTGGACCCCGGCGCTGAGCTATCGCGCCACCGGTACGGGATACGATCCGGCAGGCCATATCGAAACCGGCGGGCAGCGCGTCCGGGCCAAGGATGACCCGGCCCTGGCGGCGCTGCTGAGGACCGGGCTTAATTGCACGCATGCGCGGCTGCGGCGCGAGGGCGACGCCTGGTTCATGACGGGCGAGCCAACCGAAGGGGCGCTGGTCACTCTGGCTTACAAAGGCTGGTGCGATCTGCCGGATCAGAACGCGCTGATCGCCGAAGCCCCCTTCAGCAGCGATCGCAAACGCATGAGTGTCCTGTTTCGCGACGGCGCGGGTGGGCAGATCTATACCAAAGGGGCACCAGAACAGGTGCTGGCGCTCTCGACATGGCTTCAGGTGGGCGACCGGATTGAGGCACTGACCGATATGTGGCGCGCAGAGATATCGCAGGCATATGAGGATATGGCCGCGCGGGGTCTGCGGGTGATCGGATTTGCCCAGCGCGCGGTCCCTGATCATGCGTTAGTCGAGGAGGAACTTGTGTTTCTGGGGCTGGTCGGATTGATTGACCCTCCCCGGGCCGAGGTCAAGGGTGCTATCGCTGCGGCGCGCTCGGCAGGTATCCGGATCGCCATGATCACCGGCGACAGCCCGATCACAGCCCGGGCGATTGCGGCCCAGCTCGACATGCCGGTCTACCAGACTGTCACCGGACCACAGCTCGAAGCGCTGGACGATGCCGGATTGCGGCAGGTCCTGGCGGGCGATGCTGTCTTTGCCCGCACCAAGCCTGCCCATAAGATGCGCCTGGTGGCCGCGCTTCAGGCCGAGGGGCAGATTGTCGCCATGACCGGAGACGGGGTTAATGACGCGCCCGCCCTCAAACAAGCCGATATCGGCATCTCGATGGGGATCCGGGGGACGGATGTCGCGCGCGACGCCTCCGATCTGGTGCTGCTGGACGACAACTTTGCGACGATCCTGCGGGCGATCGGCGAGGGGCGCCGCCAATTCGCCAACGTGCAGAAATTCGTGCGTTACCTGCTCAGCTCGAACGCGGGCGAGGTTGTGGCCCTGATGGTCAACATCCTGATCGGCGGCCCGTTGATCTTTCTGGCCACCCAGATCCTGTGGATGAACCTTGTCACCGATGGGGTGACCGCGGTGGCCTTGGGTATCGAAAAGGGCGAGCCGGATCAGATGGATCGTCCTCCCCGGCCCAAATCCGAGCCAATCCTGGGCTGGGGCGGGATCCTCAGCATTTGCCTTTTGGGTCTTTATACCGGGGGAGCAAGCCTGTGGATCTTTTTCAGCCTGCTGGAGGTCGATGTCGATCTGGCGCGCACCACGGCGTTTACCGCGATGGTCGCGTTTGAAAAAGTCAGCGTCTTTGCATTCCGGTCGCTGCACCTGCCGTGCTGGCGCATCGGATATCTGTCGAACCCCCTGTTGCTGATGGCGCTTGCTCTGACCATGGGCGCACAGGTCGCGGCGGTCTATTGGGCACCGTTGCAGACGCTGTTGCACACCGTGCCCCTGGGGGCCGAGCACTGGGGGATGATCGCCCTCTTCGCGCTGCCGATCCTGATCCTCCCCGAACTGCTCAAGACGGTGCTGGGGGCGCTTCAGCGCGCCAGATAATAGACCACCATGCTGGCCGCAAAGAGGATCAAAACCACAATCGAATCGATGCCAAACGACCCCAGCCGGGGCTTGCGCCTGACGATCAGCCCGATCAGGAACACGCTGGTGACCGCGATCGCAAAGGCCAGCGACAGCCCCACGATATCCGACACATCGCGCAGCACTGGCCCCGACCGAAACAACAGATCGGCTGGAAAGACCAGCACCAGCATGATCAGGTTGCTTCCAAAGATGTTGGATATGGCCATTGTATAGGACCCGATACGCACAGCCGTGATACTGGTCGTGAGTTCCGGCAAGGAAGTGGCCGCCGCCAGAAGGGTCACTCCGACAAAGCTGGTGCCAAGCCCCGACTGGTCGGCAATGCGATCGGCAAACAAAACCAGCAAGATGCCAAAGATCAGGATCAGGGCACAGGCCAGTGCGCTTTGCCCAAAAAGGCGGATGGTGCTGGTCGTCGCAATACCGGTGGGCGCTGGAAACGGGATATGCTCGGGATCGGGCAGATCGACCGGCACCCAATCGTTGGCCGCATCATAGCGCCGCAAGAGCCAGATCGCCCCGCTATAGACCGCCGCGATCAGAATGGACCCGTACCCGATGTGAAAGAACGCGATGGGCTCACCCAGCTGCGTCGCGATCAGGGTGATCGACAACAGCAGCACCAGCAAGGTCGCCTCCAGCGCATGATTGGCGCTGCGCGGATAATTGGTGATCGCCCCGCGCGCCCAGAAATCGGACATCGCCAGGATGGCCGTCTGTAACGCGATCCCGCCGAACAGGTTGTTGAGCACCAGGTCGCGGGCCTGTTGCACCGCTGCGGTAAGGGTCGTGGCCACCTCCGGCAGGGACGTGGCCAGTGACAGCAGCAGCAACCCCACAAGCGATTTTGCAAGCTTGAGCCGGTCGGCCAACGCATCGGCCAAATAGGCCAGACGCGCGCCGGACACCCAAACCATGGCCGCACAGAGCGCAAACACCACGCCGCTTTGCAACAAAGTAGTCTCGGGGAGGATCAGGATCATCGGCAAGAGCTATCGCAATCGGGTTGGGCCGCGTTTGATTTTGCTCAATACGCCCCGGCCGAGTTGAGAAAGATCAATACGCCGCCCCCCGGCAGTTCCTAAGCTGGGGGCAAGACATTGGAGGCGAGCATGTTTTCCCATGCTTTGAAACTTTTTACCTTGAGAGGGTTCGACATACGGGTCGACCCGAGTTGGGTTCTGATCGCCGCTCTGATCACCTGGAGCCTGTCTCAGCAGTACTTTCCCATGACCGTGCCGGGTTTGACCCAGAGCCAATACCTGTCGATGGCCGTCATCGCGATGCTGGCGTTTTTTGCGTCCCTGCTGCTGCATGAGCTGGCCCACGCGACGGTGGCGAGACGATACGGGGTGAATACATCCAGCATCACCTTGTTTCTCTTTGGTGGTGTCGCCGAGTTGGAAGATGAACCCAGCTCTGCCGCGGCCGAGTTCTGGATCGCGATTGCCGGTCCGGCGGCAAGTTGCGGACTTGCCTTTGGGTTTTGGGTCCTGGCGGGCACTCCCTGGCTGGATCCGCCGGCCAGGCAAGTATTGAGCTATCTGGCGACGATCAACCTGATCATTGCCGTATTCAACATGATGCCAGCCTACCCCCTTGATGGCGGTCGTGTCTTGCGCGCGTGGATCTGGAACCGCAGCGGCGATTTGCTCAAGGCCACTGAAACCGCGGCGCGCTCAGGCACGATCTTTGCCTATATCCTGATGGGGCTTGGGGTCGTGTCGCTTTTTCAGGGGGCGCAGGTCGCCGGGATCTGGCAGCTTTTGATCGGTGGGTTTCTGTTGATCGCGGCGCGCAGCGCGTTGCAACACCAGATGACCAAGACCGTCTTTGCCCATAAGACGGTTGCCCAGTTGATGACCGCACACCCGATTGTCACCAGCCCTGATTTGAGCCTTGCGGACCTTGCCAACCAGATCATGCTGCGGCACCGGATCAGCTTTGTTCCGGTGGTTGAGGACGGTGTCTTGCTGGGTCAGGTCGACAGTGCCGTGCTGGGCAGCATCGACCGCGAAAACTGGATCAACACCCGGGTCGGTGACGTCTATGTCGCGCTGAGCGCCGAGATCAGCGTCAGCCCGGATCTGTCGGCCTCGGCGCTATTGGCCCGGATGACCCAAACCGGTCGGCGTAAATTCCTGGTGGCCGATCACCGGACGCTGGTGGGAGTGATCAGCCTGTCGGATTTATTGGAGTATATCGCCCTGCATCAGACACTTGGCCTTGACCAAAGGCGCAAATGAACTCCTCTTGCCTGGCGGTCATCTTGGCACCGCGTCAGTTGATCTTCACCTGACATGACCCAGACAACCCGCGGAACGGATATGACGACGGACACACATGACAGCCTGATCCTGCGCGCCATCATGGATGCAGCCGTTGATGCGATGATCGTATCGGACAAGGACGGTATCATCATCCGTGCGAATGCGGCGGCTTGCCGTTTGTTCGGTTTCGATCTGGACGAGCTTGTGGGACACAACGTCAACATCCTGATGCCGCCGACCATGGCCGAACGGCATGACGGGTTCATGGCCGCACATGTGCAAACGGGCGAACGTCGGATTATCGGGATCGGGCGCGAAGCCGATGGACAGCGCAAGGATCGCAGCACCTTTCCGTTGCATCTGTCGGTGGGTCGTACCGATCTCTCGGGCGTACCTTACTTCGTGGCGATCCTGCATGACCTGACCCAGCGCAACGCGACCCAAGGGGCACTGTCTCGATCCCAACGGCTTGAGGCGATCGGCCAGATGACCGGGGGTATCGTTCATGATTTCAACAACTTTCTGACTGTCGTTATCGGAAATCTGGAACTTCTGGAAACCCGTTTGACCGACAAGCGCCAGCACGATCTGGCCCTTGATGCCCTCAATGCCGCGGAATTGGGGGCCAATCTCACGTCGCGCCTCATGGTCTTTGCCCGCCAGAGCAATCTCAAGCCCCTGGTCGTGGATCTGAGGGAAGTTTGCCGCGACACGCTGGCAATACTGGAACGCACCATCGGCGCGCTCTTCAATATCCGCGTCGATTTCGGCGAGGATATCAGCCCGGTTTCAGTGGACCCGGTGCAATTGCAGTCGGCACTCATGAACCTTGCGCTGAATGCAAAGGACGCGATGCCAGAGGGCGGAGAGTTGCTGATTACAGTCTCCAACATCCTGATCGACGACAGCTATATGGCGCAGGAAACCGATATCGTGCCCGGCCATTACGTCCGCCTGTCGGTCAGCGACAATGGCAGCGGGATGAGCCAGGAGATGCAAGATCGCGCGTTCGAGCCGTTCTTTAGCACCAAGAGCGACTCGGGCGGCAGCGGTCTGGGTCTGCCCATGGTCTATGGGTTTGTGCGCCAGTCCGGGGGCCATATCACCCTCTATAGCGAGCTTGGCCACGGGACGAGCTTTGGGCTCTACTTCCCGGCACTTGAAGCGCCCGACCATGCAACACGAACGCTGCCCCCGAACGGCCTGCCGCGCCGCCTGCCCCGTGGGCAAGGCCAGGTTGTGCTGGTCGTGGAGGACAACGCCAAGGTCCGCCGCCTGTCGGTCGAGCGCCTTGGCGATCTGGGGTTCAAGGCAGTGGAGGCCGAGAGCGGTGACGCCGCCTATGCCATGCTGCAAAGCGGCCTGAAAGCCGCTATCGTCTTTTCCGACCTCGTCATGCCGGGCACTTTGAACGGCTATGATCTGGCGGCCAAGGTGCGGGCGGAGTTCCCTGACACTAAAGTGCTGCTGACATCGGGATATGCCAGCGATGTGGTGACCAGCGCAATGGCCGAGGGGCAAAACTTTGACGTATTGCACAAACCCTATCGACTGTCGGAGCTTGCCCTGCGCCTTCAGGCGCTTTTGCTCGGCGCGCCAGGCTGAACCCGTTCGACATCACAGGCAAAGGTATAGCCGATCCCCCGCACGGTCTTGATCAGTTGCGGGCGCGAAGGATCCTTTTCGATCTTCTTGCGCAGGCGCGCCACCTGATTGTCCACGGTCCTGTCCAGCGGGCTCCAGTCAACGCCCCCTGTAAGGTTCATCAGTTGATCGCGCGACAGGACCCGGTTGGGTCGTTTCAGAAACACGTTGAGCAGCTTGAAATCGCCGCTGGTCAATTCGCAGGGCCTGCCGCAGCGATCCACCAGTTCCAGCCTTTCAGGCCGCGCCGTCATCCCGTCAAAGCGCAGAGCGGCGCGTGTGTCGACATGCGCGGGCTCACCCATCCGGTGTGGCAAAGGTCTGGTCCGTCGCAAGATCGCGCGGATGCGGGCCAGGACCTCGCGGACATGAAAGGGTTTGGTGATGTAATCATCTGCCCCGATCTCAAGTCCGACAACGCGGTCAATGACATCGTTGCGCCCGGTGATCATGATGATCGGAACATCCGACATATGCCGGATCTCGCGCGCCAGATCGAGACCGCTTTCGGCACCCAGGTGAATATCGAGGGTCACCAGATCGACCTGCCGGACCGAGATGATCTTCATCGCGGCGGGACCTGTCTCGGCTTCCTCAACATCAAGACCGTCCTCTTCCAACGCGGTCCGCAGAAGCGTTCGGATCTTGCGATCATCCTCAACGACAAGAATTCGGGCCTCATTCATGTCCATCACCGATCTTACAGCACGAATTTTGATAGCCGACCAACGCAAGCGTCGTACAGGGCGCGCGATGAACGGATACAAAACGATACAAAAGCAGGCTTACCAACCATAGCCGTTGCGACATTGAGTGTCCAACTAACCCATGAACAGCAAATGGGGGACATTCGCATGTATGTTACGATACCATCCGTCACCGCACCCGATCTGCCATTAATCACGCTGCCGGACCGGGGCCCACATCATGCGGCATTCACCCTTAAGGCAGGTCGCTTCCTGTTTCGCGCGGGCGACACCGCCCGCTTGATCTATTATGTTCATTCGGGTGTGCTGCGCCTGACGCGGGTCTTTGAGGATGGTCGCCGTCAGGTCATCGCCTTTGGCTATCCCGGCGATGTCGTGGGCTTTCCGGTGGATGGCCTGCACCATACCGATTGTGATGCGGTGACCGAGGCCCGCCTGCAGCCCTACCGGCGCAGCGCGTTGGAAACCGGCACGGGGGACCCGGAGTTACATCGCCATCTGCTGACCGCCGCCCTGCACGAGATTGGAGCGATGCAGGATCATTTCATGATGCTGGGACGCAAATCCGCGACCGAACGGGTGGCCTCTTTCCTCTGCGTTCTCAAGGAGCGGGTGGGCCAGTCCATCGGATCCTACGATCAGGTCGCCCTGCCGATGAGTCGGGCCGACATCGCCGATTTCCTGGGCCTGACGACAGAGACCGTCAGCCGCACCTTCACGCTGCTGCGCAAGAGCAAGGTCATCGCCCTGCATCAGGTCCATACCGTCATCATCCGCCAGCCCGAGCGGCTGACCGCGCTGGCTCAGGGCGAAGACCGGCTGACGCCCCCCAAGAGGGCGCGCGCGCCGATCTCTGCCGTCGCCTGACGCTTCCGCCTCATGGCGCAGGCCAGAGGGCGCGGATCTCATCGGGCAGACAGGCGCGGATGTCCTCAACCTCGCCCCGGCTGATGCGGGCATTGAGCAGAGCAAAGACATGATCGATATCGCGCTCGCCGCGATACTCTTCCGCTCCTGCCATCGCGTCGGAGATGCTGGTGCGAAACTGCCAGGCCTTGCGGTCCTTGACCGGAGTGTCTTTGGGCTTCCAGCCCTCGAACATCATGCCTCGGATCAGCAGCGGCAACTGCGCTGAAAACTGCGCCAGCTCATCGACCGGCAGATGGTCGCGCACGTGATGCAAACTGATCCGCAGCAGACGCAGCGCGCTCCGGCGCGAGGCCCAGTCGAGCCTCTCGGCCAGCTCGTTGATCCATTCATGGGTCAACTGGACGGTATGGTCGATGACTTCGAGACCTTGTGCAGACATGGGGGTACGCGCTCCGTCTTTGTTATTTGGATCGGTCGTTGATAGGCTTCATATCGGCATCGAGGGCCTGGCCCGGATTGCCGATCATCCAGTGAAACAGCACGTTGACCATCGCGCCGATCCCCAGCAGCACCAGCGTGTAATTCACCACCCAGCCGACAAAGGGGATGAAGTTCAGCAGCGCGATGGCGACCACCGCCCCCGCAAGAACCAAAAGCCGAATGGCCATGCCGGGATCGGCCTCGCCGCCAAAGGCGGTCCAGAGGCGCAGCCCAACCGTATAGGCACCCAGCGCATAGCCGAACGTCCAGACGACGACGATGGCCAACAGGACGGCGGGGATGAACGGCAGGCCGACAAGTGTCATACCGATGATCGGTGTCATACCGAAAAGCATCGACAGACCGACCACCCCCAGCACGATCATCTGACCTGGCCGCCGCACGATATCGGTGCGCATCCCTTCGACCACACGTGGGAAAAAGCCCAGCATCAGCGCGCCAAGCGCCACAAAAAAGAACAGTGATATGACCAGCGCACTGAATGCCGACAAAAAGGCAGGCAGCATCGGCATCTCATCCAGCTTCCAGTCCTCCCGCGCCGAGTCCAAGGCGTCGGAGATACTGAATGCTTCGAACCGCACCCGGTCGGCGGGTGCGACACGCTCGGGCACCGCAATCTCTGCGCGTGTCGCATAGCTGAGCGTGCCGGTGACAACCGCCTCAGGTCCGAAGGTGATGGTACGCGCAACGATCTGCGCATCCCCGCTGATCGGCGCGTTCAGGACAACCGTGCGTCCCACCGCGATCAATGCGCCCGTGATCGGCCCTTCGATTGTTACGGTGCGCCCCATCAGCCGGGCATTGCCGGTCACGCTTGCCTCCGGATCGACACGGACGGTCATCCCGGCGGCTGACAGATCCTCCCCCACGCGCGACTGAATGGTTACGCTGGACCCTGCGGCATAAAGATCGGCGCCCACGTCGCTGGACACGGCCACATCATATCCCGAAACGTGCAGATCGCCCGCAACGGTGCCACGCGCCACCGCGCTGCTTGCGGCCAGAAAGGCATCACGCGGCGCGGTAAAGCTTTCGATCACCGCGTCGCCAGCAACAAACCGGTCGCCGCCACTCGCGGTGCGGGATGTCTCGGCCATGGCCAGGGTCGCGCCCCACAGCACCAGCAGTACGCTCATGACAAGTCTCAGCATCACCATACCCTCCTCCTTGATCCGATCTGTCCGGCCCCTTTCTAAGGCCCGCCCGAAGATCCAGATTGATCCGTGTCAATCGGCAGGACTGCGGTGCTGCTAGAACGGATCCGGCACACCGACGTGCCGGTTCTTGCTGAAACGGAAAGGAGAGTTCCGATGTCCCGACAAACCCTGCCCGGCTTGTTTTCAAACTCCGACACACCCGCGTTTCTTCGGTCGATGCAACAGGAGGTGAACCAGATGCTGGAGCGGTTTCGCAGCGGTCAACCTGAGCGCCTGACAGAGTTCCTGTCAGCAAACGGTGCAAGCGATTTTCCCGCCATAGATGTTGCTGAAACCGATGACGCCATCGAGATCACGGCCGAGGTGCCGGGAATGGAGGAGGACGATCTGGATGTGTCGGTGGCGGGCGGTGTCCTGACCCTGAAGGGCGAAAAAAGCAGCGATCGTGAAGAGAGCGACAAGGATTACTACCTTGTCGAGCGCCGCTATGGCGCCTTTCGCAGGCAGGTGCCTTTGGGCTTTGCCCCCGAGGACGGCGCGGTGACGGCTGAGTTTCGCGACGGGCTGCTCAAGCTGACAATCGCCAAGCCGGCCGAGACCAAGGCGGCGGTTCAAAAAATCGACATCAAAAAGAGCTGATGCCGCGGAGGGCCGTGTCTTTGCGGCCCTTCCCACCCGCCTTGATCCCAAAGGAACACTCATGAGCCTCAAGACGATACTGGTCTGTATGACCACCGCCGACCACGCAGATACCCTGATGAAGATGGCGGTCCCCCTGGCGCGCAGGACCGGGGCACATCTGATCGGACTGCACACGATCGAAGCGCTTTTAGTCTATCCTGGCATTGCCATGCATGTCCCCGGCTCGGTCTTTGCTCAGTTCAATCAGAATCAGAACAAAGAAGCCGCCGAGATCCAGGCGGTCTTTGACAAATGGACCGAGGCTGAAACGTTTGTCAGCGAATGGCGCCTGGTCAAGGCCGAGGCGGTGTCGGCCGCCGACCGGATGCTGGAAAGCGCGCGGACCGCCGATCTGGTGATCATGGCCGCGGGGGATCCCCAGCACGACCGGGTGGACCAGAACAATGCACAATCCCGCGTGATCCGCGATTGCGGCCGTCCGGTGATCATCGTGCCGCTCGGCTATGACGGGCCGGAGATCGGTCGCTCGGTCGTGCTGGGCTGGAGCGACACGCGCGAGGCCGCCCGGGCGGCCCATGATCTGCTCTTGGTGACGGATCCGGGCGCGGCGGTCAGTGTCTTGCGGATCGACGCGGCGCAATCCGATCCTCTCACCGATTATGTCGGTATGGATCTGGCCGCGACCTATGCCCGTCAAGGACTGAACGCATCGATTGTGCATCGTGACAAGGTCGGCGGCAGCATCGCCGAGGCGATGAATGCCCACGCTTTTGAGCAAGGCGCGGACCTGATCGTAACCGGCGCGTTCGGACATTCGCGCGCCTATGACTTTGTCATCGGGGCCGCCACCCAGGACCTTTTGCATCATGCCACGTATCCGGTGATGTTCAGCAAATAGCCATCTGAGACCCAACAAACCGAAAACTCCAGGCTTATGCGCGATCCAAAGCGTGTTTTTGGGTCGCGCGGCCACGTTCGGCGGCACCTAGGCTGCGCCCTGCCCCAAGCGAAAGCGCCCCCAAAGACGGGATCTTCCGGCAAGCGGCGGATGACCTCTTTCGCACCTTGCGTCACGCTGCCATACTGCCTGCCAATCAACAAAGCAGAGCAGCAATGGCCGACGACCTTCTTACCGGGACAAGCCCCGCCTATGACGCCTCTTCCATCGAAGTGCTGGAAGGGCTGGAACCCGTTCGAAAACGCCCCGGCATGTATATCGGCGGTACCGACGAACGGGCGCTTCATCACCTTGTCGCCGAGATCCTGGACAACTCAATGGATGAGGCCGTGGCAGGCCACGCCAACCGGATCGAGGTGGAGCTGCATGGCGATTATGCCCTGACCGTGCGCGACAACGGGCGCGGAATCCCGGTGGATCCGCACCCGAAATTCCCCGACAAATCGGCGCTGGAGGTGATCCTGTGCACGCTGCACGCGGGCGGCAAGTTTTCTGGCAAGGCCTATGAAACGAGCGGTGGCCTGCACGGGGTGGGCGCATCGGTGGTCAACGCGCTGAGCGACAGCATGGTCGTACAGGTGGCGCGCGACAAGACCGTGTTCGAGCAACGCTTTTCGCGCGGTCTGCCGCTGGGCCCGGTGGAAAAGGTGGGCACCGCCCAGAACCGCCGCGGCACCACCGTCACCTTTCATCCCGACCCCGAGATATTCGGCCAGCACCGATTCAAGCCCGCACGGCTGTTCAAATCCATCCGGTCCAAGGCCTATCTGTTCTCGGGGGTCGAGATCCGCTGGAAATCGGCCATCAATGACGGCGAGACCCCGACAGAGGCCACTTTCCATTTTCCCGGCGGCCTCTCGGATTACCTGACCGAGACGCTGGGCACGGCCTCGACCTATGCCGAACGGCCCTTTGCGGGCACCGTCGATTTCAAGGAGAAGTTCGGCAATCCCGGCAAGGTCGAATGGGCGATCAACTGGACGCCATCGCGCGATGGGTTCATCCAGTCCTATTGCAACACTGTGCCCACGCCCGAGGGCGGCACCCATGAGGCGGGCTTTTGGGCGGCGATCCTGAAAGGCATCCGCGCCTATGGAGAGCTGGCCAGCAACAAAAAGGCCGCGCAGATCACCCGCGAGGATCTGATCACGGGGGGCTGCGCACTGGTTTCGTGCTTTATCCGCGAGCCGGAATTCGTGGGTCAGACCAAGGACAGGCTGGCCACCGTGGACGCGCAGCGCATGGTCGAAAACTCGGTCCGGGACCATTTCGACAATTGGCTGGCCGCGGATACCAAATCGGCCGGCGCGATCCTGGATTTCCTCGTTCTGCGCGCCGAGGAACGGCTGCGTCGGCGGCAGGAGAAGGAAACAGCGCGCAAGACGGCCACCAAGAAACTGCGCCTTCCCGGCAAGCTGGTCGATTGTTCGCAGAACAATCGCGACGGCACCGAGCTTTTCATCGTTGAGGGCGACAGCGCCGGTGGCTCTGCCAAAATGGCGCGCGACCGCAAGATCCAAGCCCTGCTGCCGTTGCGCGGCAAGATCCTGAACGTGCTGGGCGCCGCATCATCGAAACTGGGCTCGAACGCCGAAATCTCGGACCTGACCCAGGCACTGGGTGTGGGACTGGGCACCCGGTTTAACTTGGATGACCTGCGCTATGACAAGATCATCATCATGACGGATGCGGACGTGGACGGCGCCCATATCGCGTCGTTGCTGATGACATTCTTTTTCACTCAGATGCGCCCGATGATCGACGCCGGGCACCTCTATCTCGCCTGTCCGCCGCTATTCCGCCTGACCCAGGGGGCCAAGCGGGTCTATTGCCTGGATGAGGCGGAACGCGATGTCTGGCTGGAAAAGGGCCTGGGCGGCAAAGGCAAGATCGACGTGTCGCGGTTCAAAGGGCTTGGGGAGATGGACGCCAAGGATCTCAAGGAAACGACGATGGATCCCGCGTCGCGCAAGCTGATCCGTGTGACGATCGACGAAGACGAGCCCGGCGAAACCGGTGAATTGGTGGAGCAGTTGATGGGCAAGAAGCCCGAGCTGCGGTTCCAGTACATTCAAGAGAATGCGCGGTTCGTCGAAGAACTGGATGTCTAGGGCATGACTGCTTAGACCCCGCCAGATTTCGTGTGCATCATGCGTGGCATGCCCGACGACGGCATGCGCGACAGTCTTCCATCGGTGATCCGCCGGACAGCGTTCCTGAGGCGCGCTCTTGCAAGGCTGCGCGGCTGGCCGCCCGTTTGATGCGCACGCCAAACGCGATTGCCTGACACGCACATCGCACGTGTCAGGCCGCAGTCAAGCACTTGGACGGCCTAGGCGGCGAAGCCCAGTTTGGTCACATGGATCTCAAAGGTCGGGTGCATCTCGGCCCCCACCACGTTCTCCTTGTGATGGCGATAGATCGACCGCCAATAGGGTTGGATGATCACGCCCTCGTCCTGCATGATCTTCTGCAACTTGGCCATCACCTCGCGCCGCTGATCCGCATCCGCAATCGACAGGGCCTCACTCAGCAGGGTGTCGAACTCTTCATTGGCAAAGGCGCTTTCGTTCCACGGCTCACCCGAGCGATAAGCCAGCGCAAGCACCTGGACGCCCAAGGGTCGCTGCGCCCAATCGGTTGTCGAATATGGGTACTTCGCCCAGTCATTCCAGAAAGTCGACCCTGGCAGAACCGTCCGCCTGACGTTGATGCCTGCATCGCGCAGCATTGCGGCAGCGGCGTCCGAGGTGTTCTTGCGCCACGTGTCGTCGATCGAGATCAACTCATGCTCGAAATCACCCATACCTGCCTCGTCCATCAGCGCTTTGGCGCCTGCAGGGTCGAAGACCGGTGCCGGGAGTTCAGCATATTCGGGATGGATTGGCGAGACATGGTGATTCTCGGCAACGCGCCCATTGTCGGAAAATCCCAGTTCCAGCAGAACCGCGTTGTCCACCGCCATCGCAAGGGCCCGGCGCACACGGGCATCGGCATAGGGCCTGATACCGTTCACCTCGGCGGCCTGATTGGGGCGAATGACAACGGTGTTGGCCGTCACGGCTTCGGATTTGGCCCAGCCGATCCCATCCATCACAAAGATGAAATCGCCGATGGACTCATAAACCATATCGACCTCGTCGGAATCGACCGCTGCGACGATACCGGCCTGTTCAGTGCCGAAATCCAGGTATTCGATCCGGTCCAGATACGCCCCCTCGCCCCACCAGGCATGGTCTTCGTTCTTGACCAGAACCGCTTTGACGCCAACCTCAAACTCGCCCGGTACGTAGGGGCCGGTGCCGATCGGGGTATCGAGCGGATCGCCGTTAAAGCTTTGATGCACGATCGCGGCCGGGTAGTCCGAGAAACCGGCGATCAGGGTGATGTCGGGCTGGCCCAGCGTCAGGCGCACGGTGGTCTCATCCACGACCGTGATGGCCCCCTCGCGGGCTTGTCCAGTGTCCGCGTCAACAAGCGAGCCCATGCGCGACGCCATCGAGTTGCCCTCTACCCCCGTCTCGCACCAGCGCGCGATATTGAACGCCACATCCTCGGCGGTGAATGCCTCTCCGTTGTTCCAGGTCACGCCCGGGCGCACGTTCAGCGTGTATTCGGTAGCGTCGGCGTTCACCTCCCAGCCTGCCAGCAACATGGGTTTGAAGCTGCCGTCGATCTGATACTCCACCAGATACTCCAGATAGCCGCGGGTATAGTTCGACATCTGCGGCCAGTCATAGGTGCGCGGGTCTTTCAGAGCCTTGACGGAGGATTCGATCCGCAGCGTGCCTCCGGATTGAGCATGGGCTGCGGCATTGGCCGGTTGCGCGAGGCCCAAAAGCCCGTAAGCGGCAGCAGCCGTGACGCCCAGCGATGTGGCGCGGGTGAGAAATTCGCGGCGCGATAAGGTGCCTGCGCTGACTTCGTCGGCATAGGCCCGCGCGGAGGGATGAATAGTATCTGACATGGACATGAAGATCTCATCGGTTGTTGTGAGAAATGGGGAGCGGCCAAATCGTTCAGGTGTCAGGGCAGCTCAGAGCGCGGTCATCGCACCCGTTGGCCGTATTCGGAAAAAACCGACCCGGCACGCGTTAGGAAATACGACATCCGCAGGAATCGCAAGCGGAGTTATGGCCTCGACGGGTTGTTCTCATGCAAGGGCGCCGTTTGGCCAACAGGCCGAGCCATGTCCGGCTAGATTTGGCGGTCCTGATCCGCCGCGCTTTTTGCGATCTCGCGGATACTCCATTCGATGGCATCGCGCATGGTGTCGCCCAGGGCCTCGTCAAAGGCAGAAGCCACGTCAGCCGCCTCGTCCGATGCCGATACGACAATTTCTTCAAATGACCTGGACGCAATGATGCGGTCGGAAAACGCGTCGACAAGCTTGATGTTGAGGCGTACGTCGATGTGCAGGGCGGATCCTTCGGATTGCTCCGGGACGAAGGCCTGAAACTCCCGAATGTCGGTCACGACCAGATAATCCGCGCGCAGCCCGATGGCCGAACTGCCGACAGCCGGGACTTTGCCGGTATTCTCAAAACTCTCGATCAGGAGCGCCTGGACGATCAACGGGGCGCGATCGATCCAGCGCGCATCCGGCAGGTACTGGACCTGCAAGGATGTCGGTTGCACGGCAATCTGGTTGGTATCCACCAAGGCCGTCGCTGTCGGCTGATTGACGACGATCTGCGATTGCAGCTTTGGCAAGGACGCGCTGAACGTGCTTTTGGGGCTTAAGGTATAGAGGTCAGTCGGGGCTGTCGCCTCGGCAAGGCTCGACAACCCGGCGCATCCCGCAAGCCCGGTATGCAGCATCAATCCCGTCATCAATGTCGCAAGGCGCAAGGTCATCGACGAAAATCTGAGTTTTGTGTGCCAAGCAAGAACCTTGCCGGGTCGCGTTCGATCCTGCTCACCAGGCGTTCGAGGTTCACGACAAGTCCGCGCGCCTCCTCTGTAAAGCGCACGAACTCCGGCAAGCCCAAGCGCAGGAACTGCGCCAGTTGGCGCTCGTTTCCGGCCACGACGTTGTCCAGTGTATCGGTGAAACTGGCCGCTGAGCGGGACGCTGCCAAGACTTCGTCGGAAATCGCATCGATATCGGTTGCGGCCCCTTCCACCGCAGAGGTGAACGCGGTGGCTGCCTCACGCAGGTCACCGATAATCTCGCCAACATCGTTTTCGAACAGGTCATTCGCCATGGTAAAGGTCTGGTCAGCCGTACTAAGGGTTTCAGAGGTATCCAGCATCGCCTGGTCAATGAGTTCCAATGTTTGTGTTGCATTGTCAAAGGCTTTCGTCGCGGCCTCTAGCGCCACGCCCCCGTCATCGGCCAGTGTCTGCAACCGCTCTGCAACGATGTCGGAGTTTTCTCCAAGGTCCTTGATCGCCTGCTCACCGGCTTGAACCGTCGTTCGCAGGTCCGAGGCCAGGGGCGTCAGTTCCTCCTGAGTGAAGGTGTCGATCGTCGCTATGGTGCTTGTGGCGCTCTCAAAGGCGGTATCGGCGCTGCTCAGCGCGTCCGTGGCGGTCGTGAGCGTCGTCTCGGCCACATCGCCCAACCGCTCAAGACGATTGGAAAACGCGGCAACCTCCTGTGCGGCAACACGCAGATCGGCCGACAACACCTCGAAATCGCCAAGCGCACTGTCCAGACGCCCCGTTGCGTCAGCCAGGTTGCTGAGGATCGTCGCTGCGGCCTCGCGATTCTGGTCGTCAAACACGCTGTCGATGTTTTCCAGAAGAGAGATCGCCCGATCCAAGAGCTCTGGCGCACCTTCAAAGACCGATTGCAGCGCCGAGCGCTCGGATCGAATAACCGCGTTTTCCGACAATGGTGCGGCGGCGGTCGACCCGCCCGACAAAGCGACATAGCTGACACCGGTCACACCCTGGGCCTGAAGCTGGGCAACGGTATCCGAATTCACAGGTGTGTCGGCATCGACTTCAATGCTTACGCGCACCTGCGAGGGGTTGGTTTCGTCCAGCTCCAGATCGATCACCTGGCCCACCGGCACGCCGTTGAAGCGCACGTCGCTTGCGGTGCCCAGCCCGGCCACATCGGAAAACAGGATATCGTAGTATGCGTATTGCCGGTCCGCTTCGACCTTCGCCAACCACAGCACCAGGCCCAGGGCGCCCAAGGCACCCAGCAAGGTGAAGACGCCTATCAGCACGTAATTGGCTTTGGTTTCCATATCCGATGGTCGCCTGTTACACTGAGTGCTGGGCAGCGCGCGCGCGCGGTCCGGTGAAGTATTCCTGCACCCAAGGGTGATCCACGTTCTTCATCAGCTCAATTGGCCCTTCCACGAGCACGCGCTTTTCCGCCAGCACCGCTATTCTGTCGCAGATCGCATGAAGACTGTCGAGGTCGTGGGTGACCATGAACACCGTCAGGCCCAAAGAGCGCTTGAGTTCGCCTATCAAATCGTCATAGGCGGCCGCGCCAATGGGATCGAGCCCGGCCGTCGGCTCGTCCAGGAACACAATCTCTGGATCGAGAGCAAGCGCGCGTGCAAGCGCCGCGCGTTTGCGCATGCCGCCCGACAGCTCGGACGGCAGTTTTCCACAGCTCAAGGGTGGCAAACCGACCAGGCTGATCTTCAGTTCACCCAACGCCTTCATCAGGGTGTGGGACAGCTTCAGATGTTCGCGCATCGGTGCCATGACGTTCTGAAGGACGGTGAGCGATGAAAAGAGCGCGCCATCCTGAAACGCAACGCCCCAGCGACGTTCGGTCTCGCGGCGTTCGGCGCTGCTGCCATGCAGCATATCGACCCCCAGAACGCGGATCGATCCGGCCGCGGGGCGGTTCAGACCCACAATCGTCCGCAGCAAGACCGACTTGCCGGTGCCCGAGCCGCCGACAATGCCCAAGACCTCGCCACGCCAAACGTCCAGATCCAATTGATCATGCACAATCTGGCGTCCGAACTGGGTACGCAGATTTCGAACCTCGATGATGGGGGTCCGGTCGTTCGGGGCGCCAGTATTCAAAGCCCAAGCTCCGCGAAAAAGACCGAAAACAGGGCATCTACCGCGATCACGAGAAAAATCGACTGAACCACCGATGTCGTGGTGTGACGACCGACACTGTCTGCCGAACCGCGCACCTGCATCGCCTGCCAGCACGCGACGGTGCCAATGATGGCGGCAAAGACCGGCGCTTTTATCATCCCGATGATCAGATGCCAGATATCGGTGTTTTCCTGAAGACGCGTCATGAACATTCCCGGACTGACGCCCAGCTCGATCCAGCTCATCAAGGCACCGCCAAACAAACCTGCGATATTGGCGATGAAGCCAAGGATCGGCAGCATGATCACCAGCGCCAAAACGCGGGGAAGGACCAGAACCTCGATCGGATCCAGACCCAGAGTTCGCATCGCATCCAGTTCCTCGCGCACTTTCATCGACCCGATTGACGCGGTGAACGCCGATCCCGACCGGCCTGCCACGATGATTGCAGTCAAAAGAATGCCCAGCTCGCGCAGGACCGAAATCGCGATCAGATCGACCACAAAGATTTCGGCCCCGAACTGACGCAACTGCGAGGCGCCCTGAAAGGCAAGCACCACACCGATGAGAAAGCTCATCAGCACCACGATCGGGATGGCGTTGAACCCCACCTCCTCCATCTGGTTCACCAGCGCAGCGTGACGCCAACGTGAAGGGCGAAACATCGTCCGGGCCAGGACAACCAGCGTTTCACCCATGAAGCTCATCAATGACAGGATCAATCGGCCGATCTCGGCCGTCTTTTCCCCGATTCCCGCAAGCCAAGGCAAAAGACCGCGCGGCAGATCCTCAATGCCAGTCTGATCTGGCCGCGACGCCGCGACGATTTTGATCAATTGTAGATGTGCGGCAGATGCTTTGCTGTACTCCACCTCAACGCCGGAGGCTTCGAGCCGCGAGGCAAGATCGGCGATAAGCCATGCGCCGCCGGTGTCGAGCGCATCAATTTCGCTCAGATCGATCCGAAACGTCGTCGAGCGCGTTGTTGCCTGCGCGAAATCAGCTTCTACCTTGCCCAGGCTTTTAGTCACCAACCGTCCGAACAGGCGCAGCGTTGACGCGCCTTTGTCCTCCTCGATACGGAATGTCGGTTCTGTCATCAGGGTCCCACTCCGATCAGGCATACGCCCTCCGGCGCGCATCCTAAAATACACGCAAGTGCGGGGAAAGACCAACGGACTGTGAAGATGTAACAACTCTGCAGAGCCGTCGCTGCCAGGTCATCAACTTGACTGGGTGGTTGCCCCACCAATGCGTGCCCCCTCCAGACCACGCTCGCAGCCCAAAAAGCCGGAACAGAACAAAACCGAAATCTGTGCAGATGGCCTTGCCGGGAAAGAAACGCAATGCTAAGCGCTTGCTAGATTACCACCAAGGCGAGTTGGCGGAGTGGTGACGCAGCGGATTGCAAATCCGTGTACACCGGTTCGATTCCGGTACTCGCCTCCAATAAAATCAGAGACTTAGCCCCAAACTAAAGCCGGCGAATTTATGTTTAGGCTCATTTCAGGCACAGAATTAGGAAATCCTGACAGACGATAAAGTGAAGAGAGTACATGAGCCATCTGGGCTCAACTAGATCGCAACGACGAATTTAGCGCTTGCATCAAAGACGCACCCTGCCCGTTTCATAGCAAGCGCGCTTGATTTATCTCCAGCTTTGGGCGATCCCAGAATACAACTGACCCTCAAGTTATCCCACTTGCTTTGGGTGCGAGTGAACAAGTCATGGTATAGTTAAGAAAAGGCAATCCTATGAAATCTGGTGTAGTAACAGGCCGTGAATACGTTGAACTCGTAGAAGCATGCAAACGTGGTGCTTATGCGCTACCCGCAGTAAACGTAGTGGGAACAAATTCGGTCAACGCAGTTTTGGAAGCTGCGTCGAATGCTCGCTCCGACGTGATTATTCAGATTTCAAATGGTGGCGCACAATTTTTTGCTGGGCAAGGCATTCAAGACGCGCTTAGGGCGAAAGTGCTTGGCGCAGTTTCCATGGCACAACATGTGCACACAGTCGCGAAAGACTATGGAGTGTGTGTTGTGCTACATACGGACCATGCAAACCGTGGCCTGCTCCCTTGGATAGATGGTTTGATCGTCGAGAATCGAATGCACTTCGAAAAAACAGGCTCACCACTCTTCTCAAGCCATATGCTGGACTTGTCCGAGGAGCCGGTAAGCCAAAACATCGATACCTGCGCGAAGTATCACGAAGCCCTGGCGGAACTGAATATTTCGTTGGAGATAGAGCTTGGAGTTACCGGTGGTGAAGAAGACGGCGTGGGGTCAGATGATGTATCGGACAACTCACGTCTTTATACGCAGCCAGAAGACGTATGGTACGCCTACCAAACCTTGAACGATATTGGCCACTTTTCTATTGCGGCAGCTTTTGGCAACGTTCATGGGGTCTACCGTCCAGGCAACGTTCACTTGCGACCTTCGATACTGGACGATTGTCAAAAGTATATTTCTTCAAGGATTAGCGGCGCGAATTCAAAACCGTGCGATTTTGTATTTCACGGTGGATCAGGCTCTGGAAAGAACGATGTTTCGAAAGCAGTCGATTATGGTGTTTTCAAGATGAACATCGACACTGATACCCAATTCGCATTTTCCTCTGCATTGTTTTCTTTCATGGAGCCAAACAGTCAGGCTTTCAAACATCAAATCGATCCTGACACTGGAAAGCCCAATAAATCTTTATACGATCCTAGAAAATCTTTGCGAGAAGCGGAAAAGGGCATAGTCGCTAGATTACAAGAAGCTTTTGACGTGCTGGGGTCCGCAAACAAAACAATCGCGGATTAATCAAAGACATTTTCTAATCGGCTCTAGTGGTCTTGAGACAGCGACTACAAACTCAAAAATTCGTGCTTGAGTTTTTTGAACCGAGTCCGTTCATCAATGTCGAGATGGAAGAGTTCAAGATTGTCTGAATCAAAATTTGTGCGTGGTAAGTGAGATTCTCCAAATACTTTGGCTCTCAGGCTGGGATATCCGCACACATCAGCTTGATAATAGGAACTCACCAATTCCCATACCTCTATCCGAGAGCAACGCAAAGTTCTGACTAACAAAATCAACTCAGACAAAGCTCTTTCCTGCGTCAAGCGGTGTTTTGCGTTCAAATGCTTTCCAATCGGGTCTATCGTTACAACCGCCAAGATGTCTGCCAACTGGCTAGAAGACATTTGTCCTCGCGGTACGAGCGACCCTATGAAATCGGACGTGATTTCATGCTGACGTTCGGGGTCACCAACCGCAATAGCTTCAGGTTTTCCAACATCATGCAAAAAAATCATTGCCCTTATCTTATCGGCGGGAAATAAAAACTGATGCGATGGCAAGAAGAAAAACTCGAAGGCTTGCCAAACCGCCAATGTATGCTCCCAAAGAGTTAAATTATCTCGGCCTCCAATCGACTTCTCAAACTCATCCAAAAGCCAACTTTTGGAACTCTTGACGAAACTCAATTCTTCAGAAAAAACTCTCTCAAAAGTCTTGTTCATGATTCTTCAAAAAAACTGGCGGTCAAGAATCAGAATTCTTTTCGACTAAAAAGCAACAAAGATCATGCAACCGTATCCCCGATCCTTCGTTGTTGAAGTATCCAAAAAAGTATGCTCGGCTACCGCGCACATCGACCTCATCAATTACAAGGTTTATGGATTCTTTGGAGTGTTGAAAGGCCTGTCCTCCAATGTCTTCACCAACAATACCCACGATCCCCCGCCATTCTTCACAGAGTGCTTTCTCTTTCAAGAATGCAACAACGTCACTTCTAGAGATTTGAGCTGTGGTCTCAACACAAAAATCCATCAGAGAAACACCCCAATATGGTGCGTAAGTGTAATTTACTTTCAATTCTTCTTCTTCAAAATTCAAAATCCGAGAACCCACAGCCTCTAGCGAACACTCTTTTCGCTGCAATGAATTCCAGCGTCCTTCTTCAAGCTGCCATCGTGGCACAGAGTGGAGTATATTTACCAAGCAAGACTTCACGCCGAACTTTTCCTTCATAGCGGATACAACATGAGTCCCTGGAATAACTGTGCAGGAGCCAAAAGAAATAACTTTGTGTATGTCCGCCTGGTAAGATCTATGATTAAGACCAAATATCAACTCGGTGTCCGCATTTTCAATCGTTGCACCAACAAGAGCAGCGAAGGTTTTTCCCTGAACCGCGTTGTTCAAGTACTGGTGGTTTTCACGACGACCAGAGCACTCGAACAATATTTCTGGTTCACCAAGCCATTCCGCAGCCTCCAACATACCAGTAGAGCATCTAATTCTTTTTGAACCATTGGCCGCGTTTGGAAGTATGAGGTCATCGTTCTCGAGGAAAACGCCTTGATCAGAAAATGACCGAACGATTGGGTCGTTTTTCAGAATCGATAGCACTTCGTTGGGGCCCAGAATCGGATCGTGTATGAAACTAATGTCATAAGGGGAGTTTTTATCTTGATACCAGGCCTGAAACAGTCCTAGTCCAAACCTACCGAAACCATTAAGTCCAGCGACAACCATATTTTTCTCCTTTGGCGGCAAGGATTTTGGCACAGCCCCCACGCGCAAACAATATCTCGAAAGGACAGCTTCTGAGTGCAGTAGTTAAATGTCCACCCAATCTGCTCTGAATATGTATGTGTTCGACGTGCGATTTTTCGACCAACTTCGTCAGTTCTTCTCATGTTCGATTGCAGCTGCTCTGCAGAGTCTGGGAAGCCAGCGCATATCATTTAGCCTATAGCCCAACTTCAGAACTAGCAGTCAGTATTGTCGTCGTGTCGTCCAATGCGCAGTATATTCAGCGGTTTTATAAGACCTCGGCGCGCATCCGCTCTGGCTCACCTTGGGTGATGGACTGACTGTCATGGCTGTGGTCCTAATGGCTTGTCCGCGAGCAGAAGTTTGAAAAGTTTCAAAAAAGATCGATCTTCACCTCGCAAATGGGCACGTTTCATAAGTTGACTGCTAGGCAGCGTCTTCGTCCTGTGGCCTAGTGTTCAGAAGCTCGAGAAGCTTCACAAAAGTTCGATCTTCGCCTCGCAAATGTGCACATTATTGACATGATAGATCAGCTGGCCTCTAGGCTGCCCCATCACCCCGTCGTTCAGTTCGCAGCTTATCGAGTAGATCAATAAAAGTTCGGTCTACGTTTCGCTCCTGTGTACATTATTGACATGATAGATCAGCTGGCCTCTAGGCTGCTCCATCACTCTGTGGTTCAGTTCGCAGTTTATCGAGTAGATCAATAAAAGTTCGGTCTACGTCCCGCTCCTGTGTACCACCGAGGAGGGTTGGGTCAGATTTCCCCCTCGTGACCCAAGAATATGGCTCAAACGCTACCTCGTTTCGCGACACCGTGCGGTTCGGCCACACGTTTTCGACGATCATGCGCTTTTCGGCCCGATTTGCCATATCATAAAGATATACAAGGTTCTTTCGTAGTTCGGCCAACTGTTCTTGATATTCAGCTAAAGCGTCGACATCAGGCAATTTGAGCATCTCATCTTGGAGTTCAGCGAGGCGCAACTGAATGTCGCCCTGCTTACGTGTAAACCTGTGTCGGTCCAGCGTTCCATCAATCAATAAGTCCTCAAGTCGCTCCAATCGGCACTCCTGATCCTTGATCTGGAGGTCCAGCGCAGAACGCTGTTCTTCCAAGTCAATCAAGGCGTCAGGTTTGTCCGTGTTTTGTGCTCTCGCTGCAGCCGTGGCGCTTAGCTCCAAGGTGCAGAGTTCCTGTCGGATCGCATCATCGAGCAACTCCTCTCGTAGTGTTTTGGTAGCACAGCCGCTCCGATTGCAGCGGTAGTATACGTGGCCCTTCTGCCGTTCAGGCACCATCGGCTTGTCGCAAAGCCCACAGCGGAACAGCCCCATGAACAGGTGGTTGTGGCGAGTGGATTTCGGACCTGACCGTTCACTTCGGATGGCCTGGACGCGCTTCCAAACGGCGACCGGCACGATAGGTTCATGGACACCCTGATATGTCTTGCCAGAGCTCTTGACATGCATAAAGCCGATGTAAAAGGGGTTCTGCAGGATGTTACCTAAGCCACAAAGGGTGAGCTTTCCGCCGCGCGTGTTGCGCAGCCCCCGTCGGTGCAGTTCGTCCAATAGCGTTTCATACGAATACTGCCTCGAGGCATAGAGCTCGAACGCAAGCTTAATCAGTGGCGCTGTCTTAGGGCACGGAATCTTCGGTTTTCCGCCCCCTTGGTTCAGATATCCAGGCGGAGCACCCCAAGGGAATAGCCCTTGTTGCAAACGACCGTTCATCCCTTTGATGCACTCTTCCCGCAGGTTGCGGATGTAGTCGGCGGCGATGACGGCCTGGATGTCGGCGGTGAGACGTCCACCGCGAGAATTGAAGTCCAGACTCTCGGTGGCGACGTAGACAGACACACCCGCGTCAGGCAATTCACTGAACATCGCCCAATCGCGCAGGTTGCGGGCAGAACGGTCGATCTTGTGGATGATGACGCCCTGGGCTTTGCCTTGCTTCAGTTGCTTGAGCATGGCCGTGAACACTGGGCGACCAGATTTGGCCGCGGTCTCTTTCTCTTCAAACCACTTCGTGACGGTGAGATCGTTCCGACTCGCAAAAACCGTGATGGCGTCTTTCTGTGCGTCGAGTGATACACCCTCGCCTTGCTTCTGGGTGGATACTCGAATGTATCCAAAGCACGGTTTCATACGTCAGTTTCAGGTTGTTGGGACTCTACCACATCTTCAGATTTTGGCCAATCCGGCCACAGCCATTTGCCCTCGGCCACCAGCCGTTCATATACCCGCTGGCAGATTTCCAGGTGCCGCTCAATGCGTTCGTCTTCGGTCATAGGCAAAATGTACAAAAGCCCACAAGTCGCCTCTAGCGACCACTTTAGGTCCCGGAATGATAGGCTGGCAGCATATGCGCGGTGAACGGTCGGAGGCGCTCACTCTGATGCATCATCCAGACTATCGCACGGTGGTTTGGTTGGTTTTGCAAGTCAGCAGGACTGAAGGGGCCAAGGAACCGCGCCAAAGGTGGCGCATCGTGCGCACCAACGCGGAACAGCACCAAGGAGCCCACATTGCCCAGGATGGCATCTCGCGACGCGGTATCGATCTGGGAGAGGTGCTGATGCGCAAGCGTTACCGACAGCGCATACTTCCGGGCCTCGGACAGCATGTCGGTAAAGCTGTGGGTCGTCAGGTTGTGAAACTCGTCAATGTGCAGCGCGAAAGGACGGCGGTCATCTTCCACAGTATCGTGGCGCGTGAACGCGGCGTTGAGTATACTTGAGGAAATCAGCCCACCCAGAACGTTGGTGACATCTGCGCCAAGACGCCCTTTTGCAAGGTTGATGAGCAGGATCTCTCCGTCATCCATCGTGCGTCGAAACCGCAATGGCACGCGTGGTTCACACAATGCGGTCCGAACGGTCGGGTGGGCCAGAAAGGCTCCCAACTTGTTTGAAATCGGCGCAACACCGTCCGCGCTGGTCTGATAGTTCAACGCGGGGAATTCGTGCTTCCAGAAGAACCTAACCTGCGGGTCGGTAAGACGTTCGGTGACCTGTCTGCGGAAGCCTTTGTATACAAAGAGGCGCATGAGGTCGCGCAAATCGACTGTAGGCTGTTCCAGCAACGCCAGGATTGCATGGCGCAGCAAATGCTCCATACGTGCACCCCAGGCATCCGGCCATTGTTTCTTCAATGCGTCGATCAGCCCTGAAGCCACCAGCGGTCGGAAGGCGTTGCCAACATGCTGAAGTGGATTGTACCCCAGCGGACAATTGGGATCGGATACGTCCCAATAGAGATGGGGGCGTGTGATGTTTTGGTGCACATCAAACGCCAGATCACCGTGCGGATCAATCAGACACAGCCTCTGGCCAAAGCGTGCTTCTTGCCAGATCAAATTCTTCAGCATGGTGGACTTGCCGGTGCCTGACTGCCCCAAACAGTACAGGTGGAACCGTCGGTCGGCAGGCGTGATCCCGAATGGCGCCGGATCTCCATAGCGGCGATGTGCGAGACCAAGCACGGGATAGGGCAACATACGAGCAGTTTGCGTTGCCGGTCACCGTTCGCAAAGCGACCCGTTTATTGCTCACAAGAATACGCTGGTCGGTACGTCCATCTCTCTTGTCATGCCACCATGCGATCAGATGCTCCTTCTCACTGTCGCCTCCTGCCGGGCGGCCTCGAACACTGGGTTCGGGATCGCCTCAGCAAGAGGAGACAGATCAATGGACAATGAAGATAAGATTGGCAACGTACCGCGCTGTCGGACCTGCGGCTCCGAGCGCGTCGTTCTGGACGCATGGGCATGTTTCAACCCAGACAGTGGAATGTGGGAATTGGAGCAAACCTTCGACGATGCATTCTGCCACAATTGCGATGCAGCTACCCACCTCGAATGGATGAAGCAGTCCGCACCGCCGCACCTACGCATAAGGGAACTCAATGACCAGTTCCGAACCAACGGCAAAGGGCGTGGAACGGTCTTAGTGACGCAAGGCATTCAGTCGGAGGGAGCCGACTTCATGCTGTCGGCAATCGTGGCAGTACGGGGCTTCACCGAGTTCAGCGAAGACAATGACCCGTGGGGTGAGCATGACTTCGGCGCCCTCGACGTCGCGGGCCAGAAGGTCTTTTTCAAGCTCGACTATTACGCTGACGAGACTCTTAGTGCCGGGTCAGAGAACCCTGCCAATGAGAGTATGACCTTCAGGGTTATGACCATCCTGCTGGCGCGTGAGTACTGATGGGCAGCGCGTACGAAACGTTCGAACTCGTCTGGCAGGAACGTCGGGTCGAAGTGTCGTTCCAATTCAACTGGTTGGGCTCCGATTTTTGGCACATCGAACTCCGATCTCCGGATGTTCTGCCGCTGACCGAGACAGGCTATCGCTCATGCTTCGTTCCATCCACTGATGATGCGTCGGAGCAAACCATACGAAACCTGGTACTGCATTGGCTCGATGACGCTGCAGATACCGAGCGCTGGCAGAGTTACCTCAATGAGAGCCGTCAGTTGTCGCTGTTCTGAGCCTCCAGCGCAAAACGCAATACGCCGTCCGGTAGCCGGGCGGCGTTTTCCCTGTGACCGTGCGGAAATGCTGTCAGAAATCGCTCACTCATTCGTCACACCAAGTGAACGCACCTGGCCTTGGATTGGTGGCTTGGCCAGACAAGGTGCGGAGGACGGCGCCACGTGGCGTTTGCCGATCCCGGCCCTTTTAAAGGGGGCCGGTTCGGCGCGGACAGCCATCGTGGCACGTTATGTCTGGTTTAAGAGCGCACAAGGACCAGTTCACCTCAGGCTCATGCCGAATTCAGACGCCATGTACTAGGGTGAAGGAGCCGCGCCACGTTTGATTGGGCTTGCTGCAGGTTCTGTTTTTATCCTTGAAAGAGATAGTCTGGTCTCTTTGTCCGTCTGGCGGGCTGCAATAGACTGGCCGGGTACAAGTTTAATTCTAAGCATTATGCGCACTCAATTTGCATTGGATCTGCGGACAGAACGCAGGAAATCCGGTTTTACCCAATCTGATGTTGCTCACCTCATCTCTTCAAACCAATCGCTCGTCTCGGAACTTGAGCAGGGCAAGCGACGTCCCAATCTTGAGCAGATCGTTGATCTGTCGATTGTATACGCCCGCAGTTTTGAAGCCTTCTTTGGGACACTCATGAGCGAGCGGCAACGTGTCATTTTGGGACAAGTACACACACTCCCCGTCATTGAGGCCCGTTCATCCAACACACACAACCGGCCCGGCTCAATCAATCGCCTTGAAAAACGTCTGACCGAAGCTCTTGCCTATGAAGCTTAGTGTTCTTGCGATTGCGGTTGGTTCCGGGCGCGCAGGTTACATCCTCCTGCGAAATGGGCAGGTTCAGGATTGGGGGTCAACGGAACGCCTAGCGCGTAAGCCGGAAGGGATGAGAAGATTTCTAAGTGGTCTGATTGCCGATTATCAACCAGACGTAGTTGTAACGGAGTCCATTGCCAAAGGTTGCTTGAAACACCCGAGAACCAAGGTTCTGATTCAGGCGCTCCAAGAAGAAGCGGCTCAACACGAGCTGCTCGATGTCTCAGTCCCGCTGCCTCGGGCCTACCCGTCAAAATACGAGCGGGCCGTGGCACTTGCTGAACGTCACGCTGCGGTTGCTGGATACCTTCCCAAACGTCGCCCAATGTTCTACGAAAACACGCCGCGTGGCTACCTTCTGTTTGATGCTGTTGCGCTGGCGGAAGCTGCTTTGGCGGGACCGTCCAAAGTCGGATGAAGTCAGAACCGCCTCCTCGTGAGGCGGTTTGTCGAACAGACAAAGCTAGCCCTCTCCAGGCAATCGAGTCTTAGAAAGCAATTGCAGGAACGGTTCAAGACTTTGATTTCACTCGCAGCAAGCACTGCAACCAAACTTCATTTCGTTGTCCTGTGAGCGATACTTGAACTGCGACTCCTATTGCTTCTGAGGGTATGGGCCATGCTGCACCATCGACACTTCCGCGAGGCGCGTAGGGTTCATTATGTAAATATTGCCAAACAATGATCGAGCGCCTTTACAACAGACTTTGGCGGCTAGCGACAATTTTGAATGTTGGACGTCTCACACAACCACCTGAGGCCGCTCCTTAAATCATCCGGGCTCTTTGGCATGACACCAACGACTACGCGGGCTTCAATCATTGCTCTCATCAGGTTTACTTCGCTAGCAAGCATGTCAAACGCAAGAAAGAAGCGGCGTACTTCAGGATGCTGTTGGTTAGTTGCTCTCTCCGGTTGAGCGGACCAAATATCTGCTGCGTCTCGCAGCCTCAGTAACGGGGCGCAAGAATCGCCGCGAAATTGCAAATCATTATTTCGCTCAAATGAGTTAACCTCAAAGGCTATATTTCGAGACAGGCGCTGCATGGCCGCCCATACCGTAGCCTCATTTGATGCTGCGACGTCAGAACACGCAGTATGCAGAGATGAAAAAAACTTTGAAAGTGCTTCAAAGCTCAGTCTAAGCTCATTCCTAGCATCCAAGTTTTGAATCCTAGCGATGGCACTCTGAAGCTCTATATTCTTTGTTTCAAGCTGATCATTGAGGTTTTCAAGTTCTGTGTTTTTCGCTTCAAGTTCGCTAAGAGCTTCAACAGCCTGCTGTCTTCGAAACTCCAAACTATCGTTCGAATCTACGAGCTTTACTCGCTCCTCTTCTAGAAGCGCAGAGGTTCTATTTGCCTGCAGGTAGAAGTATGAGGCTGTCACCATACCAGCGAAAGCGAAGATAGCAGCGGCAGATATAACGTACGATCTTACTTTCCTTCTTTTCTGGTCTTCAAGTTCAATTTTTTTCCACTTCTCTATTGAAGCTTTTATGTAACCCGAAATTTCACCTAGACCTTGGCGTCCGTGTGTTTGCAAAAGGTATTTTGCATCTTCGATGGGTTTACCTTCTGGAATAAGCAAATCTGAGTCAAAACCGCTTTCCTGGTATTGAGTGTAGCTGGCACGCATGCGACTAACTTGCAAATGAAACTCAATATCATCGTTCAGCCAATCCCGGAGTGAGGGCCACGAACGGATCAGCTCTTCATGTGCTATCTCAACAAAATCTGTTTCCGTGCCCGGTTTAGTCACATCGTTTGATCTATAAATCGTTAGGAGGCGACTGTCCCTATCTGATAGCTTCCATAAAACTTCCCGTTGCTCGGCGCTGAATTGAGACAGGGGCACACTTAGCTTTACGTCGTTTCCGAACTCGCCGAGATTTACCAAGGCGGGCAAAGTATACTTCGCGATCTTCCTTTCGGTGGGTTCTAATTTCTCGATGACCTCATCAGCATGTGTTTTGATGACGTTTCTGACACCACCGAGATTACTGTAAGTCTCGAACGTTACTCGATTGAGCTGAAGATCACGTCCAAGCCAGAGCTTTGAAAGTGCGAATTGCATAATCGGGAGCTGACCTTGATCCATGCCAACGTCTTCCAATAGCTGATCGATTAGTCCCCTTTCAAATTGTAGGCCTGTTTCTTCCAGTGGCTTCTCCACAGCGGCACGCAGCTGGTCTAAAGCCATCGGCTCTAGATCGATGAGATTTGGTTTAAGTAACTTGAAAAACGGCGGCTCCGAGCTTTGAAGTTCTCCATAAAAGTCGCTTCGTACTGTTACTAGGACTTTGACAGCACCCTTTTGGATGGCCGAGACGATATTTCGTAAGAAAACTGCCCGCTCGATTTCATCGTTATGAACATACAGCTCTTCCCATTGATCGATGAGCAGGACTGGTATCTGTCCCGTATTTTGCTGCTTGCCTTCAAGGTAATGATAAAGAGCGTCACTGTCTTCATTAAGTTGGTGAACGAACCGAGCAATGCGCGCTGGTAAATCAAGCTGTTCTTCAGCAAAAAGCCAAGCATCCAGCGCATGGAAGAGACTTTCAAGCGGTTTAGCTTTGATACGAAATGACAGCAGGGTCCAGCCTGGTCGCTCTGCCGTGATCAAGGGACAAACGCCAGCAAATGCCAAGGAGGATTTGCCGCTTCCGGAGGCGCCAATTATGCCAACGAGGTTGTATTCCCCCAGACGATCAAACACCGCCCTTGCTTCATCGTCGCGGCCACCAAAAAACCTAGCGTCTTTGGTGCTAAAGGCCTGGAGACCCTTATAAGGACTCTCATACTCGGAAAAGGTGATGCTCTCGAAACTGACGCCAAGAATGTAAGCAAGGCTTCTTAGAAGGTTCTCCTCGAACAAGTCGTCCGATCGGGTCTCAACATTGCTGAGCCAACCGTTGCCGAATTCGTTGATCCATACCGGTGGCGTCTCGCCCTTGAATTTAGCCAAGGCTTCTCGGTCAGCCGAAAGATTAGCGATGTACTGCTGAGAAGCTTTCTTCCCGTCTAGGAGCTTCTCACGGAGCTTCCTGATCAGCTTCCCATTCGCTTTTACACTGGTCAAATCCCAAAACCCTTTCTGAAAACACAACCCAAGAGTACCCAAAACCGGCCCTCGATCAACCGCAGATTCTGCGTTCGAGGAGCCGCCGCCGCCGACCTGTCTTTGAAGTTACTTAGAGAGCTTTGAGAGTGATTAAAATATAATAAAAACAGATATTTAAAGGACACTAACACATAGAGATCACACCAGAAGCTTAGAGGCCTGAGACCTTCTCTTTCTGTCCCTGTCATCAACACAGGAGACAGAAAATGACATCTCTTATTAAGGTTCTGGGCATTCTGATAGTTCTCGCACTGGCAGCTTGCTCCACCCCGCAAATTACCAGCGGATCCTTCTCGAGCAATGCCGGTGCAACGTTCCAAGATGGGCAGATCGTTCCAGAGATCAAAACGACGTTCGAGCTGAAATTCTCCACCAAACCAGCCGATGAAGTTGTTCTGAACACGGATGGTAGTCAGCTGCAGAATGAGGGTGAAACGGCGAACGTCGCGCCACTTCTAGACTTGATCGGCTTGACGGAAGGGACAGACAAGGGTGAAGGCTATAATGAAACCCTTTCCTACGGCGCCTACACGGGTGGCGATGTCGATCTGACAAGCATGACGTTGGCAGAGATAGACGTCCTGCAGACTTCAATGCTCGCTCATCCTGCCAACACGTGGAACTCTTCCGCCATTGGGCGCTACCAAATCGTCCGCACAACACTGCGGGCATTAAAGAAGAAGCTTGAGCTCGAAGACGACCTCAACTTCACGGCAGAGCTCCAGGATCAACTTGCGCTGGAACTCCTCAATGGACGCGGTTTTGATGCCTGGAAAGCAGAGCGTATCGATGATCAGCAGTTCATGTTGAACCTGTCTAAGGAGTGGGCATCATTGCCGAACCCACAAACCGGTAAGGGCTTCTACTCCGGGCAGAACGCAGCGGCGACTGTCGCGAAAGTAAAAGCTGTACTGGACGAAATCCGGTAAAACCTACTGCGCAGATTTCTGCGTGAGAACGAAGCGCCCCTCGCTAGCTAGCCGGGGCGCTTCTGTTTGCTTCCAGAAAGGGTCCCGTTTGAGCGAGCATCTGCTATTCCTCACTCCTACTCATATCCCCGCTTTGCCTTCCGCATTTGCAGATTGAACCGCGCGTCTTTGGCGGCTTCTTCAGTCTCAAACCAGTCCGTGCGGACCTGACCAGAGCTGCCAATCCGGCCCCAGCTCCGCAGCAATCCCCAGTCGCCAAAGAGACCCGGCACGATGTCCATGCGATAGAAGCGATGCATATTGGCGCTTGGGTCAGTTTTCGTCAGATACATCTCCCCTACCCCCACATCCTGGCGGCTATGTCCTGCTCTTCCTTGCCCACCGCGTCGGCATAGATCGCCGTGGTGCTGAGCTGCGCATGACCCATCCATTTCTGAACCATGTGCAGCGGAATGCCGTTGACCGTGGCGTTAATCCCGAACCCGTGCCGTAGCCCCTTTGGACTTCGATGCGGCGCATCAGGAATACCCGCCTCGATCATGACGCCTTTGACGATCTGCCAAACCCGCACGCGCTTGATCGACCAAATCGGCACGCTTGCCAGTTTGCGCGACTTCTGGGCCTCACGAATACCGTGGGCTGTGTTCAGTGTGTCGAGATAATCCGGCGGAACTGGCACGGTGCGATAGACCACCTTCTGCTTGCCGGTCGCATCCTTGCGCTTCTTCAAGCTGCGGATCGCCACTGTACCCCCGGCCAAGTCCACCCGAGCGGGCGTCAGCTCGATCAGCTCAGAAGGACGGCACCCGGTATAGTGCAGGGTCTCGCAGATGGTACGGTCGCGGGCAGGCATCCGACGCGCAGCGGCAAGGAAATCTGCCCTCTCCTCAGCGTTGAGGTAGAGGCGATTGCCATCACGGTCATAGAGGGTCATTTCGCTCACATAAACACTATACCCGAATAGTGTTTATTGCGCGAGGAAAGATCGCAGGATATTCACACCCCTACCCTACCTAGGCTGGGCTCGGAGCAAACAGAATTACTAATTGTGTTACGTGGTCGTTTCCGAACGCGACTTCTGCACGGCATATCCCGTTGAAATCATGGTAGGTCGGTCCCGCGCCCAAGAGTCGTGATTTTTGCACGGACGTAGAAACGTCCCAAAACCTCAGACGTTCTGATCCGGGTTTCTGATACGGCTAAAGTGCTTGATCGCGTGCAGGCCGAGCGGGGCGGTCAAAATGCACCGTTTTTGGCCGAGGGGTTTTGGCAGGGGGTATTTGTCCCATGTGCGTGCAGTGCTGACGTACGCGCGAAGTCCGCTCTTGGAGTGCGAAATTTTGAACGAGATTGTCAAACGAGTTCATTCTTTCGGATCGTTAACAGGGCTTTGGTGCTGGGAACTCTTGCTTTCCCGGTGCTTTTGGCAAAGCATTCACACCATAACAAACTGGAAGAACGGTGTTTCATCATGGGTGCACTAGCACAGCAAGTTTCTATCATACTACCGTTCGTCATTGGACTTTTGGTTGGCGGCTTGGGTGTTTGGTTGTGGACGCGAATTTCAACCGAGACATCGAGAGAAGAATTGAGGCTGTCGTCTGTGAGCGAAACGGCCCTGATTGATCAGCTTCGGCATCATACCAATGAAAATAATAGGCTAGCAGGCTCAGAAGGTGAGGAGGCCCTCTTCGATTTTATAACTTCGGAAGCATTGTTAGCGGGTAGAATTGATGAAATTGCGGAAGCAATTGATAGCTCGGACAGTTACGACGAAGCCTTCGCTAAGGCTCGAGTCATTCCGTTTCGAACAAGAGAAGCCCCTGGAGAAGACAATGGCGACCTCCAACCACCAGAAGACGATCCCTCTCGCTGGGAGCGTATAAAAGGGAAAGCCAAGGGAGTGAAGGACAAAGCTCTAAAGGTTGCCAACCAAAAGCTTCAATCAACTGTCAAAAGTTGGGCTGGCGATGCCTCCCAAGACGAATAGTGGGAAGATCGCGACCCAGCTGGCAGTTTCTGGTGGAAATCGCAGTGGTTGCTCGATCTCCCTATTAACAAATATCAATTTCTAACATGCCAAAACTCATACGTTTATGACACCAGAAAAACGACCGTTTTGGATAAATGACTTCGTAAGTTTCCAAACTCGAAACACCGTAACTGCGTCATTCATAAGCACTACCAGAGCTGATTAAAAGATTTTACGACCTAAATCGACCTCGTATGAAACATACTAGTCGAGAAAACCTTGTTTTGCGCGGTGCTACACGTTTGTTGTCATCTATTTGACTGAAGTCCAGTGTCGGCTGTTTATTCGGGTAGGGCAAATCAAAACCATATGTTGTCCTTAGGAAATCTATGACTTCGTGGCTGGGTTGCTCACCATAGCAGCTAGCGACTACTGTTCCAAAATCCTCAAGATCAATCACACCCTTTGATTCAATTGCACTCATAAACTCTTGTTCACGGTCTTTGGCAACATGTACAAAGTAATAAGCCCAACGCCCAGTATTATCCCTTGCCTTCAGTTTGTGGATTAGATGCCCCTCACGCGAGAAATCCGGTACGATACGACCTAGTCCTTGCTCCTGAACACTACGCATTGCTTGTCGCGATAAAGCATTATCACTCGTCGCCTCTGCCTTCTCAAATACTACCTCTTTCATGAGCGCAGAATGGTCCCAGGGTACTTGTGCACCACTGGTAACTGCATGAACGTCATTGCGAACGCGACGCAATATAACCTCAATAGGCTCACGATGCTGTCCTATATTCTGGCAAAGTGATGCAGCGTAAGGGCTATGTTGTCCAAGACCATCTAACGCCACCTGACCAGGGGAGGTAGAATAAGCGATCAAGGTATTTTGAGGTGAACTTGAAGCCGCAAGGCCTCTGTGCCCTCCTCGCACTTGTGCTGTAAACGGGTAGTTTCGACACCCATCAACAAAAATCATCCGAGTATGCGGGACACTTGGAACAACCAGCTTACTCTGCAACCAAGTCAGCGAAACAGCTGACCGGTCAAGCCACTGCACGTCCTTCTCTCGCATTGATATGGGTAAAAGGTAGTTTTCGCCCATATGTTGGATAGCGTGCCCAGCATAGTAGAAAATAACTTCGGAATCCGGTGGGAGCAGTCTCACTTTCTCAGAAAACTGAACGCAAAGTTCAAGCATCCTATCGATATCAACATCTGGCACCACAAAAACCTCGTATCCAACAGATTTCAAGCTGTCTGATACTATCTTGATATCGTTCACAGGATTCTTGAGATAGGCTAGCTCGGAGTATTGAGAATTACCTACAAGAAGAGCGGTTCGCTTAGGCTGAGACATCCTACACGCTTTCAATACGATAGCGGCTGACAAAAACAGCCTCTACTTCCTTAGAAAACTGAGAAAGCTCTTTAGCTAGGCTATCACCGCGTATATCTCGAACCGGAAAATTCTGCTCGTACAAGTCTAGGACCTGAGATTCATCCGAAAAAGATACTACAAACAAATCGTTCGGCCCAACAGGGGGGCCGATTGCAAAACCCTTCTCTCGCTCGTCAAGTAGACTGCTGGGTATTACGATCTGTGCACCTATCTTTTCGTGTCGGCATTCTCCCCAAGAATGGCCTGGATGCAGCATAACGGTTTGATTGTCAGGATAAGAGTGGTTGAAGACAAATAGTAGGCAATCTGTGCTACATGGGATTAGCAAGTCCAGCATCCCACCGAGTGGAACTATCTTCCTTTCATCGACGCTACCTTCCGCTGGGGGCTGGAGGCCGCGCCAATTCTTTGGTCTGAGGATGGTGTTATCGACCCTCGCAGGCAGCGCGTGCAACCAGTTAGCCAGAGTGTGCCCAACCCCGTGCCAAGGACGCAATCCTAACAAAATTTCATGCTCCGTAGAACCGGGCACAATGTTGAAACAAGCGAGTAGCGCCCTGTGCCGGGTGCCGTTTGACGGCGGCCCGTTAACAAACCAATCGGCCACACGGCCTGGTGCCAGATTGTCGAAAACCTCGTCGGCATCGACTGCTGCCTGTTCAAGCTTCCCGATAAACTCCTTCACCGACCACCCGCGTACCTGGACTAGGTAGCGAAGAAACTTACCAGACGAATCCTGCGACATGCGATCCACCGTGCAATTGCGTGCATCAACGTGACTACGAGAAGCACGTTGAAAACGCGAGCCTTTACCAACTGCAAAAGTGTTCAAGGAGGCTCCAATGCCGAAACTAAAGTCGATCCTCGCCGCCTGTGCATCTATCTCGATTGCCAGTGCACCCCTGCCCTCTTTCGCTCAGAGCTGCTCCCAGTTGGAAAGACAACAGCAGAGCCTCGAGAACGAGAAGTCTCGACTGTACGAACAGTACCCCGGCACGCTGCTGTCACTGTTCACATGCATCGCCGTGGCCAACGAAGCAGACGAATCGGAACAAGTGCCGGTCTTCCTGATCTGCACAACCGGCGTTTGCCTATTCAGTGGCATCGAAAACTGCATCGACATCGGTACTAGGGCGTTCAACGTCGAGCGCCGCTCGAGCGAAGTTGAACGCCAGATGAGCCGCGAAGGTTGCTGAAGCACGAATACGAGGCGCTATGGCTACCCGGAGTCGTCGCGCCTTACATTCTGACCACCTTTGGCCTCGCCATGGCGCTGAATGACGGCTAGCGTAAACCCAGTTGAACTAAGCCAGCCCAGAATGAAGAGATTCGGAAACTGATGATTAAAAACTTTGTAAGCGCCTTTGTAATTTTCTCGCTCTTTATTACTCCAATCTATCCAACACAGGTCTCTGCTCAGAGCCTCGAAAGCTGCACATCGGATAGCGAAGATGTCCTTTTTACAGCCCTTCAACAGCGCGCTCGTGACGGATACCGCGAAGCACATGAAACCTTTGACTACAGAATAGCGGTCCGCAATGCCTGGCGGCAGGTTGGAATGACAGGCCGAATTGCTTCTTCTGCACAATCCGCAGGAGACGACTATAGGCCAGGAGGACTTTTACCCCGCCGCCTAACTGGTTGGTCAGAGGAAAGAGCGCGTGAAGCCGCCAATACCATAGCAGATCAAACATTCTCAAATACGAGAGTAGAGTCCGGCTTTGAGGAAGTCGTAAATCTAGCTGTCGAAGACCTATTAGATTTTTTCGAAGTCCGCTCACAAGATATTTCTGAAACACTAGGCGTTTGTTTTTCAGATTTCCTCAATGTGAATTATCCCCCCATCATTCAAGGGGCGGTCGGCGCACACATGGAAGAAATTGATGTGAGTGTACCGACATCTACAGGAGAAGCAGGTCAAACAGGTGTCCCTGTCGCAGCCATCACCGGGGCACTACTTGTCGTCATTGCAACTGTGCGACGGCAAGTAGTGCGCCGCATCGCAGGTCGTATAGCTGGGCGCATTGGCGGTAAGATTGCTGCGAGAGCAATACCAGGTCTGGGCTGGGCACTTCTTGGTTATGAAGTCCTATTTGAAGGAAACGGTGCGATCCCTGAAATTGTGGAAAATATGAGTAGCTCTGAGATCGTTGCTAATTTGCAAGATGAAATCTCCTCAGAGATCGAACAAGAAATTAGTCAGCAACTCGACAACATCTCAGCCGATGTTGCGCGCGGCTCAATGGAGTCTTGGCGATCATTCGTTCAAGCTAATCAGCTCGTCCTAACTTTGCGGGAAGCGAATCCTCTATTTTCCGGATACCTTGACCAATTTACGAACGAAGACGACCTTCTCCCAATCAGAGATGCTATCGCAATAATTGTCGAGCTAGAAGGCGAAGAAGGCTTGAATGATATTCTTAATGGCAATCAAATGGCTGATGTCGTAGCTCTTACAGATTCAGCTCGTGCTATCGCCAGAGCAACAGACTCTGTTAGCACAGCTATATCGTGGCAACGCAAAGCTGGCACTGATATCTCAGCGGTAGCACAACATCGCCTCTATCAGTTCAAACAACCAGATGATCTTACCCAAGACCAACTATCCTACATTCTAAGTCTAAACGAAGGAAGCTTGATCCGTAAGGCCGCGCTTCTTTCACCAGATGATTTACAATCCCTCAGAATTATCGATGACTTATCGACCCGGAAAATACTGGCAACTGTCAATGAAGAAGACTTGCCAGATACCATCAACTATCTCAGGCAAATCACCGATCAGAGTGCACGCAACACTGTAGCGGCGTACGTGAACGGTAGTAACTACAGACCGGCGACTTTGAACGATGCGCTTCAAGATATCTCGATTAGCAGGAACCAAGAGCTTGCCTCAGAGCTACTCCTGTCCACTACATTCTTTGGCCTTTTAGACCCGCAGTTTGCCTATCAAACGTTCAACGGGGTTACTAGCGGAGAAATCAGCTGGCAAGTTGCCATGGCTCGTTACAACCTGCCCTCAGCAGTCTTGATAGGGTTGCTCGTTTTGTTGGCGCTTCTGGTTATCCGCCCGTTTGGACTATTTAGACGGCGGCAGGAAGTCATTATTCGGCATGAGAAGAGCAATGACTAGCAAAAGGCCTCTAGTCTTCACTATGGATAGCCCGCCAGTTTTGTTGACCGGAAACTACACTTTTGGATCGGCCATCTTTGTCACCCACACCCAGGCTTCAAACGTTGTGAAAGACGTCCAGGAAAACATACGAAACTTAGTTGGTGGGCGACTAAAACACTATGACGCACTGGTCACGGAAAGTGTCTCAGCCGCATTCGAAAAACTCAAAGACCATCTTGAGAAAAATGGCTGGGATGGTGCTTGTGCGGTTCGAATTTCGCATCCGTCTGTCGTCGATGGTGGCTGTGAGGTCGTGGTTTACGGCACACCATTTAGGCTGGAAGAAAAAACATAAAGCGCCTTATGCGCTGTCGGCGTGCGAAAGGGCGCGCGCTACTTTGAAGTGCGACTCCTATTAGAAAACAACGAGTTATCTAATAGGAGTAATATCGCATGGGAGCCGTTTACACGCAACTTTCACTTCAAGAGCGTCGTAGGATCGAAGACTGGTGGCTTGCAAAGGTCCCTGTCGCGGAAATGGCGCGTGTCCTCAAACGTCACAAATCGACGATCTTTCGCGAGATCAAACGTAACTTCTGGTCGGATGATGCCTTCCCGAAGAAGTACGCAGGTTACTTCGGGCATGCGGCTCAGTTGCAAACCGATAAGCGTCGATCCGTGCAGCGTAAGCTGATCCGCCATCCAGACCTTTGCAAGCGCGTCATCGAACGGATCAAGCAAGGCTGGACGCCCGAGCAGATCGGCAACCGCATGATCTTTGAGGGTGCCAAACTTCGTGTCTGTCAGGAGACGATCTACCGCTACATCTATTCGAAGGAAGGCATGGACAAGGAGCTGTGGTGGTACCTGCCCGAGCATCGCAAAGCCCGCAGACCGCGTCGTGCCAGAAAGCGCCAGAAACCCAAGTTCGACCGCGATGTCAGCATCTTGTTCCGTCCGGATGATGTCGCACACCGTCGCCAGTTCGGACACTGGGAAGCTGATCTTGTCTTGTTCAAACAACGCTTTGGACAATCAAACGTGACCTCGCTGGTCGAGCGTGTCAGTCGCTTCACCGTGCTATTGAAGAACCCCAATAAGCGCACCAAACCTGTCATGGGCAAGATCATGAAGGCGGTGCGCGACCTGCCTTACATGGCGCGTCGTTCCATCACCTTCGACCGCGGCACAGAGTTCGTCAGCTGGCCACATCTTCAGGCCGAGATCGGCACGCAAACCTGGTTCTGTGATCCCTCTTCGCCTTGGCAGAAAGGCACCGTCGAAAACACGAACCGACGTGCCCGAAGATGGCTCCCGAGAAAGCGCGACATCACGGCGGTCACAGATCATGAATTGAGAATGATCTGCGACCGCCTAAACGCGACACCCAGAAAATGCCTCGGATGGAGGACACCGGCCGAGGTCTTCCGCGAAAAGATGATGGAGGAAATGGGCCGATCCCACTACCCTCAGAAGCCATAGGAGTCGCGGTTCAAGTATCGCTCACAAGTCTTCATTTTTGAACGCGGGCGGTGATCTACACCGGACTTGCGCACCACCCTACCCCATTGATTTCGTTGATCTGGCAGGATGGTGCGTAGGATATGATTCATGCACCTAAAAATTTCTACTAGGCGGCCTGCGGCAAATGCTCCGGCAACGTCCTAGCTAAGCTTAGACCGAGTGCAGAGAGGAAATTCACATCATCGAAAAGGGATGCTGCAGAAGGCGAATTCCCCGGATTCAGGGAATGGGCAATGGCATTCCGCTTCTCCATGAAGTCGTTTAGCCGAATCAAAAGCATGCCATGTACTCGCCCTGCATCCGGCTCCTCAAAATATTCTGAAAGGGGTTGTTTGTGCGATGCTTTGGCACAAACATCCTTCAGGTCACAGATCGCGAAGATAGCGTTTAGCTGAGTTGGGCGCATGTTGCTTTCGTTGTGAACCAGTGGACCATAGATCTCTTGCGTCAAATCTCCTTCCAAGAACCTGCAAACAGCATCGATCCTTGACCGAGCATCGCGGGAGATGGTTTCCAAGGCCACTGTAGTTCCGCCGGTATCAATCTTCGCACGGGCAAGCTCTTCCAACGTTCTCTTCCATGCGGTAGCGCTAAGCTTTCGGGGCAATCGTCTTGGATCGACCTGTAGCCTAACCATTTCCCTCGCATATTGCCTACCTTGCTCTCGAATGAATTCTTCGAATCGGGCAGCCAGTAGAAGTGTTGAGGAATTCACAGACGCAACTCGCGACCTAGCAGAGTTGCCTGCTGTCTCCATTACTGACACTAGCTCCGATATTGCAGTCAGATCAGCTAGAAAATCATCTGATATGGCATCAAAAATAGTTGGCAAATTTCTACTATCAGGCTGGCTGAAGGATGTCTTGTAGTAGGCTGATCCGTGCTCTTACCGTCTCCGCAGTATTTCCACGACCAACCAAAATTTCATATTTGTCGTAATCATCGTTAGCTTCACGCATGCGACGGTTTACGTTCGCTTTGTCCTCAATAATCGCTTCCCTGCTTTCCCATAGAGTGTTCATTGCGACCATTGCTGCATCGTAGACCGCTGCAGATACACGCTGCTTCTGGTCGGTTTCAGAAACAAGCAAGAACGGCTTTCCGTCAAAAACCTCGTACAACGTAGAGAACCGTAGTCTGTATTCTTCTATAGCCTCTGCCGCTTCGGCTTCGGTTAGCTTTACATCCATCGCCCTGTCTAACATTGACCTCATGGAACCACGGATATTTTCCGGTTCTTTCAGTGCAAAGTACCTCAGCACTAGCTCACAATCCCTCATGTTGCGGTACAGTGAATTTTTCTGTCGCTCAGGATTGGTGTAATAATCCTCCGGGTCTGTTTCAGTGTAGGCAGGTATACCAAAAACCTCAGTAAAAAGGTCAAACCGACTGAGAGAAACAATGGCTTCGTTCAATGGACCGGGGTTTTGTGCATTGCGGAGTTCTTGCGCATTAAGGCGCATGCCTCCCGTGTTCAAACGATCAAAAACAAGCCGCCGAATGTCAGGAAGGGACAGAGAACCTTGAGTAGGACGCTCAGACTCGCTTTCCATTAGAAGAACAATCGCGGACAAGCTGGCTCGGTCAAGGGTTCTCTTCACTCGTGGTGGTGCTACCGGATAGCGCAGTCCGTTGAGAGGGGTCAGAACCTTCAAACCGCTAAGCGCAAAAGCACCCGCAAAAAAGTCCCGAATTGTGTTTAGCCGTTGTTGTCCATCCATCACCTCATATCGCGCGGCAGCGCTTTCGTAAAAAAACACAGGAGGTACTGGAATATTGAGCAGTAACGACTCAATCAACTTTGATTTCTGAGAGGCCGACCAACGCAATCGGCGCTGATATTCGGGATGAAGGTTTATAGCCTCTCTTTTCTCGATCATGTCTCGAATCTGAGGCAACAGAAAGTTGTTTGTCTGATAAACGATACGAAAAGCATTTTGGGCCAGAAATTCATCTGGATCGCGGCTGTCTGCGGGAACAGCCGTGTCATCGTTCTCATCTATGTCGCCAAGATCAATCTCTACGTTCATATCTTATGCCCGTCCCTAAGCCGCTTCTAATGTTTGTTTAGACACAAAGCGTGAGTTTTGCCACCCGCGGCTACGAACGCGCATAGGCCCTTGTACGTTATCTATCCAGTTAGGCTTGAGCCTGCTGACCTCCCCTACGGCCAATACTCGCACACCAGCCTGCCTGCACTGCTTCAAGCTCGTCGCAGAACCAACGTTCACCCTTGCTCTCTGATATGATTGTTCGGTTGTACCAAGGCGACCAAGGCGTGTGATATATTCTCCCGTTTTGGCTGATGTTGCCTTTAATCGGGCAGCCTTCGCGCGGTGTTGCGTTTATGGCTGCTTGCCAACGCTCTGATCTAAATTCCCATGCTGGTTGATTGGTTGCCGCCCAAATGCCCAACGCTTGTTTTCGAGCCGTATCCTCAGTGGTCACATATATGGTGGAGAAACGACGAAACGCCCAAGCCAACCCTTGAGCCACCAGCGCTACTCCAAGATCGATCTCCCCTACCCTGCAAGTTGCAATGACCCGACCGTACTGGTCTTTCTCACGCTCCTCGCAAACCACCTCTCGGTTGGTGACCAAAGCGAGCATCGCGTCGGCCGCTTCTTTTCCACATTGCCAACGTCCAGTATTGCTCTCGCATCGTTGCCCAATCTCTGGGGCGTCAATCCCTTGGATACGATAGCCCTGACCACGATCTCAAGTGTGTCGCCATCAATGACCCGTACCTGAGCGATAAGAGCAACGGGAACCAAGAGAGCTAGAGTGAGAAGAACAAAGAAGAAGTGCATATCTCACGATACAACAATGCTCATGCACGACAACGGTCAGCTTAAAGTCGAAGAGGCGTTCGAAGTACTGCGAGCACAACTCAAAAAAGCGAACTCTCCAATTGGTTGATTTTTTTGCACCACAAATCAATTGACACAAAACCGGTCAAACGGGCAGCCTTCTTCCAATAACAGAAGGGGGAAAGAAAATGCGTTCATATGAAGCCGCGCGCGGCATGTTTAGCTTCCTGGGATTCTGCAGTTGGATTGTGATTCTTCTTGGAGGATTTGTGGCGCTTGGCGGGATGTCGGCCGGATCAAGCTTGGGGCGTAATGCCGGAGCGATGCAGGCGATGCTTGCGGCCGCGCCCGGCCTCATTCTGGCCATGGTCGGCTTTTACGGCCTCGCCCTCGTCCAGATGGGCCGCGCCAGCGTTGATAGCGCCGAATATGGGCAGCAAGCCCTCCAGGTCGCGCGTGATCAGCTTGAAGTGTCGCGTCAAGCCCTACAGCAAGGGAGACAGATGGCGGCGTCATACGCGGTCGCTGCGAATAAGCCTTCGATGGCGACTGCGAAAACTGACCCGCAATTAGAGGGGGCTGGGCCCTCATACGGGAATAGAACTGAACCAGCACCACCCACAAGCGGTTCGGATGAGACTGCAAAAATCGAGCCCAAGGCTGAAACCGCCTCCTTGCCCAGCCCCGGCGGCGAAACCACCGTGGACGAGCTGCTCGGTGAAAAAATCACCGTCGCGGGTCGCGAGCTGGTGCTGGTGGAAGGCACCTATCGGTATCGCTCCATACGCTTCAGTTCGCTTGAAAAAGCGGAAGCCTATTTCGCACCGATGGGCGTTAATCCAGCCGCCAAATCGCGGTCAACATGACCCCCATACACACCCCCAACCCCCGTGGGGGTCCTGTGTGGGGGTCAGGGGTGCACATTGCTGATCAGCGCAGAATGTTTAACGGGAATTGCCTACCTGACTTCAGTCGCTTTTGGCGACTAAAGTTCGCTTGCGCGAACAAGGCTCCCTCTAGCGCCCTGATACCGCCCACCCGTTCCTGTCCTGATCTTGTCAATTCAACCCAAACTGAGAATGCCGCATGCGTGTCAGTCTAAAACACAACACCGTCAAACGAGGTCTGCTCTTCAGAAAAACCTTCTACGAGGTCGCTTGCACTGTTCTCTTCACTCACGAAGAGATTCAGATCCTCAGACAGCGAAACCTGCTCAAGACCAAATTGGTAGATCGAAGACCAGCCACGGCCAAGGTTGATGATCGCGATGACAAGTTCGAGTTGCTGATCAATGATCTCATCAACGGCAAGACTGACCGGTTTCTTTTGGCCAATCCTTCCTCGGCGAAGCTCTATGAGGAAACCTTGCTTGATGCCCTCCAGCAGCTGAAACTGTGGATCAGTGACAACGCTGAGCTGGCCGAGGACTTTGTGGTTGAGTTCTGATGGGTCGTGAATTCGGCGATCTGTTTGGCAGTTTGGTCGGCGCGGCGATCATCGTCATCGGTTTGCTGATCCTGGCCGCGATTGTGACGCCGCTCTTTCTGCTTGGCATCGCTGTCTATGTTGGCGTGCGCTTGTGGCTTGAAAGCCCGGCCCGGCTCGAACGCCTGGCCAAAACCGAAACGATGCAGCTCTATAACCACGCGATGTCCGGGCGGGTGCAGTTGAGCGAACCAGAGGTTGAGGCAGCGCTGTCCCGCCACTGGTCAACCGGTACACCAGACGCGCTGCGCGTACAGCTCTTCGACCTTGGCCGCGCTCTGTTTGAAGCCGAAGGTTTGTCCTCCGACATCCCGCCGCCACCCGAACTTTGCAACACGGTGGAAGGTGGCCGATATCGCGACCTGCTGGCGCGACAGGGGCGGGCCCGCAATGACCGCCAGATGCTCCTCTCCGCACTGGATGTCATCGGCCAGGCTCTCGCACCCGTGGCACGGGCTGCGCCGTCGATGGGAGGCGATGTGTTGGTGTCCATCGAACAGTTTTTGACCCCACTCGGGCCGACCATTGACCAGATCGTCAGCCCCTTCTTTGCCGACACCGGATACAATCATTTCAAAGCGCTGCGCGATCAGCTGGATCGCAACCTGCGCCAGACCCATCGCACCAACCCGATCTACCCCGCCGACTACAAAGGCGACGAGGCGGTTGAGACCTACCTCAAGGGGACGCTGCTCACCGAGCTCTTCGCACTGAAGACCCCGTTCGCCATTCCGGACGAGCTGCGCTTTGAACACATGCACATCGTCGCCGGGAGTGGCCACGGCAAGACCCAGACCTTGCAGCACCTGATTGCCGAAGACCTGCCGGACGTGGCCGAGGGCCGAAAGTCCGTCGTAGTGATCGACAGCCAGGGTGACCTAATCCGGACCCTCCTTTCGGCCAAGCATCTGCCGCCGGAACAAATTGTCTTGATCGACCCCGAAGACATTGCATTCCCGGTCTGTCTCAACCTGTTTTCGGTGGGGATGGAGCGGCTCGATGGCTATTCAGCCCTCGAACGCGAGCGCCTAACCAATTCCATCATTGAGCTATACGACTTTGTGCTGGGTACACTCCTATCCGCCGGGATGACGGCCAAACAAAGCGTTGTGTTTCGGTACGTCACCCGGCTCATGTTCCACATCCCCGACGCCACCATACACACGCTGCAAGACCTGCTGGAGCCAGGCGGTACTGAGAAATACGCTGACTACATTGCCAGGCTTGAAGGCACACCGCGTCGCTTCTTTGAGACCGAGTTTGATAGCAAAGAGTTCAATGCCACCAAGACACAAGTGCTGCGCCGCCTCTATGGTGTGCTCGAAAACCAGACCTTCGAACGGATGTTCTCCAACCCGCAATCGAAGTTCGACATGTTCGCCGAGCTCAATGCGGGCAAGTTGATCTTTATCAACACCAGCAAGTCGCTCCTGAAGGAACAAGGCACAGAGATTTTCGGGCGCTTCTTCATCGCACTTATTGCCCAGGCCGCCCAGGAGCGCGCCACCATCCCGGATTGGAAGCGCTTGCCCGCGCATGTCTATATAGACGAGGCGCAGGACTACTTTGACGCCAATATCGGCATCATCCTGAGCCAGGCGCGCAAGTACCGGGTCGGCCTCACCATGGCCCACCAGTTCCTCGGCCAGCTATCGTCCGGTCTGCCAGACGCCATGGAAGCCAATACCTCCATCAAGCTGGCAGGCGGCGTCTCAGCCAAAGACGCTCGCGCATTGGCTAGCCAAATGAGCGCCGACGCCGACATGATCCAGCGTCAGCCCAAGGGCACCTTCGCCACTTTCCTGCGCGGGTTGACCAACAAAGCGGTGCCAATTGCCTTCCCATTCTTCGTTTTGGAAAAGTTCCCGAAGACCACAAAAGAAGACGGTGAAGCTATCGTGCAACACAGCCGAAACGCCTATGCCGAACCATGGCGACCCAAGGCTGATCATAGCGAACCAGAGCCAGAAGAGCCGGATATCATCCCGCCAAAAAATGATGGTGATGACCCGGATGGGCTTTCTCCGGAGCTCTGATTTCCGCGACACTGCGGGCCATGACCCGTTCCAAAGCCAAAGTCTCTGCCGACCTGCGTCCGACACCGCGAGAACTGCGTTGGATGGCTCATATTGACCGTCACGGGCCCCAGAGCAGCGAATTTCTGTATGAGTTGACCCGCGTCACGCATCGGTGCAAAGACACATCGCTACGACGCCTGCAGACCTTGCGTGAGGCTGGATACCTCTGTTTGCCCAAGCAGCAAGATCAGATAGCCAAAGCGGACTTCAATCCCTACGTATACGACCTGACCGCCAAGGGCTTTGAGTACCTGTCATATCACCAAATCCTTGAACGCCACACCCGCCCCACCGGGCATTGGTGGCACGCGTTTTGGGTATCGAGTGTCTCCAGCGCGATTGAGATCAACGCTAGACGCGCAGGCTTGCAGTACATTCCTGCCGCCCGCATTCTGGCGATCAAAGATGTACTCATGCCCATTCCACTGAAGAAAGGCACACTTATCCCCGACCAGCTCTTTGCTATCAAATACCCAGGTGGGTATCTCGCCTTTGCGCTTGAAGTGGATCGAGGCACTGAGCCAGTTCGATCAACTTCGGCCAGGAAGTCCTTGGCCCGGTCTGCTCAGCTATACCGCGAGGTCTTGAACGAGAAGCTGCATCAGCGGCACTATGGGCTGAAGAGCAATCTGAAGGTGGTGTGGGTGTTTATGAGTGAGGCTCGAGAAAGGCAATTTCAGGAACTCTCCACAACTAGCACTAAACTCGCGACGACTTCTGTGGCTGGTCTGGCGTTCCCAACACTAGCCACTGTGCAAGCTGCTTCAAAAGACCTACTTCAATTCTAGCTCCTATTGCTTTCCGGCCAATACTTATTGGACTGCAGGTATTCCAATGACTCGGCTTTTTCAGAAAATTCAAGCAAGCTGCCCACTTTTTCAATAAGGACTTCCCGAACTTCGCTGGGTTTCGCAAAGAAGAACTCTTTTCTGCTGTTCACCATGTTCACCGCCCGGTCGCGAAAATGGGTGTGCAGCTCATTCTCAAGGGTCACCGCGTCTTCTGAGAAAAACAGTGCATGTACGTCGAATCTGAAGGGTACAGATGCACCTCCGAGTTCGGTTATTCGATCGTTCGGTTCGAGCCTTCTGGTGAGCCCAATCTTCACAACATTCTCACCAAAGGCACCACGGTTTGATATCACATAGACGTACCCGGATCTGATATTGGCAAGCCGGTAGTCATTCTGCAGAATCGCCTCATTCAGCTCATCCAAGTTTGCTTCCAAATCAGGGTTCCGCTCACCTTTTTGAGAAAGCGCCGCAATCGCGTTCTCCAAGTGCAGCTTCTCCTTGAGCAAACGGTCCCTTTCCGCAGCAAACTCTTTCTCAATCCGCTTCTCTTCGCGAATACGCGCGCGATTTTCCCTCTCACGTTCTCTTTCTTCGCGTTTCTTCATCAACCAATCAGCAGTGAGTTCAAGCTCTTGCAGCCGCAGATCATGGTACTGTTCGCTGATCTGCATCTCCATGATCGCACCCAGTTTTGCTATTGCTTTACGAGAGGCTTCCAGTCGTTTTTTTGCGGTCTGAATGTTGCCTGCGCGTAACGTACGAACACAATTGTCGCACTCTGCGTTGTATGCGCGAAGCATCAACTTTCCCAGGTCTCGTGACAGTTTCCGTCCTCTAGCTAGGGAATTTTCAAAAGTGAATGAGCTGGAGGCCCGAATTGCGCGAGAATTCTTAACCAATGAAGCAACTTCCGTTTCGATCTCACTAAGCTTGTGTTTGTACGCAGCCGCGTTCTCCAGCGGATGATGGTAACGGTATATTCCAATGCTCTGCAGAATTTGATCGTCGTCAAGAGGAACCACTTCTTCAGACGTTGGGCTTTGGGCGAGTTGCTCTTTGAGGGCCGCAATCTCCGCTTTGAGCGCGTCTGGATCATCCGAAAGTGAGTCCGGTGTCTCGTGCTCTTCCTCAAGGAGCTCTGCTGTATCGGCTGCGTCAGTCGTATCCGATACCCAGAGATCCCATCCTTCAGGCATGGGTGGCCAATTTGGATCAGGTGACCAACCAGCAGGAGGTCTCCAGCGCGGTGGCGGTTTCGGCCATCCTGGAGGCGGGTTGAACTTCTTGCCAGTAGTGCTCATGATTTTCGAACACCAAGCACATCAACTGCTACCAAGTTTACTGGGTCTTTAGATATCGCAGCGCCCAAGTGCTTCAAAGTCGCCAGTGGGACCACTCCGGCCAAGTCAAACTCCATGAACGACTTTCTTTCCGCACTGACGCCTACGAACGGTAGGAAGCCACTCTTGCCAGTGGCGGGGTCATTTTCATCTGACCCGACTTCAAGGGCGATTGTTCTGATCAACCCCCGCCGGTCTGCTTCAAACACCTCGTGCAGGGACCGGATCGCAACCTGGTAGAGCGCACGCCCATAGCGGTCCTTAAACTCCGTTTTGGAGAGCGGTAATTCTCGAATCTCGTCTGAAGTCTTTACGTATTTGTACGCTTTGATCGCAGGAAAGTCTGCTGGTGCAGGGATTGACACTTTCATCTGCAATTCAGCAGTTTCAGCAACAAATGTGAAAATATGCGATACCGAAAAATGATCCGGATAGCTTGAGTTTTCAACCACCATGGCAATGTACTCTTGAACCGCCTCAACATCGCCGTACGCTAGGTTTGATATAAATTGGTCGATTTTTTGATTGTGCTCTTCAATAGCTAAGCGGAACCGCTCTTTCTCTTTCTTTAGCTGTTCCAGACGGTTGGCCTCTGCCACCTCGAATGCAGCGAACTGGGTCTCGTATTTGGATTGATTGGCAGCGATCATGTGTTCCCACTCCTTGATCGCGAGCTCATGTTCTTTTTTGGCTTCACCAACAGCGGCTATCAGCTTTTTCTTCTTACCGAAAAATCCTCTGGGTTTTGGAGGCTCCACGTACGCTGGTTTATCAGGGAGCCTTGGTTTTTTGGGTTCATTAGATGGAACCTCTAGTTCCGGCATGTCGAATGGCGTTGTCTTTTCAGAGAGACGCAACAGCTCCAAATCAACATAGTCATCGACTTCAAGCGTGGCCTCAAGCAGCCCATCTATTTCTTCAAAAGTGTCTTCGATCTGAGCGTTTAAGCTAGCGACTTTCGCCATTTGAGTGTCAACGTGGGCGGCCTTTAGCGCCTTCTCGTGCGCTTTCCGTTCGCGTTCGTCGGCAATCGCCATCCTCCTCAAGCTGGCTTCATGAGCTTTGGCGGCACGCTCACGCTCCCTTATGGCAGCTTTTTCATCGCGCAAAGCAGCCTTTGCTTGCCGAACTCTCTCTCGTTCAGCGGCCTTGATTGCTTTCATTGTGGCATTAAGGAAGCTCTTCGCCATTAAGCGTACTCCGACACGATATTCAATCAATGATAGAGACTTATCGTGCCGTCCTGTAAGCGTTTTGTCCACAGGGTGAGGAATTGAATCGCTGCGAACAAGGAAGCTGCAGTAGCGCAAGTTGCTCAGTTTTAAATTTGGCCAATGGCCTCAAATTGGGTGACCGGATAGTGCACATCCGGCCACCCAGCTCCTGAGATCAGGAGTGTCGGTTTGGTCCTATCGGCGCGACAGGCGCTCTTCGAGCCATTCGAGTACCTCACTCTCAACCCAGCCCACCCGGTTCGGGCCCAGCGGTACCCGCTTGGGGAATTGGCCTGCCTTCTCCAGCCGGGCTATGTGTTGGGGTGAGTACAGGACAAGCTCCTTCACCTGACGCTTTGAAAGTATCCTCATCACGATCTCTCCATGATTGAAGAGCATCGCGATGCTCGGGTTTCGACAAGCCTCCCGAGAGGATTGCAGGTTAGGCTGATGATGAAATCGCTGGCAAGAGTTTCTGCTGCGTTTTAGGATGCGAATTCCGCCGGGTTCGCAACCTGGTACTCCTGCGCGCTCTGAAGATCAGCGTCATTAGGATATGGAAACCGGCACCGGTTGTCGTCATATCGTGGATGATCCGGCTCCTGGTAGTAATAATTGTCGGCTATGTGATGCAGCCCGTCGGTGAATTGGTCTTGTGTTAAATCTTCGTCGACTAGCTCGATTAGGTCTTGCAAAGCGCGGTCCGGCAAGCAGGTCTTCCGTTGGAGGTACTCTACGTATGGTGTGATAGTCATATACATTGAATCTATACGAAAAACGCCAAATAGTCGAATCTCATTCCGAGTCACGAAACAGAATCTGTCAAGAGTCAAACCAAGCGGCCAATGCCTGGTCACCCGGACCCAACTACGTTGTTGATGTAGTTATCGTAACCGACCATCGCGGCCTGCATCTCTTCAAAGTACGAGTGTCGGTTGTACACAGCCGCCACGCCGCTGATTGTCCCCGATACATGGTTCAGCAGCTTTTCGGTCACATGGATTGGTGTGCCAATCTTGGCGTGGATCGTTGCGAAGGTACGCCTGAGGTCATGTAGGGTGTACGGCCCGACCTCTTCCAGTCCTTCGTCAAAGCGGGCTTTGTGCCACGCAAATGTTGTGAACGGTTTTTCAAAGTTGGTTGCCGCTGGGAACAGCAAGTCACCGGTATCTGGCAGCGCATCGATTTCCGCTTGGGCCTTAGGCGACAAAGGAAATCTGTGCTCTCGCTTGTTCTTTGCAAATCCTTCAGGAAACGTCGCCGAGCCGTCGATGATCCAGGAGCGGCGCATTTGCCCAACTTCCGTCCGGCGTTGGCCTGTGAGAATCAGAAGCATGAGTAGTGGTCCGAACGGAAAAGGTGTTTCTTCTGCCCGTCGATAGATTTGTCGTAACTCACCGTCGGTCAACACCCGGTTACGCTCATGGGTCTTTTGCTTCATCGGCGGTACGACCGAGTGCTCAATGAGACCGTGTCGCACGCACCAGTTCATCATCGTCCTGATCGCGACAAAGGCATGTGACTGTTCAGATGGGGTGGCGGACAGTCCAAAAATCACTTTCATGACCTGTTTGCGCTCAACGGACTGTATATCACCAACAAAGTTGAAGTGTCGGTCCAGTAGGCGCTTGTAGTCATTGTAGGTGCGGGGCTTGTTTCGGCGCGCGCTGTCTTCGAGGAAGCGCACTTTCGCCTCAGCGAACGAAATCGGCGCCGCGCTTAAAGGAAGCTGTCCATCTGCCTCTAGCCCACTTGCCGCTAGCAATTGCCTCGCTTGTTTTCGCGCATCAGCCAGAGACAGGCCTGGGTATCTACCCAACGTCTTGCGGCGGCGCTTCTCACCGAGCAGCACGATATATGACTTGCTGCGCGTCGAACATCGCACACCAAAGTTAGGCGTCAACTCATCCCAGTATGTTACCTGTCCACTCTCAGACAACGGCAGCTTTCGTACGGCTAGGTCGGTTAGGCGGGTACGCATCTTAGGCTCATTTTAGGCTCAGAAATCACAGGCGTATGGACGTTCTTCTATGTTCAACCATACACCGATTTCGCCCATATTTCCATAACTTTCATGCATTTAAGGGGCATTATGTTCAGCTATGACAGAGATACCGTACGGATTGCAAATCCGTGTACACCGGTTCGATTCCGGTACTCGCCTCCATATTTTTCAATGGGTTAGCCCACTTACCTTTGCCAGGGGTATCAACGTGGGTATCAGTTTCCCGTTCTGTGCTTGTTCTGTTCATTTGCGCTTTGCCGCAGCTTGACGTGCTCGCATGATCTGTCTCGCCTCCCCCGCATACTTGATAATCATCGCTTTCGACGTGTGACCGCTGTAACTGGCGATCTCGTCATCGGTGCATCCAGCCCACGCCAATTCCATCACACCGCGATAGCGCAGGGCGTGTTGATCGAAGGCCATCAGCCCCAGCCGTTTACGTTCGCGCACCATGACGCGCGCCATCGCGTGATAGTCCATCGCCGAGCCATCGGCCCGCGTCAGGATGTGCCGCGACGGGTGCGGTGCGAAGGCGAAATCAGCCTTGGCACGGTCCAGCGCGGCTTTGAGCGCCTTGGTGCAAGGAAGGTGCAGCGGCGTATCGGTCTTGTTCTGGCGCAGCTTGAGGGTTTCCCCGTCATAATCGCCCCATTGGAAGTCAACCCAATCGCCGGGGCGCTGGACACTGCCCACGCCAATCTCAAAGATCAGCAGCGGCAGTGCATCGCCTTCGGCGCGCATCTTGTCCACCGCCCAATTCGCCCAGGGCAAGTGTGGTTTCTGCCGAGCCTTTGGCACCTTGAGCGGCTCAATATCAATCGCCGGGTTATCCTTGCGCCACCGCTTGCGGATCGCCAGTTTGGACAACATGCTGATCGCGGTCGGGATGTAGTTGGCAAACCGGACGCGGTGCCGATTCTTTTCCATCGCATCGTAAATGTCGGCTTGAGTAAGCCGCGCCACGTCCGCATGACCAATCTTGTCCTTGAGGTATTCAAAGACAGGCTCAAGGTCTTTGCGGTAGCGTGGCGAGAAATTGGCCCACCTGTCGGTTTCCCGCATGGCCTCGATCAGTGCGCCCCATGAGGTTTTCGCCGCAGCTTTCTTGCCGCTCACGATCTCCCAATACTGACGGTCAAATTCGGCGGTGCCTTCGTCCGCCTCGATCCGGCCCAGATAGATCATCTTGCCGTTCATGTACTTGCGGACATACCACCGGCCAGCCGGATGCTGCCAAAGGAGTTTCTTGCGAGGCGTCACCATTCGATCACCCCGGCACCGTTAGCCAAATCACCAGACGCTATCGCGCGCAGTTGCTCCACGTCCCAACGCTCGAACCCGCCGATTTCGGCAGGCTTCGGCAAGACACCTTCATCCACCAACGCGCGAAAGTCGGCGGGCTTCATGTCCAGAAGTTTGGCGGCGCTGCGTTCTGCGACAAAAAGGGGTCTGTGATTAGACATGGCAAATGCTCCTATGCCTTGGCCAAGGCGCGATATCTCTCATCCAATACTTCAAAGGGATGCAGGCCAAGGCGACGGCAAACTCTGCCAAAGACCTTCGATGCGTTTACCACAACAAAGCTATCCAGATCACCAATAGGACCACCCAGATAGCCCATAGCTTCATCAAGCGCCTGATTGCTGCGATTGTGGCAACCGATCCAATGTCCGATGCCGCCGACAATCATCAAAGTGTCGCCGTATTCTTGGTGCATCGGGAGCCCAGGGACCCGCAAGTGATCCATATCGTCAGTGCTTCCGAAGTGTGCGAAGTGAGGCGATTTGGCGAAAGCTTCCTTAGGGTTCATTCCTGCATCGACCAGCGCTTTGGCAATCGCGAAGTCCATTACGTGTCGGAAGGTATAGCGGCGAGCCTTACCCTGCGCGCCGCCGCCTTCGGGCTGGTGGCTTTTTCCTGTAATGCAATATCGGGCGTTCCAAAGCTGAAACTTCTCCTTGGGAATGTCGCAGATCTGCGCGACTTGCGCCGTCGAAAACCTGAGTTCGTCCAGTTCCATTTTCTCTATCCCTAAAATATCATGTGATATTTATTTGTGCCGCGTCACGCCACAGCTGTCAATTGTTTTGTCAAAGCTATTGGTTCAATGCACAAACAAGGCGCAACGGATCACTCCCAGTATAGGAAGGGGTTCACGCCTGATACGGCTCATGAAGCGGATGAAACTGGCGAGAAATGTCGCGTGCTCGGGTTATGGCGTCTTCAAGCTTATCTAAGCCCTCCAAACTGCGAATTGCCAACCAGTAGACGGCATCGCTCATCTGATCGCCATCCGCTAGGGCATTGTGCATGGCGAGTTGGCAGATAAGTTCCATTGCCGCTCTGGGTGCACAGCTCGGTTCGAGGATGTCTTTGGTGTCCTCAAGCGTTTGGTAAATGTCCGCCAGTGCTTTTCTAGGCTTCTTAGGTAGGCTCTGCTCATATCTTTCTTGCTGTTGACGCAGCGCCGTCACCTCGGCCAGATGAGTTTCAAAGACGCGGTTGTGAGCAAGTGCTTGCCCTTTCGTACGTCGGTTTTCCCAATATTGAACAGGACGAGGTTCACTGTTCGCGCGGGCGCGTTCTTTGGTCATTGTCTTGTTCTCCTTGTGTGGTATTGTCCGGAACAGGACATAGCATGATGTCCTAAAGCGGACAGTGTTTTATGACAACTTCTGATCAATTAAGAGCTGCGCGAGCGCTCAAAGCTATGTCGCAGAGGGAATTGGCGGACCTCATCGGCTCAACAACCAAAACGATAAGGCGCGCTGAGACTGGCACGGACACCGTGTCGCCCCAAACTATACAAGCGATCCGCGCCGCACTTGAGGCGAAGGGTGTCGAATTTATCGAGGCAAACGGCGGGGGTGCAGGCGTGAGGTTGAAAAAATGACTAAGGCCGAAGCCGAGCGTATCATACGATACAGCTGCCGCATGTTCGCCGAAGAGCGAGGCATACCGATGAATGGTTCCATCAGACCGAATTTCTATGAGTTTAAGAGTTGGTTGCTCAAGCGCCACCCCGACGCTCTGGATTTTCGCTGCCGTGGAGGCCCGATGTTCACGGCGCAAAAGTGGGTGGATCAGGAGTTTAATCGAGATCAGTTCAATTAGATTGCGCGCCGCGCCCGCTGGAGGTATGGGCCGCGCGCTGTCGGGGTTGTTGCGGCACTCACCGACTGAACCAGAATGCTATGGGGTGAGCAAAGGAGCCCCGAGGCGCATTCTGCCTATTCTTTCCAATCGACCATGCACATCGCGCCGGACACGTCACCGGGCGGGATGCCCGCTTTTTTCGCCTCGGCCAGCGTCTTGATGATCGCCGACAGGGCACGGGCACGTCCGCCAGCGTCGAAGGCTTGCAAGGGCCGGATCGTGTCAATCGTCACCTCGGCCCCGAGCTTGGCGGTCGCTTCATCCGCCAGCATCGCGGCGATGGGCTGCAAGGTCCAGATTGCGAGCTGGCGTTGCGCCTCGCGGATCACGGGGCCGGTGGCGGCGCGATTGAAGAATGACGGCAGGACGCCATAGGCCATGCCGATTCCCTTGCGCGCCGCTGCCAGCGTCTCGTCTGTCATGCTCTTGGACAAGTCCGGCGAAAGCTGATCGGGCTTCTGGCCGATGGTCGGGTTCATGCCCGCCGCCGTCGCCTGGGCGACACCCTCGATCACCAGCGTTGAGCCGCGCCGCCCTTTGAACGCGCCGCGCATGGTGGCCATGTCGTCGGCGCCAGTATCGGGCAAGGGCACGATCTGGCTTCCCAGAGGGGCGTTCTCGAATGTCTCTGCAAGCGCGGCCTCGACCGCATGGAGCATCCCGCCTGTCAGGCTGGATCGGCGCAGCGGTGCGGTGCCGATCCATGGCGTCAGGTTGTCCACACCGATCCGCAGGTGCAGCACCTCGGCGGCAAGGGCGGTGACAGTGCGCCCTCCCCCGGCCTCGGGGATGGACAGGCGATAGGCGCGCGGCTTCCCGTCGCGGGTGGTCACGTCCCAGTCCGTCGCCGAGACAAGGCCCAACTCGGTGATCAGATAGACCGCCTCGCCGTTCAAAGCGATGCTTCGGGCGATCATCGCCATGGTTTGCCGGGTCAGCAGGTTGGTTCCGGTCACGTCCGCCATTGCGAACCCGCCTTCCCAAAGGCTGACGCAGCTCTGCACCGTCGCCGTCAGCTCGGCCACGCCGCGCCGCCCGCTGATGAAGCTGTCCCGCGCCGCCATCACTTGCGCGGTGTATCCACCGCCGTTGGACCGCGCCTCGATCGGGCGCAGCTTGTTTATGATCCATTCCAGCATGGTCACCTCCACCGGCTTGTGTTGTTGATCCGAATGAGCGCTCGGCGCACCGTAGGATGATAGGCCCAGTTCCGGGCCTCGATTTGAGCTTGTGGATAGGCGGGTTTCGTCACGGCGCTGATTTCGATCAGGTCAGCCGCTCGGACTGTGCGCAGGATTGCGTTGCCGCGTTCCTCTACCGTCTCGCCGCCTGGTCGGACGCGGAAGCCGGGTGACAGGCCCCGCACCAGCCCGGCCGCATGGGCGGACAGGAAGTCCCGCACATAACTGACCTGCTCCATGTCGGCGCTGATCGTCGCGTCAACGGTAAGGGCGTCATCGGTTTCAGTCAGTGTCAGAGTGCCAGCGGAACGTGACGCCAGCGGCTTGTTGAAGTCGTGACCGGCCAGAAAATGCACGTCCTCGCCGCGTTCCAGCCGATCCGCGAAGGCACGGGCTGCGATCATCTCACGACGCTCACGCCCTGCCCCCATGCGTTCGGCCAACACAGTTTCCCGGCCATATGGGAAAGTTGCCCGAAGGCGGGTTTCCCCGCCCTCGGTGCGCAGCTCCAGGCTGCCGACATGAGCGCCCCAGAGCATTAGGCTGCCAGCTCCAGGCCGGTCAGCAGTTCGAGCTGGGCTGGGCGCGCTTCCGTCACGTCCATCGTCGCAAGGGCAGTGATCCGCAGCCCGCCGGACTGTGCATCGCTGTAGGGGTCGCGGATCATGTCCACCGCGCCCCATGCGCCAATGAAGATCGGAGCCACCCCGCCCGCTGCGGTGGTCAACAGCGAAGACGTGGCCTCGGGGATGCCGGACGGCGCGGCGAGCGCGTTGTTCGTCATGGCGATGTTGGCCGAGGGCAGGTTTTTCACCAACCGGTCCCATTCGGACACCGCTGTGCCGCTGATCAGAACGCTGTCCAGATAGTCCCAAAGTTCGGGGCGGATCAGTGCCCGCACCGCGTCCGGCGAACCGGCGGCATTGGCGGTCATGAACCGGGTGACTGCCGAGCGGAACGCGCCCCAGCTCGCCAGTGCATCCACCGCCGTGGACGTGATGCCGTACGTCGCAGCACCGGTGATGACTCCGAGCGGTTGGCCGTTGGCCCCGGTGCCGAGGAATGCCGCCTGATCCATCGCCGCGCCCATTGCCCCGCTCATATCGCGCCGCACCGCCTGTTCCAGCGCCGCGCCGGACTGTTTCAGCGTCTTGCGGGTGATGCGCATCTGAATGCCGAGGTTGTGATCCGGCGACATGGCGCGGTCGGTGGTGGCATAGGTGGTCGGCCCAGCCACGTTGGCCGTCTCGCCGTCCGCCCAGCCTGCTGTGACCGCCGAGGTAGTCACCGGCCACTCCACAGCGCCCGCGTCGATGCTGATCATCTGCGCCCCCATGCGTGCCGCCACGCTGTCCGGGAACAGGCGGTCGAAGATGGGGCGGGTCTGGATCGGGTTGGGGGTGCCGCTGGCAACCGTCTCACCGGCCCGGACTTCCAGCGCCTGCCACGGCACGGGAATGCCCCGGAAACCGCCCGAGTTGCGCAACTCGGTCACGATCTCCGCCGTCTGGCCGTCCAGTTGCCGCCCTTCATCGAGGGCCAGCGCGACCTGGCGCATCTCGAAACCGGCCATCAGCTCGGCCCATTCCTGGGCGGAGCGGGTCTCAAGCTCGTCGCCCGCGTCCCGGCGTTCGGTATCCTCGGCAATCAGGGCTGCACGATAGCGGGTTTCGTTGGAACGGTATTCCCGGTCCAGTTCGTCCATCTGCCGGACTTCATCCTCGGATGGGGCTTCCTTACCCGCCAGCTCGGCGAGGTTCTGGCGGATTTCGCTTTGCCGCCGGGCGATCTTCACAGATTCGAGCATGGTTTATCCTTTCTGCTCAATAGGGGTGCCGGGTCGCTCAAGCGCCTCGACTGCTTCCCGCCAGTTTTGGCGGTCCTCTCGGGGCGGGGGATGCCCGCACTCGATCCTTGTCTTTCGGGTGTGGCAACCGGGGCAAAGCGCCTGAAGGTTGCGCGGCTCATAGGACAGCTCGGGGTGCGTCCTGACCGGTTTGACGTGATCCACTTCCAGCCGCCCGCCGCAGCCACATGAGCGGCAGCGGTAACGGTCGCGTTCGAGGATCTCCGCGCGAAGTACCTTCCAGCGTTTCGTGCGGGTGACGTGCCGCGAATGCCGTTTATGTTCCTTGCGGATGCTCATGGGATTTGATCCGTCTGGGCGGTGTTTTCGAGAAAAGCGCCGCTGCCTAGGACTACCTTGACGCCGCCGATTTCGTAGGTGATGCCCTCGTGGTTCAAAACCATTGCATCCTCGCTTTCGCTTTGGGTTGTGCTGTGATCCGCGCTCCTTGCGCGACGGCCAGAACCGATGCCGCCGCGGCGTCGATCCGGCCCGTAGATCGGGCCTTCGCAATCTTGATGTTGTTCGCCGGGTCGCGCAGGCACACCGTGTCCGCAAAGGCCGAGCGCAGAAGCAGGGACGGCTTGGCCTTCACCAGCCCGTCAAAGGCGGCGCGACGGAACCGTTCCGCATCCTCGCCACGGTCCCGGAAGCCCTGACCGCGCCAGACCAGCGGCGCGCGGATGCCCGCCCGGCTGATCGCTTCACCCAGCTCGGCCTGCTTGTAGCGGTCCATGGTGATCGCGATGACGGGCTGATCCTCGACATGGCGCATCACCTCGACCAGCCACGGGGCCACCGGCACGGTCTTGTCGCCGAGAACCGAAAGCTCCCCCCGGTCGTGCATCTCGACATAGCGACCGGCCACGCCGTCCGTCTGGCCGCGATCCAAGAGGCTGGGCATGGACGGGAAGGTGCCAAGACACTCAAGCCGCCCCGTCTCGGGCCAGTAGAACGCCGCCGCCGTCATCGAGGCCGAACCGCCGAGGTCGATCCCGATCACAACACCGCCTTCGCGGGATGGCAGCGCCGAGGTTTCGCAGCCGAGCCATTCGTCCAGGGTGATCAGCAGGTCACGCGATTCCCCGGATACACGCTCATTGCGGTTGTAGAGCCGGAAGCTGGTGAGGCTGGAACCGCCCCGCGCAATGGCCCGCTTCGCTTGCGCTTCCAGCCATTCCAGCGAACCGCCGATGCCATGAGGCGCGCCGGGGTTGGCGATCAAAAGGCTTTCCGCGTCATCGGCTGGCAGGCCGGGCGCGGGCCGATGCTCTTGAACGTATGAGCCGGGCGACGGATCGTCGATCCACCGGGAAAAGGGGTGCGTGTCGTCGCTGGCGCTGGTGCTGATCAGGAAAGCCCGGCCCTCGCGCTTGCCCAGACCGGACAGCAGCGCGTGTTCCAGCTCGTCGCCGCGATCAAGGGCCCAGTGCCCGCGCTCGTCAAGGATTGCCATCGTCGGTGCGCCGCCGAGGGCCGATTTACCGTCCGCCGCGATCACGCGAAGGACATGCCCGCCACCGTCGCCCTCAAATTCGATTTCGAGGCGCGGGGCCCGGCGGTAGATCAGGCGGCGCTGCACCTCAAGCGGCAGGGTGGCGGCAAACCCGGCCACGAAGTCCCAGATAATGCGCCCCTGATCGCGGGTCCGCGCGGCTGCGATGATCTCGCGCCGGGGCTGTCGGTCCCAGACGCCAACAAGACCGCCGAGCGCAAGTCCCGCCGTGATCGCGGATTTGCCGTTGCCGCGCCCGATGCTGAGAATGGCGTTGGCGGTCGTGTCAGCCATCGCGCCTTCGATGAATTGGCGCTGAAAGGGGGCGAGCGTGACAGGCTTTCCGGCGTTCGGTCCCTCGGGAATTTGCAGGCTATGCATGAATTGCATAGCTCGATCTGCCGGGGCCGCGTTTTCCGCCTCTGCGCCGGGCGCGAAAATTGAGGAGTTAGACACACGGTTACCCGTATTTGCCAAAGTCGCGGCATTGGGACCAGATGCAAAGAGGTCAGCCTGTTGATGATCGGAACGACGCGGTGCAGGCGAAAGGATCGAACCATCCGCCTTGCGCCATGATCTTGCTTTCTTCGCTGCCTCTGTCATCGTGTTCACTCTCGCGTGTCTCTTTTCGTTCAATCGTTGCTCACTTGGCCCTCTGCTCACTGGTGAGGGTTGCTGTGACGGTCAGAAAGCGGGTTACTCCAGCGGGGTTGAAAACCCGCCTCCCGCCCTGACCGCCGCGATCTTGCCTGCTCACCGGAGCCGGGCCGCCGCTTAGGCCAGACCTGCCTTTCCCCCGGCTCGGTCCGCACTCCCATGTTCACCGCCTTGGAGGGTGGCAGTGGGGCCTTGGGGCGTGGAGTGACCGCACGACGCGGAATAGCTGCCCTTGTGCTTTGGCCCGTTACCCGGTAGCACTGTGATGCGTCAGCCCCGGCTAACCCGTGAACGCCGACTGCCGCATGGCCCGCCGCTGCAACGGCGGGCTTTGTTTTTTCTCACCTCTCGATCAGTTCAACGTCAGGCTCGGAGCCGGTGCCCAGCTCGGACACCAGCCGCCGCATGATCTGCTCTTGCTTCATCGTGGGACGCCACGCCGCCCGCTTGCCGTGCCGGGCGATGGACCGCACGAACCCTTGCAGCCATTCGTCGGTGCCGTCCGCCATCACCCGCCGCACCACCAACGGCCAGCGGAAGGTCAGGATTTCATCAAGCTCGCGGTCGGTCATACCTGCACCCCGCGATAGCGCGCGCTCACGCGGGCCATGTGGGGGGACGTGGTGAGGGACTTGGCGTCCATCGGCGACCTGCCGTCATAGTGCAGCGCGGCCTGATCCATGAGGGCCTGGGCGAGATCGGCAGGCACGTCCGCCGCCGCCGGTCCAAACCCGGCCTGATATTCGATGATGACGCGGCTGGGGGTGAGGTCGTGATAGCTCGCCAACCAGCGGATGTAGGGCCGGGTGCCGCCCACGAAGTCAAAGGCGGTGAACGCTTCGCCGTCGATGGTTACGCTCGGCACGTCTTCGTCCGCCACCGGCCCGATGGGTAGGCTCAAGCCATGCTCTTGTGCCGGGTTGAAGATCGTCACCCTGATCGTTTGCGTCAGCAGCGCGATTTGGGCGAATTGCTCGATTTCCGCCGCCGCCGTCAGGCCGATGTTCTGAATGGCATTGTCTTCGGCGTCGGCATCCACCCGGATGTGCCACTTGAGGTCATCAAGGATGAAGGGCAGCGCAGAGCCACCCGCAATCCGGTGCACAAGCATCTTCATGCGGCGATCTCCACTTCGGAAATGTGTTTGCGGAATGCCATCTGGTCGCGTTCGGGCAAGGCTTCATATGCCGCCAGTGCATAAGCCTTGCGCTCTTTCAGAGAGGCGAAGGAAGCCCACCAGCGCGCATCGTCCATCGGATTGAGGAAGGTCGGCAGGGGGTAATCGGCGAAGGACAGGACCGCTTCGGCGACCTGCTCGGCCTGTTCCGGGGTATCGAGCGCCCGAAGTGCCGCCCATGCCAGTGCGGCGCGCTCTTCGACGGTTAGCCAAGAAGAGACGCTACACCAAAGGCGGCGGCCAAGATCGCGCCGACGGTGGTAAAGCCGTGAATGACAAAGGCGCGGTACATCTCGGCCCGCAGTTCAACGAGATCGGTTCGCACCTCGTTGATGTCGGCCCGGGTTGCGAGATCACCCTCGACCCGAGCAGCCTGCACGGTCGCCACGATTTCCGCCGCCAAGTCAGCACTTGCGCCTTTCTGTTGCAAGCGCTGTACGGCGGCATGTGTATCATTGATGATGATTGACGTGTTCATATGTGCCTGAATTGTATCACACTTTTCGGTTCTTGTATGACCTGTGGAGAGGACCCGCCGGTGACATCGGCTCACACGCGCTGTGTGTTATCCTAAGCAGCGTTTTCAGCAAAGGTGGGGGTCACTTCGTTTTTGGTGGGAAAAGCGCGTAGCGGGGCATTGTTGGGGCTCTGGTGGCGTGTTGTTTACGCTGGGAGGCAGGGTCTTTAGCCGCCTTGCCGACCTGACCCTTTCTGAATTTTTATTCGAGAATTTGTTTATCTGTTTTTGTTTTAGTCTCAGCGTCTTAGTAGTTGTTTATAGTAGTCGGGAATTCTTACCGAACCAGGACGGTAAACCTTACCGGACTGGGTGCCCCATTCTTACCGGCCTAGAACGGTAAATCTTACCGGTCTGCAACGGAACCATTGCGACCTAAGCCGCCCCTGCCTGTTCCCTCTCCAACTCTTTTTGCACGTCCCTCAAGACAGGTGCCTCGTCGTTGATGACGTAGATGTTGTGCAAGCCCCGCCCCTGCTTTTTCACTTCGATCATTTGCAGGTCTTGCAGCTCGGCCAGATACTTGCGGATTGACTTTTCATTCGTGCCGATGTCGCGCGCCAGCCGTTCCTGCGCAGGAAAGCAGAAGCCGTCCTGCCACGCGTAGTCGAGAAGGGTCGCGAATGTGATCTTCGCCATCGGAGAAATGCGCTTGCCCGCCCGGATCACCACGCGCGGCAATTGCGCGAAGCCGCTCGCAAGCAACGGGTTTGCTTTTTTGAAGCGCACAGTGCGCGCCTTCATGAGGTCTTCCATCGATGCCATGTCCGAGAATTATACCCTATGCCAACCCGGTTCCGGCTGTTGATATCTACTGGCCGGATTGTGCTCTGGAGGAGTTGGCTGCTCGGTCGGCGACATCTCTGCTTCTTCGGTAAACCGCACGGGCTCGGATGGTTCGGTGCGAGACGACACCCCACTCAGCGCCAATGCCTTGTTCGCTTCGGCCTGCATTTCAAAACTGCGGACAACACGGTCGATTGTCTTGAGTGCTTCGTCGGTTGACGTCGCCCGGCGCTCCACTTCGGCCTGCGCCTTGTCGAGTTGCCCGCGCAAGAACGCGATCTCTTCTTCCTTGTCGCGCAATCGTTCCCGCACCTCTTCGAGAACATTCGCGGACACCCCTGCTGGTCGGATGTCAACCGAACCCGTGCGCACGGGTTCGGACGCGTTCGCACGCGGTTCGTCGGTCTTTGAAGGCTTCTGATCAGAGTTTGTCTCTGAGATCATGCCTGCACCGGTTCGAACAGGTTCGAACGTGTTCTCAGGTTCGACCGTGGTATTTTCCGCCGTTTCGGTCGCACCCGTGCGCACCGGTTCGGACGCGTTCGCACCGGCGAGAGATAGTTCTTGATCGACCTTGCGCGCCAGGGAAGCCTTCTCGATCTTCCACCGGTAGCTCCACATCGTATCTTCGCGCCGCACGGTGATATCCGCGTCCTCCTTGTTGTAAGAACGCTCCGCCCACTTTCGGAGGGTCTTCGGGGTCCGAGACAGACCACGTTCCGCACAGAAGGCGACAGCCTCATCGACGGTCAGCCACTCATATTCTAAAGGGTTTTCAGGGGTTCGCACTGGTTCGGACGGGTGCGAACTCGTTTGATTTATTGGCACGTTCATATGTGGTTCAGTTTACCATGCCGAACCGGACGAGTTACTTGCCCGTCAGAAAATCCGCCCACTGTTCCAACAACACGCGGCGCTTCTCCAACAAGTCACTCCGCTGATACGCGCGTTCAACCTCGCTTCCAACTTGGTGACCGAGGGCGGTTTCTTTCACCTCGAACGGCGTGTCGGTCGTCTCTTCCACCCACGTTCGAAATGTCGCCCGGAACCCGTGCGGTCGGGCCTCCATCTCCTCGCGTTCCATCAATCGGCTCATGGTGGCGTCGGACATTGCTTTCCCTCGCGGGGACGGGAAGAGGTAGTCAGACCCGACGATGACGGGGCGGGTGTCGATGACGCGCAGCGCCTCGGGCGACAGTGGTACCCGATGCGCCGTTGCGGTCTTTGTCCGCTTTGGGTCGAGCGTCCAAACGTTATCCTCGATCTCGTCTGGCACGGCAAACCGCACTTCACTCGTGCGCGCGACTGTCAGCATCAAAAACCGCAGCGCGTACGCAGACGGGAAACTCTGTGCAGAGAGCCAGCGGTAGAAACTTGGGGCCTCGCGGTAGGGGAGAGAGGGGATGTGTTTGGTCTGATGCCGCCGCTTCCCAAGGAGCGCCTGAGCTTTCATCACCGCTTGCAGATCGACGTCGAGCCCGAGTGCGGCGGCGTGCTTCAAGGTGAGGTTCATCCGGTTCATCGCCTTACGCGCGGTGTCGGCTTTCTCGTGCCAGATCGGTTCAAGCGTCTTCTTGAGAACGTGCTGGTCGATGTCTTCAACCGCCATCGTTCCGATCTTCGGGATCACATGCACCGACAGGGGAGACAGCCATCGACCTGCTCGCCCATCGTTCTTGAGCTCGGCCTGGCGGGCCACGAAGCACCGCTCAATCGCATCCGCTACTGTCAGCCGTTGCTCCCGCCGAAGCGCCACTTGTCGCGCCTGGATCGGATCGACCCCATCACGCAGTTGGCGACGTGCATCAGACGCCCGCTCCCGCGCTTCAGAAAGGGACACATCCGGCCAGCGTCCCAGACCCATTTCGCGTCTTTTTCCGGCAACGATGAGGCGCAACATCCACTTGCCAGCTTCTTTCCGGCTCTTCACCAACATCAAACCTTGGCCGTCAAAGTGCTTTCCCGGCCCGAGCGACTTGATCTTTAAGTGTGATAGCGCGTTGATGTTGGTCATCTGGCCCCTTTTTTGGACCACCTTAACATCTGAAAAACAATGGGTCAGCATATTTCTGCATGGTCAGAAAACGCCACATAAGTCCTTGGTTTAAGGTTCTTTATACGGAAATATGAAGATGAATGAGAGTATTTAATGGTGCCCGGGGGCGGAATCGAACCACCGACACGAGGATTTTCAATCCACTGCTCTACCCCTGAGCTACCCGGGCATAGGGAAACCGCTTGGTTTCGGGTGTCGGCGTTCTAGGGGAGTGAACCGGGAGTGTCCAGCGGATTTTTGGGCGTATCCAAGCCGGATGCTCGGGTGCCCGTTCCCCCTGCAGCTTCACCCGCGATGCGGCCCAGAACGACGGCACTCAGCAGGCCGTTTCCTGACAGATAGCCCGCGTCCGATGCCCCCGAAACCCCGCAGGCCGCCCCCCCCACAGCATAAAGGTTGGGGATCACATTTCCGTCCTTGCGAAGCACTTGGGCACAACCATTGACCGATAGCCCCCCTTGTGTGTGAAAAAGCGCGCCTGTCACCCGCACCGCACAGAATGGCGGCGACAGCGCTGCGGTGTCAAAGAGACGCCCGAACCGGTCCGGCCCTGTCGGCAGAATGCGAGACAGCTCGCGAGACAGACACCCCGACGGAAGGTGCGTGGCCACCTCAAGGTCGTGCAGGGTGTCCGTGGTGATAATCGCCCCTTGCGCTTCCGCCTCGCGGAAATCGGCAAACTGACGGGCGATTGCTGCGATGCGGCTGTCAAATATCGTCCAGGCCACGCCGTCCGGCTGTGCCAGAACGGCGCGCGCCGCCTCGGAATAGCCTTGCGCTTCGTTCCAGAACCGGACGCCATCGGTGTTGACCTGAAACCCGCCTTGGGTAATGACAGCCCAGGTGATCAAGATCCCGTGCGGATGGGCGACGTTGCCATGCCCTTGGTAGGCACCCAAATGGCGGGTTTCCGCGCCGATCTCGTCGCCCCAAAGGACCGCGTCACCGGTATTGCCATCATGGCCGAACCACAGGGCCTCTGCGATTTCGGGCAGGTGTCGGCGAACCAACTCCCGGTTGCCGCCAAAGCCATTGCAGGCCAGGATCACGGCGGAACAGCCAATACGCTCCTGCCCGCCATCCGGACGCGTCACAGCGATACCGCTCACGGTGTTTGCGTCCCAATAAAGCGTATCGACCAGAGCCTCACAAACGATGTCGATGCTCAGGGCCTCACACCGGCTGCGCAACGCATCGATCAACTCGCGCCCCGCGCGCGTAGGCAACCCATGCATGCGGCGGCGGCTGTGCCCGGGATAGTCAAAATCATCGACCAAGGAAAATGGCAGACCATGTGTGCCCTCCAGCCAGTCTATCGTATCGGCAGCCCCTGCGGCGAGAAGATCGACCAGATGGGGATCGTTCTCTCCCTTGGCCTTGGCCTGAATATCGGCCGCAAAGAGCTGCGGGGTATCCGTGATGCCGAGCGCGCACTGAAGGCGCGTGCCTGCCGCCGGGATCAACCCCGCAGATAAGGCGGTTGAGCCTGAAGGCTGGCTATCGCGCTCCAACACCAGAACGTCCCGTCCGGCCTCATACGCCGCAAGTGCTGAGACCAGACCGGCCGCACCTGCCCCCACGATCACGACTTCAATGGACAGGTCGAATGTCTCGGGGGCGGGCAGGACTTTGGCCATTTCAGTCGTCGCCTGCCTCGTATCTGGATCCCTCGGCGAGCATGGCGTCCGTTCCGATCACATCATTCAGACCGCCAAAGTCAAACATCCGATCCTGAAAAGGACCATTCGATCCATGGGTCCGCAGACTGCGATAGTAGCTCTGCGCGGTCTTCGCCAGTGCGCGGACGATGCCTCCTGGAAAGATGACGATGGAAAACCCCAGCGTTTCAAGATCAGAGGCGTTTTGCAGCGGCGTCTGCCCGCCCTCGACCATATTGGCCAGCAACGGGATGCGGCCCGCAAACTGGCGCGCCAACCGCGACACCTCATCGCCTGACCGCGGCGCTTCGACGAACAACGCGTCTGCCCCGGCCTCGACATAAGCTTCGGCCCGGTCGATTGCCGCGTCAAAGCCATCGACGGCGATAGCATCGGTACGGGCAATGATCAGTGTCTCATCGCTGGCCCGCGCCTCCGCCATCGCCGAGATCTTGCCGACCATTTCCTGTTTCGAGATCAACGACTTGTCAGAAAGGTGACCGCAGCGTTTGGGGAAGGTCTGATCCTCGACCTGCAATGCATTCGCACCGGCCCGTTCATAAGCGCGCATGGTCCGCTGCGCGTTCAGCGCATTGCCAAAACCGGTATCGGCGTCGATGATCACAGGCAACGCAACCCGGTCCCGGATCAGGGCCATGGTATCGGCCATCTCACTCATCGTCGAAAGACCGATATCGGGCCGCCCCAGCCGGGTATAGGCGACGGCGGCACCCGAAAGATAGAGCGCCTCGAACCCCGCTTGTTCCGCCAGTGTCGCGGTCAGCCCGTCATAAACCCCCGGCGCACAAAGAATTTCAGGTTGCGTGAGGCGCGCTTTGAGACTCATGAGGCCGCCCCGATCAGTGCCAGGGTCTCGGCACAGGTCATCACCTGCGTGACCGTGCCCAGAGAGGTCAGCGTGGCCTTGTGCACGTCATCGTTGAATGCGGCCGATCCATCTGACAACAGGATCGTCTCGATGTTGCGCAGATGCGCATCGCGCAGGGTGGACGCGACGCCGCCATTTGTCACGATCCCGCCAACGATCAGCGTGTCGATCTCCAATGCACGCATGATGTATTCCAGCCGCGTTTGATAAAACGCGGAATAAGCGACCTTCTCGACCGTGTAATCCGCCGGTGCCAGTGTATCGACCAGCGAATGACCAAAGCCACCCGGTGCGAAATCGCCCTTTGTCAGAAACGGACGCAACTGTTTGAGATGCGGTGCGATGAGCGGCTCCCCACCCGGCCCGGGTACCAGAGTAAACTGGGCCGACAGATAGGTGCCCCCTTTGGCGCGCAGCGCCTCCACCACCGGCTTGATCCTTTCGGGCAGCGCGGCAATCGCCGGGGCGCCCTGCCCCGCGCGACCATAGGCGCCTTCGGGATGCAGGAAGTCGTTTTGCAGATCAATCGTCAGCAGCCCCGTGCGGGCGGGGTTCAGGACATCCAAGCTCATATGCGCCTCTCGATGATGACATTGCCGTAAGGGTCCACCGTCCCCTGCAAATCCGGCTCGATCAGGATGGTGGTATCCAACTGCTCCAGAATGGCGGGCCCCTGAACAATGGCGCCTACCGGGAGGGACAGACGATCATAAATCGCCGTCTTGTGCCAGCGATCGCCGAAATGCACCTCGCGCTGGGTCTTAAACGCGCTCTGCATACTGCCGCCCGGGTCCGGGGCCAGCGCCGACAGATCGAATTTGGGTCGTCGCCCGATCACTGCACTGCGCAGGTTCATGACCCGGCGCGTGCCGTTCTGCAAAAGCCGCCCGTAGGTGGCGTGATAGGCCAGGTCGAACGCTTCGGCGATCTGCGCGCGGGTCGGGGGCGTAACCCGGCCCTCAGTCACGGCAACGGGCAAGGGCACCGCCACAGTGTGGGTTTGACCGACATAGGCCATATCGAGCTCAAACCGGATATCGCGTGCCTCGAACCGGGACTGGGCGGCGTCCAGCATCGCAAGGCCCTCATCCGCATGCGTTTGCATCACAGCCGCCAGGGCGGTCTCATCGACCTGATCGGCCATCACATTCAGCGTTTGCACGAAATCCTGCCGCATATCGGCGATCACACAGCCCATGGCCGAGGTCACACCGGGAAAGCGCGGTACAATCGCCCGCGCCAGCCCCACATCCGCCAGGATTGCCCCGGCATGCAACGCCCCCCCTCCGCCGAATGGCATGTAGGAAAATCGCTTGGGATCAAACCCCCGCTCGATACTCACCAGCCGGATGGCGCCCGCCATGCGGGAGTTGGCCACCGTCAGGATCGCTTCGGCCGCCGCCATCGTGTCCAGACCCAGCGGAGTGCCCACATGGGTGTCAATGGCAGCCCTTGCGGCCTCTACATCCAGCCGCTCCAACGTACCGCCAATGGGGCTCTCTGGATCGATCCGACCCAGCACCACATTGGCATCCGTCACCGTGGGCCGGTCATTGCCACGTCCATAGGCGACAGGGCCGGGATCGGAGCCTGCGCTTTCCGGCCCGATATTCAGCAAGCCGCCCTTGTCGACCCAGGCGATGGAACCGCCGCCCGCGCCGATCGTCGCTATCTCGATCATCGGGGTGCGCACGACCATGCCGAAATCGATGGAAGTTTGCGCCGCCAGCATCGACTGGCCATTGGCCACCAGAGATACGTCAAAGCTGGTGCCGCCCACATCGCCGGTGATCACATCCGCAAAGCCTGCGGTCTGGGCGATATAACCGGCCGCGATCACGCCTGCCGCTGGGCCGGAAAGGGCTGTCCGCACTGGCAGACGGCAGGCCGTCTCGACCCCCATTACCCCGCCATTGGATTGCACGATCATGAACTCACCCGTGAACCCGCCGCCCTTGAGCGCGGTTTCCAGCCGGTCGAGATAGCCCGCCACTTCGGGTTGCAAATAGGCATTGAGCGCGGTGGTGGAGAACCTCTCGAACTCGCGGATTTCCGGCAGGATTTCCGAGGAGGCGGCGACATGATCATTTGGCCAGATTGCCCGAACAGCTTCTACCGCCGCGCGTTCGTTTTCGGGATTGGCATAGGCATTGGCAAAGAGAACCGCCACCGCCGCGCAGCCCAGGTCGATAAGCCGCCGCGCCGCGTCGCGCACCGCATCCAGGTCGACGGCCACGCGGATCGTGCCATCGGCCAGCACACGCTCGGGCACCTCCAGCCGCCGGTCTCGCGGCACGACAGGTTCGAAATCGCCACGCAACCCCCAGGTGCGGGGCCGATCCCGGCGGCGCATCTCCAGCACATCGGAAAGCCCTTGCGTCGTGATCACACCGACCCTTGCGCCCTTACGCTCCAAAAGCGCATTGGTCCCTGCGGTCGTCCCATGCACCACAACGGCGATCCCGGCCAGATCGTCGATCTGCTGGCCGATCCCGTTCAGGAACCCGCCTGACTGATCGGGCCGCGTCGTGGGCACCTTGGCCACACGGGCCTGCCCTGTCGCCTCGTCCAGCACAAAGACATCCGTGAAAGTGCCACCCACATCCACACCAACCATCTTGCTCATGGCGCGACCCCCTGCCAGGCGGGACCGTAAAGCGCGGTCGCGTTGTCCTCGCTCAGAAAGCCAAGCGCGACGTCGCGCGCAACCGCCTTGGGATCCCGTTCAGACGCAGGGCCATAGCCGCCGCCACCGGGGGTTTCCAACCGCACGGACTGGCCGCGCCTCAACGCCATGCCCAACATCTTGGACGACATCGGCGGCGCGTGCCAGCCATCGTCCTGCTGATACTCAAAGTGGTTCATCGCGCCGTCACCACCGCCCGCAATGCCTTTGGGAGCAAACCGTCCACGCTCTCCGAAAAGGAATGCGCGCGCGCTTTCTTCCAAAAGCTCGATCTCATACACGGCACCCAGCCCGCCGCGATGAGCCCCCGCACCCGCACTGTCGGGGCGCAGCGACCATTCCTTGAACATGACCGGGTAAGCAGCCTCAAGGATCTCCAGCGGGGGGATCGTCGCCGTCGAAATCGGTGCGTTGCCGTGATTCAGCCCGTCGCTTTCGATAGACCCTCCATGCCCGCCTCCAAAGAAGGAAAACATCACCCAGGGCGCGCCATTCGCACGTTTGCCCGCAATCGACAGGGCGTTGATCGTGCCATAGGCGTTGGCCACCACCCGCTCTGGCGCGGCCTGGGCCATGGCCGAAAACATCACGTCGATCATCCGCAGGATCGTTTCGGTATAGCCGCCCACGGGGGCCGGAAACTCCGCAGACAAAAGCGACCCATCTGGCACCCGCACTTCGATCGGCCGCATCACGCCGGCATTGGCAGGCAGCGCGGGAAAGATATGCTTAATCGCAACATAGGCCGTGGCCACGGCGGTCGGCAAAGCGATGTTGACCGGACCGGCCGTGACAGGGGCGGTGCCTTCGAAATCCAGCACCATCCGGTCGCCCGTAATCTCAAGGGCCACCCGAATGGGCAGCGGCATATCGGTGATCCCGTCATTGTCGAGGAAATCCTCGGCCTCCCAACGACCATCTGGCAGACCTTCCAACTCCGACCGCATGAGCGCTTCGGCCCGGTGGCCAAGCGCGTCGAGCGCTGCGGCCACCGTTTCGGCCCCGTATTCATCGAGCAGCGCGTCGAGCCGTTTGACCCCCAGATCCAGCGCGCCCAACTGACCGTTCAGATCGCCCTGGGCCGATTGCGGCAGGCGGGTGTTGCGCATCAGAATGTCGATCACGTCCTGCTGGATCACTCCGGCGCGCGCGATACGGACCGGGGGCAGCACGAACGCCTCCTGAAACGCATCCGTGGCAGAGGGGTTGTAATTGCCCGGAACCGCTCCGCCGACATCATGCCAATGCCCCACCGAGGCGAGATAGCAAAACAGCTCTCCGTTATGGAAGTAGGGCCGCACCAGCCGCATATCGGACAGATGCGTCCCACCCAGATGCGCATCGTTAAAGATATAGATGTCGCCATCAGCCAGATCGCCATTCGCCGCGGCCTTGTCGATCACGGCCTTGACCGCAAAAGCCATGACGCCCACGAAAATCGGCAGTCCGGATTTGCCCTGCACCAGCGTGTCGCCGGTGACGGCATGATAGAGCCCATGCGAGGCATCATGCGCCTCGGCGATGATCGGGTTGAAGGCGGCGCGAAAGAGGGTCGCGTCCATCTCATCGGCGATCTGCTCCATCCGGCCGGCCAGAACCGCCAGGGTGATTGGATCTATCTCGCTCATGGGCGCATCTCGGCAATATCGTTCCAGACGTCCTGGCGCAGGATCCGGCCTTTGCTCAGCTCAAACCGGTCGATGAAACGGATACCCTCGAACGCTGCGCCGTTGGGCCATTCACCATGCAGCGTGCCGTGGCAATGCACAACCGTACCCTGATCGCCCGCCGAGGCATCAAAGCCCGCATAGGTCTTTTTGACAAACCGGTAGCGCGGCCTGGCCCAGTCGATCAGCTCCGCCAGCGTACTCATCGGGTCCGCTCCGGGAAACTGCATCGTAAAGCCGGGCGCCAGATGCGCCTCTGCCCGGTCAAGATCGCGAGCCTCCATCGCTTCAAGATAATCGCGCACGATGGCCACCGGGTCGGGCAAGGCCGCCGCAGGCACGCGCGCCTGTCCGCCCCGCAGGTAATTTGCGTGTGGGATGTCACGGGTGATGACGGTGATTGCTTCGGGGTCGGCGGGCACGACAGAGCGCACCGCATCACTCACAGCGCGACCCAGCCGCGCCTTGTCCTGGGGCCCATACCCTTCGAGGATATGGATTTCAACGATCGGCATAGCTCCCCCCCCAATCCTGTAATTGGTATTTTCTATAGGACAGATATCAGAACATGTAAATTTCTGATTTCAGAATATCTGGAGCATAAGTTCTTGCGTTGACGCATCCCCGTGATACCTTATCGGGCGCAACCAGGGGGCAGATTTGCGCGATCAAGCCACATCCGATTTACCCGAAGGCGGCAAGTCCCGCAGGGTGTATCTATTGCTGCGCGAGGATATCTCCAGCGGTCAACAGGTGGAAGGATCGGTTTTGCCCAGCGAACAGCGCCTGGCACAGATGCACAACGTATCGCGGGTCACTGTCCGGCGGGCCCTGGACGCGCTGGCCCGTGACGGGCTGATCGAGAAAAAGACAGGTGCGGGATCCATTGTGCGCCTGCGCACGGATCGTCCCGACACGATCACAGCAGATATGGCGACCCTGATCCCGCAGATCGTGCAGATGGGGCGCGACACCACCGCGCGGCTCTTGTCGTTTTCCTACGGCCCTGCCCCGGCCCCTGTCCGCACCGCCCTGGGGCTGGAGGAGGGCGCGCGGGTGCAAACCGCTATCCGGGTGCGCAGCGCCGAAGGCACCCCGTTTTCCCACCTTACAACCCATGTGCCCGAGACCGTGGCCGCCCATATGTCGGAAACCGACCTGGCGACCACACCGCTTTTTGAGCTGTTGGAGCGCTCCGGCGTGATTGTCGCCTCCGCCCGGCAGAGCGTATCCGCCGCCTTGGCCACGCCCGATGTGGCCGATGCGCTGGATGTGTCGGTGGGAGCGGCACTGTTGTCCCTGACCCGCGTGGTGCAGGACGATCAGGGGCGCGGGATCGAGTACCTCTCTGCCCTTTACCGGCCCGACATGTTCCGGCTGGACATGGCACTGAGTCGGGTGGACGGGCGCAACGGGCGGCATTGGGAGCCGGTGATCGGTGGAGGAACGCAATGAGCAATCCGCAAACCCTGTTTGACAAGGTCTGGGGCGCCCATGTGATCCATGCGCGGCCCGACGGGACGGACCTTTTGTGGGTCGACCGGCATTTCGTACACGAAGGCTCCCACCACGCGTTTCGCAAGCTTGCGGCGCGCAACATGGTTTTGGCCGAGCCGGGGCTGACATTTGGTGTGACCGATCACTATGCGCCCACGCGTGGCGCGCCCGCCAGTGACGATATCGCCGGGATGATCCAGACCCTGAAGGCCAATGCCCAGACCCACGGGCTGGAGCATTTCGCGTTGGGTGATCCGCGACAGGGCATCGTGCATGTGATCGGGCCGGAACAGGGACTGACCCTTCCGGGGTTGGTCATCGTGTGCGGGGACAGCCACACCTCGACCCATGGGGCCTTTGGCTCGGTGGCCTTTGGCATCGGAGCCACGGATGTCGCCCATGTACTGGCCACGCAGACGATCTGGCAGCGGCGCCCGCGCGCGATGCGCATCACGGTCGAAGGAACGCTCTCCCCCGGGGTCACGGCCAAGGATATCGCCCTGGCCTGGATCGCGGAACTGGGCGCGGACGGTGCGCGCGGGCACGCGATCGAATACGCAGGCTCGGCCATTCGGGCGCTGTCGATGGAGGGGCGGCTGACCTTGTGCAACATGTCCATCGAGGGCGGTGGGCGATTTGGCATGATCGCCCCCGACGAGGTGACGCTGGACTATGTAAAGGGGCGCCCCTATGCGCCCGGCGATTGGGATCGTGCGACAGCGGCCTGGCTTGCCCTGCAAAGCGATGCGGACGCAGCGTTCGCACGGGAGGTGACCCTCACCGCCACCGATATCGCCCCGACGCTGACTTGGGGGACCAGCCCGGATCAGGCGGTGCCGATCACCGGCCATGTACCGCAGGACGCGACCCGCGATGTGCTGGACTATATGGGGCTGCGCATCGGCGACCCGTTGAACGGCACCCCCGTGGATCAGGTTTTCATCGGGTCCTGCACCAATGCCAGGATCGAGGATCTGCGCGCCGCCGCCGCCGTTTTGCGCGGACGCAAAGCGCGGGTGCCGGGCCTTGTGTCGCCGGGATCGAGCGCCATCAAACGGCAGGCCGAGGAAGAAGGGTTGGATGCCGTCTTCGTTCAGGCAGGTCTCGACTGGGTCGCCTCGGGCTGTTCGATGTGCGTGGGCATGAATGGCGATCTGGTGGCGCCGGGCAAACGCTGTGCCTCGACCACCAACCGCAATTTCAAAGGACGGCAAGGCCCCGGCGCACGTACGCATCTGATGTCGCCCGCCATGGTGGCAGCGGCCGCCGTAACCGGGACGCTGACCGATGTGCGCCCCCTTTTGGAGGGGCGCGAGAGATGAGCGCCTTTCCCCGCCTCACCGCCTCACCGGCGCGCCTGCCGCTGGACAACGTGGACACCGATCAGCTGATCCCGGCCCGGTTCATGTCACGTGCGCGCAGCGAGGGCTACGGCGCGGTCCTGTTGCACGATCTGCGCAAAAAGGACCCCGCCGCGCGCTTGCCTGATGGGGCCTCCATCCTGATCGCGGGCCGGAATTTCGGCTGTGGCTCCTCGCGGGAAGCGGCGGTTTATGCGCTGTTCGATTTCGGCATCCGCGTGGTTCTGGCCCCGTCCTTCGGGGATATCTTTGCCAGCAACGCGGTCAATAACGGCGTGTTGCCCGCCGTTATCCCCGCTGACCGGCTGGCGCGGCTTGAGGGGGAGATCACCGTCGATCTGGAACGGGTCGAAATCACCCATTCGGGAGGCAAGATCGGGTTCGAGATCGATCCCGTGTGGCGTACGAAACTGCTCAACGGGTGGGACGATATCGACCTGACCGCCCAGCATGCGCAGGCCATTGCGTCGTTCAAGGCAGCCCATCACGCCCGCGCACCCTGGACGCGCCCGATGATCCTGGGCTGATCCGGGGGCAAAGACCCTCTTGACCTTCCAGCGGCTGGAAGCCCTATCTAAGGCGCATCGTTCTTTTGCGGCGAGGTTCTCGATGATGACGCTGGCTCTGAAACTCGACGGTCTGACTTGCGCCTCCTGTGTGGCGCGGGCCGAAACCGCATTGCGCGATCTGTCCTCGGTCGATGACGCGACGGTCAATCTGGCTACCGGTACGGCACAGGTCACCGGCGATCATATCGACCCCGATGCTGTGATCGCCACGCTGAAAACCGCCGGATATCCCGCCCTGACCGAGACCGTTGACCTCAACATCGACGCGATGTCCTGCGCCTCGTGCATTGGCCGGGTCGAGCGTCAGATCACGGGCCAGCCCGGCGTTCTGGGCGCTGAGGTGAACCTTGCCACGCAGCAGGGCAAGGTGACCGCGCTGGCAGGCTCTGGAGGCGTAGAGGCCGCAATTGCCGCCCTCACCCAAGCCGGGTATCCCGCCCGCAGAGCCGCGCCCGCGACGGATCGCGAGACGGCGCGGGATGGCGAAGCGATGACGCTGCGCCGGGCGGCACTGATCGCGGGCCTGCTGACATTGCCGGTCTTCATCCTTGAGATGGGCAGCCACATGATCCCCGCCTTTCACCACTGGGTGATGGCCAATCTGGGTATGCAGACCAGCCGGGTGATCCAGTTTATCCTGACGACCGCTGTGCTGGCGGGGCCTGGGCGGGTCTTTCTGAGCCGTGGCTTTCCAGCGCTGTTCAAGGGGACGCCTGACATGAACTCTCTTGTCGCGATTGGCACCAGTGCCGCCTGGAGCTTTTCAGTGGTGGCCACATTCGCGCCGTCGCTGCTGCCCGAAGGCGGCAATGCGGTCTATTTCGAGGCCGCGGCGGTCATCGTGACCCTGATCCTTTTGGGTCGGTGGCTGGAGGCGCGCGCCAAAGGCAAGACAGGGGCCGCGATTGCGCGGCTGGTGCAGTTGGCCCCAAAATCGGCGGAGGTGGAGCGGGACGGTGTCGTCAGTTCCATCCCACTCGATCAGATCCTCACCGGCGACGTCATCCATATCCGCCCGGGAGAACGGATCGCCGTCGATGGCACCGTGACCGACGGCAAGAGCTTTATCGACGAGAGCATGATCACCGGAGAGCCCGTGCCCGTTGCCAAAGGCCCCGGCGATACAGTGATCGGCGGGACGATCAATGGCCGCGGCGCGCTGCGGTTTACCGCCACCAAGGTAGGGCGCGACACGATGTTGTCCCAGATCATCCGCATGGTCGAGGAGGCTCAGGGCGCGCGTCTGCCCATTCAGGCGCTGGTCAATCAGGTGACCGCCTGGTTTGTGCCTGCCGTCCTGGTGGTCGCCGCGATCACGGTCGCGGTCTGGCTGATCTTCGGCCCTTCGCTCGGCGCCGCTCTGGTCGCGGCGGTTGCCGTGTTGATCATTGCCTGCCCATGCGCGATGGGGCTGGCCACCCCCACCTCGATCATGGTCGGGACCGGGCGTGCAGCCGAATTGGGGGTTCTCTTTCGCAAAGGCGACGCGCTTCAGTCCCTGTCGCAGGTCAGCATCGTGGCCTTTGACAAGACCGGGACGCTGACACTGGGCCGACCCGAATTGACGACATTCGAGACGGCAGAGGGCCTGGATGCGGATACCGTTCTGGCTCGGGTCGCGGCGGTCGAGGCCCTGTCGGAACACCCCATTGCGGCGGCACTGACCCGGGCCGCGCGGGACAGCGGGATGACCCTGCCCGAGGTCACCGGGTTTGAGGCGGTGACCGGCATGGGGGTGACAGCGGATGTGGCCGGGCACGCAATCTTGATCGGCGCCGACCGACTGATGGCCCGCTCGGGGATCGAAACCGGCGCCCTGGCAAAGGTGGCCGGACGTATCGCGGCTGAGGGCCAGACCCCCATCTTTGTGGCCCTGGACGGAGCGATAGCCGCCGTGCTGGGCGTGTCAGATCCGGTCAAGCCAGGTGCGGCCCATGCCATTGCCGCGCTACATGAAATGGGTATCAAGACCGCGATGATCACCGGCGACACCGCACAAACGGCACGTTCCATCGCCGCGCGCCTGGGCATCGACCATGTGGTCGCCGGTGTGATGCCGCAGGGCAAGGTCACAGCCCTGAACGCGCTGCGCGGTGATGGCCAACGATTGGCCTTTGTCGGAGACGGCATCAACGACGCGCCGGCACTGGCGCATGCGGATGTTGGCATCGCCATGGGCACCGGTACGGATGTCGCGATTGACGCGGCCGATGTCGTGCTGACCTCCGGCGCATTGGACGCGGTCGGGCGCGCTTTTGCCATCAGCCGGGCGACAATGCGCAATATCCGCCAAAACCTCGGCTGGGCCTTTGGCTACAACACGCTGCTGATCCCGGTGGCGGCAGGCGTGTTCTATCCGCTCTGGGGGCTCTTGTTATCGCCCGCACTGGCCGCTGCTGCGATGGCGCTCTCTTCTGTCGCGGTGGTCACAAACGCCCTGCGGCTGCGGCATGCGGCAGGTGCGGATGCCACGGGCGCGCTGCCGAACCCCGTTCCAAACCTGCAATCCGCGACCTGAGGAGATCGCCATGAACATCGGAGAGGTCGCCAGCCGCGCGGGCCTGCCTGCAAAGACGATCCGCTATTACGAAGATATCGGCCTGATCCGGCCCGCCCGTGACGCCAACGGCTATCGCGCGTTCCGCGACACAGACATGCACAAGCTGACCTTTGTCGCGCGCGCCCGGGCGTTGGGATTCTCCATCGACGAATGCCGCACGCTCTTGGCGCTTTGGGAGGATCGGGAGCGCGCAAGTGCCGATGTTCGCGCGATTGCCAGCGATCATCTTACCCGCATCGAAGAGAAAATCGTCGATCTCGAGGCGATGCGCGACACACTCCGCACGCTCGTCGCATCCTGCGCCGGGGACGACCGGCCCGATTGCCCGATCCTGTCATCTTTGGCCGAGCAAGAGCGCTAGCGCATCCGACTTTTAACCTGAGACATATCCGGCGGCCTTAAGGGAGTTCCAGCACTCCTCGGGCGAGAATAGGTCACAGATTTCTGTAAGGGCGTCAAACATATCGGTGAAGGTTCGAGCACCGATCCTGCGCGGGGG
>NZ_JAAWWD010000041.1 GCF_021404545.1 Aestuariivita sp.
CCCTGCTTGGCCGTGCCACCCGGCGCAGGTATTTCCCGGGCGCCTTGGTCGCCGCCAATCAAAACCCAAGCCTAAGATCCCTCGCAGATCCCCTCCGAAAGGCCGGAAAACCCCACAAAGTCATCATCACAGCCGTCGCCAGAAAGCTGGTCACCATCGCGAACGCTTTATGCAAAAGCCGTCAGAAATGGGCGGCATCCACAACCTGACAGATACAGTTGCTACGCAATGTGACGACAATTGCACAAAGGAGTGCGATCATCTTGTGTACTGGCTACGCGATGGATCTGCGTAAATGCGACCTTCAGCAGAGCCTGACCATGTTCCGGTCATGGCATATGGCGTCCCGTCGCGAATGCCCAATCGTTGCGGACCGCTAGTTGGCAATCCGATGCGGCCTCTCAAATAATCGTTCAACGGCTTGTGAATATTGTCATACAGAATACTGCCTGGACGGTAGTCATCTACTTCCACCCCAACGTTCAAAGGGTCCGCGAATTCGTCATCAAGGTATAGGTCCAAGCTCCCCGAAAGCTCGATGATGCCGTTTTGCTCGACGCTTTTCCCAGAAAATGATCCGCTGATTGTGGTGTCGCCGATGCTGAAGACAATTCCTTTCATATCATACGTGTTTTCAAAGCTATAGGAGACAGATCCACCACGAGCACTCCTTGCTGCGCTTGCTATTTGACCTTTCAGCGCCTTGCTGCGTCGATCAATAAAGGCTGATATTATCTTTTGGCTATGCCCGATTTGCGTAAACGTAACGCCACGCCCACCACCGTTAAAGTAGTGATTTACGAAGTCAGTGCTGGACCAATCGGACTTGGTGCCCAATCCATCGATGGAGAGGCGCAAATACTCGGATGTTTCACCGGCCCGGCCGATAGGGGCGATATGGGTATGCGTGCAGATATGCAATGTGTGTCTTCTATGCGCAGCCCGAGTTTGGCCAATTGCCCGGTCGGCAAGTTATCGGGCGCGCAGCACAGGATCACATCAATCGCACTGAGTCGGCAATCCTGCGTCGCACGCCGCGCGTCATGAGCGTATTTCGCCGGAAATCCGGTATCGACAGGAACGCTCTCGTCCTGATCCTTGCGGATCACAATTCAGCAGATACCGACCACGCACCCGGTCCCACAGACCTTGGACAACTTTCAATCCAACTCCCCCAGCGCCACGGGCCGCCCTTTGACATAACCGCCTGTCTGCATGCAGTCGCTCCTCCGCTAAAGGATCGGCGTAGGGCGGGGCTTGTCCCGCCTGTGCCTCACGCGCCCACAAGTCACCCGCAATCGCAAACATGTTAAGCATGGACCAACGCCTCAGCCTCGCCTACCCTGCCCACCAGACAGGCGGGGAGGGCGCATGCTCACCAACACCAATCACGCAGGGTACTTCCTCTATCATTCCATCGGGATGTATCCTGGCAAGGAGCAAGACCTGGCCGATGCCACTGCCCGGTTCGCCGAGGTGTGGGCGGCTCCGAATGACAAACAATGGGGGTATGTCCTGCTCAAACGGCAGGAATTCATCGACTGCTGGCGGCGCATCATCAACGTGCCCAAAGGCTCCACCACCACCTGCGAAAGCGTTACCGACGGCCTGCACAAGCTGATGCGCGCTCTGCCCGAGGGGATGCTGCGCGGCAAACGCGTGCTGATCGCCGCCGATTGTTTTCCCTCCCTGCATTTCCTGCTGGCAGGGCTCGCGGACAAGATGGGTTTTGCCCTCGACACAGTGCCCCTGCGCGCGGGGCATACTTGGGTCGAACAGGACGATTTTCTCGAAGCCTGGGGCTCCGATGTCGGTCTCGCGCTGATCACCTGGGTGACCTCGACCGCCTCGGCGCGTGTCGATCTGGCGCCGCTGGTGGCGCATGGTCGCGCGATGGGCAGCCTGATCGGCGTCGATATCACGCAAGCCGCCGGCCTGATCCCTTTCGATGCAATGAACCCGCAGGTCGATTTCGTCCTGTCGACCAGCCTCAAATGGATGTGCGGCACGCCCGGCGCAGGCATGCTCTATGTCGAGAAATCCCTGGTGCTGGATCTGGAACCCGAAGGGCGGGGCTGGTTTTCCCAGAACAACCCGTTTTCCTGGGATCTCGATACATTCGAGTATGCGCCAGATATCCGGCGGTTCGATAGCGGCACACCGGGGTCGATGGCCGCGCTCGCCTCGCTACCCGCCTTGCGTTGGCATGCGGGCCAGGACCAAGCCGCGCTGGCCGCCTGGAACCGCCGTCTGGTCGACCGCATCGTCGCGCGTGCCGATGCGCTGGACCTGCCGCTGCAATCCCCGCGCGACGCCGACCGGCGCGGCGGCTCGGTCATGCTGCGCTTTCCTGACAAGGCCGAGGCTGCGGCAGTGGTCGGAGCACTGGGAGTTGAAGGCCTCTCGGTCGATTTCCGGGGCCCGCTGGTGCGCCTCTCGCCCGGAAACGTGACCCGCGAAGAGAGGGTCGATGCCGTTTTCGACATCACCGAAGAGACGCTCACCCGCCGCAAGCGTCGCTTTGCCGGGCAGGGTCCGCAAGCCCCGGCGGCTCGGAAAGGAACCGATATGTCCTCTGCCGATCTCTTGGGGTCCTTGGGGGCGATGCTGCTCTCGGGTCAGGTCAGGATCGTCGATTGCACGGCCGTTCTGGGTCCTGATACGCCCATCCTCCGCTTGCCGGAGGATTTTGCCAAGAACACCCCCAAGGTCGAAATTCACCGGATCAGCGAATATGATGCCGATGGTCCGTTCTTTGCCTGGAACTGGCTGAAACTGGGGGAGCATTCGGGCACCCATTTCGACGCGCCCCATCACTGGATCACCGGTAAGGATTTCGAGGATGGCTATACCGACACGTTGGATGTGCAACGCCTGATGGCCCCGGTGAATGTCATCGACTGTTCGAAAGAAGCCGCCGCAGATCCCGATTTCCTGCTGACCGCCGAACACGTCAAGGACTGGGAGCGGGAGCATGGTGAGATCAATCCCGGCGAGTGGGTGGTAATGCGCACCGATTGGGACGCCCGCGCCGCGGATGAAGAGGCGTTTCTGAACGACGATCCCGACCCAAATGAGGATGGGTCGCACAGCCCCGGCCCCACGACCGACTGCATGGATTACCTTCTGTCGAAAGGCATCGTCGGCTGGGGGAGCCAGTGTATCGGCACAGATGCAGGCATGGCGGGCAAGATGAGCCCGCCATATCCTGCCCATAATTATCTGCACCGTGATAACTGCTTTGGGCTGGCCAGCCTGACCAATCTCGATCAGCTGCCCCCCAAGGGCGCGATCCTGATGGCTGCACCGCTCAAGATCGAGAACGGCACAGGCTCGCCCATCCGGGCGCTGGCGCTGGTGCCACAGGGATAAGACGCCACATCACATGGTAAGGGGAGAGACCAGATGATCAGCCAGGAGCTTAACGACCTCATCACCCGGGTGGGCACCGAGGAAGGCGCGGGCAAGGTGCTGCGCCAATACTGGCTGCCTGCCGCCCTCTCGGTCGAGCTGGACGGCAAGCGCCCCGTCGTGCCGGTCAAACTCTTGGGAGAGGAGCTGGTCCTGTTCCGTGACAATTCCGGCGATCTGGGGCTGATCGGGCGGCATTGCCCGCATCGCGGTGCGGATCTGTGTTACGGCAGGCGTGAGGATAACGGGCTGCGCTGTCCGTTCCATGGCTGGCATTTCGACAAGACCGGCCAATGTGTCGAACAACCGGGCGAGCCCGAAGGCGCGCGCATGCACGAGCAGATCCAGACCGCAGCTTACCCGGTGGTCGAGAAGAATGGCATCGTCTGGGCCTATATGGGGCCGGGCGATCCGCCGCCCTTTCCGGGCCTCGATTGCTTTGCCGCGCCAGACAGCCATGTGTTTGCGTTCAAGGGCCTCTGGCGCTGCAACTGGCTTCAGGCGATGGAGGTGGGGATCGACCCCGCGCATGCCTCCTTCCTGCACCGGTTCTTGCAGGACGAAGACCCCGCCGACAGCTATGGCAAGCAGTTCCGCGACACCGCAGCCAATACCGACATTCCGATGACGCAGCTTTTGCGGGAGCACCCGCGCCCCGATATCCTGGTCGAAGAGACCGAATATGGCCTGCGGCTGATCGCGCTCAGGCATCTCGATGACGGGCGCACTCATGTGCGGGTCACCAACCAGATCTTTCCCGCCGCTATCTGCATCCCGATGTCCAACCAGATGACCATCACACAGTGGCACGTGCCCATCGATGACGAGAGCTGCTATTGGTATTCGATGTTCACCAGCTTCGCGGACCCGGTGGACAAGGATCTGATGCGCGCCCAGCGGATGAAGGAGCATCACCTGCCCGATTACGCCCCGCGCCACGGCGCGCATGACAATTACGGCTATGACCCCGATGAGCAGGCCTCCGAGACCTACACGGGCATGGGCCTCGACATCAACGTGCATGACCAATGGGCGGTCGAAAGCATGGGAGCCATTCAGGACCGCACACAGGAGCATCTGGGCAAGACCGATGTGGGCATCATCCAGTATCGCCGCATGCTGCGCGCCGCGATTGCGGCGGTGGAGGCCGGAGGCGACGGCCTCTTGATGCAGAACGGCGCGACCGAAGCGATCCGGGGTCCGGTTTCGGTCGATGCGATCGGTCTCGACAAGGACTGGACGCGGATCTACGAGGCGCGCGACGGCGAACGGCGCGCGGATTGTCCCTGGACCGCGGGATGAGCGATCCCAAAGGCGGCACGCTGGCCCGCCTCGGCCTCATCGATGCCGAGGCGGAGAGGGCAGGGCGCGACCTGATCCAGCGCATCGCGGCGGACGGGGTGGAAACCGTCCGCTTCGTCTTTGTCGACCCGCATGGGCTGCTCCATGGCAAGGCGCTGGTGGCCGACGCGGTGCCGTCCGCACTGGCCAACGGGGTGACGGCGCCCTCGTCACTGATGCTCAAGGACACGTCGGGCCGCACCGTCTTTCCGGTCTGGACCGGGGATGCCGGGTTCGGCGCGGGTGTGATGACAGGCGCGGGCGATCTTTTGATGGTGCCCGACGCGGACAGCTACCGCGTTCTGCCCTGGGCACCGCATGCGGCCTGGGTGCTTTGCGATGTGGTGCAGGCGGATGGGGCGGCGATCCCCTTTGCCCCGCGCACGGTGCTGCGCACCGCACTCGATCGTCTGGCCGTGCAGGATCTGGGTCTGATCGTGGGGTTGGAGGTTGAGTTCCACGTCTTTCGCATGACTGATGATGCGCTCCGCCACGAGGCGGGCGGGATGCCGCCCGCACCGCCCCAGACAGCGCCGCTGAACCACGGCTATCACCTGTTGAGCGAGGCCAGCCATGGGGCCGCCGAGGACCTGCTCGACACCCTGCGCCGCACGGCGCAGGAGATGGGCATGCCCGTCCGCTCGGTCGAGGTGGAGTTCGGCCCCAGCCAGTTCGAGGTCACCTTCGATCCGGCCCCTGCCGCCCAGCATGCCGATACGATGGTGATGTTCCGCACCATGGTGAAACAGGTCTGCGCGCGCCGTGGCCTGCATGCCACGTTCATGTGCCGCCCCGCCGTGCCGCATGGCGCGGCCAGCGGGTGGCATGTGCATCAATCGCTGGTCGACCGGCGTACCGGAGCGAACCGGTTCACGCCCGACGGCCAGGATTTGTCACCCACGGCCAGCGAATGGGTCGCCGGATTGCTTGCCCATTCGGGTGAGAGCTGTCTGCTGACCAACCCGACCGTTAACTCCTACCGCCGGTTTCAGCCGCACCAACTGGCCCCCGACCGTATCCAGTGGGGCCGCAACAATCGCGGCGCAATGCTGCGTGCGCTGACGCGCGAGGGTGATCCGGCCAGCCGTCTCGAGAATCGTGCCCCGGATCCCAGCGCCAATCCCTATTACGTTTTCGCCGCGCAGATCCTCAGTGGGCTCAGCGGCATCGAAGGGGGGCTGACCCCGCCCGCGCCCATCGAGATGCCCTATGCCGCCGATACCGAGGCGCTGCCGACATCCTTGGGCGCGGCGATCATGGCATTTACCGAAGGCAGCCTCTACAGTGGAGCATTGGGCGAAGGGTTCCACCGCTTTATGGTTCAGCTGAAACAGGCAGAGTGGGATAGATACCTTTGCGATCTCTCCACATGGGAACAGCGGGAGTATTTTGGTGTGTTCTGAGCAGGTGTTCGACGAATGCCTCGGCCTCAATGCATGCGTTTTGCCCAGGAAGAGACTGCTGTCGCGGTGGGTTCAGGATCACGGCGGACAGGCGCCTCGGGTCATGCCACATTGAAACAGGAGCTGGGGTCAGGTACGGCCACTGCAGATTCAGCCCGTTTCGGGCATTGAACGGCGGTGCGATCCCGGACATGGCCCTGTCTTGCTCGCCAAACAGGCCGCTCAATCCACATCTGATCTGGTTTTTGGCGGCCATTTCAGCCGTTGGCGCGGCAGAGGCCGAAACCGGCTTGCACTCGCATTGCAACACAGGGCAGGGTCGAGTTGACTGTGCCAGTGTACCGGGTCAGGGGGATCGCGTGTAATGGGCCGCTTGGGTCTGCATTCTTGGGTGCTGTGGTGCGCGCTGTGTCTGTCACTGACGATAGGGCCCGCGCGGGCTGAACCTGTCTCTTCGTTCGTGGTGCCGGGCGCGTCCGATGAACTGGCCGACGAACTGCGCGGGGCATCGCTGACCCTTGCAGCGCTGGAGCAATCGACAACCGATCCCGCCGATTTGGTGTCTGCCGCGCTGGCCGATTACCGGCGGCTGGTCGAGACGCTCTATGCCAGCGGCCATTACAGCGGCTCGGTGCGTATTCGGCTGAACGGACGAGAGGCGGCCGACATCCCATTGTTGTCGCTGCCTGCGCGTATCGACCGGATCGCGATCGAGGTCGCGCCAGGCCCTCTGTTTCGGTTCGGTGCGGTCTCGGTCACGCCAGTGGCGCCTGGAACAGCCTTGGTCGACGGGTTCCGCCCGGGCGAGCCTGCGCGCGCAACGCTGATACGCGCGGCCACGCAGGCGGTGATTTCGGGCTGGCGCGACGCGGGCCATGCCAAGGCCGAGCCGGGCACGCAGCGGATCGTCGCGGATCATCGCGCACAGACGCTCTCGGCTGATATTCGCGTCATACCCGGCCCGCAGGTCCGGTTCGGAGAGCTCAATGTCACCGGCCCCAGTGCCGTCCGAGCGTCCCGTTTGCGCCGCATTTCCGGTCTGCCCGAGGGGGAGATCTTTTCGCCCAGCACCGTGTCGCAGGTGGGCACACGTCTCAGACGTACGGGCACGTTCTCGTCAGTGACTTTGGAGGAAGGCGCGGTCAACCCCGATGGCACCATGGATATCGACCTTACGGTCGTCGACCGCATGCCGCGCCGCTATGGGTTCGGGGCTGAGCTGTCGTCACGCGAAGGGCTGGATCTGTCCGCCTTCTGGATGCATCGCAACCTTTTTGGCGGGGCCGAGCGGCTGCGCATCGAAGGTGAAATCGCCCAGATCGGCGGGCAAGATGGCGATCCCGACTTTCTGCTGGGCGCGCGGCTGGATTTCCCGGCTGCGGTCGGGGCCGACACCAACTTCTTTTTGATGACCGAGTTGGAGCGGCTGGATGAGCGTCGCTTTCGCTCGGACCGGTTCGAGATCGGCGCCGGAGTGACCTGGTATGCCCGTGACGGGTTGGAGGCCGAAGCAGCGGTTACCTATCTGCGCTCTGAGACCGAAGATGCGCTGGGCACCCGGGATTTCTCGCTTCTGACCTTCCCCACATCGGTCTCATGGGATCGCCGCGACGATGCATTGAACCCGACCGTCGGCACGTATCTGAGGGTTGAGGCAACGCCCTATCTGGGGCTTTCGGGATCGGCCACAGGTGCACGGGCCTTTGTCGATGCACGCGGCTATCGAGGGTTAAACAACGGTCGGTTCGTGCTGGCGGGGCGGCTCCAGTTGGGCTCGATCATGGGATCGAGCCTGCGCGAGACCTATCCCGATTTTCTGTTCTTCTCGGGCGGCGGCGGAACCGTGCGCGGACAACCGTTTCAATCGCTCGAGGTCGATCTGGGCGGGGGGCAGGCAACCGGTGGGCGCAGCTTTATGGGCGCAATGGTGGAACTGCGCGCGGGCCTGACCGACACGCTGGGCGCGGTGCTTTTTACCGATGCGGGATATGTCGGGCCGGAAAGCTTTGTGAACGGGGCCGGAGAGTGGCATGCCGGGGCGGGCATCGGCCTGCGGTACGATACCGGCATCGGGCCGATCCGCGTGGATGTGGCCGCGCCTGTGCACGGCGATACCGGCGACGGGGTGCAGGTGTATATCGGGATTGGACAGGCGTTTTGATGATGATGCGATCTCTGGCATTGTGCTTGGTCTTGGCACCCGCAGCCGCCACCGCGCAGGAGGATGATCGCGGCTATCTTCAGGGTTTGATCGAGGATGCGCTCTCAGAGACCGGGCGCGAGGTGCGCATTACCGGGTTCACAGGCGCGCTCAGCGCATCGGCACGACTGGAAGAGTTGACGATTGCCGATGCGGATGGCGTTTGGCTGACACTGACGGATGCCGAGCTGGACTGGCAACGTGCCGCTCTGTTGCGCGGGCGTTTGGAGATTGACACGCTAAGCGCCCAATCCCTCACGCTTTCCCGTTTGCCCACGACCGAGGCACCAGAGAGTGACGCGGGCTTTACCTTGCCCGAACTGCCCGCACCCGAGGCATCGCGCTTTGCCCTGCCAGACCTGCCTGTCGCCATCCGGATCGGTGAGGTGAGCATCGCGGACGTGTCCATCGGGGAGCCTGTTTTTGGCGCCGAGGCGCAGGTCAGCCTGGAAGGCTCCGCGACGCTGGAAGGTGGCGAGGGCGAGGTGGCCCTTTCGGTTGACAGGACAGACGGGCGCCAGGGGGTTTTCGAGATCGCAGGCAGCTATGCCAACAGCAGCGAGATCCTGTCGCTGTCGCTTGTTCTGTCCGAGGCGCCAGACGGCATCGTGGTGAACCTGGTCGATCTGCCGGATCGTCCGTCCCTGGACCTTGAGGTTCAGGGCGAGGGGCCGATCAGCGATTTCTCGGCCGAGATCGGCCTGCGTACTGCCGGTGTTGACCGGCTTGGTGGCGGCGTGACGGTCGCGACGACTCAAACCGATACAAGCGGGGTCGAGCAAACCTTTGCGGCCCGGCTGAATGGCGATCTCAGCCCGCTCCTCCTGCCGGAATATCGGACGTTCTTCGGCACCGATCTGGAATTGGAGGTGCTGGGAGCGCGTTCGGATCTGGGCGGTCTGGATATCGAGACGCTGGCGCTGCGTTCCTCTGCTCTGAACATCGAAGGGCAGATCGCGCTTGGCCCGGACAGCTGGCCTCTCAAGGTCGATCTGACCGGGCGCATCGACCCACCGGATGGCGGCACCGTTCTGTTGTCGATTCCAGGGGCGGAAACCCGCCTGGACGGCGCGACCTTTGGTTTCAGCTATGACGTGGCGCGGGGGGAGGTGTGGGATCTGGCGCTTGCCGCCGAGACTGTCACGCGCGACGGCTTTGCGCTGGGCGCCCTAAGGGTGACGGGGCAGGGGCGGTTGACCCCGGGCGATGGTGCGCCAGTCGGGCGCGCCGATGGTCGGATAACGCTCGACCTGAGCGGGCTCGATCTGGGTGACCCGGCCCTGACACAGGCGGTTGGCGCCGAACTGCGTGGCGGCTTTGCCTTCGTTTTGGAGGAAGAGGCGCCGTTCCAGCTGAGCGATATTGCGCTGCGTGGCGCGGATTACAGCCTGACCGGAGCGGTTCAGATCGACCTGCCCGAGGGTCGTGACAGCCCGGTTCTGACCGGGGACCTTGCGGTGGACACCGCCGACCTCTCGCGGTTTTCGCAGGTTGCGGGACAAACCCTCGGTGGGGCAGCACGGCTGAACGTGACGGGTGATGTGACCCCGCTCGACGGCGCATTCGATGTCGCGATTGACGGCACCTCCCGGGATCTCTCGATCGGGATTACTCAGGTGGATGCCCTGATCGGGGGTGCCGCAACGCTGAGCCTTCGCGCCGCGCGGGATGGTACGGGCACCCGGATCGACGGTCTGTCGGTCAGGACACAGCAGGCGCGGATCACCGGACAGGCCATTGTGCGCTCTGACGCGAGTGAAGGGCGGTTTGCCGCGCAGCTTCTCGATGCGTCGGTCCTGCATCCGGATATGTCGGGCGATGCGCGGCTTGATCTGACGTTTGATCAGGCAGGGCAGGTGTGGACTGCCGATGTCACAGCATCCGGCCCCGGCGGGGCCCGGGCCGAGATTGCGATCCGCACCCCAGAGGGCGCGCGCACCACCACCGCCACGGCCCGGATCGAGGCCGAGGATCTTTCTTCCTATGGTTGGCTGGCCGCGCGCGACTTGGCGGGCGCTCTGAGCATGAATGCCAGCGGTCAGTTCGATCCTGAAACGGGTGCCGGATCGATCGCGGTCGACGGAAGCAGCCGCGATCTGAGCCTTGCGATTGCCGAGCTCGACCAGTTGCTGCGTGGCACGGCCGATGTCACCCTGGCGCTGCGCCGAGAGGCAGACGGGGCGCTGGTTGTTGACGCGTTGACGCTGACGGCGCCGCGGTTGATCACCGATCTCAGCGGGTCTATCACGGCGGAGCGAACGCGGTTTCGCTACAATGTCGATCTGCCGAACATGGCCGTTCTGGTACCTGACCTCTCTGGCCCGGTGGCGGCCGAAGGGGTCGTGATGACCACCGGTGGCGACTGGCAGACAGACACACGTCTGACCGGACCGGGCGGCATGCGTGCAGAGGTGTCGGGAACGCTCAATGCCGACGCGACCCGCGCGGATCTTTCGGTCGGCGGTGTCGCGCCCCTGGCGCTGGCGAACCAGCGGCTGTCGCCCAATATCGTGTCGGGGCCTTTGTCATTCGATCTGGCGCTGCGTGGGCCGCTCACGGTCTCGTCGCTCTCGGGCACGATGCGCACACCGGGCGCGCGCCTGTCGCTCCCGGCCCAGAAGATCGCCTTCGACCAGATTGCCAGCACCATCCGGATCGGCGCGGGGCGCGCGCAGATCGAGGCCAGCCTTGCGCCCTCGACCGGTGGGACACTCCGCATCAGCGGGCCTGTCGCGCTCGAGGCGCCGTTCAACGGCGATCTGACGATTGCGCTCGAGGCCCTCGGCCTGTCGGAACCGGGCTTGCTGGAATCCTCCGCCGACGGACAGCTGCGGATCGCGGGGCCGCTGACCGGCGGCGCGGCCATCGCAGGGACGATCACTTTGGGTGAGGTGGTGGTGCAGGTGCCCAGCACATCGGGCAGTACCAGCGCCGCCCTTCCCGGGCTGGTGCACCAGTTCGAACCGGGCGCTGTCCGCGCAACCCGCTTGCGCGCTGGTTTGGTCGAGACCGCATCGGGCGCGGCAGGGGATGCCGACGCGCCGCCCTATCGCTTGGACATTACGCTTTCCGCGCCATCGCGCATCTTTGTCCGGGGGCGCGGTCTGGATGCGGAAATGGGCGGTAGCCTGCGTGTGCGCGGCACCACCCGCGCCATCGCTCCGTCCGGTCGGTTCGACCTGATCCGTGGGCGGCTGAGCATTCTGGGACAACGGCTCGACCTGACAGAAGGGTACATCCAGCCCCAGGGGGATTTCGATCCGTTCATGCGTATCGTCGCCGAGACGACCACAGGCACCGCGGATGTGCGCTTTGTGATCGAAGGGCCGGTGTCCGCCCCGGAACTGACCATGTCGTCATCGCCCGAGTTGCCCGAAGATGAGATCCTGTCACGGTTTCTCTTTGGTCGAGATCTGACCCAGATCTCTGCCCTGCAAGCGCTCCAGATCGCCAGCGCCCTGGCCACCCTGTCCGGCCGTGGCGGGGGTGGCGCCATCGACCGGCTGCGTGAGGGGTTTGGCCTGGACGATCTTGACGTGTCCACTTCTGAGACGGGTCAGACGACGGTGCGGGCGGGCAAGTACATCTCGGAAAACGTCTATTCCGATGTGGCGCAGACAGCCGGAGGAGAGACCGAAATCAATCTCAACCTCACCCTGACACCGTCGCTGACCGCGCGTGGCACTGCCCGGTCCGACAGCAGCACCGGCGTTGGGATCTACTTCGAACGGGATTACTGAGTGTCGGCCGCATCCGAAGCGGTCGGTTCGCTCACCTCGGCCAGCAGGCTGGCATTTCCGCCCGCCGCGGTCGTGTCGACGCAGACGTGCCGCTCGATCCGGCATCTTGCGGCCAGATCCGCCTCGGCCAGCACCGGGATCAGTTTGCCGGATCGGTTGGCCAGCGCGACGCGCAAGGCTCGCAAATTCGCATTGCTCGCCATGCAAGCCACCGCATCGACACCCCGGAGGTATGTGAGCGCGTCAACGTCCAATTGCCCGTCAACGCAGTCCCGACCCGTCAGCCCGGGTGCCACGCCGATGGCGGCACAGCCATTGGCTTGCGCGATCCGCATCTGTGCCCGCGCCTGTTCGGCATCGGGCCCCAGGCAGAGGATCGTCCCGCGTCCAAATGTGCTCAGACGGTTCGATTCTCCGGTCGGGCCGGGAAGGGTGACGGTTTCAAGTGGCCCCTGCGGCGGCTCGGCAGTGTCCAGCAGCTCCTGTACCCTTGCCGGATCGACCGGCGCCCCCTCGACCCCGGTGGCGATGCGCCGATCCGGGCGGGTGAAGCGGGGCACATAGGCCGGGCCGCCCGCCTTTGGCCCGGTGCCCGACAGCCCTTCGCCGCCGAATGGTTGCGAGCCGACGATGGCGCCAATCTGGTTTCGGTTGATATACATGTTCCCCACGCGCAGTCGCTGGGTGACCTGATCCACCCGGTCGTCGATGCGCGAATGCATCCCAAAGGTCAGCCCGAACCCGGTCGCGTTGATCTCATCCACCACGTGGTCCAGATCGCGGGCCGCATAGGTCGCCACATGTAGAACAGGGCCAAACACCTCTCGGGTCAGATCCGCGATCCCGGCTACGCGGATCACCGTGGGTGCGATAAATGTGCCGATTTCGGGTACGGTGCCCTGTTTCAGGACGCGCCCTTCCGCCTCGGCCGCGATGATATGTCCGGCGATGTCGGCGCGGGCGGCCTCATCAATCACCGGCCCAATGTCGGTGCACAGCATCCAAGGATCGCCCATGCGCAACTCGTCCATCGCACCATAGAGCATGCGCAGAAACGGTTCGGCGACATCCTCCTGAAGGTACAGCATCCTGAGCGCCGAGCACCGCTGTCCCGCCGATTGAAAGGCTGACATGACGATGTCGCGCACCGCCTGTTCGGGCAGGGCGCTGCTGTCGACGATCATCGCGTTCAGCCCGCCGGTTTCCGCGATCAGCGGCGCAACGGGGTCCAGCGATCCGGCCATCGCGCGGTTGATGCGTTGCGCTGTCGCGGTGGAGCCTGTGAAACACACGCCCGAGACGCGCGGGTCGCTGGTGATCCGCGCGCCCAGGACCGATCCCGGACCGGGCAAGAGTTGCATTGCGTGAGCAGGCACGCCCGCTTCATGCAGGATGCCGACGCCCCAAGCCGCTGTCAGCACCGTGGGCTCTGCCGGTTTGGCGAGCACCCCGTTGCCCGCTGCCAGTGCCGCCGCGATCTGACCGGTGAAAATGGCCAGCGGAAAGTTCCAGGGCGAGATACAGGCGAAAACCCCGCGCGCGGGCCGGTCCAGTTCTGCCCCACGGGCTGCGTAGTAGCGCAGGAAATCCACCGCCTCGCGCAACTCGGCAATCGCATCCTTGGGAGTCTTACCTGCCTCACGGGTCAGCAGCGCGAAAATCTCGCCAGACCGGGCCTCATAAAGATCTGCCGCATGGGTCAGGATTGACGCGCGCTCTGACGGGGTTACGTTCCATGGGGCGGCGTTGGCCAGGGCTACTTCGACATCGTCGGGGCTGGCGAGGGTGACTGTGCCGACCTCGTCCGCCGGGTTGGCAGGGTTGGTGACGGCCATGACCTGTGCTCCCTCTATATCGGCAGCGAGCATCGGTGCGGCGGTCCAGCGATGGTTCTGCCAGGGCGTGCGCGCCGCTTCGATCTGCGCGAGATCGACCGGATCATGCAGATCCCAGCCCTGAGAATTGATCCGTTCGGGCGCGTAGAGATCGGCGGGCGCCGCAACAGGGCTTTGACCTGGCATCCAGGTCTCGAGCGGATCCGAGGCCACGACTTCGGGCGGGACCGTCTCATCCACGATCTGGTTTACAAAAGAACTGTTGGCGCCGTTTTCCAGCAACCGGCGCACCAGATAGGCCAACAGATCGCGATGCGCGCCCACTGGCGCATAGATGCGGCAGCGCGTGGCGTTTGCCGCCAACACCCGGTCATGCAGCGCCTCGCCCATGCCGTGCAGGCGCTGAAATTCAAAGGCGCTCGGGTCGTCGGCCATCTCGATGATGCTGGCCACGGAATGCGCGTTGTGAGTGGCAAATTGGGGATAGATGCGCTCGGTCATGCCCAGAAGCTTGTGCGCGCAGGCAAGATACGAGATATCCGTCGCCGCCTTTTGCGCAAAGACCGGAAATCCTCGCAAACCCTCGACCTGGGCGCGCTTGATCTCGGTATCCCAATAGGCACCCTTGACCAGCCGCACCATGATCCGGCGATCCAGATCTGTTGACAGCGCAAATAGCCAGTCAAGCACCGGACCGGCCCGTTTTCCGTAGGCCTGCACCACCACGCCGAACCCGTCCCACCCGGCCAGCGAGGGATCGCGCAGCACCGCCTCGATCACATCGAGCGAGAGATCGAGCCGGTCGGCCTCCTCTGCATCGATGTTCAACCCCATGCCCGCGGTCTTGGCCGCACGCGCCAGCGTGAGTGTTCGATCAGCCAGTTCGCGCATCACCCGCGCGCGCTGTGCCATCTCATAGCGGGGATGCAGCGCGGAAAGCTTGATCGAGATACCCGGATTGTTGCGGATATCGGTGTCGCGACATTCCGTGGCCAGCCGGTTGATCGCGTCGAGATAGGCGTCAAAGAACGCTTGCGCATCATGCGCGGTCAATGCCGCCTCCCCCAGCATGTCGTAGGAAAAGGTGTAACCCTGCGCTTCTTTCGTTTTGCCGCGTTTGACGGCTTGGGCAATGGTCTCCCCCAAAACGAACTGCGCTCCCAACTCCTTCATCGCGCGGGCCACGGCGGCGCGGATCACCGGCTCTCCCAGTCGTTTGACTGCCCCCTTCAGGATGGCGGCCATGCCTTGCCCGTCCTGCAACACCTTGCCCGTGAGCAGCAACGCCCAGGTTGAGGCATTGACCAGCGACGAGCTGGACTTGCCCAGATGCGCCCCCCAGGCCGACGGGGCGATCTTGTCCTCGATCAAGGCGTCGATCGTGTCGGTATCGGGTACGCGTAACAGCGCTTCGGCCAGACACATCAGGGCAACACCTTCATCGGTGGAGAGGCCGTATTCCGCCAGGAACACCTCCATCAAGCCCGGATCGTCGCCAACGCGGATCGCCCGCACCAGATCGGTCGCGCGCGCTTTCGCTTGCGCGCGGATCGCGTCCGTCATCGGATGGGCCGCGGTTAGATCGGCGATCACATCCGCGTCTGGGCGCTGAGTATTGGCACGGATCGTTGAGCGGATGTTGTCGAGCGGTGTCATGCGGGCCTCGCAGTATCGGATGTAAACCTGAACTGCGTCAAAGAATAGCAAAATCGTCTTGGTCTATGGGCCTGATTTTTGTATTCTGGCGGGTAGAAAATCTGAAATTTTTGGGATATTAAGACGATATGACCCTGAGATCTGAAATAGGCAGTCAACTTGACCGGTACGATATCGCGATACTGGAGGCGTTGGCTCTGAACGGGCGGCTGGCGGTCACCGATCTCGCGCGGCGGATTGGCCTGTCGAAAACGCCCACTCAAGCCCGGCTCAAACGGTTACAGGCCGACGCGTATATCACGGGGTTCCGCGCGGTGTTAAACCCCGCCAAGCTGGGCCGGGATCACGTGGCCTTTGTCGAGGTCAAGCTGACCGACACCACCGAACGGGCGTTGACGGCGTTCAACCACGCGGTCCGAAATCTGCCCGAGGTCGAGCAATGCCACATGATCGCGGGCGCGTTCGATTATCTGCTGAAAGTGCGCACGACGGATATCAAGGCTTATCGGCAGGTGCTGGGTGAAAAGATTTCTGCCCTCCCGTTCGTTGGCAGCAGTTCGACCCACGTGTCGATGGAGGCAGTCAAGGATGACGCGTTCTGAGCGCGGGGCGGGACAAGTCCCGCCCTACGAAGTTGCGCCGTTGTCGTATCAGATATCGAAGAACACCGTCTCGTCCTGACCCTGCAAGCGGATGTCGAAGCGATAGACGGGTACGCCGTCACGGTCGCTGCGTGCCGCGATGAGCGTAGCGCGGCGGCGTTCCCATTCGATGAGGGTGAGAACCGGATCGGCTGCGTTTGCGGCCTCTTCATCGGCAAAGTAGATCCGAGTGTTGAGCCCCAGATTGATCCCACGCGCAACGACCCACAGGTTGATATGCGGCGCCATCATCTGGCCATCACGGCCCATCACCGGGCCCGGTTTAATCGTATCGAACGCCCATTCACCGGTCTCGAAATCGGTGATCACCCGGCCCCAGCCGCGAAAGCCATCCTCGACCTCTCCGGCGGTTTCGGGGTGGGGGTAGACCCCGTCGGCATTGGCCTGCCATGCCTCCAGCAGGACATCCTTGACCGGAGAGCCGGTGCCGTCGATCACGATTCCCTCGACGCGGATGCGCTCACCCTTGGCGTTTGGTCCTGCGATGTCCCAACCCAGTTCGCGGGCGTAGATGTCAAAGCCCGCCGCGCCCGGTGCCAGCCCGATATGGACGTAAGGCCCTGCCGTCTGCGAGGGCGTCTCTTTCAGGTAATCCAGCTTTTGCGGCATCAGTTCCCCTCCAGCCGGTTTTCAAAGAGCGTGGAGCGACGTCCACGCAGCACGATGTCGAACTTGTAGGCGATGCTGTCGAGTGGGATCGTCGCGTTCCGGTCGAGCGGTGCGACAAGCTGTTCGATGGCGGTCGGGTCCGGGATCGTGTTCACGATGGGGCAGGTGGCGATCAGCGGATCGCCCTCGAAATACATCTGCGTGATCAGCCGTTGTGCAAACGCGCTGCCAAAGACCGAGACATGGATATGTGCGGGCCGCCAGTCATTCACCCAGTTGCGCCAGGGATAGGCGCCGGGTTTCACGGTGCGGAAAAAGTAGTATCCATCCGCATCGGTCAGCGTCCGACCGCACCCCCCGAAATTGGGATCGAGGGAGCCGAGATAGGTGTCTTTCTTGTGTCGGTAGCGACCGGAGGCATTGGCCTGCCAGATCTCGACCAGGGTGTCCGGCACGGGCCGCGCATTTTCGTCCAGAACCCGGCCATGCACGATGATACGCTCGCCAATCGGGCTGTGCCCCTCACCGGCGAAATTGCGCAACAGATCGTGGTCGAGCGGGTCGATATCATTGTGGCCAAAGGTCGGGCCGGTGATCTCGCTGGCGGTATTTTCCAGTGAAATCAACGCATATTGCGGAGAGCGCGTGACAGATGTCTTGTAGTCCTGCGCCAGCGCGGGGGGATGCCAGCGACGGTCGCGCTGATAGAACTCACCCGGTTTTGACATCTTGCAATCCCTCCCTCTCCATCTCGGCATAGGTGTCCTTGGCCAATTTCAGCGCCTGGTTCGCGCGCGGCACCCCGGCATAGATTGCCACATGCTGAAACGCCTCCAGCACGTCCGTCTTACTGGCCCCGGTGCGGGCGGTGGCGCGGATATGCATCGGGATTTCCTCGAAATTCCCCAGCGCGGCCAGCAGCGCCAGCGTGATCATCGACCGTTCGCGCGGGCTGATCGCGTCACCGGCCCAGAGCGTACCCCACGCGGCCTCGGTGATCAGGTTCTGAAAGGGGGCGTCCAGGTCGGATTTACTGGCCTCGGCGCGGTCCACATGTGCGTCGCCCAAAACACGCCGTCGCACCTCCATCCCTTTTTGATAGCGATCCGTCATTCTAGGGCCCCTTTCAATACGGCAAGCCGACATAGTTCTGTGCCATGACCGCCTGAGCGTCGCGGTTGTCGCGCAGAAAGGCAATCTCGGCCTGTTGCATTTTCAGATCGAACTCGGACTGATCTGGGTAGCGGTGCATCAGATTGGTAAACCACCAGCTGAACCGCTCGGCCTTCCAGATCCGCGCGAGCGCGCGTTCGGAGTACCGTTCCAGCCCGTCGTCATCGCCATCGGCATAGCGATGCAGCAGCCCGTGATAAAGGTAATGCACATCCGAGGCGGCGGTATTGAGACCCTTGGCGCCCGTCGGCGGCACGATATGGGCCGCATCGCCACATAGAAACAGCCGCCCCCAGCGCATCGGCTCGGTCACGAAACTGCGCAGCGGCGCGATGGATTTCTCGATGGAAGGCCCGGTGATCAGCGCCTCGGCTTCGGATGCGGGGATACGGCGACGCAGCTCGTCCCAAAAAGCGGCATCGGTCCAGTCGTCAGGGCTGTCGGACAGCGAACACTGAATGTAGTACCGGCTGAGATTGGCGTTGCGCATCGAACAGAGCGCAAATCCCCGGTCGGAACTGGCATAGATCAGCTCATCATTCACGGGCGGCGTTTCGCTCAGAATGCCCAGCCAGCCAAAGGGGTAAACCTTCTCGTATTCGCGCCGCACGCTCAGCGGGATCGTCTGGCGGCTGACCCCATGAAAGCCGTCGCAGCCCGCGATGAAATCGCAATCGATGCGGTGGTCCTGCCCCGCGACCCGGTAGGTGACATGGGGCGCGTCCCCATCGGCGTCGTGGATCGCCACATCCTCGGTGTTGTAGAGGATCGGCGCGCCGGAGGCTTCGCGCGCGTCGTAAAGATCGCGGGTCACTTCGGTCTGGCCGTAAACCACGACCGACGTGTCGGTGTGATCCTTGAAATTGATGCCGAAAAGGTCGTCGCCATAGGAGATCAGCGTGCCGTCATGGACAAAGCATTCGCGGTCCATCCGGTCGCCGACACCGGCCTCGCGCATCAGGTCAACCATGCCGACCTCCAGAATGCCAGCGCGGATCCGCCCCAGAACATAGTCCTTGGTCTTCCGCTCCAGCACGACGGTGTCGATGCCCTTGCGGTGCAGTAGCTGACCCAGCAACAGCCCCGACGGCCCCCCGCCTATAATGGCGACCTGTGTGCGCATCTCACCCTCCCATGAACGTCTCACGCTTTACTATTGCTGAATGAAAAGAGTATGGAAATTGAAATATCATCGATTTTAGATATCGCAAAATGCAAGTAAAGAGGTCAGCATGGATCGCCGTATCAAACTTCGACACCTCGAAGCATTCGTGGAGATCAGCCGCCAGCGCAGTCTGAAACGGGCCGCCGAGGTGTTGAACCTGACCCAGCCTGCGATCTCCAAAACGCTCAAGGAACTGGAGGAGGTGTTGCAAACGCCACTGATGCATCGCAACCGTGGCGGTGTGCGTATGACGCCCGGAGGGGAGGTCTTCCTGCAATCGGCAATCAGCAGCCTGAGTGCGCTGGAGCAAGGCTTGACCGGATTAAGGCGTATGCGTGACGGCGGTCCGGCGCGGATTGCGGTCGGTGCGTTACCCTCTGTCGCCGCGCGGGTTCTGCCGTTGGCCAGCCAGCGCTTCGGTGCCCTTCTGCCCGAGGCGACGCTCTATTTCGAGGATGGGCCGCATGGATACCTGATGGATCGGCTGCGCCAGGCCGCGCTGGATCTGGTGGTTGGGCGGATGGGGCCGCCTGCGTCGATGAAGGGGGTGTCCTTTGTTCAGCTCTATTCCGAAACTGTCGCTATGGTTGTGCGGCCGGGTCACCCTTTGGGCGCTGGCATGCGGCTGGCAGACCTTCAGGATTGGCCGGTGATTTTTCCCGCCAAAGGCTCGGCCATTCGTCCTTTGGTTGATCGGCTGCTGATGGCGGAAGGTATCGCCGGTCTGCCCAACCGGGTCGAGACGGTCTCGGGGGCCTATGGCCGCGAATTGGCCCGGTCCACCGACGCGATCTGGATCATCTCCGAAGGGGTCGTGGCCGCCGATATCGCCGCTGGGATCTTGCGCAAACTGCCTGTTGACGCGGGTCTGACCGCAGGGCCGGTGGGGATCATGACCCGGGCCGATGAAGAGCCCAAGATACTGGTGCGCCATTTCCGGCAGGCGGTGCGCGATGCGGTGGCCGCGCTCGAACTCTGAGTGCCCCGGCACGCTCTTGCCGAAGCAGTGGCGTATTGCCGAGACAGGGGCATTCTTGTCAAAATAGCGGCAGAATTATCGGCCTGTTTCACCGCTCGGACATGGTTCGCCCCCAATTTTGCCAGAATTTGATTCAATATGGTCAAATGGAGCAGGTACGCAAATGGGTGTGGGAAAAAATGGCCAAAAATGTGCACAAGAAGACGAGGGTCCTTGCCGTCGATGACGAGCCGAGCATCCTGGACCTTCTTCAGACTGCGCTGAATGCGCTGGGCACGTATGATGTGACAACCGCAACGTCGGTCGATCAGGCCATTCGCACGATGGAAGCACAGGACAAGCCATTCGATTGCCTGCTTCTTGATATTCAGATGCCAGAGGTAAACGGGATCACCTTTTGCCGTGAGGTGCGCAACCTGAGCGATTATCGCAAGACGCCGATCATCATGCTGACGGCCATGGCGGATCGCGATTACATCGACCGCGCCTTTGCCGCCGGGGCCACGGATTATCTGACCAAGCCCTTTGACTTTCTCGAGTTGCGGTCACGCCTAGGCACCGCCGCGATGCTGATCGAGGAACAGAGCCGCGCGCGATCGTCCATCGAGGTCGCCAAAAAGCTGAAGGATGAGCTGGAGACCAACCTGCAGTTCAGCCTCGAAGACCCCATCGCCATTGAAGGGGTCGACAATGTGCTGGGCTATTCCGAGTTCGAGAATTATGTGATCCAGCTGTCTCAGGGCAAGCTCTTTAACTCCTTTGCCACAGCGGTCAAAATAAGCAATGTCGGCGCTCTTTACGCGCAACTTCACTCAACCGGGTTTCGCCAGATCCTTCAGGACACTGCGGCTGGCCTGTCGCGCTTGACCCGCAAGGAAGGAAACATGATCTGCTATCGCGGCAACGGTGTGTTCCTGACGATCAGCCATCGCCGCAACAGTGCGCTGCATGCCGGGGTCGAGCTCTATCTGAACCAGATCGTGGCAACCATTCTGTCGCGCCATACCGAACTGCCCGATGTGCATCTGGTCGTGGGAGAATCCGCTCCGATGCGCTCGATCACGAAATATGGTGCGCTCTATGCGCTGAATAAAGCCGTGGAGCAGGTGGAGAGCCGCGTGGTGCAGGAGCATGACCGCATCAGCCTGCCCGCACATGCGATCGCCAATCGCCCACGCAGTTCCGCTCAGGCCCATCTTGAGCGTCGCGCTTACGAGACGATCCTCGATGATCTGCTGCGCGATGAGCCGATGCTGCGGTCAAACCAGTAGCGACCCGTTTCACTGCGAATACAGGAAAAGGCGGCCCTTGCCAGCGGCCTCTTTCCGCTCTGCGCCGGAACCGTCAGGGTCTAGTGTGCAAAGATATCCTGCAAAACCGGCAGCAGCATGTCTATCCGATGCGCATCGACCAGCGCCAGAAAGCGCGCCCTGTCACAGGACGCATGGATCAGATAACTGCCCGTCGTCGCATCTATGCCCAGGATCAGACAGCCGGGCGTGTCGCGTGTTGCCATGGATCGCGCCATTGCAGACTGGATGTCGCGCAGATGCGCCTGCGACAGCGCCTCGAGCCGCGCCGCGCCGCCTGGCTCTCCCAACCGTTCGGTGATACGGCCATCCGCGTCCAAAACCAACGCCGCATTCGCATGGCGGCGCAGGCTTCGCATGGCCTTGTCCGTCAGATCTTCGCCCGCCGGGGCATCCAGATCCAGACCCAGGGCCGCCGCGAGCGCGGTGGCTGAACTGCCAACATCTGAACGATCCTGGCTGCTGTCCATACGGTGGCTTTGCAAGGTCACCTCTGTTGCGCGCAGCAAGGCGCGCTCCAAGTTGCGGGCAAGGCCACGCGCCGCCTCGACCGGGTCGCCAGGGTCGCCGACCGATCCGCCGCTGCCTGCGATCACCAGCCGCAAAAGCCGCCGCCCGGCGATATCCAGCGCAAACCGCTGTCCGGTATTGGCAACGACCCGCACATAGCGGGGCAGGATCGTTTCGTCGATATCGCGCAAAAGGGCTGCGGTCAGATCACGCTGATCGGGCGCCGAAAGGCGCCGATGCCCCAATCCATTAAGCCGCACACGCGCGCCCAAACGCACCAGCCGCGCCGCGACGCGGGGGCAGATTGATGCGGTATCACCCAGGGCATATGTGGCGTTGTTCCGGATCATGGCTGTTCAGAGATCCGGTGCAGGGTCCTGCGTCCTGCATCGAGCATGTCGCGGATATCGGTCTGATCGGTAAAGGTGCAAAAAAGCGCATCCGCGCTATCAAGATGCGAGCGGAGAAAGAGCCGGATTTCCCCGCTGCCCAGGGTCACGGCCTGGGTCAATCTGGACCCGCCCAGAAAGGCCGCGACCGACCCCGCAAACCCGCCATCGAGCGCTCCGCTGGCCGAGAGGCACAGCGCGTCAAGATCCTCCTGCGGGGGTTTTTGCGCGGCACTGGCGCAAAGGACGATCCGTGCATTCAGATCGCCAAATGCCACCAGAGTACAGCCCGGCACCGTGGCGCGCAGCATGTCGAGCTCGTCGGCGATGCTCATGGGATCTGACCCTGTCCGCTAGACATGTCCCGGAACGCTCTGTGTTTCGTCCTCGGTTGGGCGGGCTCGGCGGAGACCGCCCGTGGGAGGAGCCACCCGCGCAGGCCGCACAAAGGGTGTGTCTCCGGCCTCGGCGGCGGCCAGCATCGGTTGGGCCGTTGCGTCGTCATCCGCGTCGACCCTGAGTGTGGCCAGCATGTCGATCAGCGCCTTGATAAAGGGTTCCGCGCCGCTTGCGTCCCATTTCGCCCGATCTTCGCCCGCCGCCAGCGCATCCAGCAGGGCCACGGGGAAGATTTCCCGGAACAGGCCTTTGGTTTCGGCACGTAAACGCGCCAAAACCCGGGCCCGGTCGCGATCCGAGCGCAGTTTGTCAAACCGGGTGACCAAGAGAATGGCGTTGGCCTTGAGCGTTTTGGGCAGACTGTCAAAGGCCGCAGCCTCTGATTGCCGCCAAGCCTGGGTCGCGTGGGTACACCAAATCACCAGATCGGCCTCTTCGATCAGTTCGTGCCAGATCTGCCCATCCATATTCGGGTCTGAAATGCCCGGCATGTCCACCAGATCGCAAAGGCTGAGGATGTCTGATTGCATCCGCATGCGAATGAGACGAGTGTCGTCGAGCGCCACATCCTCAAGCCCGGCCGCGCCCATCGGGTGCAGACCACCGTCCGGATCCTCTCTCAATGGATCGCCATGCCCATGTGCGATCCACACCGGAGGCATGCGCGTCGCGGTGGTTTTGACGGGCAGCGGATCTGCCCCCAGCAACAGGTTGGTCAGCGTGCTTTTGCCTGCGCTGAATTCCCCCATCAGCGCCACACGCGGGCGGCGGGGGCCGGTAGGTGTCTGGGCTGCAGTATGCGTGTCAGTCATGTCGGTTTCCTTGGCATCCGGGGCACCATGCGATCAGGCGGCGCAATGCGACAGGGTGCGCATCGTGTCTTCCAATGCCCGTTTGCGGTGCGCCTGTTCGTCAATCGACAGCGCCGCATCGACCGCATCAGTGCCATCGGTGGCCTTGTTTGCAAGGTCAGTCAGAAGCGCTCGCTGCTCTTGCAGAAATCCATCGAGAGTTTTGAGCGCCGACACCTGCAACCGATCGGCATGATCGTATTTGAGTTCGGCCAGAATACAGTCGGTCTCGGCCTTGATCATCGCGCGAAAGCTTTCGGCAAAGGCCTTGTAACCCCGGGTCCGCCGCCACCAACTGGCCCACCAGCCGTCCTTGAAGTCGAGAGCAATGGTTTGACCCAGGACCACGGGCGCGGCCAGATCCGGGGGCGCGGGCGCCTCGATGCCCAGGCCGTTGACGACGCCGCCAAAGGATGCGGCATAAAGGGCTGCAATCTCGGTTGCGGCAGCGTCATAACGACGTTGAGCGGCATTGCGCGACTGGGTGCCAAAAACCGTATAGGCCGATCTCAGCAACATCCGCAGGCCGGTGGGGTCGTAGGACCAGATCGGCGCTTCGCCATGGGTTTCAAGATGCTTGATCAACGAATAAGTAGCCCGATCCAGGAAATTGCCATGCGCGCGGTCCGAGCGTGCATGATAAGATGCGACAATCCCGGACAGGTCCTTCTTAAGGGCTGTGAGATGACGGTCCGCAATGGCGTCCAGTGCGGTGCGGATTGCGTGAGGGTCGATGCCGTCCGGTAATCCGCCCTGCGCTGAAACCGTAATCGCCTCGGACACTGTCAGGCTGTTGGCCAGGTTCATGGCATTGCGCGCCGTCTTGGTCAGCACCTCGCGGCCGGCGCCACTGGCGATGCGGGTTCCGATGGCCCGGAACAGAGCCGGGAGCCCCGACAGATCCCAGACCATCTGGGCCGGGGACTGATCCTCTCCGCCCGGCGGGATTGCCTTGGCAGCCCAGTTCAAAAGCGCCTCGGCGCTGTCTTCGGTCATGGTCTCGATATCGTTGGCCAGCACCTTGGCACCCCAATAGGCACTGCCAAAGAGGATCTCGGCCTCATCGGGGCCGTTCTGGGCCCTAAGCGTTTCGCGGATGCTCTGGCGGATCTCGTCAATCTGCGCGGCCGGGTCCGAGAGCTCGTCAATGCGATTGACAAAGATGATCACATCGCGCGCATCCAGGTTCGAGATCAGTCGGATCACCGCCATATCGACAGAGCTGAGCGCCTGATGCGCCGACAGAACCATGACGCAAAGCCGACTGTTGCGGATCGCCTGGATCGTGACCTGTTCGCGCATCATGAAGGTGTCGTTCACCCCCGGTGTGTCGCGCAGACATAACGGCACCGGAAATTCCGGAGCGCGCAGATAGAGGTCGGCGGATTTCGTAATATCGGCGAACCGGCCTTGATCTGTGCTCTGGGCCTCTTCGTCAAAGAGATCGCCGAGACAGATGTATCGCTCGATCAGGTTCTTGTCGAAATAACCATAATCATGGCTTTGCCCCAGCAGCAGCTCGAACTTCTTGCCCAGACGCGCGCGGGATTTCTCGCGCATCGCTTCGATCTGTTCGCGGATCTTTTGCACTTCGCCTGCCGCACCCACACGGTCTGCCATCTCACCAAGTCGGCCGCCTTTCTGCATCAGGCGATCCCATTCATCGGCGCCGAAGAATCGGAAGGCGGCCCGGTGGGTTTGCTCATGCGCGTGCGGCGTAAGGTGCAGCGATGTGACGACCGAGGTCCAGGGGTTCACATCCGATGGCAGCAGGTCTGTCCAACCGGCCATTGCATTGACAAGCGCGGTCTTGCCTGCCTTGACTTGGCCCAGCAGCGTCACACTGGGTTCGAAGGCCATCAGATCTTGGCGCATACGGGCGACCGACCGCCCAATCGCCTCGTCTCCCTGCGCGGCGAGATCTGTCAGCGCAGTGTCGAGCTTGGCCAGATCGGCGGCAAGTGCATCCAGCGCGTCAAACCCCGCACGCGGCAGGTTCGGGCGCCGTTCCACGCGCAGGTCTGTTGCGCCGGTTTTCGCCCGATCCGTGTCGCGATTGCTTGCGCCAGTTATGCCCGTTTGATGGTGACCCATTTGGTTCTGCCTTGGCCATTGTCTGCTAGGGGTCGGATCGCAGCCGCGTCGCCTCACACGCCCCCAGCCTTCTGGTTTTGGGGATCCCCTCTCATTCTGTTTGGCGTCTGAATGTGGTGGTTTTGGGGCTATCGTTCGGCGTTACTGGATCGTTTTCGGCGTGATCACCCGGCGGTTTTTTCCGCCATTTCCTTTTTCAACTGCAACAGCAGCGTGACCGCATCGGTGGCGGCATCCTCGGTCTGTTCCAGCTGCAGCAAAAGCATCATGTCGGCGCTTTCCAGAACATCCTCTTGCAAGTCGCCAAGTGCGGCATCGGTCGCGTCAAAGTCCTGCAACAACGCGCTGAGTTGATTGGCGGTATCCAGGCAATGCTCAAGCACAACTGCGTTGCTGTTGGTTTGCGGTGCTTCGATCGCGCTGAGGAGCTTGTCCGCCCGGTCCTGAAGATAGTCAAGCGCCTCGACAAATATCTCGCGGTTGCGCTGGGAGGTGCCCAGCATCTCTGGCGTGTCAGGTGGGATGGCCGGATCGGGATCGGGTGCCACGCGGTCGCGCGGGTCGAGCTGCGCCATCGCCGCAGAATAGCGGCTGAGAAACAGCAGAGCATTGTCCGTGTCGGCCCGCCGCCCCGTGTCCACCAGCCGCAGCACTGCAATGTAAAGGGCATGCCCGCCGCTGGCGGTCCACAACTCCGGCTCGGGCGGGTCGCTGTCGGTTCGGGCGGCAATCGCCTGAATGGTGGCCAGGGAATAGAGGCTGTGAAACTCTTCGGCGACGACCTCTTCCAACGCTGCAATACGATCCCGCAAAAGACCCTTCATCAAAAGCTGATCGGCCTTGGTGATCACCAGAAAGCTGTGATCTTTCAGCGCGTCGGGTGCCGGAGACCACAGCGCCTGTTCGACAGCGTCAAAGCCTTGGGTGCACCACAGCACGATATCGGCGCGCTCCATCCCCCAGTTGGCTGTATCGCGCTGACGTAGCGACGGGCCCGTCAGCGTGATTTCTGTGAGGTTGAACCGATTGAGAATCGGCAGCGGCAGTTCCAGCCGCACCATAAGCGTATCATCGGGAAGCGGAACATCTGGCCCCCCGTGCCATTCATGGACCGTCTGATCCTGTTGGATCAGAAAGACGCGCCGCACTTCGCCATAGACGATTTCGCAGGCAGGCAGATCCGCGATCTGCGGATAGACCGAATGACCCAACAGCATGTTGATCAGCCGGGATTTGCCGCTTTGCGGTTTGCCCAGAACCACGATCTGCACCGGGGTGCGCAACCGTTCCAAAAGGCGCAAACCCAAGAGTTTGGCCTCGCTCGGGAACCGATCCGAGGCCAGAACCCGTGTCAGCTGTTCCAGCACGGCGGCGCTGGTGCCGGTCTGGCTCATGCCGATTTCTCCTCGGCCCGCTTGACGTGACAGAGCATCGACAGACCGTCGATTGTCTTGCGCGCAACCACTGTGATCCGGCTGCCGCGCTGCACATCCGTTTGGGCGGCGATCTGTGGCGGCGGGGCGGTGCCCTCCGTTTCAGCGTGCTCCGACGGCAGAATCGCGCGAATGGCCTCTTCTGTGGTGGCCAGGTCCGGAGCGGGATGGGTGGCCACGGTATGCGCCTGGGCCACCTTGATCACGCAGATCGACACGTTGTCCTGGTGGGGATCGTCCAGCGCGTCCAACGCGCGTATGAGCGATCGGGTAATCTGAGCGCTGCTCAGATGCGCGGTTTCCTGGATCAGCCCCGCGATTTCGCAATCGTCCAGAAACTGTAACCCGTCGCTTGCGACCAGCACCACATCCCCCGGGCACAAGGCAACCGGTGTCGAGGGGCAATCCACGCGCGGTATCCGGCTGCCGCTCAGCACCGAGGTCAGGCAATGCCGGTCTGGGTGGTTCTCGGCCATGTCCGAGGCCATCAACCCCTTTTCGACCAAGGCGTCGATCTGCCCAGCAAGGGAATGGTCTTCGTTCAATTGAGACAGGGTGCGGTCCCGATAAAGAAAGAGCGGCGAATCCCCGATGGAAACCCAATAAAGTTTGTCCCGTATCAGAACCGGAGCAACCAGCGTTGTACCCATTCCCTGGGCATTGGGGTGGTGGTCTGTGTGATGGCGCAGGCAGGCATTTGCGGTAGCGGCCGCATCCCTGAGAATGTCGGGGATATTGCCTTCGAAGGTGGTGGGATCGCCGCTTTGAAACTTCAATTCGCTGAACATCTCTGTCACCACGATCTTGCTGGCGATATCGCCCGCCGCATGCCCACCCATCCCGTCAGCGAGCACGGCGAACCCCATTTCGCCGCCCAGTGGGAAGTCTGCAATGATTGCATCTTCCTGCTGGTCGCGCTGGCCCACAATCAGGGCCGAAGCTACATCATAGGAGAGCTTAGTAGGGGGGTGCATGAGGGTCCGCGCCATCCTCGCTCCAGCTAAAACCCGCGTCGCAAAACGCCACAAAGCGCAAACTCGTCTCACCGATCCTGATGACGGCGCCCGAGGGCAGCTCTTCGGTGCTGAGCACCGGGCGGTCGTTCAGGCGGACCATGTTGGCCTTGCCGCCGTGGCCCAGATAGAACCCGCCCCGTTCCGCGTCATGGGCGATTGCGGCATGGTTGGATCGTGAGATCGCCGTGTCGCCGAAATCGAGCCGGATCGCCTGATCTTCCCCCCGCCCAAGCTGGGAGACACCGGTTTGCAGGGTAAAGGCAGTTCCGCGCCCGGGCCCAGCAATGACCACGAGCCAGCCGACAGGAAAGGTCAAATCGGCGCGGCCCCGTACCGGTGTCGCATCGCGGAACGGATCGCGGATCGGGTCTTCGGCGGGCGCAAAGCCCAACAGGCGGGTCTTGACGCGGCTGGCCGCGCGGCCGGACCGGCCGGTCGCGGGGGCAGGTACCGCGACAAACTCCGTATGCCGCACCTCGGTTTCCGGCGCCACGGACCGAACCGGCAGGTCGGCCAGCGGCGGCGTATCAACCGGTGGCATGTCTGACTGACGGTCTAAGGGTGCGCTGACCGGTCCGCGCACGGCATCCTTGTTCAAGGGCGGGATCAGAGCGGCAACGGTCTCCTTCAGATCGGCAGGATCTGCGATATCGGGTGCGACCCGCTCCTCCGCACGCAAGGTCAAAGGGGCCGTGGCCAGGTCATCCCTGCTGTTGCCCTTGCCGGTGTCGTTTTCGGGCAAGTCAGAGAGACGGGTCTCGTCCGCGACTATGGGCTCAACCTCTGTCTCGTCGCGCAACAAACGGTCGAAGATGTCATCGTCGACGACGGGCACGTCCTGCGAAAGCCGTGTCATGGTGCGGTCGGTCGGGTCCGTTGCGGCCGGTTGTCCCGATACGTCTGGTCGAGGCGGGACCGGAAAGGCGTCAACGGGCTCGGCCGCGTCAACGGTGGCTCGTTCGGAAATGATATCGCGAATGAACTTCATCGGTCGTCTCCTGGATCAATTGGTGCAGGATCGGTTGGTGCCTGTCGGGCTCGGCATCAGTCGGCCAAGCAAGGACTTGAGTGAGCGTGGCCGCTCTGTCGGATCCGGGGTGGCTGTCTGCTCGGGCGGGGGCGTTGCCTCGCTGCCTGTCTCGCGCGCGATCTGACGGTCTTGCTCGCGCAACCACTGCGCCACATCCTCGATCGGATTGCCGAAGATATCGACGGGCTGACGGTCAGGGGTTTCCGTCTGCGGTGCGACCCGATTGGTGTCGAGCGGATTGCAGACCTTTTTCATGTTGCGGGCGATACGTTTCAAGTCACCCGGCTTGCCCTGTTCGAGATCGCGATTGGTGTCTTGGACCAGGCGTGAGATTTCACCGGCAATGGTCAGGTCGACCTCATCGGTCGGGCCTTCGGTCTGCGCCGTTACAGAATGCGTTGGGGTGTCGTGACTTTCGATCGCAACCAGCCATTCAGTGGCGGATTGAGGACGGGTTTCGGGAAAGACACCCAGCGCGCGGTCGATCAATCCAAGAAACGCGGTATCAAACCCCTCGATCCGCCCTGCAAGAGGGCGATAGGGATCGCCGCTTTCCGTTGCCACAGCGGCGAGACGCTCCTGACTGTGCGGCGGTGCCTCACCGGTGATGATGTGATAGAACGTCGCCCCAAGAGAGTAGAGATCAGAGGCTTCGGTCTGGCTGACCCCGGACAGGTAGAACTCCTGAGGGGAATACCCGTCCTTGACCGCCAGCAGCGCCGACAGCGCGCGATGCGCCTTGGTCGCATGTTCGCGCGCCGCTCCGAAATCAATCAGCGTCAGCGTGTCGTCCCAGCCAAGCAGGAAATTGTCGGGAGAGATGTCGCGGTGCAGGATGCCCTGTCCATGGATATAGCCGATCGCGCGCAGCGCCTGATGCATCAGCTCGCGGATCAGATCGGGCCTCAGGCGCTCGGGCTTTTCTTCGATCACCATCAAAAGGTCGACCCCATCAAGATAATCAAGCGCCATATAGGCTGTTCCGTTCTCCTCAAAGACCTGGTGGACGCCCACGATATTGGGATGCTTGAGACGGGACATGCGCCGGGCTTCGCGCAGGAAATGACGGGTGATTGAGGCGAATTGTTGCGTCTGGTCGGGCAGCCGCGCCACGACATCGCGATCTTTGCGGATACAGATCGCGTTGGGAAAGCATTCCTTGATGACAACCCGGCGTTCCAGGCTGTCGCGCGCCAGATAGGTGAGGCCGAACCCGCCCCGGACCAGATTGCGTTCGATAATGTACTGCCCATGCAATAGAGCTGTACCGGGCGGCAATTCCTCCACCATATCGTCGCCGGAATGCACGAGGCCCTGTTGCATGCGTGTCTGTCGCCCTCTCTCCTCCGGGCGGCCCGCATGACGGAACGCACCTATCCAGAGATAAGCATCACCAGAAATGTGATGATATCGTGGTCCTGGTCGGACAAACTATGGGCATTATACAAGGGTCGGCGCGACAGCGCGCCGCGCGACGGGATCGCGCGACGGGCGTTTTCAGCTTTCAGGCCGGGGTTTGCAGGTAATCGCTATCCGTTACATGCTCCATCCAGACGGCGGCGACGCCGTTTTCGGCCTCCTGAATGGCGATGTGGGACATCATGGTGTCAGGGCTGGCGCCGTGCCAATGCTCCTCTCCGGGCGGGATCCAAACGGTATCGCCTTCGCGGATCACTTGGACCTCACCCGAGCGGAGGCCGATGCGGCCCACGCCCGACACGACATATAATGTCTGACCCAAAGGATGGGTGTGCCATGCCGTGCGCGCGCCGGGGGCGAAGGTTACCTTCAATGCCCGCATCCGCGCTGGATCGGGTGCGTCCCAGATTGGGTCTTGCCAGACGGTTCCGGTAAACCATTCGGCGGGCACAGGCTTGGTGTCGCGTCCTGCGGGAAAGATCTCCATCGGGGCCTCCGGGCTGCGGTGTGTTCGACCGCATCAGAGGCCAATTCACAAGTGGGGGCAAGCCCGCAAGCGCCAAAAAAAATGCCAAACACGAGACACGTGCCTGCCCCTTTGTCGGCTCATTTTTTCGTTAATCCTTATCTATCGCAGCAAGAGCGATGCCAGCCTTCAGGAGTTGCGCGACGGATGGCTGAACGGCCAAGGAGATGGGGACAAAATGAAAATTCTGGCGGTTGATGACGATCCCAGTGTCCTTGAGATGCTGGTTGCGGCGTTAGGCACGCTGGATACCTACGAGGTGGTCACCGCGGCCTCTGCGGCAGACGGGCTTGAGATCTTGATGGATGATCCGGATGTCTATCACGCCATCCTGATCGATATGCAAATGCCGGACATGAACGGCATTGAAATGTGCGCCGAGGTGCGCAAGCTGCCCGACTATGCCGAAACCCCGTTGATCATTGTCACCGCGATGTCCCAGCGCACCTTTATCTCGGATGCGTTCCGGGCCGGGGCAACCGATTATGTCACCAAACCGTTCGACCTGATCGACTTGCGTGGGCGCGTGACCTCGGCCGTTCGCCAGTCTGCGCGCAGCATGTCAGCCAGGATGGACAATGTGCATGAGCTTTCGGATGCGATCCGATTGCGCAATATCACACGGTTTCTCGGGCATGACGAATACGAGAACTATGTCATGCAGATTTCACAGAGTCTGGCGTCGAAATCCTCTGTCGTCGCCATCAAGATCGTGGATGTGGCCAAGCTTTATCAGACCCTGACGCCCGGCCAATTCCAAATGGCTGTGGAAACGGTCGGATTGGCGATCTCGAGCCTGACGCGGCAGGAGGGGCACGTCATCTCGTATCGTGGCAACGGTGTGTTCTTGTGCATTCACATTGGCCGATACGAGGTGTTTCCCGACACGTTCGAAGGCCTCTTGAACAAACAGATCTTTGTCAGCAAACCCGACGCGCTGGGCAAGCATGATTTGCGCGCCTGCGTTGGTGAGACCAGGGTCCTGCAAAGCGCCTCGAAAGCCGCGGCACTCGATACGCTGAAGTCCGCAGTGCAGAGTGCGGATGCAAAATCCGACAGTTACGCAGCCCAGCCGGTAATCTCGAAACGTGTTCTCAAGAACATGGCGCGCAGTCCCGAGGAGGAGCGCGTGGAGCGTCGCGTCTATTCCATGCTGTTGAAGGACGTGATGCGCGATGAGTTCGATCATGTTGCGCCCGGTCGACAATCCCGGTGAAAACCGCCGCATTAAGACCAAATTGCGGACAATTTATCAGCAAACCCGGTTGGTAGGGTACATCAGAGCAGGAATGATAGCGGAGGCAGCCCGCCATGGGCGTTGCAGATACACTGACGGACCAACATAGTGCCTGGTTCAAGGTTGAGCGCATCGAGCGCCAACTCAAGGACTATGTCGGGATCACCAAAAAGCTGATCTGGCAGCGTCAGGCGATCTTCCTGGCGGCCACGATACTCTCGGTCTTCTATTTCGATCCACTCGCGCCCATTGTCTGTTACAGTTTGGTGCTTTTGACCGAGGTTTTCGATTTGTCTTTGGCCCGCCGGATCGAGGCATGGAAGGATCACGATCCGCGCCGTGCGAGCGGTTTTCTGGGCTGGATCATGGTGAACACCGCGCTGAGCGCGCTTGCGATCTGTGCTTTCGTGTTTCAGATCGCCCTGCAACAGGATTCAGGCGGGCATTTTACCCCGCTGTTTTTCCTCTTTGCGGCGGCGGTCTTTGCGGCGATGAACAATCACCAGCTTATCCCGGCCTTGGCTTTGCGTTTGGGCATCTACTTCGTCACCTTCTTTATGATCGTGCTGATCGACATCTGGCGCTTCAACCCGCCGTTGGAATCCAATGCCTGGCTGCATTTCTTTACCGTCCTCTTTGTCATCTACTTTATCGTGGACTGTTCCTTTGCGTTTTTGCGCATGTACCGCCAGGGTCTGCGCCAGCTTGAAGAGCTGCAGGAAGAACACGAGCGGACCAAAGCAGCCTATGAGGTGAAGTCCAAGTTCATCTCGACCGTCAGCCACGAGCTGCGGACGCCTCTGACCTCGATCAAAGGGTCGCTTGATCTGCTGAATGCCGGCGCGTTGGGTGAGGTGCCCGAGGCGATGCGACCGATGCTGGAAATCGCAGGCAAGAACAGTAAGCGCCTGGCCGACCTGATCAACGATCTTCTGGATCTTCAAAAGATCGAAGCCGGCGAAATGGTGTATCGTTTCGAGCCGCTCAGCGTGAGACACCTGATTTCCGAAGCGGTGGACGCCAACCAGGGATATGCCGACAGTCTGGGCGTCGGTCTGGTCACAAATCTGCCCAGTCCCGATGTCTTTATCGAGGGCGACGAGTCGCGGTTGATGCAAGTGATGGCGAATGTGATCTCCAATGCGCTCAAGTTCTCAAACGAGGACAGCGCGGTGCGTGTCTTTGGAGAAATCATCGGTCAGAAGGTCCGCATTTGCGTAAAAGATACCGGAATTGGCATTCCAGATGATGCCAAGGATAAAGTATTCGGAAAATTTACACAGGTTGACAGTTCCGACCAGCGCCGGACCGGCGGTACGGGTCTGGGCATGAACATCACCAAACAGATCGTTGAACGCCATAAAGGCGAAATCGACTATGTGAGCCGCTTGGGGCATGGAACGACCTTTTTCATCGAGTTCGATATCTGTGACATGGCAAATGACGGGTTGGAGGCGGCGGAGTAGACGCCAGCCCGATTCATTCGCCCCGCATCGGCGGAAATCCGCAAACAATTGCATATTCACCATTTTTTGAACGAAAACTGACGTTGTTGCGCATCTGCTTAGCTCAGCCTACGGCCATTTGGTGCGGATTGGCATCAGCTGATCGCGCTGAGTGTGCCTGACGTGCAACATGTTAAAATTTCGTTAAGAATGTGACATCTTTACGGCGGGACGTTGCGCTCTGAACCTGATCTAGTCGGCCTAGGGTTGTATGGATCAAGGGCTGGGGCGTCAGAATGCAGATTTCACGGGTGGCCAAGATGGCGGAACCCTCTTCCTCCGTATTTCCGGAACTGGCGCCGGTTGAGGAGGTAAAGCGGTCTGCGTCGGATCGGCTCAAACTGCCGCCGAAACTGCGCGTTGTTCCCGACCCTCCCGGTCAGAGCGGGACGGCGCATCTGCGCGCCAACGTTTTGTCGTTTTCCAACATCCATCGGTTTGGCGATCTCTGGGCTACGTTCATGCGCGCCCGCAAGGCGGTGTTTATCGACCGGCTGAAATGGAGCTTGCCGGAGCATGATGGGATGGAGTTTGATCAATACGATACGCCCTATGCCCGTTGGATCGTCGTGCATGCCTATGGGGAGATCATGGCAGGTGTCCGATTGACGCCGACAACGGCTCAGGTCGGTATGCATAGCTATATGCTGCGCGACGCGCAGCTCGGCATGTTGCCAAGCATTCCCAGCGATGTCCTTTTCTTTGAGGCACCGGTAGAGGATCGGATTTGGGAGGCTTCGCGCCTTTTCATCACCGATGCGGTACCCAGTGATCGTCGCACCCAGGTGCAGGCGGCCTTGATGAACAATTTCGCGCGTGCGGCCCGTGCGGAAGGCGCAACACATGTGATTGGTATCGTGCCTGCGGTTTGGTCGAGATGGCTGCGCCGCCTGGAAATGGGCGCAGTACCTGTCGGGCCACGGTTCTCAATCGACGGGACACGCAGTCAGGCCGCGCTTTTCAACGTTCTCAAACAGGGCGTTTAGCGGCAGTAAACCGGTTCAACCAAATATCTTCGACGGAGGCATGTGGTCCCGGGTCGGTTGGTCAACTTCTGCGCATTTGCTGGTCTTGAAAGAGACAATACGGCATTTTGCGGATATCCCGATTGCGAAATCTTGCTCTCCACGGCTTTCTTGCGGAAGGCGGACGCATTATGGTGCGCCGCATACACAATCAAAAACGGGGAGATTATACCAATGTTCAAGACATTGTTTTGTGCCGCGACAGCGATTGCGCTGGTGGCACCGGCAGTCAACGCCGAGACGCTGAAATGGGCGCGGGCCGGGGACGCGCTGACACTGGATCCACACGCCCAGAACGAAGGGCCGACATCGGCCCTGGCGCACCAGATCATGGAGCCGCTGGTCATGCGCGACATGACCGGGGCGATTGTACCGGCGCTGGCCACAGAGTGGGGTCCATCCGAGACCGACCCCACCGTCTGGACCTTTAACCTGCGCGAAGGGGTCACTTTCCATGACGGCGCTGAATTCGATAGCGAAGACGTCGTCTTTTCACTCAACCGCGCAATGACGCCGGATAGCGACTTTAAAGAGCTCTTGGCATCCGTTGCCGAAGTACGTGCGCCGGACAAGTATACGGTCGAGATTGTCACCGAAGGGCCAAATCCGATCATGCCCAACAACCTCACCAACCTGTTCATGATGGACAAGGGGTGGGCAGAGGCCAACAATGCCGTCAAGGTTCAGGATTACGAAGGCGGCGAGGATACCTTTGCGGCCAAGAACGCCAACGGCACGGGCGCCTACAAGCTGGTCAGCCGCGAGCCTGACGTGCGCACCGTGCTGGAGATCAACGAGAATTACTGGGGCAAGGACGAATTCCCCATGGATGTGACGCGCATCGAATACACGCCCATCCAGAACGCCGCGACCCGAGTGGCGGCGCTTTTGTCGGGCGAGGTGGATTTCATCCAGGACGTGCCGGTGCAGGATCTGCAGCGTGTGTCGGCAGCCGATGGTCTGGATGTGCGCACCGCCCCGCAGAACCGGGTGATCTTCTTCGGCATGAACTCAGGCGATGCCGATATCGGCAATGACAATGTCGAGGGTGCCAACCCGCTGTCGGATGTTCGGGTGCGCAAGGCGATGTCGATGGCGATCAATCGTGATGCCATCCAGCAGGTCGTGATGCGCGGCCAGTCCGCCCCTGCGGGCATGATCGCGCCGCCCTTTGTCAACGGCTGGAACGAGGCAATGGACAGCTCTTCGATGACAGATGTTGAAAAGGCCCGCACCCTCATGGAAGAGGCCGGATATGGCGACGGGTTCGCGATCCAGCTCGATTGCCCCAATGATCGCTACATCAACGATGAGGCGATTTGTCAGGCCGCTGTCGGGATGTTGGCGCAGATCGGTGTGACCGTGAACCTCGATGCCAAACCCAAGGCGCAGCACTTCCCGCTGATCAACACGTTAGAGACCGATTTCTATATGCTGGGCTGGGGCGTGCCGACCTACGATTCTGAGTATGTGTTCAACTTCCTCGTCCATACAAAGGGTGAGAAATACGGCTCATGGAACGCGACCCGCTATTCCAACCCCGAACTGGATGCACAGATTGTCGCGCTGGCCTCGGAAACCGATCTGCCCAAGCGGGACCAGATGATCAACGATATCTGGAAGGTTGTGCAGGACGATCAGCTCTACATTCCGATTCACCACCAAGTGCTGAACTGGGGGATGAAGTCCAACGTAGGCACCATCGTGGCTCCGGACGACACAGCGAAGTTCAAATACTTCACCATGAACTGATCCTGTACCCATGTTCAAAAAGGGGCGTCGCAGTCGCGGCGCCCTTCCTTTTTGCGGATCAGTTTATCCGCGGCATCATCACCGGCTCAGGCCTGCGTTTGACACACACACCGGCCGACACCGTTTGGATCGGAAAATCACGCAGCTGGATCGTGTGCCGCCGATTTGCGCCCATACCGGCGCGAGAGCGATGATGTCTCCGTGATGCGCAACCGTGAAATTGCCGGACGGTGCAGCCGTGCCCGCGCCAACACGGACGCCCAGCGCCTGGATCCGGTCAACGCAATAACGGGCTCTGTCTGGCGTTTCGCACCCGGCAACCAGGCTGGTGGCAAATGGAATGCCGCAAATCCGGCTCAAATCCCTCTCTCTTTCTTCAATCAGAGATGCAGACTTCATCCAGATCCGGCAGCGATGTTCTTGTGATTTCCATGGCGCCGTCAAAACCCAGGCCCCCTTGGGCAAGTCCGCGCCACCAGGCTTGCCGCGCGGCTTGTCCCGGACTAGCCTTTCACGGATGATCCGTTTTCTTGCTGTTGTCTTCACGCTGGTTCTTGCCAGCACCGCCCAGGCCCAGTCGAAGGCCGAAATCGACCTGGCCAAACAGACCTTGCGCGCGCTTCAGGAGCGGTCGGTTCAGGGCAACCGCGAGTATTGCGGGTTGATCGGGCGGGATGCAGCCGGTCGCCTGGTCGTTGTCCCCGCCAGACGCGGGACCCGCGCCAGGTGCCGCTATCCAGACGCGCCACAGAGCCTCAGGATTGTGGCGACTTACCATACACATGGGGCATTCCTGCGCAGTTATGACAATGAGGTGCCCTCGGTCCTTGACGTATTGGCCGAAGTCGCGACAGGCACGAACGGGTATGTCTCTACCCCCGGGGGCCGGTTTTGGTACATCAATGGTAAGACGGGCGAAGTGCGCCTGATCTGCGGGCCGAAATGTCTGCCCTGGGATCCACGCTTTGTGGCCGGGCTGGCCGGTCCGATTGCCGGGAAATATACGCTCAATCAGCTCAGAGAGCGGCAACTCGGGTGGTGATCACGCGCAATTGATGTGACCCCATCGGTCACGATCCGCACCCTGTACGCAAAACACATTCCTGGGGGATATCCTATGTTTCGTATCGCATCTGCTGTGGCTTTGACCGCATTGGTCAGCACCGCGCAGGCTGAAGAGTTTCGCTGGGCCTCGACCACCGATCCCCAAACAATGGACCCGCATGCGGTGAATTCAGCGCCGGTGCTGGGCTTTCTCAACAACGTTTATGAAGGGTTGGTGCGGCGCGGCAAGAACATGCGCATCGAACCGGCGCTTGCCGCCGCGTGGGAGCCGATCGAGGGCGGGCTGGGCTGGCGCTTCACCCTGCGCGAGGGCGTGACGTTTCACGATGGCAGCGCTTTTGACGCGGCGGATGTTCTGTTCTCCTATCAGCGCGCATCCGATGAGGTGTCCGATACCCGGAGCTGGTTCGCCCCCGTCAGCGAGGTGCGGATTGTGGATGACTACACCGTCGATATCCTGACAACCGCGCCCAATCCGATCTTTCCCGACAGTATCGCCAACTGGATGATGATGGACAGCGATTGGGCCCGGGCGAATGGCTCCACCCTGCCGGACAAGGATAAGGGCAGTTATGCCACGCTGAATGCCAACGGCACCGGCGCCTTTCGTGTGACCGCGCGTGAGCCGGGCCTGCGCACAGTGTTGGAACCCTATGACGGTTGGTGGGGCGAGGCCGAGCACAACATCACCCGCGCCGAGTTCACGCCGATCCAGAACCCTGCAACGGCCGTTGCGGCGCTTTTGTCAGGCGATGTCGACATGATCAACCCTGTGCCCATTCAGGACACCGCGCGTCTGGCGGGCCGCGACGATGTCGCCGTCATTCAGGGGATCGAGGCGCGGGTCATCATGCTGGGTTTTGCCCATGATCATGAGGTGCTGAAATACGGCTCAGACGCGGGCGACCCCAATCCGTTCCGTGATGCGCGTGTGCGCACCGCCGTGGCCAAGGCCGTGAACGTGCCTGCAATCCTGCAAACGATCATGCGCGGCAATGCCGAACCCGCAGCACAGCTGGTCAGCCCCGCGATGCGCGGTTTTTCGCTGGCCCATGCCGCGCGTCCGGCGTTTGACGCTCAGGGCGCGCGCGCTCTGCTGGCCGAAGCAGGCTATGGCGACGGGTTTTCCTTTGGTCTGAAATGCCCCAACAACCGCTATCTCAATGACGAGGCCGTGTGCCAGGCGATCGTGTCGATGCTGGCGCAGATCGGGCTGAGCGCGCAGCTCGACGCGATGCCGGTGCAGAATTACTGGCCCGAGCTGCGGGCGGACAATTTCGACATGTACCTTCTGGGCTGGTCGCCGGGCACCTTCGATGCCGAGCATCCAATCCGTTTTCTCGCCGCGACCCCGAATGAGGAAAAGCGTTTGGGAAGCTGGAATTTCGGCGGTTACTCGAATGCGCGGATCGACTCGCTTTTGCCGATGATCCAATCCGAGATTGACGATAGCGCCCGTCAGGCGATGCTGGATGAGGCGGCGCAGATCCTTCAGGCCGAGGCAGCGTATGTGCCGATGTATGTCCAACCGCTGATCTGGGGCGCACGCGCCAATATCGCGCTGACCCAGCGCCCCGACAATTTCTTCATCCTGCGTTGGGTGACGGTGGACTAGGGGCATCCACAGGCGTATCGGCGGGATGCAACCCAACGCTTTCAGACGCGCCCAGGCTGTTGAATGGCTCCGATATCGCCCATCCGCCGGGGAAATGTATGGCATCCGTGGTGGCGGGATAGACGGGCATTCCGGGCCCTACACTGTCTTCCGACCGCGTTCATCTAGGCGGTGCGCCGGTCGCCTTGGCAGGTACGGCCTTTGCAATTAAGGGTTTGTTCGAGAAGGAAAGTCCCGGTGGCAGGCCCGATGTCATCAAGCACTTGGGCGGCGGGTTTGGCGCGCTGCACAGCGTGCGGGCAGACCGGTTCCGCGCCGCAAGGGATTTTGGCAAGGCCGCTGCATTCGCTTGACCGACGCGTGCGACTAGGACAAAACGCACTATGCTCGCATACATCATTCGCCGTGTATTTCAGTCTTTGCTTGTCCTGCTGATTGTGGGTCTCGTGGCGTTTTCGATGTTCCGCTTTGTCGGCGATCCGGTCGACAACATGCTTGGCCAGGAAAGAACGCAGGCCGATATTGATCGGTTGCGCGGTGATCTGGGCTTGGATCAGCCGTTCCCGGTGCAGTACTGGAAATTCCTGGGTGGTGCTATTCAGGGCAATTTTGGCGTTTCCTATAGGCAGGGGCGTCCAGTTGCAGACATCATTGTCGAACGCGCACCCGCCACGCTGGAACTGGCCGCTGTCTCGGGTCTTTTTGCGATCCTCGGCGGGATAGGGCTGGGTGTGTTTACCGCGATCCGACGAAACGGGCTTGCCGCAAACGCGATTATGACCCTCAGCCTGATCGGGGTGTCGCTGCCCACGTTCCTCATAGGCATTCTTCTTATATACGTCTTTTCGGTGGAGCTGGATCTGTTACCCAGTTTCGGACGCGGGGAGGTCGTCAATCTGGGCTGGTGGTCGACAGGGTTCCTGACCCAAAGCGGGCTTCTGGCGCTGATCCTGCCGTCGATCACGCTGGGGCTCTATCAGATGACGCTGATCATGCGCCTTGTTCGGTCCGAGATGCTGGAGGTCCTGCGGCAGGATTACATCCGCTTTGCCCGCGCCCGGGGCTTGCGCGAACGGGCGGTGAATTTCCGTCATGCGATCAAGAATACGCTGGTGCCGGTGATCACGGTGACGGGACTGCAACTGGGCTCGATCATCGCCTTTGCGATCATCACCGAGACGGTGTTTCAATGGCCGGGCGTGGGGCTGCTGTTTATCAACGCGGTGCAGTTCGTGGATATCCCAGTGATGGCCGCTTACCTGATGCTGATCTCGGTGATGTTCGTGGCGATCAACCTGATCGTCGACCTGCTCTACTTCGCGATTGACCCGCGCCTGCGCGTGGATGGGAGGGCGACATGACCGATGTAACCGACCGGACACCTGCAGCGCCAAAGCCGCGCCGCAGCCGTATACAGGAATTTTTGTCGTCGGATTTCTTCTATGCCTTTCGTCGGTCGCCCGTGGCCATTGCGTCCTTTACCGTGGTGTCCCTTCTGGTCCTGAGCGCGGTCTTTGCCCCGCTGATCGCGCCGCATGATCCGTTCAACCCCGCCTCGCTGAACCTGATGAACGGGTTTACCGCACCCGGCACCCCGAATGCGTTTACCGGCGATCAGTTCTTTCTGGGCACCGACGATCAGGGGCGCGATGTGTTTTCCACCATCCTTTACGGTATGCGTATCTCGCTGTTTGTGGGCTTTGCTGCGGTGCTCTTTGCGATGGTTTTGGGCGTGCTGCTGGGCCTTTTGGCGGGCTATGTGGGCGGCTGGGTCGAGACGCTGATCATGCGTGTGGCCGATATCCAGCTGACCTTTCCGTCGATCCTGGTGGCAATGCTGATTTTTGGAATCGCCAAGGGGTTCACCCCGGTGGAATATCGCGACCAGATGGCGATCTGGGTGCTGATCATCGCCATTGGCCTGAGCGACTGGGTGCAGTTCGCGCGCGTCGTGCGCGGCGCCACATTGGTGGAAAAGAACAAGGAATACGTGCAGGCCGCGCGTTTGATCGGGCGCACGGGACCTGCAATCATGCTGCGCCACATTCTGCCCAATGTCCTGTCACCGGTGCTGGTGATCGCCACCATCTCTCTCGCGCTGGCGATCATCGCCGAGGCGACGCTGTCGTTTCTCGGCGTGGGCGCGCCGCCGACCCAGCCGTCTCTGGGCACGTTGATCCGCATTGGGCAGGGGTTCCTTTTCTCGGGGGAATGGTGGATTCTGCTTTTCCCCGCGGCGACGCTGCTTGCGCTGGCCTTGTCGGTGAACCTGTTGGGTGATTGGCTGCGCGATGCGCTGAACCCGAGGCTGCGATAAGTGGCGCGCCTGCCTGCATCCCGATCCGCTCGCTTCCGCCCAATGGGGTTGGAGGATCTGCGGCGCGCCCTGGACTGGGCCGCGACCGAAGGCTGGAATCCCGGCCTGGGCGATGCGGAGGCTTTCTTGGCAGCCGACCCCGAGGGATTCTTTGTCGCCGATATCGACGAGCAGACCGTTGCGGCGATATCGGTTGTCAACCATGGGCCGGAATTCGCGTTCCTGGGCCTCTATCTTTGCCTGCCCCAGTATCGTGGGCAGAGCATCGGATATGGCCTTTGGCAGCACGCACTGACCCACGCGGGCGATCGCGTCGTAGGTCTCGATGGCGTGCCGGATCAGCAGCCAAACTACCGCAAGTCCGGATTTGACCTGACGGGTCAGACCTACAGGTTCAGCGGATCCTTGGCGGGGCGCCAGGCAAAGGGGCTGCGGCCCGTCTCATCTGCCGATATCCCTGATCTGATCGCGCTTGAGGCTCATGCAAACGGCTATGCCAAGCCCGGCTTCATGTCAGCCTGGCTGACCGATATGCCAGCGCGGCGCAGTCTCGTGCTGGGGGATGTGCCGCGCGGTTTCGTGACGATCCGCACCTGCCGCGACGGGTACAAGATCGGCCCGCTTGTCGCCGAGAGCATTGCCGATGCGGAAACCCTGATCCGCGGCGCCGTCGATCTGATGAGGCCCGGTGAGGTCATGATCGATGTGCCAGACGATTGCGTGCCGCTGATGCGGTTTTGCGAAGACGAAGGTTTGACCGTTTCGTTCAACACCGCGCGCATGTATCGCGGATCCCCGCCGCGCGTCGGCGCCCTCCTGCGCGCCATCGCCACGATGGAGCTTGGGTGATGAGCGACCCCAGCCTGACCCCGATCCATTCAGAAACACCGGAACGTCCTTTGAGCGAACCTGTTCTATCCGTCCGCGATCTGATCGTGGAAATTCCTACGCGGTACGCGGTGCTGCGGCCTGTCGATCAGGTGTCCTATGACATCGCACCTGGCGAAATCCTGGGCGTTGTGGGCGAATCCGGCGCGGGAAAGTCGATGACCGGCAATGCGGTGATCGGCCTGTTGGATCGACCCGCCCATATCGCCGACGGAGAGATCTGGCTGAAAGGTCGGCGGATCGACAATCTGCGGCGCGACCAGATGCGCGCCATCCGGGGCAAAGAGATCGGGATGATCTTCCAGGATCCGCTGACATCGCTCAACCCGCTGCTCAGGATCGGCGATCAGCTGTCCGAAACGATCCTCGAACATCTGCCCGTAAGCCGGGCCGAGGCGCGCGTACGGGCGCTCCAGGCCCTGGACGAGGTGGGCATCCCTGCCGCGGCGGAGCGGCTGAATTCCTACCCGCATGAGTTTTCCGGCGGGATGCGGCAACGGGTGGTAATCGCGCTGGCGCTCTGCGCCGAGCCGTCGCTGGTGATCGCGGATGAGCCGACAACCGCGCTCGATGTCTCGGTGCAGGCGCAGATCATCGCGCTGTTGAAGCGGCTCTGCCGCGAAAAGGGGACATCGGTGATCCTGGTGACCCACGACATGGGCGTGATCGCCGAGGCCGCCGACCGGGTCGCTGTCATGTATGCGGGCCGTTTGGCCGAACTGGGGCCGGTCGCACAGGTCCTCAAGACGCCGCGTCACCCCTATACAGACGGGCTGGTGGGTTCGATGCCGATGGCCTCGGCGGGCAAGGAACGGCTGCGCCAGATCCCGGGCTCTATGCCGCGTCTGGGCAGCCTGCCCGATGGCTGCGCGTTTCATCCGCGCTGTCCAAGGGCCGAGACCCGGTGCCGTCAGAACCCCGGCCCGACGCTGGGCGCCGATCACGGGCGCGCGGCCTGCTGGTTCCCGGTGGGAGAGGTCTCATGAGTCTTGTGAGCGTGCGCAACCTGACGCGGGTCTTCGATGTGTCGAAACCCTGGCTCAACCGGGTGCTGGAACGGTTGCCCAAACGGTATCTGACGGCGGTCTCAGATGTCTCCTTCCAGATCGAGGAGAACAAGGTCTATGCGCTGGTGGGCGAAAGCGGTTCGGGCAAATCGACCATCGGCAAGATGCTGGTAGGCCTCTTGCCGCCCTCCGAAGGCGGTGTTGAGATCCGGGGTGTGAACCTCGCCTCTGAACAGGATGCCAAGACCATCGACGACATCCGGTCGGATATTCAGATGATCTTTCAGGATCCCTATGCCTCGCTCAACCCGCGCTGGCGCGTAGGCGATATCATCGTGGAACCGGTGGCCGCCCGCGGCGGCGACACCACGGGGCTGGCGTCCAAATTGCTGGAACAGGTGGGGCTGGCGGCCGAGGACGCGCAGAAATTCCCGCATGAGTTTTCAGGCGGACAGCGTCAGCGGATCGCTGTGGCCCGCGCGCTGGCCTCCAACCCCAAGCTGATCGTCTGTGACGAGCCGACCTCGGCCCTGGATGTGTCGGTGCAGGCACAGGTGCTGAACCTGATGTCGGATCTCAAGGACGATCTGGGTCTGACCTATCTCTTTATCAGCCACGATCTGACGGTGGTGCGGCATATGGCCGACACTATTGGAGTGCTTTATCTTGGCCGCCTGGTCGAGGAGGCCGCGCCGGAGGATCTGTTCACCACTCCACGGCACCCCTATACCCAGATGCTCTTGGACGCGGCCCCGCGCATGGATGAGATCGGCCGCGAGGTGGAGCCGCCCACGGGCGAGATCCCCGATCCCATCAACCCGCCCAGCGGATGTGCGTTTCATCCACGCTGCCCACTGGCAACGGATATCTGCAGAGAGAGGCGGCCCGAGCTGCGCTATGTCGGTATCACGCGGGTTGCCTGCCATCATACGGATGCGGCGTAGGGCGGGACTTGTCCCGCCCCCCCTGGCCGGCGGGACAAGTCCCGCCCTACGGCGTCAGTTCTCATCCTCCACCCGCACCGGATTGCCATGCCGGTCGCGCCAGTGCGGGGCCTTGCGGCTGCGGTACTTGGTGGTCAGCTCCAGCGGCGTGTCATTCTCGTCATAGATCCCGATCACCACGCCGCGTCGCCCCGCGTCGCCGCGCATCTCCAAGAGCTGCGCCTCGGACCGGGTCGTGCGCTGGGACGGGCGCCGCGCCCATTCGAAAAGCTTGTCATACATCTGGGCCAGCACCTCGGCGTGATCCGGGCTGTCGCCCAGATCGGTCAGTTCATCGGGGTCGTTTTGCAGATCGAACAGGATCGGGCGGTATCCCCCTTCGCAATGGATCAGCTTCCAGCGCTTATTGGCGATCATGAACATCACGGCATCCCGTACATTGAGGTTCAGCCGTGCCGCGAGCGGAGACCCGGAGTAGTCATATTCGCAGATCACATACTCCCTCAACGTCTCGGCCCGCGCGCCATGCAGGATCGGCAGCAGCGATTCCCCTTCCAGGATATGCCCGGCCGTTGCGCCGCCTGCCACCTCCACAAAGGTTGGTGCCAGATCAATTGACTCCACCAGCGCATCGCAGACCGTGCCCCTGGTCGCGTCTGCCTCGGGTGAGGGATCGTAGACGATCAGCGGCACCCTGGTCGAGGTGTCGTGAAAGAACGTCTTTTCCCCCATCCAGTGATCGCCCAGGAAATCCCCGTGATCCGAGGTCAGCACGATCATCGTCTCGTCCATCCGACTGGTGTCCTCCAGCCAGTCAAACAGAACACCCATCTGGTCGTCGCATTGCTTGATCAGTCCCATATAGGCGGGGATCACTGCTTCGCGCACATGCTGCTGGCTGAAGGTTTCGCCGATCTTGGTGGTCATGAACGCCTTGAGCACCGGATGCGCGGTGTCGAACTCTGCCTGCGAGCGGACCGGCGGCAAAACCTGATTGGGGCCATACATGTCGCAATAGGGTTCGGGCACGATGTAAGGCCAATGCGGCTTGATGTAGCTCAGGTGACAGCACCAGGGACCATCGGCCTGTTCGATGAACGCCATGCCCCGACGGGTGAGATAGGGGGTTTCGCTGTCCGCCTCTTCGACATTCGCGGCCCTGGGCGCGTTTCTCAGGAACCAGCCCGAAAGCACATTGCCCTCGTCATCGAGGCCTGAATTGGCAAAGTCGTGCCACGGGTTGTCACTGTCATAGCCCTTGTCTTGCAGATAGGCATTATAGGCCTTGGCGCCGTCCGGATCATAAGGACCGTCCGGACCTTCGGGCAGCATGCCGTCGTCGCGCTCGTAGACGTCAAAGCCGCATTCCGCAACGCGGGCACCGATCAGGCTGTCGGGCTCCAGCCCCAGCCGCGCCATGCCTTCGGCATCCGCGCGCATATGGGTCTTACCCACGAGCCATGCGCCCATGCCTGCGCTGCGCAGATGATCGCCCATCGTCATCTCGCCCACTTTCAGCGGAATGCCGTTCCAGGAGGCGCCATGCGAATGCACATAGCGCCCGGTATAGGTCGACATGCGCGAGGACCCGCAGATCGGCGACTGGATATAGGCCCGGTCAAACCGCACGCCCAAGGAGGCCAAACAGTCGATATTCGGCGTGTCCAGATACGGATGCCCATAACAGCTCAGATAATCCCACCGCAGTTGGTCGAACATGATGAACAGGATGTTTTTCGCCTTGGCCATGCCGGTTCTCCCCATGCTGTCGATTGGGCCGGGAAACCGACCGGTTTGCAAGCCTTAATATGTTAACGATCTGCGCCGATCGCGCGCGACAGCTCGGTCGCGGCGCGCGCCACCTCGCCGCCGAGCCGCGCGATCTGATCATCTGGTATGCGCGAGGCCGGGCCCGAGACAGACAGGCCGGCAACCGCTTCTCCATGGATGTCGAAGACCGGAGAGGCCACGCATTTCATGCCTTCGTTGCGCTCTTCGGCGTCGATGGAATAGCCCCGGGTGCGGGTCGCTGCCAGATCGCGTTCAAGGCTGGGCAGATCGGTCAACGTGTGGGCTGTGAACCGGTCCAGCCCGTGGTCCCGCACGATATCGCGCACGCGCTCCGCACCAACCTGTGCCAACAGCGCTTTGCCGATGCCCGATGAATGCATGGGCGACAGCGTTCCGGGCGGAAAAAAAGCGCGGATCGAGGCATGGGTCTCGACCTGGCTGAGAAACAGAACCTGCCCGCCGCGTTCCATGCCCAGATTGGCGGTCTCACCGGTCGCTTCCATCAGCTGTCGCAAGATGGGGCGTGCACGTTCCACCAGATTGGTTCGGCGCAAAAACCACGAGCCGATCAGGAAGGCGCGTGCGCCTACGTTCCAGACCTGGGTGGCGGGGTTGAACTCGACCATGCCGCGCCCCTCCATCGTGATCAACACGCGGTAGACCGTGGCGGGGGACTGTTCAGTGGCCTCGGCCAGTTCCGACAGGGTGGCGCCACCGATTTCCGACAACCGGTCGAGCATTTCCAGCGCCCGGTCCAGAGATTTGATCGTGTTCTGCCCGGTCTTGTCATGCCAGTCGCGCGGGCGGCCACGGGCGCGGCGCGATTCTGTGGATTTCTGTGGAGAATCGACCATCTGGACTCCTTTCATGAAAAACGCTTTCAACGTATGAAAAATATAACGCTCTGTAAATACGTGCTTTTTCTGCGCAATCCTCTTATGAAAAACTTTTTCAAAAAAATTGAGCGCGCTGGCGAACCCGTCCATAAAAAGGGCCAACCCAACGCGAGGGAGGACACGCTATGAGCTTTCAGAATCCGGTTTTCATCCCCGGCCCGACGAATATCCCCGAGGCGATCCGCAAAGCCTGCGATATGCCGACGATCGACCACCGCTCGCCGCTGTTCGCGTCGATCCTGCATCCCGCGCTGGATGGGGTACGCGCCGTGATGAAACAGACCGCAGGCGAGACATTTATCTTCCCCGCCTCGGGCACGGGCGGCTGGGAGACGGCGCTGACCAACACGCTGAATCCCGGCGATGGTGTGCTGGCCGCCCGCAACGGCATGTTCAGCCACAAGTGGATCGATATGTGTCAGCGGTTCGGCCTCGACGTGACGGTGGTCGATGTGGCGTGGGGCGATGGCCTGCCAGCCGCGCGGTTTGAAGAGATCCTGCGCGCGGATACCCAGGGCAAGATCAAGGCTGTTCTGGCGACGCACAATGAAACCGCCACGGGCGTGGTGTCCGATATCGCCGCCTTGCGCCGCGCGATGGATGCGGCAGGTCATGATGCGCTTCTGTTCGTCGATGGGGTCAGCTCTATCGGGTCGATGGATTTCCGCTTTGACGACTGGGGCGTGGATGTGGCTGTGACCGGGTCGCAGAAAGGGTTCATGCTGCCTGCGGGTCTGGCCATAGTCGGATTTTCGGACAAGGCGGTTACCGCATCCAAGTCCAACACGCTGCCGCGCACCTTCTGGTCGATTGACGACATGCGCAAGGGGTATGAGGCCAACGCCTATCCCTATACCCCGGCAGTGGGTCTGATGAACGGGCTGAAACTGGCCACCGAGATGTTGCTTGCAGAAGGGCTGGACGCGGTCTTTGCCCGCCATGCCCGTATTGCCGCTGGTGTCCGTGCCGCGAGTTTTGCTTGGGAGATGCGGCCCTGTGCAACGTCACCCGATCTATACTCCAACACCGTAACAGCGATCCGCACGCCCAAAGGGTTCAATGCCAGCGATATCGTGTCCCACGCGGCCGAAAGCTATGGCATGGCGTTCGGCACCGGGTTGGGTGACGTTGCGGGCCAGGTGTTCCGGATCGGGCATCTGGGCTCGATGACCGACGCCATGGCGCTGTCGGGCATTGCCACGGCCGAGATGGTCATGGCCGATCTGGGTCTGCCGATCCAGTTGGGCGCTGGCGTGGCCGCGGCCCAGAACGTCTATCGCTATGGTTCCACCGCAGACAAAATGGCAGCACAATGAAAGACATGACCCTCACCATTCCCACCTTTCAGGATATGCTGGATGCGCATGCGCGGATCGAGCCCTATATCCATCGCACGCCGGTGCTGACCTCGTCCTATTTCAACGAACTGACGGGGGCCGATCTGTTCTTTAAGTGCGAGAACTTTCAAAAGGCCGGTGCCTTCAAGGTGCGCGGCGCGTCGAACGCCGTATTTGGCCTGTCGGACGATATCGCCGCCAAGGGTGTGGCCACCCATTCGTCGGGCAATCATGCGTTGTCGCTCAGCTATGCGGCAGGGCGCCGGGGTATCCCGTGTCACGTGGTCATGCCGCGTACCGCACCCGAGGCCAAGAAAGCCGCCGTGCGCGGTTACGGCGGGATCATCACCGAATGCGAGCCCTCCACCACTTCGCGCGAGGCCGTCTTTGCCGAAGTTCAGGAGAAGACCGGGGCCGAGTTTGTGCACCCTTACAACGACCCGCGAGTGATCGCGGGGCAGGGCACCTGTTCGCGGGAATTCATGGAGCAGACCGGCGGGGTGGACATGATGGTGGCGCCTATCGGCGGCGGTGGCATGATTTCCGGCACATGTCTGACCCTGTCGACCCTGGCACCCGAGGTGGAGATCATCGCATCCGAACCCGAACAGGCCGACGATGCCTATCGCAGCTTCAAGGCGGGACGTATCATCGCCGACGATGCGCCGCAGACTATCGCGGACGGGCTCAAGGTTCCGCTCAAGGAGCTGACCTGGCATTTCGTGTCCAACCACGTCACCGACATCCTGACCGCTTCGGAGCAGGAGATCATCGACGCGATGAAACTGACCTGGCAGCGCATGAAAATCGTGATGGAACCCAGCTGCGCCGTGCCGTTGGCGACGATCCTCAAGAACAAGGAACGGTTCCAAGGCAAGCGCGTCGGCGTGATCATCACCGGTGGCAATGTCGATCTGGCAAAGCTGCCATGGATGGCGGAATGAATCCCGCCCTAGCGCAACATTCGTAGGGCGGGACTTGTCCCGCCACCCCCCGAAAAACATGGGAGAGAGAGAAGATGAAAGACATAACCAACCTTGACGCATATGAAGTGGGCTATGACATCCCGGCACTGCCCGGCATGGACGAGGCCGACATCCAGACGCCCGCGCTGGTGCTCGATCTGGACGCGCTTGAGCGCAATATCAAGAAGATGGGCGACTATGCCAAGGCCCACGGCATGCGCCACCGCGTGCATGGCAAGATGCACAAATCCGTCGACGTGGCGCAGCTCCAGATCGAACTGGGCGGCGCCTGTGGCGTCTGCTGCCAGAAGGTTTCCGAAGCCGAGGTGTTCGCCCGCGGCGGTATCAAGGACGTTCTGGTCTCCAACCAGGTCCGCGACCCGGCCAAAATCGACCGTCTGGCCCGCATGCCCAAGCTCGGCGCGCGGACGATCTGTTGCGTTGACGATCTGGCCAATGTGGCCGACCTGTCGGCGGCGGCGCAAAAGCACGGCACCGAAATCGAATGCCTTGTGGAAATCGACTGTGGCGCGGGCCGCTGCGGTGTGACCACGACACCCCAAGTGGTCGAGATCGCCAAGGCCATCGACACCGCGGAGGGCCTGAAATTCGCGGGCATCCAAGCGTATCAGGGCGCGATGCAGCACATGGACAGCTATGACGACCGCAAGGCCAAGATCGACATCGCGGTGGCGATGGTAAAGGACGCGGTGGACACCTTGAAGGCAAACGGCATCGAATGCGACATCGTTGGCGGGGGCGGCACGGGTTCGTATTACTTTGAATCGACCTCGGGCGTGTATAACGAGCTTCAATGTGGCTCTTATGCGTTCATGGATGCTGACTATGGTCGTATCCTCGACAAGGATGGCAACCGCATCGACCAGGGCGAATGGGAGAATGCGCTGTTCCTGCTGGCCAGCGTCATGAGCCATGCCAAGGCCGACAAGGCCATCGTGGATGCCGGGCTGAAAGCCCAGTCCGTCGATAGCGGCTTGCCCGTGGTGTTTGGCCGGACGGATGTGGAATACGTCAAATGCTCGGATGAGCATGGCGTGGTCGCCGATCCGGATGGCGTGCTCAACGTGAACGACAAGCTGAAACTGGTGCCGGGTCACTGCGATCCGACCTGCAACGTGCATGATTGGTATGTCGGTGTGCGCGACGGCAAGGTGGAAACGGTCTGGCCCGTCTCCGCACGCGGGCGAGCTTACTGATATGGGACTGGATACGCCAAAGGCAGACACCGCCGTCACCATCGTGCCCGAAGCCGAGATCGCAGGGCTTATCACCCCGCAGATCGCCTTTGACGCTGTCGAGGCCACCTTTGCCGCGATGGCGCGCAAATCGGCTTATAACTTCCCGGTCATACGCGAATCCATCGGTCATGCGGATGCGCTCTACGGCTTCAAGTCCGGTTTTGACCGCGACAGCCTGGCGCTGGGCCTGAAGTCCGGTGGCTATTGGCCCGGCAACGAGGCCAAAGGCCTGACCAATCACCAGTCGACCGTCATTCTGTTCGACGCTGATACAGGCCGGGTCAAGGCGCTTGTGGGCGGCAACCTCCTGACGGCGTTGCGGACGGCAGCGGCCTCGGCCGTGTCAATCAAACACCTCGCGCGCAAGCAGGCTCGCGTTTTGGGCATGATCGGGGCGGGTCACCAATCGGCGTTTCAGATGCGCGCCGCCGTGGCGCAGCGCGATTTCGACAAGGTCTTAGGATGGAACTATCACCCTGAGATGCTGTCGCGTCTTGAGCAGACAGCGACCGAACTTGGCCTGCCATTCGAGGCTGTCTCGCTTGACGATTTGGGCGCGCAAGCCGATGTCATAATCTCGATCACCTCGTCCTTTGACCCGATCCTGATGGACGCTCAGGTCCGCCCCGGTACGCATGTCGCCTGCATGGGCACCGACACCAAGGGCAAGCAGGAGGTCGAAGCCGCCCTGCTGACCCGCGCCACTGTCTTCACCGATGAGATCGCGCAGTCTGTGTCCATCGGCGAGGCGCAGCACGCCATCGCCAACGGAACGCTCAGCGCCGACCAGATTGTCGAGATCGGCGCGGTCATCAATGGCGACCACGCGGGACGCACAAGCGAAGAGGACATCACGCTATTCGACGGAACCGGTGTCGGGCTTCAGGATCTGGCGGTCGCACGTGTTGCGGTCGATCTGGCACAGGACAGTGGTGTGGCACTGAAGGTGGACTTCTAAGCGACACAAGACTGGCTCTGGCACTTGGCGCGCCCATTGCCTAAGCCTTGCCGGGCGGGGATTTCTCCCACCCCGCCCGGTCTATCGAAAGGCGCGCCATGTCCCAGAACATCACTCTTGCGATCAACGGTCTTGGCCGGATTGGACGCACTATTCTGCGCCAGATCGCCTTGCAAGGGCCGCAGAGTCAGCTCTGTGTCACGCATCTTAACGATCTCGCGCCGCTGGAGACCATTGCGTATCTCCTGCGTTTTGACAGCGTCTTTGGACCATTTCCGGGCGATATCTCGACGGCCGATGACACGCTGATCGTGAACGGAACGGAAATCGCCTATAGTCGTTCTCCGGCTCTGGAGGTGGATCTGTCGGGGGTGGATCTGCTGTTGGAATGCACAGGCAAAGCCACGACCCGCGACTGGGTCGAGCGTGGCGTGGCCCGGGGCGCACGGCAGGTGTTGATATCTGGCCCGTCGCCCGCAGCCGATGTGACGGTGGTGATGGGGGCCAATGATGACGCGCTGGGCGATGCGCGCATCGTCTCCAACGCCTCCTGTACGACAAACGCGCTTGCACCTCTGATCAAGGCTCTGGACACGGCCTGGGGGGTGGAGACGGCGCATATGACCACCATTCACTGCTATACCGGCAGCCAGCCGATGATCGACGCCCCGCGCGACGACCTGGCCCGGAGCCGCGCGGGCGCGTTGTCGATGGTGCCCACGACGACCAGTGCGACCAAGCTGATCGACACGGTCCTGCCGCATCTGGCCGGGCGCATCAGTGGCGCCGCGGTGCGGGTGCCGGTGGCCAGCGTGTCTGCTGTGGATGTTGTTGTGCAGGCGCGCGATTTGCCGACGGGCGATCTGGCCGAACCGCTTAAGGCGTTGGCCGAGGCATCGCCGGTGTTGGGCTGGACCGGCTGGCCCAACGTGTCGTCCGATCTGCGCGCCCGGTCCGAGTCAGTGATCCTCGCGCTGCCGGAAACCCAACGGATCGGGAACGGCCAGCTGCGTATCTTTGGCTGGTACGACAATGAATGGGGGTTTTCGGCGCGGATGCTGGACATGGCTCGCCGGATGACCGCGCGGGTGCTTTGATGCACATGGCGCGCCTGTGGACGAAAGAGAGACCCGGAAGGTCAGCGCCTGTGCCAATCGCCAAAAAGCTCCGAAAGACGCGTGGTCTGGCAGAGTCGGCGGATCCGCCTGATCCCCCTGCTGCTGCGGAGCGATGTGATGGAGGGCGCTGCACGATGATCCCTGAAACCATTCGCGCGGTTGTCGTTATAGGCCATTGCGATCTTGACACATTGGAACTCTAGGCCGATTGGCCCGTTCCCAAACCGGCGCCCGGCGACGTGCCGATCAGGGTCTCGGCCTGCGGCATCAACCACACGGATGCCAACCCCAGAAGCGGCTGGTACTCAAAGGCGGTCACCGGTGCTTCGGGCCGGGTTGGGTCGGCGCCGATCCAGATTGCCAATCGGCAGGCGGCGCGGCTCGTCGCACCGGTGGGGCAAGCCCGCTGAGAGGAGCGCTTTAGTCTGTAGGGACCCAATTCGGCATGGCATGGATCATCTTGTCGAGAAGGCGCAAGAACTCCGCCTGCTCTGCCTCACTGAGGGCCGCATGCATCGTCGCCTGCCGGTCGAGCAAGATCGGTAACGCGCGGGCAAGAAGATCTGACCCCGCATCTGTCAGAGACAGGCGTTTGATCCGTTTGTCGCGTGGATCGGTGTCGCGGGTGATCACCCCTTTGCGCACCAGATCCGAAATGGCCCGGCTGATGGAGTTCTTTGGCTGTCCCGTCACCTGCGCGACATCCCGTGCCAGCAAACCCGGCTGTTGGCGTAAACAATACAGGATCACGAATTCGGGCCGGGACAGGTCAAACCGCTCTGACAGTTCCCGATAAACTGTCGCGGTAAAGAAGTTGGCCAGGAAGTTCAGGCGCCAGACAGGCGAAAGCCCCGTGTCGTTGAGCATGGTCAGCGACAGCGGCCCGAACCGATCCACCATGGCCTGTGTCCGTGCGATTTTGGGGTGTTGGTCTTGGGTCATAACCCTTCCTACAGCAGCTTGGTTCCATATGGAACTTTACAAACTGTTCCATATGGAACTATATGAGGTGAGAGATTCCATCGCTCGTCTAGGGAGGAGAGCACATGACCAAGGTAATCGGCGCGCTCAGCGGCGTGGTTCTGGCGCTGAGCGCCACATGGGCGCAGGCGCAGGAGATGCGTATGTTGGGCGGCTTTCCAGAAGGGTTCATCTTTACCCGCGAAATGGCAAAACCGTTCATGGATCTGGTCCGAGAGGAGACAGGCGGCGCCGTCACCGTCGAATTTACCGGCCCGGATGCGGTGCCGCCGCTGGAACAGTTCGAGCCGGTGCAGGCGGGGGTCTTTGATCTGCTCTTTACTCACCCGGCCTATCATGCTGGCACCACGCCCGTGGGGCTGGCGATAGACGCCATCGGCTCTGACCCGACCAAGCGGCGTGAAGGCGGCATCATCGACTTTATCGACCAGTTCTATCAGGACAATCACGGCATGAAGCTGATCGCGGCTCCGGCCACGGGCACCAAGGGGTTTCGCTATTTCCTGAAAGAGCCGATCGCCGGGGAACCGGGTCTGGACGGGCTCAAGATCCGCGGGACCGTCTCATATCATCCGATGATCGAGGCGTTGGGCGGCAGCGGTGTCGTTCTGGGTGGTGGGGATGTCTATTCCGCTCTGCAAACAGGTGTTGTGGACGGGGCCGCCTGGGGTCTGACAGGGGCGCGGGATTTCAAATGGTATGAGGTCGCGGGCTATATGGCCGATCCGGTTTTCGGGCAGGTCGGGGTTATGATCTTTGCCAATCTCGACAGTTGGAACGGTCTGGATGCCGATACCCAGGCGGCCATTGAGCGGGCCGCGGTTCGGCTGGAAATGGGGGCAATTGAACGGTTCGACGCGCTCGCCGTCACCGAAAAGCAGGAACTGCTCGATCTTGGGATGAAGATGACCAGCTTTTCCGAGGCCGAAGGCGCACAGTTCGAGAGCCTCTGGTCGAATGGTGTCTGGTCCATCGCGGAGAAGAACGCACCCGAATCCGCCGCAGTACTGCGCGATCTTGCGCGCAAGGCCGGGCTCAGCGACTAGGTGCCTATGACACTTTCCGGATTGCATGATGCAAGCTCCCGCTGGCTCTTTGGGTTGGCGGGGGTCGCATTGGCTTTGGCGGTCGCACTTTACGTGATGGAGGTCGTGCTGCGTTATGCATTCAGCGCGCCGACCACATGGTCCGGAGAGGTCGTGCAATACATGCTGGCGATTACCATCTTTTGCGGCCTGCCCGAGATCACCCGCCGCACCGCCCATGTCGCGATCGACATCCTGCCGGATGCGTTGCCCAAACCCGCGGCGGTCTGGCTCGGCCGGATGAACATGGGCCTTGCGACCCTGACCTGCGGAGCGGCAAGCTGCATCGTCGCGCGGGAGGCTTTCAAGCAGTTCGAGCGGGGCTTGATGACCAATGCCGCCCATCCCATTCCGCGTTGGTGGCTGACGGCGTTGATCGCGTTGGGGCTGGTCAGTGCCGCGCTGCATTTTGCGCGCTGGATTCGGGAGGGCCGGGGATGAGCTGGGCGGTATTCCTGATCATCGCGATCGGCCTGTTGCTGACGCTGCTCTTTTCGGGCACCAAGATTTTTGTCGGCTTCCTCGCGCTCAACCTGGTGGGTGTGATGCTGCTGATCGGGCCGCGCGGCTTTGGTCTTTTTACCAATTCGATGTTCGAGACGGCGACCTCGCCCACGTTGATGACTGTGGCGCTGTTTGTGCTGATGGGCGAGATCCTCTTTCGGTCGGGCACGGTCGAGGTGCTCTTTAACTCGGTCGACCGGTTGGTGGGCGGGCTGCGCGGGCGCCTCTATGTGGTGACCATCGCGCTTTCCACGGTGTTTGGTGCGCTGTCGGGATCGGCAGTGGCGGTGGCGGCGATGCTGGGCCGGTCGGTACTACCCCAGATGCAGGATCGCGGCTATGACCCACGCCTGTCGGCGGGCACGATCCTGGCGGGCGCATCGCTTGCCCCGATTATCCCGCCCAGCCTTTTGGCGATCATCGTGGGCTCGCTCGCCGATGTGTCGATTGCGGGGCTGTTGGTGGCGGGTATCCTGCCGGGGCTCCTCTTTGCCGCGCTGACCCTGGGCTATGTGTTTTTGCGCGATGTACCGCCGCCCGCGCCACCGCAAGCCGAGACAGGGTCGGCCCTGCGCGCGGTGCTGAAGATGACGCCGTTTCTGTTGGTGATCTTTGCGGTGATGGGCCTGATCCTGTTGGGGATTGCGACCCCTTCGGAAAGCGCCGCCACGGGTGTCGTCGGCGCATTGATCGTCGCCGCGATCAGCGGGCGGCTCAGCTTGGCCCTCCTGCGCGAGGCAATTGGTTCGGCCGTTATCACCGCAGGTGTGATCCTGATCATCATCTGCTCGGCCAAGCTGTTTTCGCAACTGCTGTCCTTTGCCGGGGCCACGCGCGGATTGGTCAGTATGATGTCTGACCTGGGTCTGGGGCCGGATATGACGTTCTTGCTGATGATGCTGATCCCGTTTGTGCTGTGTATGTTCATCGACCAGATCGCATTCATGCTGCTGGCAATCCCGATCTATCAGCCGATTGTCGCCGCCATGGGCTTTGATCCGATCTGGTTCTGGACCCTGTTCATGATCAACCTGACGGTAGGGTCGCTGACGCCACCTTTCGGCTACACGCTCTTTGCGCTCAAAGGGGCATCCGACAGGCTCAGCACGGGCCAGGTATTTGGCGCCGCCTGGCCCGTGGTGGCGATCTTTGTGACTGGCATGGTTGTACTGTGGGCGGTACCAGGCTTGGTCACGACCATCCCAGGACTGATCCGATGACCTGGAGGGACCATGATACAGCATCCTCTCATTGGATCGCGTCCAGCGATGTGAGGGGTCTCAAGCTGCACCTGCGCGCGCGCGGGGATGGCGATCGGCCGGTGCTTTTTGTGCATGGTGCCACCTATGCCAGCCGCCTCTACGATATCCCTCATCCAGGGGCGAGCTGGCTGGCGGATGTGGCCCGGCACGGGTTTGCCGGATACGCGCTGGATATCCGCGGCTATGGCCTGTCCCATGCCGAGGATATGGAGCGGTCCGGCGCGCCCTATGCGGCTGCCGCAGACGCGGTGAAGGATATCGCGGACGCGGTGGACTGGATCTCCGCCCGGCACGGGGTTGATCGGTTGCGGCTGATCGGCGGGTCCTGGGGGTCGATCACTACGGCGCTTTACACTGCGGGGCCTGGTGCCGCGCAGGTCGAGCGGCTGGTGCTATATGCCCCGATCTTTGCCGAGGCCAATGCCGGATGGCGCGCCCTTTTGGCCGACCCAGATCACCCGGATCGTTTCAACCCGGCCCTGGGACCCGCGCGTCTGGTCAGTGAAGAGGCCACGCGCGCCCGCTGGAACGCAGAGATCCCCGATGGTGCGGCATGGCGCGATGAGGCCGTCTTTCAGGCGCTGGTTCAATCCAGCCTTGCGGATGATCCGCAGTCATACCGCCATGACACGCCTGCCTTCCGTGCGCCCAATGGGACGCTGACAGATCTGTGGCAGGCATTTCGCGGCGTCGCGCTTTATGATCCGACCCGAATCAAGTGTCCGACGCTGTTGATCCGGGGGGCCGCCGACCCGACATCGACCCGCAGCGATGCGCTGAGGCTTTTTGATCGCTTGGGCGGGGAACATCGGCAGTATGTGGAGATCGCGAACGGCGCCCATTTCGTGAGTGCAGAGCGCAAATCGGCACAGGTCTTTGACCATGCGGCCACATTTCTGAACGCAGTGTTCTGATGCCGCGCCCATTTTTTGGGCAGCGGTGACCGTATCGCTGCACAAAGCCTGCCAATTTCACGGTCGATCTGTTCAGTTTCTGTGCGAATTCCGCCACAACCGGGAATGTGACCGCAAACATGCCCAAAGAAACCCGCGCTGAGGATGTGATCGTCTTTACCGATCTCGATGGCACCTTGCTGGATCACCAAAGCTATGAGTATGGCCCCGCGCGTCAGACGCTGGGGCGGTTGCGGCGCCTAAACGTGCCGCTGGTCTTGGCCAGCTCGAAAACCGCCGCGGAGATGATCCCGCTGAGAGAGGAGCTGGGCTTGGCCCAGTGGCCAATGATCTGTGAGAATGGTGCCGGTGCGGTCGGCCCAAGTGGGCCCGCGCCTCAACAGCGCGCAGAGTATGCCCGGTTGCGGCGCGCGCTGGATGATCTTCCCAGAACATTGCGTCGGCCTTTTGAGGGGTTTGGCGATATGGGTCCTGAACGGATCGCTCAGGTCACCGGGCTGTCTATTGTGGCGGCCAGGTTGGCGGCTCAGCGACAGTTCTCCGAGCCGGGGCTCTGGACGGGGGCCGATCCGACGCTCCAGGGGTTTCTCAGCCTCCTCCAGGACAAGGGTATCTTTGCCCGGCGAGGCGGACGGTTTCTAACGCTGAGTTACGGCGCAAGCAAGGCCGATCAGATGCGCGGCATTGTTGAGAGCCTGGGCAAGCGCGTTATCATTGCCTTGGGGGATGCCCCCAATGACGCCGAGATGTTGGCTTCTGCCCAATATGCGATCATCCTGCCCAATGAGCGCGGTACTGCCATGTCCGATCTGGGCACAAGTGCCGCCGAGCAGATCAGGGCCGCCGCTCCCGGACCCGAAGGATGGAACGACAGCCTGGGCACGCTGCTCACCCGGCTTGGATTGCCTCGTTAAGAAAAGGACTTTATGTGGCCGACTTTCATCAAAACGGAAACATCGCGACACTGCATAACCTGCGCGCCGGGTCAGTACAGGCGATGGAACATGCGGTGACAACCTTTGGCCAGTCGCGCAAGATCACTCTGATCCTGCCCTCGCTTTATTCCGAGCTGGAGGCACCGGCGCTGGCGCATATCGTGGATGAGCTGGCGCAGGTGCCCTATCTGCACCGGATTATCATTGGCCTGGACCGTGCCGACCGCGACCAGTTCACCCATGCCACACAGTATTTCGCCCGCCTGCCGCAGGATCATGTGGTGATCTGGAACGACAGCCCCCGGCAAAAAGCCATTGGCGCGCGTCTTGAGGCGATGGGGCTTTACCCGGCCGAGCCCGGAAAGGGCAAGAACGTGTGGAGTTGTTTAGGCTATCTGATGGCCTGTCGTGACAGCGATGTGGTGGCGATCCATGATTGCGACATCACCACCTATAGCCGGGAGATGCTGACGCGGCTGGTCTATCCCGTCGCCAATCCGAATTTCCCGTATCAGTTGGCCAAGGGCTACTACCCTCGGATCGGCAATGGCAGTATGAACGGGCGCGTGACCCGGTTGTTGATCAGCCCCATCCTGATCGCGTTGAAAAAGGTGATCGGAGATCGCGATTACATCGATTACCTGCGCTCTTTCCGCTATCCTCTATCGGGTGAATTTGCCATGCGGACGGGAATGTTGCCTGATCTGCGCATCCCGTCGGATTGGGGGCTGGAGATCGGCGTTTTGTCGGAGGCCTGGCGCAATCTGGCGCCGAAATCCGTTTGTCAGGTAGAGATTGCAGATGCCTATGATCACAAGCACCAGGATCTGAGCGCGCAGGATGCAGGTACCGGGCTGAACCGGATGTCCACGGATATCTGCAAGGCGATTTTTCGCAAGCTGGCGGCGGATGGCACAGTTTTTACAACACACATCTTTCGGACACTCAAGGCCACCTATTATCGCACAGCGCTGGATCTCTTGGAGAGCTATTACAACGATGCCGCAATGAACGGGCTGACGCTAGACCGGCATCGGGAAGAGCAGTCGATCGAGCTTTTTGCCGAAAACATCATGCGGGCCGGGCAGGTGTTTCTGGAAAACCCGTCCGAAACACCCTTTATTGCAACCTGGAGTCGGGTGAACGCCGCCGATCCCGATCTTATGCGCGACATGCTGCGCGCGGTGGCCGACGACTATGACGAAATCAAAGGAGCCTAAGCGAGTTTGGTAGTGGGGCTAACTTTCTTGGTCCTGCAGGATCGTTGGGTTCCATCCCCACGGGGATTACGTTCAACCGGTCTTGGTTCTCCAATCTGTCAACGTGTCCTGAGCTACCCGCCGAAATTCGGACACTGACGTAAGCTGCGATTTTCTGTCTGCTGATCTTCAACACGAAGGAGATCAGAAATGTCGCAACGGAAGCAACATCATCCAGAATTCAAAGCCAAAGTGGCGTTGGAGGCGCTGAAAGGCAAGGAGACGGTTAGCGAGTTGGCCAGTCGGTTCGGCGTGCATCCGACGATGATCCATCAGTGGAGGCGGGCGCTGCTTGAAGGCGCGTCTGGTGTATTTGAGCGCGGTGGCTGGAAAGCGCCGGAAATTGACGAAGAGCAGGTGAAAGACCTGCACGCCAAGATCGGGGAGCTGGCTGTCGCCAATGATTTTTTGGCCAGAAAGCTCAAACCCTGGTCCGGCCAGTGAGACGCAAGATGATTGAGCCGAACCTACCAGGTCTGTCCGTGGACAAACAATGCGCCTTGCTGTCGATCTCGCGGTCGTCGTTTTACTATGACCCCAAGGTCGAGACCGAGATGAACCTCGATCTGATGCGCCTGATCGATAAGCAGTTTCTGGAGACGCCTTTCTATGGCGTGCGTCAGATGACATGGCATCTGCGCAATAATGACCACCTGGTCAATGAGAAGCGCATCCGGCGTTTGATGCGGCGGATGGGCCTCATGCCGATCTATCAAAAGCCCAACACAAGCAAGGCCGCGAAGGGGCACAAGATCTACCCCTACCTGCTGCGTGGCTTGCGGGTGACGCGACCCAACCAGGTTTGGGCGGCCGACATCACCTACCTGCCAATGCGCAAGGGGTTCGTGTATTTGGTCGCCATCATGGACTGGCACACCCGCAAGGTTTTGGCCTGGCGCATATCGAACACGCTGGAGGCCGGGTTCTGCGTGGACCCGCGCACCCAGGCCTACGTCGCCAGACGCATCGCATCTGGAAACTCAAAGCTATTCGCAGCCTCAAACGCTACATCGCGCGCGAAGTCTTTGGCATTATCATGAGGCGCCAGAAACAGATCAATCGGTCTCAGATCGTCGCTTGACCCTCAGAAGGGCGTCCAGGGCAGCCAGTTTACATCCTTCGCCTGGACAGGCTTCCTGCGGCGTTCAAACGTGCGTATCTCCCCTCTCGGCCGATTTTGCTTAACAAAATCGCCTACCGGGCAATGGATGGATGGCAAGGCCGGTTGCTGGACAATATCTTTGTTGAACGGCTTTGGCGGTCCCTGAAATACAAATGCGCTTATCTGCATGCTTGGGAAACCGGATCAGAGGCCAAAGCCGGTGTCACCAAGTGGATGGACTTCTACAATCACAAACGTCCCCATTCCGCTCTTGGCGCCAAACCACCCGTTGTGATCTACTGGCGGCGAACCGAAGCAACTCAACCCGATCAGCAGGTCCAAAGAGTAGCTCACTCTACGCCAGAACCTGTCCAACTATTGCGGAGTAGCTCACTCGATATACTCCAGATAGCGCAGACCGCCATGAAAAAGCTTGGTTGAGGCCGACGAGGTCGCCTGCGCCAGATCGCCTTGTTCGGCCAGTGTCACAGACAGCCCGCGCCCGGCCCCATCCCGGTCGATGCCACAGCCATTGATGCCGCCGCCGATGATAAAGAGATCGCGTGGTGCGTCAGGGGTCGTCATGGTGCCTTTTGGGCCTCTCTTTTTGGTGTGGGTCCAAGCCAAACTGCACTTGACCCCACCGCGCGCCCCGGCCACCGTCGCGCCGATTCAGGGAGGACAGGGGATGCTGAACCGAAAGGGCCCGCTGACGGGGGTACGCGTGGTGGAGTTTGCGGGGTTGGGACCGGCGCCCTTCGCTTGCATGATGCTAGCAGATATGGGGGCCGAGGTGGTGCGGATCGCACGGCCCGGTCAGAGGCCACTTTTTGGGATCGACCAGAAATTCAACCTCTATGATCGCTCCCGCGCGTCGGTGACGCTGGATCTGCGGACAGCCGATCAGCATGCGCAGGCGGTCGAACTGGCCAGCCGCGCCGAGATCGTGATCGAAGGGTTCCGCCCCGGCGTGATGGAGCGACTGGACCTAGGTCCCGAGACCCTTCTGGCGCGCAATCCCGCGCTGGTCTTTGGCCGGATGACAGGCTGGGGACAGGACGGGCCGCTCAGCGACCGGGCCGGGCATGACCTGAACTATATGGCGATCTCCGGCGCGCTCTGGGCAATTGGCCCGGCAGAGTCCCCGCCACCCCCGCCGCAGAACATCGTGGCAGATCTCGCGGCAGGCGGCATGATGCTGGTCACCGGCGTGCTGGCCGCCTTGACCCATGCGCGTGCCACGGGTGAGGGGCAGGTCGTGGATACCTGCATGTCGGACGGTGCGGCGCTGATGATGGTGATGCAATACGGGCTCAAGGCCGCGGGGCTGGGGCATGGCGGCGCGCGCGGCGCGGACATGCTGAATGGCGGATCGGCCTGGTATCAGTGCTATGAGACAAGGGATGGCGGCCATGTCTCGATCGGCGCGATCGAGCCGCAGTTTTTCGCAGCCCTGCTGGAGGCCGTGGGCCGCGCGGACGATCCGGTCTTTGCCGATCAATACGGCGTGGGACGGCAAGGCGCGATGCGGGATGCGCTGTGCGCCCTCTTTCTGGAAAAAACCCGCGATGAATGGGCCCTAATTCTGGAACGCGTGGATGCCTGTTTCGCTCCCGTCCTGTCGATGGAGGAGGCGCCCGGCTACCCGCACAACATCGCAAGGGGCACCTTTGTCGAAACCGACGGCATCGTCCAGCCCGGCCCTTGCCCGCGCTTTTCGGCAACACCGTCCGACCCGCCCACTCATGGGGATGCGGGGCGCGTGACGGTGGCCGACGTTCTGACCGCCTGGGATCCATAGCGGACGGACAGCGCAAATTGGACCCTTGTCTGGTGCGCCAGATCTGCCAAGCTGGTGCCAGAGCTGTCCGCTCAGTGGCAGCATGGAACCGTCAGGGAGACTTTGACCATGACCGCACTGACAAACCGCCTTGCCTGGGCCGCGTCTTTTGCCTTGGCCGCTGGCTTTGGCACCGCACAGGCGCAACAGACCGACATCACCGTGGGCCTTCAACTGGAACCTCCGCATCTGGATCCGACAAGCGCCGCGGCAGGCGCCATCGACAACGTTCTTTATTCCAATGTGTTCGAAGGCCTCACCCGTTTCATGGGCGACGGATCGGTCGTGCCCGGTCTCGCAGAAAGCTGGGAAATCTCGGATGATGGATTGGTGTATAGCTTCACTCTCCGGGGCGGCGTGACGTTCCACGACGGAACCACAATGGACGCAGAAGACGTTAAATTCAGCCTGGACCGCGCCCGGGCCGAGGACAGTGTGAACGCGCAAAAAGCGCTCTTTGAGGGGATCGCGGACGTCACCGTGGTGGATCCGCTGACCGTGGAGGTGACGCTGGCCGAACCCAACGGAAATTTCCTTTTCAACATGGCCTGGGGTGACGCGGTGATCGTGGCTCCCGAAAGCATCGAGGGGATTAAACAAACGCCCATCGGCACTGGCGCGTTCCGGTTCGTGGAATGGGTACAGGGCGACCGCATCACGCTGGAGAAAAACGCCGATTACTGGGGGGCGCCTGCACAGCTGGAACGTGCGACGTTCCAGTTCATCTCGGACCCCACCGCAGCCTTTGCCGCGATGATGGCCGAGGATATCGATGCCTTCAGCGGCTTTCCTGCGCCCGAAAACCTGCCGCAATTCGATGCCGATCCGAGGTTTCAGGTGCTTGTTGGCTCCACCGAAGGGGAGACAATCCTGTCGACCAACAATCTGCAACCGCCCTTTGACGATCTGAGGGTTCGGCAGGCCCTGGCCCATGCCATCGACCGGCAAGCAATCATCGATGGCGCGATGTTTGGCTATGGCACACCAATCGGCACACATTTCGCGCCGCATAATCCGGCCTATGTGGATCTGACCGGTCTGTCGGCCCATGATCCCGACAAGGCGCGCGTGCTTCTGGCAGAGGCTGGATTCCCGGACGGGTTCGAGACCACATTGCATCTGCCGCCGCCATCCTATGCCCGCCGCGGGGGAGAGATCATCGCCGCACAGCTGGCCGAGGTCGGCATCACCGCCGAGATCATCAATGTCGAATGGGCTCAATGGCTCGAAACCGTGTTTCGGGGCAAGAATTTCGGGCTGACCATCGTGAGCCATACCGAACCGATGGATATCGGGATCTATGCGCGGCCCGACTATTACTTTCAATATGACAATCCGACGTTTCAGGAGCTGATGGCCACGCTGAACACCACCACGGATCCTGAGGCGCGGACGTCGCTGATGGCGGATGCGCAACGTATGATCGCAGACGATTTTGTAAACGGCTATCTATTCCAACTGGCCGCATTGGGGGTGGCCAAGGCCGATCTGCAAGGGCTGTGGGTGAACGCGCCAACTCAAGCCACCGATCTGACGTCTGTAAGCTGGGCCAACTGAGACAGATGGCTCCTTCGGGGGCCATTTTTTGACGCAAAAAATGAAAAGAAAATGACGCATTTTCTGGGCGCCTTGAACAGATGTCAGGCCCCAGATTTTGCGTCAAAATCTGAGCATTTTCTGTGTCAGAAAATGCTCAACTGGCGGCCATCCAAAGACCCTCATCCTTCACCAGGTCATAAGCCTCATCCAGGGCGATCCGCGCACGCCCGATCAGGGTGTCGATCTCATCCGGTGTGATCACCAAAGGCGGTGATATGATCATGCGATCTCCCACATGGCGCATTACCAGATTATTGGCAAAGCACCGCTCCCGCACGGCATAACCAACCGTTCCCGGTTCGGAGGCGAATTTCGCGCGACTCTCCTTGTCTGGTGTGAGGGCAATGGACCCCATCATGCCGACGATCTTTGCCTCACCGACCATCGGATGGTCCAGCAGACCTTCCCATTTCTCCTTGAGATAAGGGGCCGCAATGCTCTGCACGTGGCCCACCACACCCTCTTCCTCCAGTATGCGCAGGTTTTCGAGTGCCACCGCGCAGGCCACGGGATGCCCTGAATAGGTATACCCGTGGTTGAACTCCCCCTGCCCGATCACATGCGCCACCTCATCCGATACGATCGAGCCCCCGATAGGCTGATAGCCCGAGCTGAGGCCCTTGGCTATGGTCATGATGTCCGGCCGGATGTTCAGCGTTTGGGACCCGAACCAGTTCCCGGTCCGCCCAAAGCCACAGATCACCTCATCGGCGATCAACAGGATCTCGTACCTGTCGCAGATCCGCTGGATCTCGGGCCAATAGGTCTCGGGCGGCACGATCACGCCCCCCGCCCCCTGTACCGGCTCGGCGATAAAGGCCGCCACGCGATCCTCCCCAAGTGCCTCGATCGCCTCTTCGAGCTCGCGCGCCCGCGCCAAGCCAAAGTCCTCGGGCGTCATGTCACCGCCTTCGGCCCACCAATTGGGCTGATTGATGTGGTGAATATCCGGGATCGGCATGCCGCCCTGTGCGTGCATCGCAGTCATTCCCCCCAGCGATCCGCTGCCCACGGACGAGCCGTGATAGGCGTTCTTGCGGCTGATGATCACCGATTTTTCCGGCTTTCCCTTCATCGCCCAATAGGTACGGACCATGCGGATGTTGGTATCGTTCGCCTCCGATCCGGAGCCTGCAAAAAAGACGTGATTGAGATCGCCCGGTGCCAGTTCGGCCAGCTTTTGGGCTAGCGCAATCGCGGGCACATGGGTCGTCTGAAAGAACGTGTTGTAATAGGGCAGCTCGCGCATCTGGCGCGCCGCGACATCGGCCAACTCGCCCCGGCCGTAGCCGATATTGACGCACCACAGCCCCGCCATGGCGTCAATGAGCCGGTTGCCGTCGCTATCGGTCAGCCACACACCATCCGCGCGGGTGATGACACGCGGGCCTTTGGCGGCCAGCTCTGCCCCGGCGGTGAAAGGATGCATATGGTGCGCCGAATCGAGCGCCTGAAGCTCAGCGGTGGGCATGTGGTTGGTGATCTGGGACATCGCAGGAGCCTCCGACTTAAGATAGGCCCTCAGAATATGATCAAATTCTGACGAGTCAATCGAATCGATTGCCCCGCGCGGTCTCTTCCAGCACCTGAACCATTTGTCCGGTCCCCTGCTCCACATCCGCCTCCATCGCGCGGGCGGCTGCCGCGGCGTCGCCCGTTTTTAGTGCAGCCAACAGCTCCTTGTGACGGTCTGGTAGATTTTCGGTGCCGAACCGACCGCAGACAACCCGCAGAGATGGCCCGAAACGCAGCCAAAGGCGATCCGCCACGCTCTGCAGGATGGGCGCGCGCGCCTCATCGTAGAGGCGCATGTGAAACCGGTAATTGGCGGTCAGATACCCGTGCACATCCCCTTGCCGAATGGCCCCGTCCAGAGCCGCATCAATCGCAGAGAGATCACCGATTGCCGCATGTCCAATCTGGACGGCGGCCAGCGTAGCCAATTGCGATTCAATCGTTTTTCGCAGAAATGCGATCTCTTCGAGATCGGAGGCGGTCAAGGTTGGAACGCTGACCCGGCGATTGCCCTGAAACCTCAATGCGCCATCCGAGATCAGGCGTCGGATCGCCTCGCGCACCGGGGTCATGCCTGCCTCCAGGGACTGCACCAGCCCTTGGATGGTCACCGCTTCGCCCGGAGCGAGTTCGCCAAACAAGATCTGTTCACGCAATCGCCGGTAGACGACCTCATGTGCGGGCAGGTTCGAGGGGATTTCGGAGGCTTCGTTCGCCTCCTTGTTCATCACATTCACCTCAGGGCCCTTTCGCATCGCTGTTGCCGTCTTGCGCGCATTATCCGCGCGTGAAATCATAAAAGACATTGCCCGAAGAGGCAAAACTTGATCAAATTGGCGTAACCCGTGCGCCCAAGCCCGGGCACACCAAAGGGGAGTTTATCATGAATACCAAACTGCTGTCGCTGACTGCCGTTTTCGCCATGACCACGGCCGCGGTATCTGCTGATGAGGTTCGTGTCTACAACTGGTCCGACTATATCGATGAGGAGTTGTTGACCAAGTTCGAGGAGGAGACCGGGCTCGAGCTGGTCTATGACGTGTTCGATTCCAACGAGGTCCTGGAGACCAAGATGTTGGCCGGCGGATCGGGCTATGATGTGGTGGTGCCCTCCGGCACGTTCCTGCAACGCCAGGTCCAGGCGGGCGCTTTCCAGAAACTGGACAAGGCACAACTGCCGAACCTGGAAAACATGTGGGAGGTCGTCGAAGCGCGGACCGATCAATACGATCCCGGAAACGAGTACTCGATCAACTACATGTGGGGAACAACGGGCATCGGCGTGAATGTCGGCAAGGTCCAGGAGGTTCTGGGTGAGGATGCGCCCATCGGCTCGCTGGCCTTGATCTTCGATCCGGCCAATATGGAGAAGCTGGCGTCCTGCGGTGTGCATTTCCTGGATGCCCCGACCGAGATGATCCCGGCGGCGCTGAAATATATCGGCGAAGACCCTGACAGCCATGACCCTGATGTCATCGCCAAGACCGAACCGGTCCTGATGGGCGTGCGGCCCTATGTGCAGAAGTTCCACAGCTCGGAATATATCAATGCGCTGGCCAATGGCGAGATCTGCGTGGCCTTCGGCTGGTCCGGGGACATCCTGCAAGCGCGCGACCGCGCGGCCGAGGCCGATAACGGAGTCGAAATCGCCTATAACGCCCCGACCGAAGGCGCGCTGATGTGGTTCGACCAGATGGCGATTCCAGTGGACGCCCCCAATCCCGAAGGCGCACATGCCTTTTTGAACTTCATCATGGATCCGCAGAACATCGCGGCGGCATCGAACTATGTCTACTATGCCAATGGCAATGCGGCGTCCAAAGAGTTCCTGGTCGGGGATGTGATCAACGACACCGCGATCTATCCCGATGAGGCGACGCTGGAGAACCTGTTCACCACCACGCCCTATCCGGCGCGGGTGCAGCGAACCGTGACGCGGCTGTGGACCAAAATCAAATCGGGCACCTAGAAGCCTGAGCGCGAGCGCCCGGAGCCTGACGCTCCGGGCGTTTTTAGTTAAAGGGACAGATCATGGCAGACGCGGCGCGGGGCAAACCGATGCCTCACCAGGGGATTTTCGAGCCGTGGACCGATCCGGTCGCGAAACCGCTGATCCAGTTTCAGAACGTCACCAAACGGTTCGGCGACTTTACCGCGATCGACGATTTGTCCATCGACATCTTTGAAAAAGAATTCTTTGCCCTTCTTGGCCCTTCTGGTTGTGGCAAGACCACGCTGATGCGCATGCTCGCCGGGTTTGAGGCGCCGACCACCGGAACCATCCTGCTGGCAGGCGACGATATTTCGCCGATCCCGCCGAACAAACGGGCGGTGAACATGATGTTCCAATCCTACGCGCTGTTTCCCCACCTAAGCGTCTATGACAACATTGCCTTCGGGCTGAAACGCGAGGGGATGCCCAAACTCGATATCCACGCGCGGGTCGAAGAAATGCTGCGCCTCACGCGGCTTGAGCGTTTCGCCCGGCGTAAACCGCACCAGATTTCGGGCGGGCAACGGCAACGCGTGGCACTCGCGCGGTCGCTGGCCAAGGCGCCAAAGCTGCTGTTACTGGATGAGCCACTGGGCGCACTGGACAAGAAACTGCGCCAGGATACGCAGTTCGAGCTGATGGACATCCAGGAAAAGACCGGCACCACCTTTGTCATCGTCACCCACGATCAGGAAGAGGCGATGACGGTCGCCTCGCGGGTCGCGGTGATGGATGAGGGCAAGCTGATCCAGGTCTCGACCCCGGATGTGCTTTATGAAGATCCCCGCTCGGTCTATGTGGCCGATTTCATAGGCGATGTGAACCTGATCGAGGGCAAGGCCAAACCATCCGGCGACGGCATCGACCTTCACTGGGCCGAAGGACAGCCGGTCCTGCACTGTAAAACGGCCAAACCCTTTGGCGAGGGTCAGACCTGTCATCTGGCAATCCGGCCCGAAAAGATCGCCATTCATTCCCAGGAGCCCGAGGCGCGCAACAAGCTCTGCGGCAAGATCCTCGACATCGCCTATCTTGGCAACATTTCGACCTATCATGTGGAACTGCCCTCGGGCCATGTGATAAAGGCCCAAAGCGCCAATACCCGCCGCATCGCGCGCCGCACATTCACCTGGGACGACACCGTGTGGCTCAGTTGGACCGACACCGCCGGTGTCGCGCTGGAACGCTAGGTGGCGCGCCGCTTTCTGATCCTGGTGCCCTATCTGTGGCTCTTGGCACTGTTCCTGGTGCCGTTCCTGATCGTCCTGAAAATCTCGCTCAGCGATCCGGAAATCTCTATCCCGCCCTATACACCGACGCTGGATTGGCGCGAGGGTTGGGCCGGGTTCACCGATTTCCTCAGCCAGCTCGATTTTGAGAACTTCATCTTTCTGACCGAAGACGATCTGTATTGGAAAGCCTATCTGAGCAGCCTTCAGATCGCTGGGATCTCGACGGTCCTGACCTTGCTCGTCGGCTTTCCCATCGCGTACGGAATGGCCCGGGCAGCACCGGACTGGCGGCCCACACTTCTGATGCTGGTGATTCTGCCGTTCTGGACCAGCTTTCTGATCCGGGTCTATTCATGGATCGGCATTCTGGCGAACGAAGGCTATCTTAACCAGTTCCTGCTGGGCATCGGCGTGATCTCGGACCCGCTTACCATCCTCAACACCCAAACGGCGGTCTATATCGGCATCGTCTATACCTACCTGCCATTCATGGTTCTGCCGATCTATTCGGCGCTGGAAAAGATGGACGATTCACTGCTCGAAGCGGGGGAGGATCTGGGCTGCTCGCGTCTGTCGGCCTTTTGGCTGATCACGGTGCCGCTGTCCAAGGCCGGCATCATCGCGGGGTGTTTTCTGGTCTTCATCCCAACACTGGGAGAGTTCGTGATCCCGTCGCTTTTGGGCGGCTCCGAGACGCTGATGATCGGCAAGGTGCTGTGGGAAGAGTTCTTTAACAACCGCGACTGGCCGGTTGCCAGCGCCGTGGCCGTGATCTTGCTGCTGATCCTGATCATCCCGATCATCCTGTTTCAGCGCAACGAGCAGAAACAGCGCGAGGCGGAGGGGCAATGAGACGCTTTTCGTGGTTTAATGCCACCTCCCTGACGCTGGGCTTCGCCTTTCTCTATCTGCCGATGCTGATCCTGGTAATCTACAGCTTTAACGAAAGCCGGCTGGTCACTGTCTGGGCCGGGTTCTCAACCAAATGGTATGGCGAGCTCTTGGGAAACGAGCTGTTTCTCGATGCTGCCTGGGTGACGCTGAAAGTGGCTGTGATCTCTTCGACCATCGCGACGGTGCTTGGCACGATGGCGGCCTATGTTCTGGTCCGCTCCGGACGGTTTTCGGGCCGCACGCTCTTTTCGGGAATGATTTATGCCCCGCTTGTGATGCCCGAAGTGATCACCGGTCTGTCGCTGCTCTTGCTCTTTATCGGGATCGGGCTGGACCGGGGCGTGCTGACCATCGTTCTGGCGCACACAACGTTTTCAATGTGCTTTGTCAGCGTCGTCGTCTCATCCCGCCTGATCTCCTTTGACAGATCGCTGGAGGAGGCCGCGCTCGATCTCGGCTGCACCCCGTGGGAGGCGTTTCGGCTGGTGACCCTGCCGATCATCGCCCCTGCGGTGATTTCAGGCTGGCTCTTGGCGTTTACGCTCTCGCTCGACGATCTGGTGATCGCGTCCTTTACCGCAGGGCCTTCGGCAACCACGCTGCCGATGCGCATCTGGTCGAGCGTGCGTTTGGGTGTCAGCCCCGAGATCAACGCGCTCTCCACCCTGTTGATCGGGATTGTGACGCTGGGGGTGATTTCCGCGTCGCTGGTGTCGAAACGCAATCTGATGCGGCAGCAACAGGATGAACAGACCGCGGCGCGCACCGCATGAGGCGGATCTATTCGGACTATGCCTATGGCCCCGGCCCCCGCACGAATTGCTTTTGGGATGAAAGCGCGCTGGCCTTTGACTGGCCTGAGATGGACGGCGATGCCCGCGCAGATCTGTGCATTATCGGTGCGGGTTTCACCGGGGTGAATGCGGCGATCAGCGCGGCGCAGTCAGGCGCGGCGGTGATCGTACTTGAAGCCGAAACGCCCGGTTGGGGCGCGTCGGGGCGCAATGGCGGGTTCTGCTGTCTGGGCGGCGGCCTGCCGGAGCGAGCCAAGCTGACCCAGCGGTTTGGCGAGGCGAGCGCACGGGCGTATCACAATGCCGAACTGAGCGCTGTGTCCCATGTCGCGGATCTGCTGAGCACATACGGGATCGACGCGGATGTCCATTCCGATGGCGAAACCCAGCTTGCCCATAAACCCAGCCGAATGGGAGAGCTGGAGGCGTCGGCCCGGGACTTCGAACGGACCTATGGCAAACCGGCCCGGATCCTGCGGGCCGCCGATCTGGCGGAGGCGGGCCTGGACGGACCATTCCATGGCGCGGTCAGCATCCCCACCGGCTTTGCCCTGAACCCGCGCAAGTACATCGACGGGATCTTGCAGGTCGCACGGGATCTGGGCGTTCGGATCATGGCCCGATCCCCCGCCACAGGGCTCAGCCGACAAAGCGGCGAATGGCATGTGGTAACGCCAAAGGGCACAGTGCGCGCCGATAAGGCCCTAATCGCGACAAACGGGTACTCCAGCGAAGATCTGCCCGACTGGATGGCCGCGCGGTATATGCCGACCCAATCCACAATCGTCGTCACCCGACCGCTAACGGGGGATGAAATACAGGCCCAAGGCTGGACGAGCCAGCAGATGAGCTATGATACCCGTCACCTGCTCCACTATTTTCGCCTGATGCCGGACAACCGCTTCCTGATTGGCATGCGCGGCGGTTTGACCGCCACCCCGGGTAGCGAGGCGCGGGCGCGGGCCAATGTGCGTAAGAACCTCGCCCAGATGTTCCCGGCCTGGGCAGAGGTCGAGATCACCCATCAATGGTCCGGCATGGTCTGCCTGTCGCCAAAGTTTCTGCCCTTCGCCGGAGAGGTGCCGGAACATCCCGGCCTGTTGGCCGGGTTCGCCTATCACGGTAACGGTGTCGCAATGGCCAGCTATATGGGACACCTTCTGGGGCGGCTTGCGGTTGGCGAGCGCGCGGAGATCATCCCCGACGCCATCCGCGCCGATCCCGGCCGGTTTCCCTTGGGGCGGGCCCGGCGTGCGGTGATGCCGCCTGCCTATGCCCGGTTCTGGCTTCAGGATCTCTGAGGATCTCGCAATACCCAAAGGCGCGAAGGACAATCCCGCGGTGATCAGGCCCTGACCAGAGCGGCCCACACCAGATGTACCCAGGTGTCGCTTTACCTGGGCGACGCCCTGTCTGGCCAATCCGGCAGGGCCCGCAAAGCGGGCTCACCGGTTGCAAGCGATTGCCAACTGGATCAAGGTAGGGCGACCTAGCAGCGATCAAGTGACCACGGGTCGATAGGGCAAGACGCGATTTTTGCGCCTTGGTTCATAAGATATTTGGAGCAAGCAATGAAATTGATCCGCCGTTTGCTTGGCAAGACACATCATGACGATCCAATCACCGCCGAAGAACGGTTCATCATCAAGAAATGCATTCGGGATGGAGATATCGTCCTCGACGTGGGCGCCCATCATGGCAAATGGTCCGAAGAAGTTCTCAAAAGCAAAGAGGTTGAGATACACGCGTTCGAAGCCTCCAGCGAAGCAATGGCCGTCTTGAAAAATCAGATCGCGGACCGCTGTGTGCTGAACTGGAATGCGGTGACCAACAGAAATGAAGAGCTGACATTCCATGTCTACCGCGACGATGCGCGGTTAAGCTCGTTGCATCGCCGACTGAGTGTCGAGGAAAAGCTGCTTGGATCGGGGTTCGACAAGATCGCTGTTCCAGGCATCACTCTGGATACCTATTGGGCCGACAGATCTGAGCGGATCCGGTTCCTGAAGGTCGATGTCGAGGGTGCGGAATACGATGTGTTGCGCGGAGCGGCCACGCTGCTGCGTCGGGGTCAGGTCGATTTTCTCCAATTTGAGTATGGCGGCACTTTCCTGGATGCAGGTACATCACTCAGGAATGTCTGGTCTTACCTGCGGCGCTTTGGCTATCGGGTCTTGCGTGTCGAGGGCGCAAAACTGTCTGAGCTCAAGACCTTCCGCGCCGCGCACGAAGATTACGGGTATTCAAACTACATTGCGGTGAACGCGCGCCTCATCAAACCGTTCACCGGTGTGGGCGATGAGATCGAGCTTGATTTCGACCGCCTTGCCCAATTCGGCATTAAGGTCAGGGGTGCGCTCCATGTCGGTGCCCACCAAGGTAATGAGATTACGACCTATCGAAAGCGCGGCATCAGCCCGGTTGTGTTCGTGGAAGCAAATCCCGATCTGGCATCGGCGTTGCGTGATCGCTTTGCCTCGGACCGGGATATCACCGTTATCGAAGCCGCGGCCTCCGATACCGAAGGCACGGCAGGCTTCAACATCACGTCGATGGACCAGTCGAGCTCGCTCCTCGACCTCAGGGATCACGCAACGCTCTATCCCAAGATCGGCGTGGAACGCCAGATCACCGTCCGAACAGCGCGGCTCGACGATCTGCTGGCCGAGCAGGGTTTGGATATGGCCGCAATCAATTTCATCGCCATGGACATTCAAGGCGCCGAGCTTCTTGCGCTCCGCGGCGCGCAATCCGCGCTGAAGGGCATCGAGGCCCTCCAGCTCGAAGTGAACTATTCCGAACTCTACGAAGGCTGTCCGTTGATCGATGACATTGACGCGTTCTTGCACGAACGCCAGTTCATTCGGGTGATGACCAACACACCCTATAGTGAGGAATGGGGCGATGCGCTTTATGTAAAGCGCCCGATGATCACCTGTTCATCCATCGGATCCGTAGGCCGGTTCGCCAATCACCTTTTTCAGTATATGTTCTTGCACAGCTACGCCGCCGATTATGACTATGACGCCGTCAATCCCGTTTGGGCGGGCGACGACATCTTCAATGTCCGGCCCGGGGCGGCACAGCTTCCTGAAATGCCTAACGTTCTGGCGGAAGACGGGTATGAGCTCTCTGACACCAATATCGCGAATGACCCCGACGTCCGCCCCGCAACTGATTTCAATGGCTTTTTCCAGTACCACACGCGCTATTACTGCCCCCACAAACACCTGATAAAGAAGCATTTTTCCTTCAAAGGGCCATATGCGCAGCGCAGTGCGGACCTTAGAGCGCTTTTTGAACGCCAAGGCGGGCCTGTCGCTACCATTCACCTGCGCCGTGGCGATTTCGGAACCGGCGTGTTCTTTGTTGCCCCCGAAGACTGGTATACCAACTGGCTGAACGATATCCGAGAGATACACCCGGATCTTTCAGTCTATATCGCGTCGGATGACATAAGCTCGGTCTTGCCGTCATTCTCCGATTTCAAGGTCCTGACTGCGGGTGACTTGCCCACATCAAACCTCCAGCATGAATTCTTCACAGATTTCGCCGCGCTCACGCTGGGGGATTTCGTCGCCATCTCCAATAGCTCGTTCTCGTTCTCCGCATCCATGCTCAACGAAAGCTCCCAGCTCTTTGTTAGACCCGATCTTGTGCAACGCAAGCTCGTCTCCTACGAACCCTGGAATGCGCCTGTTCTTCTGCGGGATCTCGAAGCCGAGGAAGCGGGGGAGGAGTTCATGAGCGAAAAGGCCAAAGGACGATCGAAATACAAGATGCGCAAAATCCGCAAGCGGCTTGGCGGTAGATGAAGGTCTATTTCATTAACCTCGACCGCGTCCCGGAACGGGCCGAGTTCATGTTCCATCAGCTCGCTCAGGCCGGTATTCCCAATCCGATCCGGTTTTCGGCCATCGACGCCGCGCGAAACCCGAAGGCCGAAGGGTACAAGCCCCAAAGCTGGGGGCCTTACTGGACGCTCAAACCATCCGAAGTGGCTGTTGTGGAAAGTCATCGCGCGATCTGGGCGAAGGTTGCAGCCAGTGACGCGCCCGCCGCGATCTTTGAAGACGATGTCTACCTCTCGCGAACCACGGGTCTGGTTCTCGCATCGCTTGCATCATGCGGGGCCGGATTTGATATGGTCAAGCTCGATGCCGTCGGAAAGCCGATCCGTCTCGGGCCGGATCGGGTGCTGGATGGCCAGGCGCTGCGCCCCTTGCTCGAAGTCGTGCCCAGCGCCGCCGGGTATCTGGTGTCGCCACAAGGCGCAACACAGCTGTTGCAACGCTCACGCACATACTGCACGCATCTGGACGATTTCATCACCCAACCGGAGCCGGGCTACAGCGCGTTGCAGCTGATGAACGCAATCGCGATCCAGGGCATGTTCGCCGATCTCAGCGGATGGCCCGGCCCGCACAAGCTGGTTGAGACAAGCGAACGGACCACAGGGCGCAACCGGGCCGAGCCCTACGCACGGGGCCCGGCGCTTTATCGTCTGAAGAAAGAGCTTGGCCGCGCCTCAAGAAAAATTTCGCGCAGGCTCGTGACCGACAGGGCACTAAAACGGCGGGGCGGCAAAATCGGGTTTGTCGATCTGGCACCCGACCTGCCACCCTATCGGCAGTAGCTTTGTGCGCAGTTGGGCGGCGTTGGCCGCCCCGGCGCTCGGGTTTTTCCGTCGGAAGGCACTCCCGCAGGATCATCCCACGCTCTGCTGCGTGCAATCTGCCCCGTTTCACCGGCCTGGATCGCCGAGATTGCCTAAAAACTGACCACATTGCGTTGAATGGGCGCTGCGCATCCAAAACAGGCCGACCCGCGATTGCGCGCAGGCGAAAGCTGGTATTTTTGTCTGACCGTGTCAGAACGGATGTCCATTGTTATCGTCGAAGCCGACAGGGACCGCGCATTGCAGATTGTCGACAGTCTGCGGCAGGCCGGCGAGTATGACATTCATGTCATTGGCCAAACCGCTGGGCTGGCGCGCCAGATCAAGGCGCAGCAACCCGACATCGTTCTGATCGATCTCGCCAACCCGTCCCGCGATACGCTGGAGGAGCTGGCCCTCGCCTCGAACCCAATGGAACGGCCCGTTGCGATGTTCGTGGATCGCTCGGATGCCGGATTGTCGGGTGCGGCCATCGAAGCCGGGGTGTCGGCCTATGTCGTTGACGGCATGCAGCCGTCGCGCGTCAAACCGGTTCTCGATGCGGCCATCGCGCGGTTTCGCGTGTTTCAACGGATGCGCACGGAACTTGCCGAGACGAAGCGTGCCCTCGAAGAGCGTAAAGTGATTGATCGCGCCAAGGGCATGATCATGAAAGCCCGCCAGGTCGAGGAAGAAGAGGCTTATGCCCTCTTGCGAAAGGCGGCGATGGATCAGGGCAAGCGGGTCGCAGACGTGGCACTGGCGCTGGTCACATCGGCGGGGCTTTTGTCATGAGGCCCTCAACGCTTTCGGTTGGATTCATGCCCTTGGTCGATGCCGCACCGTTGATCGTGGCCCAAGAAATCGGCTTTGCCGCCGAAGAAGGGATATCTCTCGATCTCAGGCGCGCGCCCTCGTGGTCCAGCCTGCGGGATATGCTGAGCTTTGGTCAGGTGGATGCGGCCCATATGCTTGCGCCTGTGCCAGTCGCCGCAGCGATGGGGTTGGGCGGGGCAGGCAGCGCCCTGACTGCGGTGTCCGTCCTGTCGATGAACGGCAATGTCATTGGCGTGAATCGCGCGCTTCAGGCCCGCCTGCAAGAGATCGGTCATGACTTTGCCTTTGACGATGCCCGCGCGGCGGGGCTTGCCCTCTTGCAGGCCAGCGACACACCGCTTCGGGTGGGCGTGCCCTTTCCAACGTCGATGCATGCCGAGTTGGTGTTTTACTGGCTCAACGCGCTGGGCGGCGCCGCGCCGGACCGGGTGGAAATCCACACGGTCCCGCCGCCATTGATGACCGAGGCTATTGAAACGGGCGAGATTGACGCGTTCTGCGTGGGTGAGCCCTGGGGATCGCGCACCGTGGATCGCGGCGTCGGAGCGTTGCTGCTGCCTGGCGCGGCGATCTGGGCCTTTGCCCCGGAAAAGGTGCTGGCCGTGCGCCAGGATTGGGCGGAAACCGAACGCGCTCTCTTGGGCCGCCTGATCCGAGCGGTGTGGCGTGCCGGCAAATGGTTGGCCCAGGAGGGATCCGCTCTCTTGACGGCTGAGCTGCTGAGCCGACCGGCCTATCTGGATGTGGCGCCCGAGCTGATTGACCGCGCCTTGTCGGGGCGTCTGGCCATCAATTCAGCCGGTGAGGAGCGCACGGTGTCCGGCTTTTTGGAGTTTTCCCGGGGCGCGGCCAACTTTCCCTGGCGCAGCCAGGCCGAGTGGATCGGGCGGCAGCTCAGCCAGCGCACCGGCCTGGACGCACTCCCCGCGCAAGAGCGCGCGCGGGGGGTGTTCCGCTCGGATCTGTTTCGCGCCGCACTTGAGGGAACGGGCGCCGATTTGCCCGGTGCATCATCCAAGCTGGAAGGCGCGCTGGAGGCCGACACGGCGGTGGCGTCTGAAAAAGGGCGGCTGATTCTTTGCCGTGACCGGTTCTTTGACGGACGCGTTTTTGAACCTGACGATGAAAAGCGCCTAAATCTTACGCATGGACCCGAAGGTTAACGCCGCAACGCAGCAAAATTGTCGCAGGCCAGTTTGTTTCCGCTTGGCCGATCACCAGAGACACCTTCATGGTTGGTCCATGGCAGGCAATGACGTCGGCCACCGAAATACCTCCCTTAGTCAGGGACGCGTCCACTGACAGGACGCATTCTGAGCAAAGCCGCTTGACCTTCCGCCACTCCTCCCGGCGGACCTGGTCAGCGGCTTTTTTTTGTTTGCCCGATCCTTCGGGCGCAGGACCGAAAGGACCGGTTTATGAAGACATTTTTTCTTGGATTGACGGCAGCGTTCGCGCTCTCCACTCCCGCCCTTGCACAACCGCTTAACCTGGAAAAGGACGAGCTGACCTTCGGCTTTATCAAGCTGACAGACATGGCCCCCTTGGCCGTTGCCTATGAAAACGGCTATTTCCTGGACGAAGGGCTGTTTGTCACGCTCGAAGCGCAAGCAAACTGGAAAGTCCTTCTGGACGGGGTGATCAGCGGCCAATTGGACGGCGCGCATATGCTGGCCGGACAGCCGCTGGCCGCGACCATCGGCTATGGCACGCAGGCGCATATCATCACCCCGTTTTCCATGGATCTGAACGGCAACGGCATCACCGTGTCAAACGAGGTCTGGGAGATGATGAAACCCGGCATCCCCAAAATGGCGGATGGCCGCCCCCAACATCCGATTTCCGCCGAGCACCTCGTGCCGGTGGTCGAGCAGTTCCGTGCCGACGGCAAGCCGTTCAACATGGGGCAGGTGTTCCCCGTCTCCACGCATAACTACGAGTTGCGGTATTGGCTGGCAGCAGGCGGTTTGCACCCGGGGTTCTATTCGCCCGACAATGTCACGGGTCAGATTTCAGCGGATGTGTTTCTGTCTGTGACACCGCCACCCCAGATGCCTGCGACGCTGGAGGCAGGCACGATCTCGGGCTATGCCGTGGGCGAGCCGTGGAACCAGCAGGCGGTGTTCAAGGGCATCGGCGTGCCGGTGATCACCGACTATCAGCTATGGAAGAACAATCCCGAAAAGGTGTTCGGCATCACGGCTGAATTCGCCGAACGGTACCCCAACACGACCCTGGCCGTCACCAAGGCGCTGATCCGTGCCGCGATCTGGCTGGATGAGAACGACAACGCCAACCGCCCCGAAGCGGTCGAGATCCTGAGCCGGGCGGAATATGTCGGCGCGGATTACGATGTGATCGCAAACTCCATGACCGGCTTTTTTGAATTCGAGAAGGGCGACAAACGCGATATTCCCGATTTCAACGTGTTCTTCCGGTACTATGCCACATACCCGTTCTATTCCGATGCGGTTTGGTATCTGACCCAGATGCGCCGCTGGGGTCAGATCGCCGAAGACAAGACGGATGCGTGGTATGACCAGATGGCGCGCAAGGTCTACAAACCCGCGATCTATCTCGAAGCCGCCCGCATGCTCGTCGACGAGGGGCTGGCGAATGAGGCGGCGTTTCCATGGGACAGCGATGGCTATAAGGCGCCCACGCCCGCGGCCGACATCATCGACGGTATCGGCTATGACGGCCGCACGCCCAACGCCTATCTCGAAAGCCTGCCGATTGGCCTCAAGACCGGCCAGATTGTGACAGGCGCGGGTGTCGAGGGCGGGTAATCCCGCCCCGGCAGAGCCCCTGCCCAATCCAGACGGCGGGCTCTGCCATCCCGGTCAAAAGGGCCGCGCGCTCCTTTGAAACCTCACCAATCAATCACACACTCCGCAGCCCAGATCGCTGCATCGCAAAACGGATACGAGAGCCATGACCGCCATCGACCCGATCACCGCCCCGGCCCCAGACCGCGACGCACGGCGCGCGCGGCTCTTTACCCGGATCAATGCCGCTGACAAGTGGTTTCAGGTTCTGGGCCTTGCCTGGCTGACACCGCTGCTGAAAGCCGCCGCAGGAGATAACCCTCGGGCGCAAATGAAAGAGCTGTGGCGCCTGGCCGCTGTGCCGCTGATTGCCATCGGTTTGTTCCTGGCCATGTGGGGCACGCTGGCGCCGCAGGTTCAGACGTCGCTGGGTGCGGTCCCGGGACCGCAGCAGGTCTGGTCCGAGGCGCTGAATCTGCATCAGGACGCACAAGACAAGGCCGCCAAAGAAGCGAAATTCCACGAGATGGTCGCAGCACGCAATCAGCGCCTGATCGATGCGGGCCGCGCGGATGAGGTCAAACAGGTCGCCTATACCGGGGCACCGTCCTACTACAATCAGATCTGGACCTCGATCCAAACGGTGTTCTTCGGCTTTCTGATTGCCACGGCAATCGCTGTTCCGCTTGGCATCGCGGCAGGCCTCTCTCCCACGGCCAACGCAGCGCTCAACCCGCTGATCCAGATCTTTAAACCGGTCTCACCGCTGGCCTGGCTGCCGATCGTCACCATGGTCGTCTCGGCGGTCTACGTCACCAATGACGGCTGGTTCGCAAAGTCCTTTCTGGTATCGGCCATTACCGTGACGCTCTGTTCGCTCTGGCCGACGCTGATCAACACCGCACTGGGGGTGGCAAGCATCGACAAAGATCTGGTCAACGTCTCCAAGGTTCTGAAGATGACGACATGGACCAAGATCACCAAGCTGGTCCTACCGTCGGCGCTGCCGTTGATTTTTACCGGGCTGCGCCTGTCTCTGGGCGTCGGCTGGATGGTTCTGATCGCCGCCGAAATGCTGGCGCAAAACCCCGGCCTGGGCAAGTTCGTCTGGGATGAATTTCAGAACGGGTCATCCTCGTCGCTGGCCAGGATCATGGTGGCGGTGTTCACCATCGGGATCATCGGCTTCCTGCTGGACCGGGTGATGTATGCGCTGCAATCGCTCTTCACCTTCACGAATAACCGGTGAGCGGCATGAGCGTTCTGGCATTTCAAAACGTCTCCAAAGGGTTCGGCGACACACCGGTCCTCCGTGACATCAACCTTGAGGTGCGGGAGGGGGAGTTTCTGGTGCTGCTGGGCTTTTCCGGCACCGGCAAGACCACGCTGATCAACATGATGGCAGGTCTGGATAGACCGACGAAAGGGGCCGTGACCTTCAAGGGCCAGTCCGTCACCGGACCCGGCCCGGAACGTGGGGTGGTCTTTCAGAACTACTCCCTGATGCCGTGGCTGACAGTGGCCGGCAATGTGCGGCTGGCGGTGGATGCGATCTTTCCTAAAATGGGCGCGCGACAGAAGGCCGAGAAGGTCGCCCACTATGTTCAGATGGTGGGTCTCAGCCACGCGGCAAGCCGCCGTCCGGCTGAACTCTCCGGTGGCATGCGCCAGCGTGTGAACGTCGCACGCGCCCTGGCAATGAACCCCGAGGTTCTGCTGCTTGACGAACCGCTCTCGGCCCTCGACGCGCTGACCCGCGCCAATCTGGCCGATGAGATCGAACGGATCTGGGAGGCGGATCGCAAAACCTGCGTCTTGATCACGAATGACGTGGATGAGGCGATCGTTCTGGCCGACCGCATCATTGCGCTGAACCCGGACGGAACACTGGGCGCGCAGTTCGAGGTGACCATTCCCCGACCGCGCGACCGTACCGCGATGAACCATGATCAGACGTTCAAGCAGCTGCGCTCCGAGGTCACCACATACCTGATGGAGGGCGGGATCGAAGCCAAGGTCGAAGGCACCCGGCTTTTGCCCAATGTGACGCCCATCCATGGGGTGCCCATCGCTGTTGCGGATGCGCAAAAAGGGATGATCAAGGGCCGCTTCCTGGATTTCTCACAGCTTCACAAGGTCTATCCCACGCCCAAGGGGCCGTTGACCGTGGTCGAGGATTTCGACCTCAAGATCGACCGGGGCGAGTTCATTTCCCTCATCGGCCACTCGGGCTGCGGAAAATCCACCGTTTTGACAATGGCGGCCGGTCTCAATGAGATCTCCAAGGGCGCGATCAAGCTTGATGGGCGGCATGTCGAGGGCGCGGACCCCGAGCGCGCCGTGGTGTTCCAGTCGCCCAATCTGTTCCCCTGGCTGACAGCCAAACAGAATGTGGCGATTGGCGTCGACAAGGTCTATCCCAAGGCCAGCCAGGCCGAAAGGCAGGATGTGGTCGAATACTATCTCGAACGTGTCGGGCTGGCGGATGCGATGGACAGATCGGCCGATGATCTGTCCAACGGGATGAAGCAGCGCGTCGGCATCGCGCGCGCCTTTGCCTTGTCACCGAAACTGCTCTTGCTGGATGAACCGTTCGGCATGCTCGACAGCCTCACCCGGTGGGAGTTGCAGGAGGTGCTGATGGACGTGTGGTCGCGCACCAAGGTCACCGCGATCTGCGTCACCCATGATGTGGACGAGGCGATCCTGCTGGCCGACCGGGTGGTCATGATGACCAATGGTCCACACGCCACCATCGGTAAAATCACGTCTGTTGACCTGCCGCGCCCCCGCACCCGCAAGGCGCTGCTGGAGCACCCGAATTACTATGCCTACCGGCAGGACGTGCTGGATTTCCTGGAAGAGTACGAGCATGGCGCCCAGCCCAAACCGAAATCCCCGGCCCCCAAGCCGATGGCGGCGGAGTAAAGATCATGAGAAAGCAAAGACTAATCGTCATAGGCGCGGGAATGGCGTCGGGCCGGGTACTGGACCATCTGATCGAGGCTGACCCGGACGCCTTTGACATCACGCTCTTCAATGCCGAGCCGCGGGGGAATTACAACCGCATCATGCTGTCTCCGGTGCTGGCAGGCGACAAAAGCTATGAAGAGATCGTGACCCATGACGATGCTTGGTACGCGACCCACAACGTGGCTTGCCGGTTTGGCGAGGCGATTGCGCGCGTCGATACCGCCGCCAAGGCCGTCACCACCCAGACGGGCGAGGTTTTGGCCTACGACAAGCTTCTATTGGCTACCGGGTCGACCCCTTTCATAATCCCGTTGCCGGGCCACGATCTGGACGGTGTCATCGCCTATCGCGATCTTGAAGACACCCGCAAGATGATGGCCATGGGACCGGGCAACCGAGTGGTGGTTATCGGTGGTGGCCTTCTGGGACTTGAGGCCGCAGCAGGCATGGCCGCGCGCGGTGTCGATGTGACGGTCGTGCATATCATGGGACACCTGATGGAGCGTCAGTTGGACGAAACCGCCGGATTTCTTCTGCGCACATCGCTGGAGGAGAAGGGCATCACGATCCTGTGCGGCGCGAACTCGCAACAGGTCCTGGGCGCAGATGGCCATGTCCGCGCGCTGAGGCTGGATGACGGGACCGAGCTGCCCTGCGACCTGCTGGTGATGGCGGTTGGCATTCGGCCCAATGCGGCGCTCGCTCAGACCGCCGGACTGGCCGTGGGGAAAGGCATCCATGTGGATGACCAGATGATCACCTCCGATAACGATGTGCTTGCGGTTGGTGAATGCGTCGAACATGACGGCGCGCTTTTTGGACTGGTGGCGCCGCTCTATGATCAGGCCAAGGTCGCGGCACAGACGCTTTTGGGGCAGCAAGCGGCGTTCACTCAAAAAAGCCTCTCGACCAAGCTCAAGGTCACAGGGTGCGATCTGTTCTCGGCTGGAGATTTCGCCGATGGCACGGGGAGAGAGGACATCGTCTTCCGCGACCCCGCACGCGGCATCTACAAGCGCCTGGTGATCGAAGGCGACCGGCTGATCGGTGCGGTGATGTATGGCGACACCGCCGATGGCAACTGGTTCTTTGGTCTGATCCGCGATGCCACCCCGATCGAACAGATGCGCGAGACGCTGATATTCGGACCCGCCTATCAGGGAGGGACCCAATCGGACCCTCTCTCAGCCGTTGCAGCCTTGCCGCGTGATGCGGAGATCTGTGGTTGCAACGGCATTTGCAAAGGCACCATCACCGATGCAATCGCGGGCGGGGCGACCGATCTGGTGGCCGTGCGAACAGCGACGAAAGCCAGCGCCTCCTGCGGGACCTGTACGGGGCTGGTCGAACAGCTCTTGCAGGTCACGCTGGGCGATGCGTTCACGATCCCGGCCAGCCAGACCCTGTGCGGCTGCACCACGCTCAGCCATGAAGATGTGCGCCGACTGATCAAATCCCGCGCGTTGCAGTCCCAGCCAGCCGTTTGGCAAGAGCTGGGCTGGTCAACCCCGAACGGCTGTCATATCTGCCGACCGGCAGTGAACTACTATCTTCTGGCGGACTGGCCGCTGGCCTATCGCGACGATCCGCAAAGCCGGTTCGTGAACGAACGCAAACACGCGAACATTCAGAAAGACGGTAAGTTCTCGGTCGTGCCGCGCATGTGGGGCGGAATTACGACCCCAGCCCAGCTGCGCGCGATTGCGGATGCCGCCGAGCGCTTTGATGTACCGACGGTCAAGGTGACCGGCGGGCAGCGGATTGATCTGTTGGGGGTCAAGGGCCCGGACCTGCCCTTGATCTGGGCCGATCTGAACCGGGCGGGGCTGGTCTCGGGACATGCCTATTCCAAGGGATTACGGACGGTAAAGACTTGTGTAGGAACCGATCACTGCCGGTTTGGCACTCAAGACAGCACGGGTCTGGGCATCAAGCTGGAAAAGATCCTCTGGGGGGCGTGGACACCGCACAAGCTCAAACTCGCCGTCTCGGGCTGTCCGCGCAACTGTGCCGAGGCCACCTGCAAGGATATCGGGGTTGTCTGCGTCGACAGCGGCTATCAGATCGGCATCGGCGGGGCCGCTGGAATGGATGTCAAAGAGACCGAGCTTTTGGCGCAGGTCCCGTCCGAGGAGGAAGCCATCGAGATTGTCGTCGCCGTGACACAGGCCTACCGCGAAGGCGCCAGGTATCTGGACCGGATCTATAAATGGCTGGGCAAAGTCGGCCTCGACTGGGTGAACGAGACCGTCGTGGACGATCTGGAGAACCGCAAGGCATTGGTGGCGCGGTTTGAGCTGAGCCAGTCGATCTACCGCAAGGACCCCTGGGCCGAACATACTGTGGATGCCAAGAAATACGCACCCTTGGCGGATCTGACAATGGAGGCGGCGGAATGAGCTGGATTGATATCGGACATATCGACGACATTCCGCTTCTCGGCGCGCGGGTGGTGAAAACGCCCGTCGGCTGTGTGGCGCTTTTCCGCACCGGCAAGGCCGAGGTCTTTGCCGCATCGAACACTTGCCCGCATAAGCGCGGGCCGCTCTCCGAAGGGATCGTGCATGGCCAGAAGGTTACCTGCCCGCTCCACAATTGGGTGTTTGACCTCAACACCGGCCTGGCGCAGGGCGAGGATGGCCAGATCGCGGTTTATCCCGTGCGGCTCGACGGGGGGCGTATCCTGCTGAACGCTGCGGCCATCGGAAAACGGAGCGCTGCCTGATGGACGGCAGCGGGATGCCCGAAACACGTTCAACCTGCCCCTATTGCGGGGTGGGGTGCGGTGTGCTTTTGCGCCCCGACGGGCAAGGCGGGCTGACGGTGCGTGGCGATCCCGACCACCCGGCCAACATGGGGCGCCTATGCTCAAAAGGGGCCGCGCTGGGTGAAACCGTGGGCCTTGAAGAGCGCCTGCTGACGCCGCAGATCAACGGCGCCAAAGCCAGTTGGGATCACGCTCTCGATCTGGTGGCAAAGACCTTTCGGACGACGATTGCCAGTCATGGGCCCGACAGCGTCGGGTTCTATGTCTCGGGCCAGCTGCTGACCGAAGACTACTATGTCGCCAACAAGCTGATGAAGGGCTTTATCGGATCGGCCAATATCGACACGAACTCCAGACTGTGCATGGCCTCGACCGTTGCGGGCCAAAAACGGGCCTTTGGCACCGATACGGTGCCCGGCACCTACGAAGACCTCGATGAAGCCGATCTGGTGGTGCTGGTGGGGTCGAACCTCGCCTGGTGTCATCCGGTGCTCTACCAGCGCGTTCTGGCGGCGCGCGAGGCGCGTGGCACCCGGATCGCGGTGATTGATCCGCGCCGGACGGCGAGCTGCGATGCCGCCGATCTGCATCTGGCGCTGGAGCCGGGCAGTGACGTGGCCCTATTCAACCATCTGTTGACCCGGATCCACGAATGCGGCGCCTTGGACCGCACGTATCTGGCCCATGTCGAAGGATTTGACGATGCGGTGACGGCGGCCTTTGCCGATGATGTTTCGGTGACCGGGCTGGACCGCCAGGACATCGCGGAGTTCTGCGATCTCTGGGTGGGCACGGACAAGGTGGTCACCGTCTTCAGCCAGGGGGTGAACCAGTCGTCGTCCGGCACGGACAAGGTGAACGCCATCCTGAATTGCCATCTGGCGATGGGGCGCATCGGGCGTTTGGGATCGGGCCCGTTTTCCGTCACGGGCCAGCCCAATGCCATGGGAGGGCGCGAGGTTGGCGGGCTTGCCAATATGCTGGCCTGCCATCTGGATCTGGAAAGCGCCGAACACCGCGCGACTGTGCAGGAGTTTTGGAACGCGCCGTCTCTGCCTGACGCCCCGGGCCTCAAGGCCGTCGAGATGTTTCGCGCCGTGGCACAGGGGGGGATCAAAGCGCTCTGGATCATCCACACCAATCCCGTCGTGTCGATGCCGGATGCAGATGCGGTGCGCAAGGCAATCGGCGCATGTGACTTTACGGTTATCAGCGACATCACCGCTCAGACAGATACCGCACGGTGCGCGGATGTGGTTCTTCCCGCCACCGGCTGGGCCGAGAAGACCGGCACCGTCACGAACTCGGATCGCACGATCAGCCGCCAACGCGCGGTTCTGGCGGCCCCTGGTCAGGCGCGTCACGACTGGGCGATCCTTGCCGATGTCGGGCGGCGGATGGGGTGGCCGGAAGCGTTCGACTACGATAACCCCGCAGAGATCTTCCGCGAGTATGCGGCACTTTCGGGGCGGGCCGCCCAGATGGGACGCGATTTCGACATTTCAGGCCTGCGCGACCTTGATGACCGGGCCTATGACGGTCTCGATCCCGTGCGCTGGCCGGTAGGTGCCGCGCACCACAGCGGACGCTTTTTCACGCATGGCGGGTTCTTTCACGCCAACGGTAAAGCGCGGATGCTGCCTTTGCGCTGGCGGCCACCTGCGGCGCGGGTCACGGCGCGCTATCCGTTCCGATTGAACACCGGCCGCATTCGCGATCAGTGGCACACAATGACCCGCACCGGCCTTGCCGCGCGCCTGTCAGCCCACCTGGCCGAGCCATATGTCGATCTCCATCCCACGGATGCCGCCGCTCTGGGGGTCGGGCGGGCCGATCTGGTCGCGCTCGAAAGCCCGCAGGGCAAGGCGATCCTGCGCGCGCGGATCACCGACGCGCAAAAGCCCGGACAGCTCTTTGCGCCGATCCATTGGACCGGCGAAACCGCCCCCTCGGGACGGATCGACGCGGTGGTTGCCGATGTCACCGATCCTGTGTCAGGCCAGCCGGAAAGCAAGGCCGCAATGGTTGCGGCCAGACAGTTCGCAGCGGAATGGTATGGCTTTGCCGTCTCGACCCGGCCTGTGCATCCGCGCGCTGCGTATTGGGCTCGGGCGCGTACCCAGAGGGGTTGGCGCCTGGAACTGGCCGATACGCATAAGGTTGCCGATTGGGAGGCCGAGGCGCGCCGCCTCTTTGACCTTCCGGATGCAGGGATTCAATCGATCAAGGACACCGCAAGGGGATCGGTTCGACTGGCGTTTCACCAGCACGGGCGACTGAGCGCTGCGCTCTTTGTGTCCCGCACGCCGGTGGCCGTGATGCGCGACTATCTTTGCGTTATGACCGGCGGCCCGGCACCCGACATTCTGACAGGCAGACCGCCCGCCGATCGGCCCGACCCGGGGCCCACACTGTGTGCCTGTTTGTCTGTCGGAGTGAACACGGTTCTGCGCGCCATCGAGACCGACGGCCTGATGAGCGTCGATGAGATCGGTCAGGCGCTTGGCGCGGGCACCAATTGCGGCGCGTGCAAACCCGAATTGGGCGCATTGCTTGCCACGGTCCCCGCCCGGGAGGCTGCGGAATGAACCTTTCGCCATATGTACATATCCTTGGGCGCGGGCCGGGCCGATCGCGCGGCCTCACCTCGACCGAAGCACGGGAAGCGATGCGGATCATGCTGTCGGGCGGGGCCGATCCCGAGGCGGTCGGGGCGATCCTGATGCTCTTGCGGATGAAGGGCGAAACAGCCGATGAAATCGCGGGCTTTGCGACAACCGTCCAAGCAAGCCTGGGGCCGCTGCCGCCAGTCGATCTCGACTGGCCCAGCTATGCCGCAGGGCGCAGCCGTGGGTTGCCGTGGTTCTTGATGTCGGCAAAGCTGGTGGCGCTGTCCGGTCACCGCGTGCTGATGCATGGGTGGAACGGTGCGGACCCTGCTGTGCGAGCAGGTCTGACAATCGCGGGCATTCCGGTGGCAAAGAGTATTGGTGCCGCCGCCAAGGATCTCGACCGAGGCGCAATCACCTACCTGCCTCTGGAAATCCTGTCACCGCCGCTCTTGGCTCTCTTGCGTCTGCGCGATGTGCTTGGGCTGCGCTCCTGCATCAATACGGTGGCCCGGATGCTTAACCCGGCCGGTGCCCCGGCAAGCGTGCAAGGCGTGTTCCACCCGGCCTACCGCAGCTTGCAGGCGGATGCGGCCCGCCTGTTGCGCTGGAGCAGCCTGACCGTGATCAAGGGCGGAGGGGGAGAGTTCGAGCGCAACCCCGCCAAACCCGCGACCTGCTTGGGTCTGCGGGCGGGTACCCCCTGGCAAGCAGTAAGTCCCGCCTCTTTCACCTGGGCTCGACCTTCGGGCGATGAACCGAAGGATCCCGCGCGGCTGAGGCGGCTGTGGCAGGGCACATCCGAAGATCCGTTTTCCGAGCAGGTCGTTCTGCGAACTGCGGAGCTGGCACTTGACACGCTTGGAGTGACCGAACCGCGCGCCCTGGCCCAAGATCTCTGGTCCGGGCGCACCCGGTCCCGCGCCGCCTGAAGGAGACCTCCCGATGAAAAGCTTTCCGATGTTCATCCGCACCACCGGCAGACGGGTGGTTATTGCCGGCGGCGGCGAACAGGCTGCCCAAAAGGCCCGCCTGATCCTCAAGACCGATGCGCAGATCACGGTGGCGGCGCCATCACTTGATGCCGAACTGGCCGATATCGTGGCGCAAGGGCGCGCCAATCTGCATGGCGGGCCGATCACGCCGGACTTCTTTGGCGGTGCCGCGATGGCCTTTATCGCTACGGGATGTCCCGGCGTCGATGCCAGCCTGCATGCGCTCGCGCGGGCGGCTGGATGCCCGGTCAATGTCGTTGATCAGCCAGCGCTTTGCGATCTGACGACGCCGTCACTGGTGGATCGCGATCCCGTTGTCGTGGCGATCGGCACCGAGGGAACCGCACCGGTGCTGGCCCGCCAGATCAAGACCCGGATCGAGGAGGCCTTGCCCCCCACGCTGGGGGGGCTGGCCGCCCTGGCTGGACGCCTGCGCGGAACCGTCGCCGCCGGCGTGCCCCGCGCCCAAAGGCGCGCGTTCTGGCGTTGGGTCTTTTCTGACGCACCGCGCCATGCATGGATCTCTGGACGGGAGCGCGCAGCCGCGAGGCAGATCAAGGCCGCGATTGCGGCGGGGCATGCTCCGGAAGCCGCCAGCGGCGGCTCCATCGCGTTGATCGGGGCGGGACCCGGCGCCAGAGATCTCCTGACGTTGCGTGCCGTTGCGCGCCTGCAAGAGGCCGATGTGATCTTTTACGACCGGCTGGTGGATCCCGAGGTGCTGGAACTGGCCCGGCGCGACGCGGCACGTGTCTTTGTCGGCAAGGTGGTCGGCGCTTCGGCCTGGCCGCAGGAACGGATCAATGCCCTGATCGTGGCCGAAGCTGAAAAGGGCAGGCAGGTCGTTCGGCTGAAATCCGGCGATCCAGGTATATTTGGCCGCGCGGGCGAGGAAATCGCCGCGGCCCGGTCCTGCGGTATAGCGGTGGAGATCGTGCCCGGCGTGACGGCTGCCTGCGCGGCGGCGGCAAGCGCCGGGATAAGCCTCACTGAACGCGGCAGGTCCGACACGCTGGTCCTGGCGACCGGCACTGGGGCGGACGGCATGGCCCTGCCCGAGAGTGTGCGGATGAGCACACCGGGCACCAGCACAGCCTTTTACATGGCAACCCGAAAATCAAAGGAGATCCAGACCGCGCTGTTGACCAGCGGGTGCCCGGCCAATGCGGCATTTACCCTTGCTGTCGATGTCTCCAAGCCGACCGAGCGCGTGTTCAACGGCACTGTGTCAAAGCTTCATGCCACGATCGCCCGTCACAAGATCAGCGGCTGTGCGATCATCCTCGTGACCTGGCCATATCAACAAGCCGCCCTTGCACAGCCCGCGCCCACCACACGACATCCCGCGACGAATGCGCTGCGTGGCGTTGCGTGACAGGTCGGTTGGACGCCGTTAATCGGATAGGATTTGCATCCCTCTGCCTTTGGGGCCGATCCCCACATCCCGGCGGCTGTCACTCAGGCGAACCGATGATCGGGCGCAGCGGGCAAGCCTGAGCCACGCAGCCCCGGCCTGCCATCGCCAATCTGCCTTTATGCCTGACCGAACCCAGCGTCAGAACTTATAGATCAGGCCAAAACCGACGCTATAGGTGTTATCCTTCCGCACCAGCGGGCTGTTCTCGATCTCCCGATCAAGCATGGAGTACTCGACACTGCCCACAAGCGCGGTTCTTTCGGTCAGCGGCATGGCAAGCGACACGCTCACAAAGGGTTCAACCGTCCGGCCCACATCATAGGCCGGGCGATCGGCCGTCGCCTCATCCTTGGAGACGCCGACCAGATAGTTGCTCAGCTTGCTGTCTCGAAGCCGCGCGCCCATACCCGCGTCAATCGCGACCCGACCCGCCTGAACCGTGGTGCCGATCCTGGTCTCGATCTCATAGCCTTCGTGTTTTGACGAGATATCATGGAGCATCGACCCCGACACATAGAACCTGTCGGACGAATAGGTGAGGCTGAAACCGGCATCGAGCGCTGAGTCCCGGTCCAGCCCATCAAAGAGTGGGGTATCGTCTGGAAAATCGGGCGACAACCTGGGAGCAAGCATCAACGCGGCCTCGAACCTGTCGGTCTGAATGGCACGGTAGGTGACCCCATCAAACCCGATACTCAGCCGGTCGGTTGAATAGGACAGAAGGGGGGCGGCACCCAGTTCGCTGTCCTCGCCTTTGTAAAACCCGCTCGAATAGCCCGCAATCGCGCCTATGGTCCATTCTCCGCCGCTCAGGAGCCCATCGGCAAAGGCGGATGCGGGTACAATGATCGCTGCGGCGCAGAACGCCATCAAAGGGTGGGTGGATTTCATTTTGTTCGATCCTGTGAATTGGTGATATGCGTGCCGCTCTGATCAATCTGCGTCGCGATGTCGTCTCTTTGGGTCGGGAAGGACGTTTTCGGACCACAGATCAGGCCAGTTTCCAGCACGCCCGCAGGGCGGGGGCGGGATCCGGCGCAGACGCGATCTTGTGCTTTCCTACCGGGCCGAACATGGATTAAGGAGGCTTGGCCTTACACATCTGGGCGGCACCCCGGTATCTGTGCGATGCCGCCAAACTCTGTCTTTGCTTGGGTCCGAGACATGACCAATACTGAGATCTTTTTGCTCGGATCAGCGGCATTCATGTGCGGCCTGTCGCTGATCTGCGCGGCACTTCTCTTTCTGCAGCGGACCCACAGGCGCGTCTACTGGCCTCTGGCCCTGTTCTTTGTGGCCGAGACCCTGATCTCGATCCTCACGATGGTCGGGCTGATCGCCGGGCCGAGCACATACCCATTGTTGGCCAGGCTTTCAAACGCACTCACGCTTCCGATTGCAATGACGCAGGCGCCCCTCTTTTGGCTCTATGTGCGCGGCCTGACATCGGAGGAGGAGCACGAGGCCATTGCGCACAGAATGCTTCATCTCTTGCCGCTTCTTGCGGCCGGGGCGGTGGCGGGGCTTTACCTGATCTTGCCCTTGACGGTGATCGACGGGACCGCGCAGGTCCCAGCCTGGGTTGGGTTTGTGATCGCCTCTGTCTATGCGGTGGCTGTCCTCTATTACCTTCAGGTCGCCACCTATATCGTGATGACGATCCGGTTGCTGACCACTTACAACTCACGTCTCAAGGACCTCTTCGCCAGTACTGAACGGCGCGAATTGGGTTGGGTGTGGTGGATTGCCGTGGCGGTGGCGTCTTATTGGTTCTTCAACATTGCCGTGATCGTGCTGCAACTTTCCGGGGTCTGGCCATGGGCCGCGCCGGTGATGCACGCCGAAATCCTCAGCCAGGTGATCAGCGCGGCCCTGATATGGGTCATCGCGCTTTGGGGCTTGCGTCAGAAACCGGGTCTTGTCCGGCAAATCGATGATGGCAGCCAGGACAGGCGGCACCAAGCGGCCGATGCCGCCAAATACAGGAACTCCGCGCTCACAACGGATCATGCCGAGCGAATTGCCGCCAAGATCGAGAGGGCGATGGCCCGCGATCTGATGTACCGGGACCCGAACCTGTCGTTGTGGGATTTGGCCCAACATATTGGTGCAACCTCCAACTATGTGTCGCAGACCCTGAACGAAACGCTGGAAGAGAGCTTCTTCGATTATGTCAATCGCTGGCGTATCAAGGACGCGCTGGATCGGATGAACACATCGCAAGAGACCATTCTGATCCTGGCTTATGATGTCGGCTTCAACTCGCGGTCGTCTTTTTACAAGGCCTTCAAGCGCGAAACCGGCATGACCCCGTCGCAGTTCCGCAGACGGGGTAAGAGCGACATCGGTCAGGCGTCCGATGCCCTGCCCGAACCGTCCGGTACGCTGACTTAGATCGGCTCTCGGTTCGTCCGCTGCCGACGCGCGCTCCCCTGGATGACTGACTCTGGCTCCAAGGATGTGTCCGAACCTATCGTGAAAGACGACACAAGGCCCGGCATGGCCCATCTAGCCCTCGAACGTGCGGACGGGAAGGCCGAGGATCATGGCTGCCCGGACCCTGCGCGCGCAGAAAAGACCGGTCATCAAAAAGGTCGACCACATGAGAGCAGAAATGCGAAGCGTCACCGCATTGCGCATCGGTAAAACCGTCCTGATCCTGGCGGGATGTGACAGGATCGGCGATCGCGCTTTGCCGGACCTGTGGGTGCTGGACCCCATATCTGTTGTGTCGGAATTGCGGTCCCTGAACACCGGTCGGACAGACACGGATCTGCGGGGGATGCTCGATCTGACACGGATCGGCGTGATCGGCCAGTCCTTTGGCGGGGTCGCATCGACACGGTTCTGTAACCTCGCACCGGTCTGCCTGGCGTCGATCAACATGGATGGAACCGACCGCGCGGCATTTGGCGAACGGCTTGAGAGGCCGCATCGGCCGTACTTTTCCGACGGCGGCGGGCTGATCGCGGACATCATCCGGGATGGTGGCGCATCCGACGACACGACACGCGCGCTGATCCGGCAGATCGTGCCCGACCAGGAGATCCACGAGATCCATGCGCTGATCAGCGCGCGCCAGCAGGACCCTTTCGTTCTGACCCTCAAGGACATCACCCAACAGGGTTTTGTGCTGGGTTGGTTGGGGACGCATGATTTCCGGCCGGGCAAAAAACGGCGGTACGCCGCACTTGCGCAAGCCTCCATCGCGTTTCTCGACAGTTACTTCAAACCGCGGGAAACCCGTACCGCGAACCCCAGACTGTGCCGTGCCCTCAAGACCACTGCCAATATGAGGGCGGATCATGCGCAGAGCTGCGACTAGAAACGGCGAGTGGCGCTGTCCGGCGGGTTTGAGCAATGGGCGTACCCGACCACATCGAGGCCGGGGCGCATCACCCGTCCGGGAAAGCGGTTGGATCACAGGCCAGTTCCATCGCGAACTGGGTGCGCAGGATGTCTTTTGCGGTCTTGACCGGCATGACCGTCTCACTCAACAGCACATGCCCCGCCAGACCGTCGATCAGCGCGCAGATCCGCCAGGCGACAAGGCTCGTGTCCGCGCAGGCCCCATGCCCGCCCGCCACGACACGGTCAAGGACACGCATGACGACACCGTGCCACCTGCGATAGGCCTCGTGGATCACCACCGCCAGATCAGGGTCGCGACGCGCCTCGTCGATTGCATTCAGCCACAGGCTCCAATGGCGCATCTCTTCATCCACCGCCAGCCAGTCGATGAACTGGGGGACCACGCGGGCGGTCTCAGTCTCGGAAAGAGACTTCTCGAGATCGTCAATCTCCCTGAGTACCGAATAGCGCACCGCCTCGGCTCGCAGGCCCTGCCAGGACTTGAAATAATGGTGCAACAGTCCCGATCCAACGCCCAGGCGGCGTGTGACATCACGGGTGGCGGCCTGCGCGAGCCCCCTTTCAAGGATGACCTCATGGGCCGCCTCGATGATTTGTTGCCGACGATCAGCGCCGGAAATACGCGCCATGCACATGCTCCTTGACAAAGGTTTTGCGATTGAGCAACTGCTCAACTGAGCAATCGCTCAACAATATGCAGGAGTGGAACAGATGATTGAGAGTGTCAATGTTGTTGTGATCGGTGGCGGTGCTGCGGGCCTGGCGGCTGCGGTCGCGGTAGAAGCTCAGGGTCTGAGCTGTCAGATCCTGGAGGCGCGCTCACGCCTCGGCGGTCGGGTTCATACCACGGCGCTGGATGGCGTCGGCATATTCGACCGTGGCGCGCAGATGGTGAATGGCGACATGACTGCGGTCCTGGAGCTTGCCCGTCAGGCGGGGCTCGATTGTTCTCCGGTGCCTCGAACCGGCGCCAGTCTCTGCGTGGTGCAGGGCGAGGTAATCCCCCGCGAGGATCTGATCTCGGCGGATGAGATCTATGACCTTCTCGACGCACAGGTTCTGCAGTGGGACAGCCCAAGGGAGCTGGTGCGCGCCCTGCGCCAGACCTACCTGTGGGGGACAACCCCGTGGGACGACCTGGGCGAGGCAGGGGGCAGCGTTTGGAACCCCTTGAACGCCCGAAAGGCGCCACAAGAAAGACTTGCCCCGCCCCCAGACCCATGGCTGCTATGGGTAGAGGAAG
>NZ_JAAWWD010000014.1 GCF_021404545.1 Aestuariivita sp.
ACCGGCCCCCGCCAAACCGGCCAAAGTGTCATCCGCACCCAAGGCCAAGACCGCCGCGTCCAAGGCTAAGACAGCCGGACCGAAGGCCACAACCGCAGCACCCAAGGCGAAAGCCAAGGCATCCGCGCCCAAGGCCAAAGCCGCGAGCGCGAGCGCGAAGGCGGAGCAGAAGCCAGAGCCAACCGCCAAAGCCGCACCGGCGGAGAACACCAAAGCGGCCCGCACCCCTCGTGCGCCCTCCGAGCCGCCAAAGATGCCCGAGGGTCCCGCGAAACCCTGATCTGCGCGTCGCGGAACGGTGCGGCTTGACAGCCGGACACCGGCGCGCCAACGCTCGGCCCCATGTTGGACCTGCGCCCTATCGGATATGTGATCGGCCTTTTGGTCGCCGTTTTGGGCGCCACGATGTTGTTGCCGATGTTGGTCGATCTGGCGGAAGGGCGCGGCCATTGGCCCGCCTTTGCCGAAAGCGCGGTGATCACCATTCTGATCGGCGGGCTTTTGGCGCTGTCATGCGCCAACTCCGTCGATCAAGGGCTGACGATCCAGCAGACATTCCTGCTGACCACCAGTGTCTGGCTTGCGCTGCCGATCTTTGGCGCGCTGCCATTCATCCTGGGCGAGACGGATCTGCGCTTTGTCGATGCGTTTTTCGAGGCGATGTCAGGCCTGACCACGACCGGCTCTACTGTTCTGAGCGAGCTGGAAGAGCTGCCCAGCGGGATGCTGTTGTGGCGGGGCCTGCTGCAATGGCTGGGCGGCGTCGGTATCATTGTGGTGGCAATGGTGTTCCTGCCGGAACTGCGCGTCGGCGGCATGCAGATCTTTAAGTCCGAAGGCTTTGATACCTTTGGAAAAATCCTGCCGCGCGCCGGTGAGATCGCGCAGCGGATCTCGGTCATTTATCTGGCGCTGACGATGATCTGCGCGCTGGCCTATCTGGGGTCGGGGATGAGTGCGTTCGATGCCACCGTCCATGCCATGACCACGATCGCCACGGGCGGATTTGCCAATTACGATGCCAGTTTCGCGACATTCGGGGCCGCGACGCAGTATTTCGCGGTGGCCTTCATGCTGTTGGCCGCCCTGCCGTTCGTGCGCTTTGTCCAACTCACCGCCGGTACGGCACAACCGCTGTTGCACGATCCCCAGATCAGGGCATTTTTCCTCACGGCGTTTGTGCTGGTCGCGGGCCTCACGCTCTGGCAGCTCAGAGCGCTTGAGGTCAGCACCGAAGAGGCGTTTCGCAGCACGCTTTTCAACACCGTGTCGCTGTTGACCGGTACGGGTTACGCCAGTGCGGACTATATGCTGTGGGGCAGTTTCGCGGTCGCGGTGCTGTTTTTCACCGGGCTTATCGGAGGCTGCGCGGGATCGACGGCCTGTTCGATCAAGATCTTCCGCTATCAACTGCTTTTTGCGTCGATCCGCGCGCAGGTGGCCCGCATCCGCTCGCCCAACGGCGTGTTTGTTCCGCGCTATGACGGGCGGCCCGTGGGCGATGATGTGCTCAATTCGGTGATGTCGTTCTTCATGTTCTTCGTGGTCTCGCTGGGCGTTCTGTCGGTGGGGCTGGCGATGACGGGCCTGGATTTTGTCACGTCGCTGTCGGGGGCTGCGGCGGCGCTTGCCAATATCGGGCCGGGTCTGGGCGATCAGATCGGCCCGACGGGGAATTTCGCGGCCCTGAACGACACTGCCAAATGGATGCTGTCGATTGCCATGCTGCTGGGGCGGCTCGAACTTCTGGCGGTTTATGCCATTTTCACTGTTCACTTCTGGAGGGCCTAGACCATGACACGACCGTTGGGCGCACAGATTTCCCATATGCTCAAGGCGCGGGGCGTCGACGTGATCTTTGGCATTCCGGGCGTGCATAACCAAGAGATGTATCGCGGCATCGAAGAGGCCGGGATCACCCATGTTCTGGCCCGGCACGAACAGGGGGCGGGGTTCATGGCAGATGGCTATGCCCGGGCCTCGGGGCGTGCGGGGGTTGCGTATGTGATTACCGGACCGGGTCTGACCAACGTGCTGACGCCGCTGGGGCAGGCCTATTCCGATTCGGTGCCGGTTCTGGCGATATCCTCCTGTCTGGACGATGTGGCCGCGCGGCGCGGACAATTGCATCAGATGCTGGATCAGCGCGCCGCGGCCGATACCGTTTGCGACTGGTCGTGCGAGGCGCGTTCGCCCGATGCCGCCTATGCGTTGATCGATCGCGCGTTCACCGAGTTTGCCTGCGACCGCCCCCGGCCCAAGCACCTCCAGGTGCCGATCCTTCTGTTGGAAGGGCAGGCAGAGAACCCGCCGCCTGCGCCCGCCCGGGCCGTGCGACCGCGCGCGCCCGATGCTGAACTGGAGGCCGCGATCCGCGCGGTCTTGAGCGCTCAAAAACCGCTCTTCATCTTTGGCGGAGGCGCGCGGGGCGCCGCCGATGCGATTGGACCGCTGCTGGAGATGACCGGTGCGGCGGCATTCGTCACCTATGCGGGCCGGGGCCTGGTTGCGGCCGATGCTCCGCTTTACTTCGGCTCCTCTCTCGCGCGACCGGACAGCGACACGGTGCTGGCCGAGGCCGATCTGGTGATCGTGGCGGGCAGCGAGCTGGGAGAGGTCGATCTTTGGCGCGACAGGCCCGACATCCGGGGCCGGATGATCCGCATCGATCTGGACCCGGAGGTATTGGCGCAGGCGCGGGCAGGGGATCTGGCGGTGCGCGCAGATGCGGCTGCCTTTCTGACGGCGATGCGCATCGCGATCCCGGCCCGGACCGAGGACCGCGCGCCCTGCTGGGATGAAGCCAGGGTTGCCGCCGCCCGGCAGCGCTGGCGTGCCGAGGTCGATGCCGAGGGTCCGGGTATCGTCCCGGTCTGTGCCGCCCTTCAGGCCGCGCTGCCCCAGAACATGATGGTCTATTCCGACATGACCACCTTTGCCTATGCCGCCAAAGAGGTATGGGATATGCCACGTCCCGGGCACTGGCACCATCCCACGGGCTTTGGCACGCTGGGTTACGCGCTTCCTGCGGCGATTGGCGGGGCGGTGGCGCGGCCTGGCCTGCCCACCTTGTGCATCGCGGGCGATTACGGATTTCAATACACCTTGCCAGAGCTGGGTGTGGCGGTCGAACTGGGCCTGCCGCTGCCGATCCTGCTGTGGGACAACGGCAAGCTGGGGGCCATCGAAGACAGCATGACCCGTGCCCAGATCGCGCCCAACGCAGTGATCGCGCGCAACCCCGATTTCCTGGCGCTGGCCAAGGCATATGGGGCCGCGACGGCGGCGCCGAGGGATCTGGAGGCCCTCAGCCGCGCCGTCCTCGATGCGTTCGCCGCCAAGGGTCCCACCGTGATCCACCTGCGCACCGATATCGCGCTTTAGGCACCTGTGGTGCGCGGCGTCAGTCCCAGCAGCTGACCAATACGGTCATACCCGAAGCGACCCGCGACAGCTCGGTCGGGGTGATCGCGGCACCGTTGACCGCACGCTGCGGGCTGAGCCCGGCATCGGCCAGCACGTTGCCGATGGCGGTTGCGTTGGCGGCAAAACTGACATCGCCCGGCAATTGCGGGCCGCGGGTCGCGCGGGGCAAAAGCATGCCCAGCACCGTGCCGCCGGTATCCAGAACCGGCCCGCCCGCATCACCGGGCAGCGCCGCGAGGGCCAGCCGTTTCAACTCGGTCTCGCCCCTGAGGCCCTTGAGGTCCGACAGCGTGCCGAACGTCAAGGAGGGCGCGCCCAGCACCCCCTCATAGGAATAGCCCGCAACTGCCACATCCGACTGCAAGCGCGGCTGCGTGGCCACGAAACGGGCCACCGACATCGGCGCAAGAGGCGCGCCAGGGCGCAGAACGGCCACGCCCAATGCCCGGTCTTCGGTCACCAGTTCGGCCTCCACATCCGCCTCCAGCGTGATCCGCGTACAGCTCTCCACGACCTCAGAGGTCGTCACAACCGTCCCGCTGGCGTCGATGAAAAACCCCGAGCGTGACACCCGAGGCTTGCGGATCTCCAGGCCCGAGATCAGGTCGATATCCTGAACCGCTTCGCTGCCCGTCGCGGGGTCGAGAACGCCTTCGACACGGGCAAAGCTGGCCTTCATTTCCGCCAGGACCCGTTCACGCCGGGGCTCGTCTCCGCTGGGCCAGATCAGGGTAAACCCCTTGATTTGCCCATCTCTGAGCGCGGCCTCGGTATAGGAGACAATCGCGCTGTTGCGCCCTTCGAGGGTGAAACTGTCGCTGCCGCGTCTCCGCGGGCCCTCAAGCGGTACGATCTTGAGGGTTTGCATGATCTCATAAAGGCCGAACAGGGTTGTCTGATCGCCAGGCTGGCTGATCAGCAGCACCCTTGCACCGAGATCTCCGGCCGTTCCGTAATGCGCAAAGGGGGGCTCATAGGTTTCAAATGTGACCTCTCCCATCGGCAGAAGCATTTCGATGCCCGCCTCGTCGTCCCGCACCATCGCCATGCCGACACTGGTGAGCGGCGCATTGTAATCGGCCAAAAGCTCCGCGCGTTGTGCGGTGGTCAGGATCCCAGTTTCGGGATAGCCCCTGTCGACCTGCCAGGCGGCCATCGAGCCGCGCGTGCCCCGGCCAAAGGCGCCGTCAATGGCGGCATTGTAGTAGCCTGCCCATTGCAGCGCGATCTGCAAGGCGCGGCGTTCGTCGCGCGTCAGTTGCGCCTCGCTCCGCCGGGCGTCCGCCGGGCTCTCGTCAGTGGGCTGTGGTGCGGGCGCCTGAACAACGGGCTGCTGCGGGGTCTCTTGTGTGACCTGCGGTGTCTGGACCTGACCCAGGGTGTTGGCGCCCACTGGCCAGAATTGCTGCCCCAACCTCGAAGTCAGCTGGATATAGCTGTCATTGGGGATCAGCCGATCCGCGCGATAGATCTGCAACACCCGTTCGGCATCGGCGCGCAGATAGGGGCCCAGAACAACGGCATACCAGCCGCCGCCCAATGCAAAGCCGTTGACATCCGGCATCGCCCCGGCATAGCGGCGGGCGGCATCCTGGGCCGCGCTCAGGCTGGGTTGCGCCTCGATCTGGACCCAGACCACGTCCTGCTGGGCCAGCGCGGGGCGCGCCAGCATGAGAAATGTGAGGATAAATGCTGTAAAATAGGCCTTCATAAAATCCATCGAACCCTTTGTGATCCCTGTTTTTTGCACAGTCTAAACAAGATGCGGCGGGCTTGGCCATGGCTTTGCGCATAGAGGCCTGCCAGAGTTCGTCTTTTGGGCCGCGCTCGACCTGTCGCTGCCCGTTGACCCCGGCGGAACAGGGGGATAACGAGAACGCGCCCCCATGCAGCCCGAGAGCCCAGCAATCATGACGGATATCGCGACAGCCCCCCGCTCGTTCCAGGAGATCATTCTGAGGCTGCAAACCTATTGGGCTGCCAAAGGATGCGCGATCCTGCAACCCTATGACATGGAGGTGGGGGCCGGCACGTTCCACCCCGCAACCACGCTGCGGTCACTGGGCTCCAGGCCCTGGGCCGCGGCCTATGTCCAGCCGTCGCGCCGCCCGACCGATGGGCGCTATGGCGAGAACCCCAACCGTCTGCAACACTACTATCAATACCAAGTGCTGATCAAACCCAGCCCGCCCGATCTGCAAGAGCTCTATCTGGGCTCACTGGAGGCGATCGGCATCGACATGGGCCTGCACGATATCCGCTTTGTGGAGGATGACTGGGAAAGCCCGACACTGGGTGCCTGGGGGTTGGGCTGGGAGGTTTGGTGCGACGGCATGGAAGTGTCGCAATTCACGTATTTTCAGCAGGTTGGCGGCCATGATTGCCATCCGATCTCGGGCGAGCTGACCTATGGGCTTGAGCGTTTGGCGATGTATGTTCTGGGCGTCGATCATGTGATGGACATGCCCTTTAACGATCCGCAAACGCCGATCCCGCTCAGCTATGGCGATATCTTTCGCCAGACCGAAGAAGAATATGCCCGCTACAATTTCGACTCCGCCAACACGGATGTGCTGCTGCGCCAGTTCCAGGAGGCCGAGGCCGAATGTGCCGCTCTGTTGGCGCAGGAGGATATCGACCCCAAGACCGGCAGGCGCATCATCATGGCCCATCCCGCCTATGACCAATGCATCAAAGCCAGCCATATCTTTAACCTGCTGGACGCGCGCGGGGTGATTTCTGTCACCGAACGCCAGGCCTATATCGGGCGGGTCCGGGCGCTGGCCAAGCAATGCGCCGATGCGTTCGTGCGCACCAAAGCGGGTGGGCACGCGGCATGAGCGGCAAACTCCTCAGTCTCGCGATCCTGGTGTCGGCGATTCTGGCTGGTGGCGGGCTCTATTACCTCCAGATCTATGGCTTTTACGAAGACGTGCCCGAAAGCGCGCGTCCCGACATCGTATTGATTGCCCAGGCGACCGACCAGCCGGAGCCGATTGATTATGCGGCGTTCCAGGCGGTCGATGCCGACAGCTCTCCGATCCGGTTTCGGGCCTGTTTCACCACCTCTGCCGATCTTGAGACGCTGAGCGCCACCTATGTCAGCGCCGGTGACGTCATTCCGCGCAACGCGCCGGGCTGGTTTGAGTGTTTCGATGCCGCGGCCATCGCGCAGGCGCTGCGCGACGGGACAGCGCGCGCCTATCTGGGCGAAAAGAACATCCGATACGGTGTGGACCGGATCGTGGCGGTGACCCGTGACGGGCGCGGCTTTGTCTGGCACGAGTTGAACGATTGCGGGACAAAGGCCTATGACGGCACGGTCACGGGTGAGGAATGCCCGCCATTTCCCGGAACAAATTGAGAAAGTCTGAGTAATGCCCCAGCTTCTGATCGAGCTCTTCTCCGAAGAGATCCCGGCGCGGATGCAGGTTCGTGCGGCCGCCGACCTCAAGACGCGCGTGACCAACGGGCTGGTCGAGGCAGGGCTGACCTATGCGGGCGCCGAAAGCTTTTGTACGCCTCGACGGCTTGTGCTGGTGGTCGATGGGGTTCTGGACGCTTCGCCAACCCTGCGGGAAGAGCGCAAAGGCCCCAAAGTCGGCGCGCCCGACAAAGCGGTTGAAGGGTTCTTGCGGGGTGCAGGCCTCACCCGCGCGGACCTTGAAGAACGCGAGACACCCAAGGGGGCGGTCTTTTTCGCCATGATCGAAAAGCCGGGACGTCCTGCGGCCGAGATTGTGGCCGAGGTGCTGACAGATGTGATCCGCCAGTTTCCCTGGCCCAAGTCCATGCGGTGGGGCACCGGTGCGCTGCGCTGGGTGCGCCCGTTGCAGTCAATTCTCTGTATTCTCAGCGACGATGCGGGACCGTCCCCGGTTCCGCTGGAGATTGATGGGATGGTCGCGGGCGACACCACCGAGGGGCACCGATTCATGGCGCCGGGACGGTTTTCCGTCTCCAATTTCGAGGATTACACGGCAAAGCTCAAGCGCGCCTTCGTGCTGTTGAGTGCCCAGGAGCGGGCACAGCACATCTGGGCGGATGCAACCAACATGGCGTTTTCCGCAGGGCTGGAGATGGTCGAGGACAAGGGCCTTTTGGCCGAGGTTGCGGGGCTTGTCGAGTGGCCTGTGGTGTTGATGGGCGAGATCGGCGCGGAGTTCCTGGAATTGCCGCCCGAGGTCTTGCAGACCTCGATGCGCGAGCATCAGAAGTTCTTTTCCGTGCGGAACCCCAAATCGGGCCGGATCGAGAAATTCGTGACCGTCGCGAACCGCGAAACCGCCGATCATGGGGCCACCATTCTGGCGGGGAACCAAAAGGTGCTGTCCGCGCGGCTGGCGGATGCCAAATTCTTCTGGGAAAACGATCTGCGCACGATCAAGACCGTCGGTCTGGAAGGCATGGCCGGACCGCTGTCAGAGGTGACGTTCCACAACAAGCTCGGATCTCAGAAGGCGCGGGTCACGCGGATCGAAGCCCTGGCGCGCCATCTGGCGCCGATGGTTGGGGCCAAACCGGATCTCGCGGCGGAGGCGGCGCGGGTCTGCAAGGCCGATCTTGCATCGGAAATGGTCTATGAATTCCCGGAATTACAAGGAGTTATGGGCCGTTATTACGCTGTCGCGGCCGGCCATGATGATGGCGTGCCCGAGGCATGTGAGGCGCATTATTCGCCCCTTGGCCCCTCGGACGATGTGCCCACGGCGCCGGTATCGGTGGCGGTCGCGCTGGCCGACAAGATCGACATCCTGACCGGGTTCTGGGCGATTGACGAAAAGCCCACCGGGTCAAAGGATCCTTTTGCCCTGCGCCGTGCGGCGCTGGGTGTGATCCGGCTGGTGCTGGAGAATGATTTGCGGCTGGATTTGGCTTCCGCCGTTAGGAAAGCCGACATTTTGGTTGCTGAGAATGCAGATGGCATCGTTGGACCGTCTGCGAGCGGGTATATTCATGACCTTCTTTCCTTCATCCACGACCGGCTCAAAGTTTATCTGCGCGACCAGGGCATCCGTCATGACGTCATCGACGCCAGCCTGGCGATGCCTGGCAATGACGACCTGACCCTGCTTGTCACCCGTGCGCGTGCGCTGTCTGAAACGCTTGCCACGGATGACGGCGAGAACCTGATCCAGGGGTTCAAACGGGCCAACAACCTGCTTACGCAGGCCGAAGAGGCCGATGGCGTTGAGTATTCCTTTGGCCCCGATCCCAAATTCGCCGACACGCAGAGTGAACGCTCGCTGTTTGCAGCGCTGGACCGCGCCGAGGCTGTGATTGCGCCAGCGATGGAGGCGGAGGATTTCGCTCAGGCCATGGCAGCGATGGCCGACCTGCGTGGCCCGATCGATGCGTTCTTTGAGGATGTGAAGGTCAATGACGAGAACCAGACCCTGCGCCGGAACCGCCTGAACATGCTGCACCGCATCCGTGGACTCTGCCTTGAGGTTGCCGATCTGACCAAGATCGAGGGCTGAGCCCCGTGACACCGCGCACACTTGCGTGGACCGGACATCCTCCTATGCTGCGCATCACTTTTCCATGCCGCAGTGCAGAGACAGTGCAGAAAGCCGCGCCCTTGCAAACCCACCCCCATACGACACTCATTACAGCGGATGCGCCCGTGGCCACCTTCACCCATGGAGGGCGTGCGAAATGCCTGCAACGGCTGGTGCGGCTGGATCTGCCGGTCCCGACCACTGTGGCGCTGTCGTTTTCGGCGGTGCATGAGATTGCCAACGGCCATCTGCCGGACATCGCCAGTATCGTCGCTTGTTTCGCCGAAGATGCGCTGATGTGCGTTCGCCCATCCTCCGAGGATCCCGATTGGGGCGGGCCGGGGGCGATATTGAATGTCGGGATGAACGATGCACGTCTGGCGGAACTGAGCGCGACCATGGGCGCCGAGGCTGCGACCGCGCTCTATCTGCGGTTTGTGCAGGCTTACGCGTTACATGTCGCGCGGCTCGATCCAGATATTTTCGAGGATATTCAGTCCGATTGTCCGGGCGCGCTCGGCACCGCGCTTGAGCTTTATGAAAGCGAGGCCGAGGAGCCCTTTCCCCAAAGCATGGCTGAGCAGTTGGCCGGTGTGCTGCGATCCATGGCGCGCGCCTGGGAGGGGACGACCGCGCGGCTTTTGCGGCAGGCCAAAGGCGCGCCGCCCGACGCGGGGCTGGGCCTTGTGGTGCAGCAGATGATCCCGGGCCTGGGCAAGGGCGAATGCGGATCGGGCGTGTTGCAACTGGTCGATCCGATGACGGGCCTGCCGCAGATCACCGGCCGGTACCTCAGCCAGAGCCAGGGCCGCGACGCTCTCGGCGCTGGGGTCGAGGCGCTTTATCTGGAGGAAGATCCGCGCGGCCCGTCCTTGGCCGAGCTTGCGCCAGAGGCCTTTGCCCGGCTTAAATTCATTGCCGCGCTGATGCGGGCGAAGCTGCGCGAAGAGATGCAGGTCGAGTTCGTGGTTCAGGGCGGCGATGTGCATATCCTGGACGGTGTGCGTGTGCCAAGATCTGCGCGGGCGACCGTGCGCATAGCGGTCGGATTGGCGCAGGATGGGATCATCCCGGCCCAGGAGGCCGTGATGCGGGTCGAACCCAACATGCTCAACGAACTTCTGCACCGTCAGATTGCCCCCGATGCGGTGCGCGATGTTCTGGGGACAGGTATCGCCGCAAGTCCGGGAGCGGCGACCGGTCGGCTGGTCTTTTCATCGGCTCAGGCGCAGGCGAGTGCCGCGCGGGGCGAGGCTTGCGTGCTGGTGCGCCGGGAAACCTCTCCCGAGGATATCCGGGGCATGCATGCCGCTGCGGCGGTGCTGACCGAGCGCGGCGGCATGACCAGTCATGCCGCCGTGATCGGGCGGGGGCTGGGCCTTCCTTGTGTTGTTGGCGCGTCGGGCATGCGGTTCCGCACCGGCAAGCAACAGATCATCGCGGAGGATGGCCGCGTGCTGAACGCGGGCGATCTGGTCACTGTAGATGGCAGTTCGGGCCAGGTTCTGGCGGGCGAGCCCGCGATGCTTGAGGCGACATTGGATGACGCATTCCAGACGCTCATGACCTGGGCGGATGCGGCCCGCGACATCGGCATCCGCGCCAATGCCGACACGCCCGCGGATGCGCAGACGGCGCGCAACTTCAACGCGCAGGGCATTGGCCTGTGCCGGACCGAGCACATGTTTTTCGAGCCTGGCCGTCTGACCGTGATGCGCGAGATGATCTTTGCCGAAACCTCCCGCGGGCGGGCTGCGGTACTGGAACGGCTCTTGCCGATGCAGCGCGACGATTTTGTCCAGCTTTTCCGTATCATGGAGGGACAGCCGGTCTGCATTCGGCTTTTCGATCCGCCCCTGCATGAGTTCCTGCCGACTTCGCGCAGCGGGCAACGCGAGCTGGCCGAGGCACTGAACCTGCCGGTTTCGCACGTGACCCGGCGGGTGGAGCAGATGAGGGAATACAACCCCATGCTGGGGCTGCGCGGCGTGCGGCTGGGCGTGACCGTGCCCGAGATCTATGACATGCAGGCGCGGGCGATTTTCGAGGCGACGCTCGAGGCCAGCCACGAAAGCGATCCGGTGGTGCCCGAAATCATGATCCCGCTCGTCTCTGCCAAGCGCGAAGTCGAACTGGTCAAGGCCCGGGTGGATGCGGTCGCAGCCGAGGTGCGCACCGAACGGGGGCGCGATTTCAACTATCGCCTGGGTGTGATGGTCGAGACGCCGCGCGCCGCTCTGCGTGCCCATGAGATCGCCCAGCATGTGTCGTTTCTCAGCTTTGGAACCAACGATCTGACGCAGATGACCTATGGGTTGAGCCGCGACGATGCCGGTCGGTTCATGTCGGCCTATGTCCAGCAGGGCGTCTTTGCCGAGGATCCGTTCCGAACCTTGGATATCGACGGCGTGGGTGAGCTGCTGCGTCTGGGTGTCGAACGCGGCCGACAGGCGCGCCCGGACGTGATCCTGTCGATCTGCGGGGAGCATGGCGGCAATCCCGAATCAATCGCCTTTTGCCGCGAGGCCGGCTTCGACTATGTGTCCTGCTCTCCGTTCCGGGTGCCGGTGGCGCGACTGACCGCCGCGCAGCTTGCCATTGGCCACAAGATGGGCGCGGACTGACCCGCTTGCCCCTCTATATAGTGTATCTGCCTTGGTCGCTCAGGACCCTGATCGGCGGAAAGCCGCGGCGAACTGCCCCGGAAAGCGTCAAAAACTAGACCTTTTAACCTGTTTCCGTTAGGAGCACCTGATGCGTGGCCCTGGGGGAAGGGTTGCGCGTCGGATTTTAAGGTGACCATCTCATGCTGAGACTTCTTTGCTGCCTGATTGTGGCCGGTTTGGCCATAACCGCCCCTGCCGATGCATCAGAAGAGGCGCTGCGCGAAGTGATCGAGCGCGAACGCGCGTCGTTGTCGATGATCCCGCGCGCCCGGCTCAAGGCGCTGATTTCCGAACCCGAGAGCCACACGCCGGCCTTCAGCTATTCGCGCGACTGGGTCGATGCGCAGCCCGGCGCACAGGGTGACGCCGAATGGCGCTGCCTGGCCGAGGCGCTGTATTTCGAGGCCCGCGGTGAGACCGTCAAGGGCCAGTTTGCGGTGGCGGAAGTGATCCTCAACCGGGTGAAAAGCGCGCGCTTTCCGTCGTCGATCTGCGGCGTGATCAATCAGGGAACGGGCCGCCGTTACCAGTGCCAATTCACCTATACCTGCGATGGCTATAAGGACGTGATCGGTGAACCGCGCGCCTTTGCCCGTGTGGGCAAGGTGGCCCGCGCGATCATCGATGGCGCCAACAACGACCTCACAAACGGCGCCACGCATTATCACACAACCGCCGTCAACCCGAATTGGAGCCGGATCTATACGCGGACGGCCCGGATTGGTGTGCATCTCTTTTACCGGCATAACTTCCGCACGGCGTCGAACTGATCGTACCCGGCCACGCTTGGCCTGCCCCAAAGGGGCGGTCGCTTGCGTCGCATAAATGCAGCAGGTTGGGCTGATCTCCCAAAGGCGCCGCATTCAACCGATGGCGTGGCGGTCCCGGGCCTGACGGGAAGGCCCACTCACCTAGTATACGTGATACAAAACGATTGTGAGGCCACCCCGATGAGTTCTGAAATCCGCCTTGCCTTTGCGCACCCCTCCGAACGGTCCGAGGCGACCTCGGCCCTTGGGCCGCTCGACCGGATTTCGCTGCGCGATCATATCGTCGAGGTCGAGATCGGCGCGTTTCAGGCCGAACGGGGCACCACGCAGCGGATCTGCTTTAACGTGGTGGTCGAGGTTGAGCCGATTGCCGCGCCGCTTGACGATGATGTCGACCGGATCCTCTCCTATGACCGGGTCACGGAGGCGATTGCGCATGAGCTTTCGGAAGAACGGCTCAACCTGCTTGAGACGCTCGCCGCGCGCATCGCCGAGCGCATCCTGCTGGAGCCGCAAGCGGTGCGGGCCTTCGTGCGGATCGAGAAGCTCGACCGGGGTCCGGGTGCGCTGGGCGTTGAGATCGTGCGCAGCCGTGCGCAGATCGAGACCGCCGAACGGGAAGACCAGAAACCGCACCCACGGCTGGTCTACCTGTCCAACGACGCAATGGCCTCGGCCCATCTGTCCGGCTGGATCGATCAGCTGGAAGAACGCGCGCGGCCGCTGATCTTGTGTGTCGGGGCGCCGGATCGACCCGCCCCCCGGACCGGTCATGGCATGACCCAGCGCCGGGTCGATCTGTTGGCAATCGAACAGAATGCCTGGATGCTGGCCGCGCGGGATCCGCGCTGCGTGGTAGTCTCGACCCGAACTGAACTGGATTGGGCCATGAAGAACGGGCAAATCAGCGTCTGGGCCCCGTCCAAGATCGTGCTGGACGCGGTTGATGGACCGTCCGCCCATCCGCGCGACGCGGTCGCACTGGCCGCGTGGTTCGCGGCCACCTTCGAGGCCGGGGAAATGATGGTGATCGGCGCGGCTCTGCCGGAAGCGGCGTCGCTGCCGCTGCGGGCCGTGCCGGTGGATCAGGCACAGCTGTGAGTGTCTATCGCCCCCTTGTTCAATCGGACCCGACACGCCCTGCCGGTGCTGTGTTGCTGGCCGGGGGCCCGCTGTGGTTCACCCATGCCGAACGGCTGACGCGCGGCTCCAGGCCCGAACTGGTCACGGCGGCCGAGATCCCGCCCGAGCCGCTTGCCCGGCTCAGCGCATCGCGGGCGCCGATTGCGGGTGTGACCTTTGATGCCCCCCGGCTGATGGGTATCCTGAACGTCACGCCGGACAGCTTTTCCGATGGCGGGCTGCATCATGAACCCACAGATGCCCTGATTGCCGCGCGCGAGATGATGGAGCGCGGCGCAGACATTCTGGATATCGGCGGCGAATCCACCCGCCCCGGAGCCCTGGAGGTTCCTGTCAATCAGGAGATCCAGCGTGTCCTGCCCGTGATTGGGGCGATTGGCGCTGAACTGAGCATTCCGCTCTCCATCGACACGCGCAAGGCGGCCGTGGCCGAGATCGCGTTGGCGGGTGGTGCTGCGTTGGTGAACGATGTGGCGGGCTTTACCTTTGATCCCGATCTCGCGCCGCTCTGTGCGAGGCTTGGAGCGCCTGTCTGCGTGATGCACGCGCTGGGCGATCCGACCACAATGCAGCACGATCCGCGCTATGATGATGTCGTGCTGGACGTATATGATTTCCTGCAAGCGCGCATCGACGCATTGGTCGAGGCCGGTGTCGCCCGGGATCAGATCATTGTCGATCCGGGCATCGGGTTCGGCAAGACGATCGCACATAACCTGACGCTGCTGCATAATGTGTCTGTCTTTCATGGGCTTGGCTGTCCCGTTTTGCTGGGTGTGTCGCGCAAACGTTTCATTGGCGTGATCGGACATGCGCCGATTGCCGCCGAAAGGGCGCCGGGGTCCATCGCGGTGGGGCTTGCGGCATTGGCCCAAGGCGTGCAAATCCTAAGGGTGCATGACGTGGCCGCAACGGCGCAGGCGCTTCGCCTGTGGCGTGCGGTGCGGGACAACAAAGAAAAATAGGCACCATGCGAAAGCTTTTTGGGACAGATGGCGTGCGCGGCACCGCCAATCATCATCCAATGACCGCCGACATGGCGCTCAAGATCGGGGCGGCCGTGGGCCGGTTCTTTCGTCGGGAGGCGGGGGGCGTGCACCGGGTCGTTATCGGCAAGGATACCCGCCTGTCCGGCTATATGTTCGAGAGTGCGCTGACCGCGGGTCTGACGTCGACGGGGATGAACGTGCTGTTGCTGGGGCCGGTGCCGACGCCTGCGGTGGGTCTGATGACCCGGTCGATGCGCGCCGATTTGGGCGTGATGATCTCGGCCAGCCATAACCCGGCCGAGGATAATGGCATCAAGTTCTTTGGCCCGGATGGCTTTAAGCTGAGCGATGAGGCCGAGACCGAGATCGAGGCGTTGATCGACGCCGGTGTCGAGGCCGCCAGACCCGGCAATATCGGGCGCGCCAAGCGGATCGACGACGCGCGGTTTCGCTATGGCGAGCGGCTCAAGGCGTCATTGCCGCGTGAATTTCGGCTCGACGGGCTCAAGGTGGTGATTGACTGCGCCAACGGGGCCGCGCACCGGGCCGCGCCGGAAATCCTGTGGGAGCTGGGCGCGGACGTGATCCCGGTTGGGGTCAGCCCCAATGGCACGAATATCAACCAGGGCTGCGGGTCGACCCAGCCCCGAGTTGCCGCCGAAACGGTCGTTTCCCATGGCGCGCATGTGGGCATTTGCCTGGATGGCGATGCCGACCGGGTGATCCTGATCGACCAGACGGGCGCGATTGCCGATGGCGATCAGATCATGGCGCTTCTGGCCACGCGCTGGGCGGCGGAGGATCGTCTGTCGGGCGGCGCGCTGGTGGCAACGGTGATGTCGAACCTGGGGCTGGAACGACACTTGCAGGCCCATGGCCTGCGGCTGGAACGCACGGGCGTGGGCGACCGCTATGTGGTGGAGCGGATGCGCGCGGGAGGCTTTAATCTGGGCGGTGAGCAATCCGGTCATATCGTGATGAGCGATTTTGCCACCACGGGTGACGGGCTGATGGCGGGTCTGCATTTTCTGGCCGAGATGATCCGGTCGGGTGAAGCGGCCTCGACACTCACCCAGCAGTTCACGCCGGTGCCGCAGCTTCTCAAGAATGTTCGTTTCGTTGCGGGTCAGACACCGTTGGAGCGTGCGGGCGTGAAATCGGCCATCGCGGCGGCGGAGGATCAGCTAGAGGGGCAGGGGCGCCTGTTGATCCGCAAATCCGGCACCGAGCCTCTGATCCGCGTGATGGCGGAATGTGAGGACCCGGCCCTGCTGGAGCGGACCGTCGACAGTGTCGTTGACGCCGTGGCCGACGCGGTCTCGGCCTGAGGGGCGCAGCGCGTCACGCACGCCGGAACAATCGCGTCAGCGCCCCGTACTGGCTGAGCGCGACACCGCCCAGGATCAGAGCCATGGCCCAGAGGAGCGACGGCGGCAGCGGTTCGGCCAGGAGCCAGGCACCCAGAAGAACCGACCACAGCGGGACCTGGTAATTGGTCAGCGACATAAACACCGGACCCGCCGTGCGCACCACCATCACCCGCAGGAAATTGGCGCCCGCCGTGGGCACGAGGCCCAGAAAGGCGAGGATCCACAAGGTGCGGGCGTCGGGCAGGGGCGGTGGACCCTCGATAACAAACGCGATGGGAACCACAATCGTTGTCCCGACGACCATCAGAACCGTGGCCAGCCCAATGGGGTCCACGGCCGGCAATCGGCGCATCAGGATCGAGCTGACGGCATAGCAGCTTGCAGCGGCAAAACAGGCAATCCGCCCCGGCAGTTCCAGCGACGTGCCGGTGCTTTCAAACGCCTGCGCGCCGATCAGCACAACGACCCCCACAAATCCAATCGCAAACCCGGTAGAACGGCGCAGGGTCATCCGTTCGCCCGGCACAAACACATGCGCCAGCGGCAGAATGATCAACGCGACTGCCGCCATGCTGACCCCGGCAAAGCCTGCCGTCACATATTGCTGCCCCCAGGCCAGCAACATGAACGGTATGGCCGAGCTGAGCGCGCCCACCAGCAAAAGCGCGCTCCACTGGCTGGGCTGGGGGCGCTCCAGAAACAGCTTCCATCCCAACGCGCTCCAGATAAGCAGGGTCATCGCCGCGCCGAAGCTGATCCGGGCGGCTGCCAGCCAGAAGGGGGTGATGCCGTCCAGCGCAAGTTCCGTGACCAGGAACGTCCCGCCCCAGGTCAGGCCGAGAATGCCGACCATGGCCCAGCTTTTCCATGTGATGTCCGGCGCTTGGATCATTCGGCGTTCCTTGGGGGTGCAGACAGGGGTGCCCGCCTGCACCATCGGGTCTTCCCTGAGCTTGTGGTACACGCATCCCGGGACCGCAAGACCTTCCTGTCGCGGATCCGATCCAGCTCTCGTGGAGTGGTCAATCTTTCGAAACGCGCTGTGCGTGAAGCTCCCGGTCGCTGGCCGGGGAAGGGCGCTGGCCCCCCAAATTCAGGCATGGGACATCTTGCAAGAGCCAGCCGCGTCTTGGGCACAGGCCGCCCAAGCTTCGCGCGAATGTTCCAGAGCAAAACGTCATTTAGATCTGTCAGGATCTGTCGTGGCGCGCTGTCGCTGTAAGCGAAGGTCGGATGGCGGCGCCGTATCGTGGCCCTTTGATCCGCAGGCCCCGGCGTGCGCTCTGCAAAGACGCAAAAACGGAACTTTTCCGCCGGTTTGCGCGTTTCGTGACGGTATTCTGCACCGATACCCGACAGAGGAGACCGCCCGATGGATCTGACATTCCTGCTCGTGACGCTGGCGCTAGGCACCATGCTCGCCGTGGTTCTGTTCGCGCTGCTCAGCAAGAAAAACGTCGAGGATCGCCGCAACGATCCCGACAGCAAGAGAAGCACCTTGGCCAAGGACGGCCCATCGCATGGGGCGCCGCAAGACGTGTAAAGGCCAGACCATGAGCCGACCGACAGAAAACGGCCCCGCAAGAAATGCAGGGCCGTTGCCGGGTTGCGCAGTCTAGTTCTTTTCCTTGTCGACCATCTTGCCGGCGGAAATCCACGGCATCATGCCGCGCAGCTTTTGGCCGACTTCCTCGATCTGATGCGCGTCGTTCATCCGGCGCGTGCCCTTGAAGAAAGGTTGACCCACGGCATTTTCCTGCATGAAGTCGCGCACGAATTTGCCGGTCTGAATGTCGGTCAGGATCGCCTTCATCCGCGCTTTGGTCTCGTCATAAGGCAGCACGCGCGGCCCGGAGACATACTCGCCATATTCGGCGGTGTTCGAGATCGAGTAATTCATGTTGGCGATGCCGCCTTCATAGATCAGATCGACGATCAGCTTGACCTCATGCAGACACTCGAAATAGGCCATCTCGGGGGCATAGCCGGCCTCGACCAGGGTCTCGAACCCCATGCGGATCAGCTCCACCAGACCGCCGCAGAGCACGGCCTGCTCACCGAACAGATCGGTCTCGCATTCCTCACGGAAATTCGTCTCGATTATGCCGGAGCGGCCGCCGCCAATGGCTGAGCAATAGGACAGGCCAATCTCAAGCGCCTTGCCCGACGCGTCGTTGTCCACGGCCACCAGGCAGGGCACGCCACCGCCCTTGGTGTATTCGCCGCGCACGGTATGACCCGGGCCCTTGGGCGCCATCATGATCACATCGACACCGGGTTTCGGCTCGATCAGGCCGAAATGCACGTTCAGACCGTGGGCAAAGGCAATCGCGGCACCCTCACGGATGTTATCATGCACATATTTACGATAGGTTTCGGCCTGCAATTCATCGGGCATGGTGAACATGATCAGGTCGGCCCATGCGGCGGCCTCGGCGATGCCCATAACCTTGAGCCCTTCGCCTTCGGCCTTCTTGGCGCTGGCCGATCCATCGCGGAGCGCGACGACCAGGTTCTTGGCACCGCTGTCGCGCAGGTTCAGCGCGTGAGCGTGGCCCTGGCTGCCATAGCCCAGAATGGCCACTTTCTTGTCCTTGATCAGGTTGATGTCGCAATCGCGGTCATAATAAACGCGCATGATATGGGTCCTTTCGGTTCGTGATGTCGATGTTCTACGCGCCACCGGCCGGGCAATACAGATATGATGAGTGTATTTCTGGAGCCAATTACGATAAATTCATTCTCTGCAAAGGCTATTTCGGGAATCATCATGCTCAAGGACGAAGATCGCCGCATCCTCCGATACCTTCAGTCGGACCCGACCTTGTCCCATGCGGAGCTTGCCGAACGGACACGGCTCAGCCCGCAAAGCATCACCCGCCGCATCGCCCGCCTGGAGGAGGTTGGCATTCTCAAAGGCGTCTGCGCCCGGATCGATTGGCAAAAGCTGGGCTACAGCGTGGAGGTGTCGTTGCGCTTTACGCTCGACAAGACCCAGCCGCGTGCCTTTGACGAGTTTCTCGACGCGGCCCGTTCGGTGCCGGAGGTTCTGGAAATGCAGACCTTCCTGGGTCGTGTCGATGTGCGCCTGTCGGTGATCGCCCGCGATATGGCGCATTATCAGGAGGTCTACCGCGACCGCATTCTGACCCTGCCGCATATCGCCGAGATCGAGGCGCTGATGCATGTCGCCCGCATCAAATCCGAAGAGGCGTTGCCGATATGAGCGATCTGGACGATCTCGACCGCAAACTGCTCACCGCGCTGGCCCACGACGCACGCCAAAGCGCAGGCGCCCTCGCGCGCCGGTTCGGTGTGTCGCAACCCGCCGCCTGGCGGCGCATCAAACGGTTGCAGGAGGCGGGCATTCTGGCGGGCCGCCGTCTGATGCTGGATGCGGACAAGCTGGGCTACGGTGTGACGGTCTTTCTCGGCATCAAGCTGGCCACCAAGGGCCGCGTCAGCCTGGATGATTTCGAGCGTGCGGTTTCCGCGATTCCCGAGGTGCAGACGGTCGAACATGTGCTGGGACTCTATGACTACCGGCTGCGCGTGGTCGCGCGCGATCTTCCGGATTTCGAGCGGATTCTCAGACGCCGGATCATGACCCTGCCCGGCGCGGGCGAGGTTGAGGCCAATGTGCTCTTGAGTGAAGAACGCCGACCGGGTCCGCTTGGCTAGCATCGTGGGCGCGGGTTTCGGATGGGCAACATGGCACGCGGTCTGTCTCGGCCTATGCGGCAACGAGGCCTTTGCCTCTGTTCGGGACCACCGCTACATCTGCGAGGCAACGTGGAAAAGGAAACGATGATGGCCGCTCTGCTCGATACCGTGGACCCTGACGGGCTTGAAGAATTCTCGGTCGTCTTCACCGACCGATCCCTTAATCATATGTCGGCGGCCTTTCAGAAGGTCATGACCGATATCTCCGAGATGCTTAAAGAGGTCTATAACGCCGATAACGTGGCTGTCATTCCCGGTGGCGGCACCTACGCGATGGAAGCCGTCGCGCGCCAGTTTGCCCGTGGCGCCAACGTGATGGTGGTGCGCAACGGCTGGTTCTCCTACCGCTGGAGCCAGATTTTCGAGGCCGGAGATCTGACCGCCTCGACCACCGTGCTCAAAGCGCGCCGCGCGGGCAATCAAAGCCAGACGCCCTTCGCGCCCGCCCCGATCGAGGATGTCGTGGCCACCATCCGGGCCGAAAAGCCGGACATCGTTTTCGCCCCGCATGTGGAAACCAGTGCCGGTGTGATCCTGCCAGACACCTATATCTCAGCTATGGCCTCGGCGGCCCATGAGGTCGGCGCGCTGATGGTCCTCGATTGCATCGCCTCGGGCTGTGCCTGGGTCGACATGACCGCCACCGGCGTCGATGTCCTGATCTCCGCCCCGCAAAAGGGCTGGAGCGCGCAGCCTTGCGCGGGCCTCGTGATGCTCTCGGACCGGGCCGAGGCACGCCTGGCCGAGACGACCTCCGACAGCTTTGCCATTGATCTCAAGAAATGGCGCCAGATCATGCAGACCTATGAAGACGGCGGTCACGCCTATCATGCCACGATGCCCACCGATGGGTTGCGCGCATTTCGCGACACGATGCGCGAGACGCGCAACTACGGCTTTGACCGGCTCAAGCAGGCGCAATGGGCGCTCGGCGACGCGGTGCGCGCCATGATGGCCGAAAAGGGCATCGTTTCCGTGGCCGCCGATGGCTTCGGTGCGCCGGGCGTCGTGGTCTGCTACACCACCGATCCCGATATCCAGTCCGGCAAGGCCTTCGCCGAACACGGCATGCAGATCGCGGCCGGTGTGCCCCTGCAATGCGACGAGCCCGCCGATTACAGAAGCTTCCGCATCGGTCTTTTCGGCCTCGACAAGCTCTACGATGTCGCGGGCACCGTTGCGCGCTTGCGCCGCGTGGTGGACCAGGTGCTCTGAAGGCTTTCTTGTCTTTCCAAATACCGGCGGGGGTCTGGGGGCTGGCCCCCAGTCCGGCACTGATCCCTCAGCGCACGCCCAGCCCCATCTGCATCAAGGTCCGCCGTACCGGTGCCAGCGCGTAAAGCGCATCCAGACCCTTGGCGCGGGCATCACGCAACGGCTGCCCGCTCACCATTGACGCCCGGTTGAGCAGATCGATGCCTTGTGCCCTGAGCCGGATCTCACCGATGCGCGCGCGATGATAGGCGTCCAGCATCTGCGCGTCCCCCAACCCCTCGGGGCGCGCGTCCGCCAGATCCAGCAGACAGCGCAGATCGGCCAGCGACATGTTCAGCCCCTGTGCGCCAATCGGGGGAACCACATGGGCCGCCTCCGCCATCAGCGCCAGCCGCTCGCCCGCAAGCCGCTCGGCCTCTTGGGTGATGATCGGCCAGATCGTGCGACGTGAGGCCAGGGTGAAGGGGCCGAACAGATGGCAGGACCGCACCGACATCGCGGTCTCAAAGGCCGGGATATCCATCTGCAATAGCTCGGCCGCCTTGGGTCCTTCCTCCATCCACACCACGGCAGAGGAGGGGCGCCCGTCATAATCCGGCAGGGGCACCAATGTGAATGGACCGCCCGTGCGGTGGATTTCGGTCGAGACATTGTCATGCGGGATCGGGTGGGTGACGGCAAAGGCCAGCGCCTTTTGCCCATAGCGCTTGATGCGGGTACCAATCCCCGCCGCCTCCCGCATGGGCGAGGCGCGCCCGTCACAGGCCAGTACCAGCCGGGTGCGGATGCGACCGCCATCGCTCAGACCCACCCGGGCCTCGGCCTGGCGGGTAAAAAGCGTGGTGGTCGCCGTCCCGGGGCGGAAATCGACATTTTCGATCTCGGCCAGCCGCGCCACCAATTCGCGCCGCAACAGCCAATTGGGCAGGTTCCACCCGAATGGCTGGTCCGAGATATCGGCGGCGTTGAATTCGCGCGTGACACGCGGGGTCGCGATCTCCCCGCCTGCATCGACGATGCGCATGATCTGCAACGGCGCGGCATGCGGGGCAAATCGCCCCCAAAGCCCCGCACGCTCCAAAAGCGCGCGCGCCGGTTGCAGGATCGCGGTGGTCCGCAGATCGGACCCATCCGCATCGCGGTCCGTGACGGGGGGGGCCGGGTCGACGCAGATCACACGGAATCCGGCCACAGCCAAACAGGCCGCTGCCGTCAGCCCTGCGATCCCGCCCCCGGAAATCAGGATGTCACAGTCAAAATCCATTGATACCGCTCCTTTCCCGGCAATCTAGGCCAGGCCCGGAAGGGTGCCAAGCGACATCCTGACGCCGCGGGCCTATCCCCAGGAGTAGAGCACGAGCAGAACAAACATGATCGGCACAAGGGCCAGCGCGGGCAGATAGAGCCCCGGCAGACCAAAGACCAGAACGGCCGACATCCACAGGCTCACAAAGGCTACCAACGCGAACCAGATATTGTCCTTGTCACCGAACAGCAGATCGCGCGCGACCCAGCCGATAACCGGAATAGCCAGAAAAAGCCGCATCCAAAACGGGTGGCGGTGGGGGATATAGGCAGCACTCATGTGATCGTTTCTCCTGTTTAGCACGGTCAGCCTGAGATAGGCGTTCTGCGGCAGCGGAGGAGGGCCAAACTGTCGCATTTCCGATGGTTTAGATAAGGTTTTTCAGAAAGGACGTAAGGTCATCTGTGTGATGGTGAATATGGTCGGCCTCGACCGGGGTTTCGGCTACGTGAACCGTGCGCATGCCCATTTCGTGCGGCGCTGTCAGATTGCGCGGATCATCCTCGAACATGGCCGCTTTTCCGGGCTCAATCCCGTCCTGGCCAAAGATCTCTTCAAAGGCGGCGCGTTCGGGTTTTGGGCGAAAGCCTGCATGTTCGACGCCGTAGACGGCGTCAAACAGACCGCTCAATCCCCGCGCCTCCAGAACGCGTTCGGCATAGGGCGCGGTGCCGTTGGTGTAGACGATCCGCCGCCCGGGCAGGGCGCGGATGTGGCCGGCCAGGTCCGCGTCGGTTTCCAGGTGATCCAGAGAGATATCGTGCACATCGGTCAGATAAGGCCCTGGATCCACTTGGTGTTCGCGCATTAATCCGGCCAGAGTGGTGCCGTAGAGCTGCCAGTAATGGCGGCGCAGGTGATCGGCTTGGGGTTTCTCCACGCCCAAGGCGTCCATCACGAACTGTGTCATGCGCACCTCGATCTGATCGAAGAGCCGCGCGCGGGGCGGGTACAAGGTGTTATCGAGATCGAACACCCATTGTGAAACATGTGAGAATGCATCTTTTACCATGTCATCGGTCCTAGGATGCTCAGGCGCGGAATTCAACGGCGGGCTTGATTGAACAGCCACTCAAACGCTAGACAGGCACATCCAGAGATCTGATGGCAGACCATGACGCAAAAACCGCCCGTGCAAACAGACGCGTATAGCCTGATCCTCGAAGCGATCGATATGGGGGTCTATAAGCCCGGCGACCGGCTTGTGGAAAGCGATCTTGCGGATCGGTTCGGCGTGTCGCGCACGCCAATCCGCGAGGCGTTGCAACGGCTTGAAACGCAATCGCTTTTGGAGCGTGACGGGCGGTCCTTGATCGTCGCTTCGCTCGATCATAACCAGATGTCCGAGCTTTATATCGTCCGGCGCGAGCTGGAAGGGTTGGCGGCCCGGCTGGCCGCGCGACATGCCACGCCCGAGGAGGTCGCGCTTTTGCGGGCGATGGTGACGGCCGATGATGCGCTGATCAATGATCCCGCCGCCCTGGCGCGGGCAAACAGGCGCTTTCACAAACAGATCCATCTGGCCTCCCATAACCGCTATCTGGTTCAGCAGCTAGACCTGGTGCATCGCACAATGGCGCTTATGGCGACGACCTCGCTTGCCGCCGATGGTCGTGGTGAGATCGCGCAGAGCGAGCATGACGGGATCGTGCGTGCGATTGAGGCGCGTGACGAGGAAGCCGCAGATCACGCGCTGTGCGAGCATATCTCCATCGCTTTCATGACCCGGCTGAAACAGGATGCCGACCGGCGCGAGGCGCAAGGGTAACACCGCAGCCTGCATCTATTGCGTGTTGGAGGACGCCTGGGTCTCCAGCTCGGGCTGGGAATGCCCGTGTTGGGTCTTGTCCCAGTAAAACGGCTTGGCCATCACTTCGTAGAGGGCCTTGTATCCGGCCAGCGCGCCCAGCGGGAAATAGACCGGCAGGGTCACGGCCCAGGGCATCAGAAACCTGTGTTCGTTGCTGGAAACGGCGATCAGCGCCACGATCAGATTGACCAGTTCCGTCACGAAGAACAGCCCAAAGATCAGCGTCAGAACCGTTGTGGAGTAGTAATCCTCGGTCGGGTGGCGCAACGCAAAGGCCTTGAGCCAGAAACTCCACAACAGGGGCGCCAGCAGGAACTGCGACAGCGTGCCCACAAAAAACGCCTGGAGGCCCAAAAACCGCTTCCAGCCGATATCGGCGAGCAAGGCGCGCGGATGGCGCATATGGACACCATAGGTCACCATGAACCCCTTGAGCCAGCGTGAGCGCTGTTTGACCCAGCGCCAGGGCCTGCAATTGGCCTCTTCGTGGGTGGCGGTCAGGATCAGTTCGGTGCGATAGCCAAACCGCGCGATCCGCACGCCCAGATCGGCATCCTCGGTCACGTTATGGGCGTCCCAGCCCCCCATTTCGTGGATCTTGTCGCGCCGCAGAAAGAGGGTGGTACCGCCCAGCGGGATCACCAGACCCAGCCGCGCCAGGCCCGGCAGAACGACCCGGAACCAGCTAGCGTACTCGATTGTGAAACACCGCGCGAGCCAGTTGGCACGGGGGTTATAGTAATCCAATATGCCTTGCAAACACGCGACATCCGGGGCGGCATTGGCGAAATGGGCGGCTACACGCTCCAGCTGGTCGGGGGCGGGGGCGTCTTCGGCATCCCAGATCCCGATAATCTCGCCCCGGCAGAAATCCAGCGCATAGTTCAGCGCGCGGGGTTTGGTGGTGATGCCGCCGCCATCCGGGACTTCGACCACGCGGATCCATCCGGGTAAATCGCAGCGGGCCAGGGCCTCGCGGGTCAGTGTATCCTTTTCCTCCAGCACCAGAATGACGTCCATCAGAACCCGAGGATAGGTCAGCCGATGCAGGCGCTTGATCAGCGCCCCGGCAATCTCGGTTTCGCGAAACAGAGGCACCATAACCGAGATCCGGGGCAATCGCTCTGGCGGCTGGTGTGGTGTGGCCGCGGGGCCGGGCACGTTCGGTTTGAGATGGGAGAGGGTGCCCACCAGTTTGAGAGCGGTGATGAAAAGGAGGCAGATCAACGCAACCGTGCAGAGCATCGCGGTTACCAGCGTCGGAGCGGTCACCAGACACGCCAGGAACGCCGCCGCCGCCACGAGGATCGCCGCCAGGGTGGTTCGGCTGATCGGGCGCCAGTGTCGACAGCTGAACCGGTGATCCACGCGCGCCTCGGCAAAGGCGGTCAGCTCCTCTCGCAATGTCCGTGCGATGGCGTCCATCACGTGGCCTTCCGATGCCAGCACCGGGACGATGGGCGGAAACTCCTTTGGCAATTCGGCTTGCAGCGCGCGGATCGCGTCTGGTCGGTCCCCGGCCACCAGAACGGCGTTACCCAGCCGCATCCAAGGCAGGCACCGGTGTTTGATCCAAAGATCGCGCGGGGCCAATCGGACCAGCTTCGGATCGGGCGGTTCAGCTTTCAGATCCACGATGTAAAGGGCGCTCTGTGCGGCGATGGCGGCCAGAACGTCCGCGTCGGTAGTGGCCCCGGCAGAGACGAGGATGTCACCAAGCGGGGCGTCAACGCTCTGTTGTCTTTCCAGGGCACGGACAAGCTGTGCCGACGTGATCTTGCCGGCTTCGACCAGATATCGGCCCAAGGGGCGGCGATCCTGATCAAAGGGCGCGGTCCGGATCGGAGTGTGCAGGGATAGCCGCGCTTCGCTCATAGGCTTTGCCTTGGTCAATGACTAAGGCAGGCATGGCAACCCTTAGTTAATGGGAGGTAAATTCACCCCGCATTACTGCGACATTCTGTCATTTTGTGTGTCCATCGCGTTGGCAAAGCGCTCAAAGAGGTAAAAACTGTCCTGCGGCCCGGGCGAGGCTTCGGGGTGGTATTGCACCGAATAGACGGGGCGATCGGCCATCCGGATACCACAGTTCGAGCCGTCAAACAGCGAGCGGTGGGTTTCCAGAACGCCCTCGGGCAGGGTCTGGGCGTCTACCGCGAAACCGTGATTCATCGACGTAATCTCGACCTTGCCGGTTTCCATATCCTTGACGGGATGGTTTGCGCCGTGATGGCCGTGGTTCATCTTGACCGTTTTGGCCCCCAGCGCGAGGGCGAGCATCTGATGGCCCAGGCAGATCCCGAATACCGGCATCTCTGACCGTTCAAGCACGTCCCGGATCATCGGCACCGCATAGCGGCCGGTCGCAGCCGGATCGCCGGGCCCGTTCGACAGAAACAGGCCATCGGGCCGATACGACAGGACATCCTCGGCGGTGGCGGTCGCGGGCAGGACGGTCACATCGCACCCGGCACTGGCCAGGCAACGCAGGATGTTGCGTTTGGCCCCGTAATCGACGGCGACCACTTTGAACTTGGGATCGCTCTGGCGGGTATAGCCTTCGGGCCAGGCCCACCGCATCTCGTCCCAGCGATAGGATTGCGCGCAGGTGACCTTGCGGGCCAGATCCATCCCTTCGAGGCCCGCAAACCCGCGCGCCGCCGCGACCAGCGCTGCGATATCGAACTGACCGCTGGGATCGTGGGCCAGAGCCACATGCGGCGCGCCCTGTTGGCGGATTGCGCGGGTCAGGCGACGGGTGTCGACGCCCCCGATGGCAATACGTCCGCGCCGGGTCAGCCAGGTCTTCAGCTCCTCGGCCGCACGCCAGTTCGAGGGCGTGGTCGGATCCCATTTGACCACCATGCCCTCGGCGACCGGATCGCCGGTCTCGTCATCATCGGGGTTCACGCCGACATTGCCGATATGCGGAAAAGTAAAGGTCACGACCTGCCCGGCGTAAGAAGGGTCGGTCATGATCTCTTGATAGCCGGTCATCGCGGTATTGAAGCACAGCTCTGCCACCGTCTGACCGGTGGCGCCGAACCCCTGTCCGTAAAACACCGTCCCATCGGCAAGGGCAAGGCAGGCGGTCGGTGTTTGGGGGGCTGCGGGGGCCATGGCGTGGCGATCTCCTCGATGCGCAAATTGGTGGCGGTATAGGGCCAAGGAGGGGGCAAGGTCAAGTCTGCACAAATATTAGGAGAGTGAGTAAAAACAATAGGTTATCTGACACGACCCTCGGTTGAACTGTGCATTTTCATCCGGTACTGTTAAAGGCTGATCACCCAGGGGATGGGACGACACATGGACATGCGCGAACGGGTCAACACGGCCCTGAAACAAGCGATGAAGGACAAGGCAGCCGGGCGGCTATCGACCCTTCGGCTGATCAATGCGGCTATCAAGGACAAGGATATCGAGGCCCGTGGCACCGGTGAGGGCGCCGGTGTCGGTGACGCCGAAGTTCTTGCGATCCTTGGCAAAATGACCAAGCAGCGGCAGGAAAGCGCGCGCGCCTACGAAGAGGGTGGGCGGCTGGATCTGGCCGAGCAGGAGCGTAGCGAGATCGGCGTGATCGAAGAGTTTCTGCCGCGTCAACTGACCGAGGCCGAGGTTGCAAAGGCCATCGATGCCGCCATCGCCGAGAGCGGTGCAGATTCGATCCGCGACATGGGCAAGGTGATGGGCGCGCTCAAGGGCAGGTATACCGGTCAGATGGATTTCGGCATGGTCGGCCCGATGGTCAAGGATCGCCTCTGCGCGTCTTAGGGGCGGTGCAGGGCGCGCGACAGTTCGTCATAAAGGGCAAGCCGCTCGTCCTCGGACAAGAACGCACCGATTTCCACGTTGCGCCCATTGCCCGATAACGTGACATAATGCGGGACGGGACCGTCCCGTACATGCATCTCGGTGCGGGCCCAATAGCGATTGCAATCCCATTCCTGAACCTCACCGCGCGGGTTGCGTCGCACAAGATGCGCCCGGTCCCCTGACAGCGTGAGCACCTCGATGATCTGCGCATTCTGGCGGGATCGTTTCAGTGCGACCCAGATGCCCGTCAGGGCCAGTAGGATAAAGGGCAGGATGCCCCACAGCACGACCGACCCCAGAAACGGCACCAACGGCACAAGCAGCATTGCAAAGGTGATCGCGATGAATACGGCAAACCCCTTGGGCGCAAGCGATTGATGCGGCCAAAGATGCAGCTCCTGCGCGCCGGGGCGGGTTTCGGATGTTGTCCAGTTGTAAGGCATTTCGCAGTCCTCAGTTCGTTTTAGCATGCCACCCCAAGCTGTCGAGAGGCCAATCCGCCGCCCCTGCAAGACGCCGAGAATTTGCCGAAACCTTTAGCCAAATCGCCCTGGCGAAAACGAGGTGCTTTAACCATTTTCGCCGATGCTGAGCGATGATGAGTTTTGACATCTTTGGCATCGACAATGAATTTGCCGCCTCGACGGGCGACAGGGTGAATGCCTATGGCACGTCATCCATCTTCGACTATCCCCCAAACGGATCCAAGGATCTGGTCATCTCCACGCAGAGTGGCGATTCCGATCCGCGCCTGTTCGAGATCGGTGACACCTATGACCTCGCCTGGGGCGGGCAGGGTGGAGGGGGGGCGATCCAGAATGCCTCCGTCATCCGCAGCGATCTGGCTCCGGACGGCGGTGGCGGCGGGATTATCGTGTTCGAGGGTGTGGATGATCAAGGTGACATCGCTCAGATCATCTGGACGCCGGGCTTTGATCTGGAGGAATGGTACTGGGATCATTACCGGCCATCGGAAGAGCCGGGGTTTTACAGCTATGATACCCAACCGGCCTATAGCCACACCTATGTCTGTTTTGCCGCGGAAACGCGGATCGCGACACCCTATGGCGCCCTGCCTGTTGGCGCGTTGCGGGTCGGGCACCGCGTTGTGACCCTGGATCATGGTCCCCGCGTGTTGCGCTGGGTCGGTCGGCGGCGCATGGGCGGCCAGGGCGCCTCTACGCCGGTGGTGTTTGAGACCGGTGCGCTGGGCAATTCCAGCCCGCTGCGCGTCTCGCAACAGCACCGGATGATGTTGCGAGACCATCGCGCGGAACTGCTTTTTGGATATGCGGAGGTTCTGGTTCCGGCCAAGGCGCTTGTCGGATGGCGCAAGACCCGCCTCGCCCCCTGTGCGGAGTTGACCTATATCCACCTGCTGCTGGACACTCATGAGATCCTCGATGCCGAAGGGGCGCCCTGTGAAAGCCTGTTTTGCGGCCCCCTCAGTCGGACGATGGCTGAGGCGGATACGTTCGTCCTGCCCGATGGGGAGGAGTGCGCGATCACCCACAGACAAACGGCGCGACCGGTCCTCAGCTATGCAGAGACGCGCGTGCTTCTGGATCTGCCTCTCGTGGCGCCCCAGCCCCAGCCGGCTCTCGTTTAGCCAAGCGGTCGGGCCAAACCAAAACGCCCCGGCGCGAGGGCCGGGGCGTTCCGTGATTTGGGTTGGGCACGTGTCGGGCCTTAGTGGGCGTGGGTCTTGTCCCAGTCTTCCCGCTTGGGCAGCTGCTCGAACGTGTGTTCGGGCGGCGGCGAGGGCAACGTCCATTCCAGCGTGTCTGCGTATTCGTTCCAGGGATTGTTCTCTGTCACGCGAGCCCCACGCCACAGCGTGTAGGCGATGACCCCAAAGAAGAACACGAACGATCCAAAGGCAATAAAGGCACCGATCGACGACCAGTAGTTCCAGAGTGCATAGGCCTCGGGATAGTCGATATACCGGCGCGGCATGCCCTGACGGCCCAGGAAGTGCTGCGGGAAGAACGTCAGGTTCGAGCCGATGAACATCGCCCAGAAATGCAGCTTGCCGGCCCATTCAGGATACATCCGGCCCGTCATCTTGGGCAGGTAGAAATAGATCCCCGCAAAGATGGCGAACACGGCGCCCAGGCTCATCACATAGTGGAAATGCGCCACGACATAGTAGGTATCGTGGTAATAGCGGTCCACGGCAGCCTGGCTGAGCACAATGCCGGTCACGCCGCCGACGGTGAAGAGGAAGAGAAAGCCAAACGCCCAGAGCATCGGTGTCTTGAACTCGATCGAGCCGCCCCACATCGTGGCGATCCAGCTGAACACCTTCACCCCTGTGGGCACGGCGATCACCATTGTGGCCAGCATGAAATAGGCCTGCTGGTTCAGCGACATGCCGACTGTGTACATGTGGTGAGCCCACACGACGAAGCCCAGCGCACCGATTGCGATCAGCGCCCAGACCATTGGCAGGTAGCCAAAGATCGGTTTGCGCGCGAAGGTCGCAATGACGTGGCTTATGATACCAAAGCCAGGCAGGATGATGATATAGACCTCAGGATGGCCAAAGAACCAGAGAATGTGCTGATAAAGCACCGGGTCGCCGCCACCGGCCGGATCAAAGAAGGTAAAACCAAAGTTCCGATCCATCAGCAGCATGGTGATGGCCCCTGCCAGAACCGGCAGCGCAAGCAGGATCAGCCAGGATGTCACGAAGATCGACCACGAGAAGAGCGGCACCTTAAAGAGCGTCATGCCCGGCGCGCGCATATTCAGGAATGTGGTAATCATGTTGATCGCGCCCAGGATCGACGACGCACCCGAGACGTGTACCGCAAAGATCGCCAGGTCCATCGACCATCCCGATTCGATGGTTGAAAGCGGTGGATAAAGCACCCAGCCCACGCCCGATCCCAACTGGTCATTGCCACCGGGGCTGAGCACCGAGGCGATCGCCAGGGTTGTGCCCGCGACGTAAAGCCAGAAGCTGAGATTGTTCATGCGCGGGAACGCCATATCCGGCGCGCCGATCTGCAACGGCATGAAATAGTTGCCAAATCCACCGAATAGCGCGGGAATCACGACAAAGAACATCATCAGGATGCCGTGCCCAGTGATCAGCACGTTCCACAGATGGCCATTGGGCGTACAGGTCGCTGACGGATCGGCAATCAGCCGTGCGCCCTCAAGGCACATGTACTGAACACCGGGCTCCATCAGCTCAAGCCGCATGTAAATCGTGAATGCCACTGAGACAAATCCGACCAACGCCGACGTAATCAGGTACAAGATCCCGATGTCTTTGTGATTGGTGGACATGAACCAGCGGGTGAAAAAGCCGCGCTGATCCTCATGCTCGTGGCCATGAATGGCTGCATCTGCCATCGGGGTCGCCTCCTGCTGTCTTCGCTGCGCGCACCACAGGGTGCAGATGCGCAGAGTTCTAGCCGGTTCTAGGATGTCAGGGCGGTCCCTTCAATGGGCGAAATTGATAAGGATCAAGATAAATGGCCGCACCTCTATGCGGCCAATAGGGTTTCTGCGGTCTGGGGCCTGGACCCTGCGCCGGGCTGCGTGTGGTCAACCCGTTCTGTCTGGGCCGACGCGCTTGACGAGGGTGGCGTTGCGCCGCACAAACGCGCAGAGCGGAGCGAGAGGGATCCCATCATGACGGCCTATGACACAGATAACATCTTTGCCAAGATTCTGCGCGGGGAAGTCCCGTCGATCAAGCTCTTTGAAGATGAAGACACCTTGTGCTTCATGGATATCATGCCCCGCTCCGATGGCCATTGCCTGGTGATCCCGAAAACGCCCTGCCGCAATGTGTTCGATGCCAGTGAAACCCAGCTGGCATCCGTGATGAAGACGGTGCAGATCATGTCGCGGGCGGTGATGACCGCATTCAAGGCCGATGGCGTTACGCTGCAACAGTTCAACGAGGCCGCAGGCGGGCAGGAGGTGTTTCACCTTCATTTTCATGTCCTGCCGCGCCACGCTGGTGTTTCGCTGCGTCCGCCGGGAAAGATGGCCGAGATGGATGTCCTGCAAGCCCAGGCGGAAAAGATCCGCGCGGCGCTTGAGTAGCGCCCCCAGAAACTGACGCAGTTTCTGGCCAGATTTTGTGTCAAAATCTGCTCGGTTCCACCATGTTCGCCTCGAATGTCGCCTTGAGCGCGACGTCGAGGTCTTCCAGTGTCACCGGAAGTCCCAGATCCACCAGGCTGGTGACGCCGTAATCGGTGATCCCGCACGGAACGATCCCCGAAAAATGCTCCAGATCCGGCTCGACGTTGATCGAAATGCCATGGAAGCTGACCCATTTGCGCAGCCGTATGCCGATCGCCGCGATCTTGTCTTCCGCCATGCGACCATCTGTTAGGGGCGGGCGATCGGGCCGCTCGATCCAGACGCCGACCCGACCGTCGCGGATGTGACCGGTCAGGCCAAACGTGCCCAGGGTCTGGATCACCCAATCCTCCAGGCTCTTGACGAACGTCCGCACATCCCGTCCGCGTTTTTCCAGATCAAGCATGACATAAACCACGCGCTGTCCTGGCCCGTGATATGTGTATTGCCCGCCGCGCCGGGCCTCAAAGACCGGAAAACGGTGCGGATCGGTCAGGTCTTCGATCCGCGCGCTTGTGCCGGCTGTGTAAAGTGGCGGGTGTTCCAGGAGCCAGACCGCCTCCTCTGCTTGCCCCGCACGGATCGCCGCCACGCGATCTTCCATGAACGCAAGCGCATCCGGGTAGCTGACGGGCCTATCCGATCTAACCCATTCAATCATTTCGATACTTCGGATCTGCGCGCGACAAAGATGGCATTGCCGGAAGTCCGCCCAGTATTTTGGTGCATCAGGGGCGTCATTCTGCTACGACTATTCTCATAAAGACGGGTCTTATTTTCTTTGGAGGGATATACAAATGAAAACAAAATACCTCATTTCAACTCTTTTTGCGGCCGCTTTGATCACCGCACCTGCAAGCCGGGTGTCTGCCGATGCAGGGGATTTTGTGGCCGGTGCGATCATCGGCGGCATCATAGGCAACGCAGCCAAAAAGAACAATCGCACCAGCACCAAGCGGCACTCCGGCGTCCCGAGATCTCAGGAAGGCCGCGATATCCAGACGTCTCTGAACTACTTTGGCTTCAATGCAGGCTCGGTTGACGGGCAGCTTGGACGCCAGTCCCGTGCGGCGGTGTCGCGGTATCAGGCTTACATGGGATATCCTGCGACCGGGCAGCTGACCCAGTTCGAGAAAGATTTCCTTATTTCATCCTACTACCGTGCGCAATCAGGTGGCCAGGCGACCACTCAGCTTGTCCTCTCGACACCGGACGGAACACGCGGTCTTTTGACCATCTACCGCGATGAACAATTGAATGGTGGCCGCGGCACGGCATCCATTAGAGGGCACTATGGCCTGCCACCGGTTGTGGCGCAGGCCGTGAATGAAATCGCCAAAAGCTCGGATCCATCCGCCGAACAGCTTGTCCAGCGGTCGGGCTTTATTCAGCTTTCCGATATGAATGGCGATGGGCAGACCGATTATATACTCGATACCTCCGTTACGGGCAGCGCATTCTGGTGTAATGCCCAGAACTGTGCGGTAAGGGTCTTCGTTTCCACGCCCGAGGGGTATGTGCGCAACGACTTTCAGGCCTTCAACGTGACCCCCGCGATGTTCTCGTGCCTGCGGGGCACCTGTTCACAAGTTCAGGCACCGACGCAACTGGCGCTTGCGCCTGCCGCACCGCAAGCCGATCAATCGCAATTGCCGCCGGTGACAAGCGTGGTGGCGCCCGGTGTCGGAACTCCGGTTGCCACGGCACAGCCCGTTGTCAAAGCCGCCCCTGCGGCGGCGTCCGCCGCACCGGCCTTGCCCTCGTTCCTGGGCGGAGCCGTCGCTGCGCCATCGCTGGCCTCGCATTGCAACAAGGTCAGCCTGCTCACGTCCTCTAATGGCGGGTTTACCACGCTCGACACCATGCATGACCCGGCCTTTGTCCTCAGCGAACAGCTTTGTCTGGCGCGCACCTATGCGATCGCGCAATCCGAAGAGATGGTTTCAAAGGTGCAAGGGTTCACGCCCCAGCAGATCGAAGCACAATGCGAAGGGTTTGGACCGGCGATGAAGGATCATGTCGCGGCGCTGTCCTTGAAAGCGCAACCGGCCGTCCAGCAGGACGTTGCCAGTTTCATCCTGTCGACCGGCATGTCGCCCGCGCAGCTGAAAGGGACCGCAAAGATCTGCCTGGGTGTCGGGTACAGCAAGGACAACATGGACGTTGCACTGGGCTCGGCGTTGCTGCTCACCGCTTTGGGGCAAACCGTTTACGCGGAATTGATGGGCCATCACCTTGCTCAGGGCTTTGGAACAGCCAAACGCACGGATATGGCGGTTGAGTGGTACCAGCAATCGGTTCAGGCGGCTGACAACGGAGCCGAATTGGTCTTTGCGCCGGGACAGCCTGAGCGGACAGATCTGATCCGGCAGGTCTCTTTGCAACTGTCGGGACAAGCGCAGGGATCGGCGGCGTCGCCGATCCAGGCCGTCACAACCTTGCCGGTTTTTTCGGTCGATCAGTGATCCGATACGGTCGAAGATACGGCGCCCTGCCGAAACACCATGCGGCAGGGCGCAGGTCAAAAAAGCATCTTCACAACGCGCGCGACTCTCGATAAACCGCCCCTACCAAGTTCAGGACAGTGCGGTCGTGGCGGAATTGGTAGACGCGCAGCGTTGAGGTCGCTGTGGGGTAACACCCGTGGAAGTTCGAGTCTTCTCGACCGCACCATTTCACATTTCGATGTGATCTTGTCGAAAAACTCAAAGATTACAGACGGTTGCGGAGTTCGAAATCCGTTTTGGCGGTCGTAGCCCAAGGGGGCTTTGAAAGCTGTTTTCAGGACCGTCTTTCGGGCGCTGGGTGATCCATTTTCGTATATATTCCAAGGGTTTGAGAGAAAGCCGCGTAAGAGTTCGAAAATCTGCCCCATGGTTGCCTTCGGTTGCGTGCTTTGGGTCAGTTTGTCGCTCAGCAAGAGCTTTTCCTCTTCCAATTTCGCGATCTTAGCCTCGAGCGCACCAACCACTTTGGGCTGTGACGTTTCAACCAACCGTTCCAGCAGAGCATCTTGTTGTTTGTCCAACGTGTTGATCTGTCGCTTGAATTCGGACTTGGCTAGCGCACTTTGATCCATGCGCTGGCCCCAAGCATCTTTCAGCATGGCCAGGGCGATATCCAAGAGCTGCTTGGACGGGGTGAGGCTTTTCAAGATCGCCTCAAAGCCAGTATCGATCTTCTCCGCTCGAATGCTCTTGCGGCATTCGGGGCAGCCACGTGTCTGGCACCAGTAGTACGGGTATTTCCGATACTTGCCCTTGGACCAGCAGGCGGTCATCGGTTGATCGCAACAAGCGCAGGTGATCGCTCCGCGCAGCGGGAAGTCATCACGGATGTCCTTTCGTGCCGGGGCGACGGGTCTGGCTGCTTTGCGGGCTTGGATCGCTTCATATGTCTCTAGGGAGATTATCGGCTCGTGATGACCTTTGCGCCGGGCAATGCCCCACGGCGCGTGTTCAATGTAGCCCGCATAGATCACACGGTTGAGCATATCGCTGACCTTTTGCTGGCGGATTTGACCGTTAGGCAGGTCTTTCGGAAAGGCAGGCTGGGCCTCAAAGAAGCGTTTCAGTTCCGCCTGTGACGCAATGCGTCCAGAGGCATAGCCTTCCAGCCCTTCTTGAATGATGGAAGCAATCGGCTCATCCCGCGTCAGCAGTTTCCCATGCGATCCGGTCTTTTTGTACTGATAGCCGATGGGCGCACAGAAGACGGCATAGCCGTTCATCATCCGCCCCTTCATGCGGTTGGAGGTCTGTTCGGCGTTTTTCTCCCGTTGATGTTGTGCCACCGAGGCCAGCATATGTTCGACCAGACGCGAGTCGCTGTCTTCGCCGAACTCAATCGACGGGCTTTCGAGAACACCGCCCGCATCACTCAGCGTTTCCCGCAGTTTGATATGCGCCTGCACACTGCGGGCGAAGCGGCTGATATCGTCAATGATAACAACCACCGAGCCTTTGGGATGCAATCGCAGAAAAGCCAGCATCCGATCCATGGCGGGGCGGCGTTCAAACTTGCCGGACATGTCATCGGCGAAGACTTCAACGACATCATAGTCTTTATAGGTGGCATATTCGCGGCAGCGGTTTTCTTGGGAGGCGAGCCCGTCGCCTTCACGAACCTGTTTGGCCCCGGACACCCGGGCGTAAATCACCGCTTTGGTTGGTTTCTGGGTTTGATCTACTCCTGCCATACGTCCTCCTCTTCCGCGTTAATTTGTGCGGCCTGTCTGTTGAACAAGGATACCAGATCGATGGACTCGTTCTCTAAAGGTTCCTGATCTTCTCCACAGATTTGTTGGACGGGGTTCAGATCAAAGCCGAGATCGACAAACATCACGACAATCGACCACAGGGTTTCGATCAGCTCCTTTTGCTGATCCAGTGGCATGTCGGTGTTGTCCAGCATGGCAGCATAAAGCTCCCAATCGATGCTCAAGGTTGGGCGGGGGATGGGCGATGACAATTCATCATGTGGCGCTTGGGGCATGCGCGCTCCTTTCTTCAATGGGTTTTGGGAAATGCGTGTCTCATCGGGCCTGCTTTTCGAAGGCGTAATATGAGAACAAATATAGAACATAGTCTCACACTTCCCGTGATCACGCAAGGAAAATATTCCCATCATTCCATACGCTTACGCGATGCATACCATTGAAGGACGGCAGCGGCTGGCGGTGTTCCAACGGTGACATCGGGTGGAAAGTCTTCGCGAAGGCTTGGCTTGCGATCCCGACCCCGATAGCTATGGCCCATGCACTTCGATCCGAAGAACAAAGAACACAAAGCCCGGCTTTACCGCGCAGTGGTGGCCGCAGCAGAGCTTACCAATGAGCGCTTTGACGATTTTCTGCAAACCCCGTTCAACCCGCCCTGGGCGCTTGCACCCAACTATCGCCGCAATCTACAGCGCGGGGATTATTCCGCCATCAGAGCACAAATGCTCTATGAATTCCTACAGGATCATCACTTCGCAGCCGCCCATCGCGAAGCCCCGGACATCTTTTCCCACAGCCCGGCCTTGCGCTGGCGGGAAATCCTGGATCAACGCGCATCGACCAATACGTTCAAGCTGGTCCTGGTCAAACGAGCGTTCGGTGTGGTCGAACGGCAGAGCCGACTCAGTGCTGCCGACACGACGATCAAGCTGGGGCAGGAGTTCTGCCTTGAACTGATAAGTGATATGGAAGGCTATGCGCTCGCCCTGCAAGGCCAGCGTGACACATGGCATGTCATTGAGATCGGTCCCAATGGTGAGCTGGTGGTTCCGATTCAGGCGGGCAAGGTCCTCCTGCCATACGCCCAGGACCGACGCCCCGATCCGCTATCGGAAAACCGAGATGTAGGATTGCATGACTTCGTCATTGTCACCTCTGCAGTCGAGACAATCCCGGTGACGGTGGATTGGCTCATCACATGGGTGAATGACGTCCCTTGTCAGCTCCATCGGGCATCGGTCAGAATCGTTGAGTGACAACGGTGCACCACAAGCACTTTCTGGGCACAGAGCGGCGCTCAGAAACAACATACAAGGGGGTGTGGATGCCCCGGTTCTGAAATCGCGTTGGTCGGTCTTGGAACTACTGATCAGGTGCAGTCAGGTGTCCGGCCTCGAAGTTGCCGCGACACAGGGCGGCGGGCCTTTATGGAGATACGCGAGCCAGGTCCCAATCACTTATGCGGTCTACTACGACCAGCCTTATATTCTGGGTTTTCTGAACGATCTCTTGATCCGTGTTCCGTAACTTTCCTTCGCCTTTCAGTCCTGCCGGTATCCGGCTGTCGTTACATTATGCGGCAGCGCGAATTTCGTAATCTCTCTCAGTCACCATCATCGCCCACAGGCGGCGGGCCATCCGGTTCGCAAGCGCCACAGCAGCCACCATGCGGGGCTTTCTCTTCAGCATATCAGCCAGCCAAGGATCATCGCAACGACCTTTCTTCTCAGCCGCACTGATCACTGACATCGCGCCAGTGACGAGCAGCCGACGTACGTCACGCTGTCCCATTTTCGTCACCCGTCCAAATCGCTCTTTCCCGCCGGTCGAAATTTGCCGTGGCACCAACCCCAGCCACGCTGCGAACCCACGACCATGATCAAAGCTCTTGGCGTCGGGGCAGAACGCCTGAATGGCCACGGCGGTAATCGGCCCGACACCAGGCATTGTTCGCAAGAGGCGCGCTTCTGACGACGCGTCGGCGATCTTCTTCAAGGCCTTGTCGATTTCACCAACGGTGTTCGTAAGCTCTGCGATGTCCTTTGCAAGTCGTTGCGCCATGTCGAAAACGGGAGCGGGCAGGTCTTCTTGGCATTCACAGCAAGCCGACACCATCCGTGCAACACTTGCGCGCGCAGATGGTAGTAAGACGCCATACTCGGCCAGATGTCCGCGCAGCGCATTAATGAGCCGGGTGCGCTGCCGCAGATAAAGGTCACGACTGCGAAACAGAACGGCTTGAGCTTGCTGCTCTTTTGATTTCACTGCGACAGAACTCATCGACGGGCGCAATGCCGCCTCAACGATGGCTTCGGCATCGACAGCGTCGTTCTTGTGCCGCTTCACAAAGGGTTTCACATAGCCTGGCGGGATTAGGTGGACGGTGTGACCATGGCTTTCGGCTTCGCGACCCCAATGGTGGGCGGTGGAGCATGCTTCCATGGCAACCACGCAAGTCGGTGTGCTGGCTAGGAATCTTTGGAACTGTGGACGACTGAGTTTCTTGCGAAACAGAACGCGCCCGCTCTTGTCTGCGCCGTGAACCTGAAAAACGCGCTTGGCCAGATCGACCCCGACGATGTGTAGCTCTTCCATATGTACTTCCTCCTCTTTGCAACCAGTCTTGGTCGAAACGGTTCAGTTGTGAACTGGCAGGAGGGGCATCCAATCCATCACTTATGCGCCTTCGGCATGAGTTTAGGTGGATTCACAACCATAGACGGCATCAAGATCGATTTACTCGACTCTGAAGCCAAGATTTGACACGAGATCGTTGTCAGCAACTAGCTTTGACTGGCGAGCTTCAACGGCCTGCTTCACTACTCGTGCTAGAGCCTCGGGAAACCCGCGCGCACTATCAGATTGAAAATCAAGCCACTTTTGAATTTCTGAAACAGTACCACTTATCTTGGATTTCACTTTTTCAGGGGACAGATCGGTTCCACTGACTGAGAAAACGATTGAATTCCCTTCAACACGCCCACGCGGTATGCTGGTCGTCCAAGTGTTCGGCTTGATATTAAACATGCCAGCGTCTCCAGTGAAAGGCAGCCTGACATCAATTGCGGTGCCTTTGATGTAATGAGGGGGATCATCGCCCCAAGAGCGCCGCCGATTGTGGCTCACATCAATTTCGATCTCGCGTTGTTTTACAGTGATATTCTCGGGGTCGAGCACAGGAGGTTCGAGTGAGTATTTTTCGCAAAGCTCTGCGATGATCTCGTCAACATCTCGTCCCTCGAAGTCGGAATCCGCCAACCTGTCAGCATCCTTCCTCGCGGCTTCTTGCTGCGCGTGAACGACAGCAGACCATTCATATTTCCAGAACAGAACTTCATCACGCATCGGTTAGTTCTCCTTCTTTCACAGAACTGTCACGTTCGTAATCGTCAGTGTGGTATTCCAGCTTTGGAGGCACCTCGGTCATAGCATAATGAACAAATTGCCGTCCTAGTGACGTCAGTTCATATCCTTTTTCATCATCGAACGCAGACTTTAGCGTTTGGCTGGCAGGCCCCCGGCGCTTCGGCGCGGTTTGTTTGATGAAATTTCCAAAAGCATCCGTGGGACGGTGCTGTCTGATCACGTGTCCGGTCGATAGATCATGGAAGAGCAATTTGTATAGGTCTGCTTCAGCTGAGTCTTCGCGTGGTCGCGTTTGTCGTAGCCGCTGCCAAATTTCACCACGAGTGATCCCGTCATTGTTGTATATTTCAGCAATGACTAGGAAATGCAGCTCGGAATACGAGTGAAGCCAGTCTAAGAACAAATGCACAACGTCATCGGACGTCAAATCTGTCGCTGCGGCGTTAGAGAGTATGTTACGTACAAACTCGCGTTTCTTGTTACTCTCAGCTCCGGCCCAATCCCGGAAAGCTTTCTTGACCAGGGACTTGTACTCTTGGGTGCTGACGCGTTCGGCAATTGCCTCGTCATGTAGATCAAGGCGCATGGCGATTTCAGCGACAGTTTGCTGTTTCTCGCGCATCTCATCTTCCATCATGGCAAGCCAATGCTTGATGAACTCATTGAGGCGCTTCTGCTCTTGTTCGGACCAATAGCCCGCAGCGGCGGAAAATATCCCTCCTACAAAAGGAACTGCACCAGCAACCTGTAGCGCACCGCGCGCTGCCTTATGCCATTTTTTTCTTTTAGGCTCATTTTCTTTATTTGTCTCGTCGGCCTTTGCCATTTCAGACTCCCAGAAAAACGTCGCCATCCTCCCAGAGCCTCTATATCGACCCACCTTGCGACCAGATGCCACATGATGTGGTGGTTACCGGGGCGTTGCACAAGGCCTTGGTTCAACCCAGCAGCGATTTTTTGGGGCGCCGCGCCCTTTATGGTGCATAACTCATGATTTCCGCACCATCCCGTCACACCAACGAAATCAACGGGGCAGGGTGGTGCGCAACTCTGGTGCAGTTCGTAGGCCGCGTTCAAACATCAAGCGTTCTGCACATGTCCGAGCGTCCATTTGCTTGCTTGGCCTCGGGGAGGCCGAGTAGCAACCATTACTCAGAACAATAAGTCACTGTGACGGTTTCACCAGATTCAAAACTCTTGTGTGCTTCCTCGAGTCCGTCAAACTCCAGCCGCGCGACATAACCATCTTCTCCCCTTGGTTCGAAGGAAAGACAAGCTTGTCGCTGTTCTATGTCCTTTAGGAAGGAAACGCGTGGGTTCTCGAGTATCGCCCCCCAAAATGTGCTCCGGTAGCTATACTCCCGATCCGGAGGGAGAGGCCGAAAAGCCATTATTTGCGGCCGAATTTCAGACGCAATTTGCAAGTCTATCGCGCGCGGCATGTTGTTGTCGTGCTCTTTTTGAAACCGGGTTAAAGTGGGGCCAATCGTCGTCCATTCGTTAAGGTCAACGAATACGGGACCGCTCACTTCGCCACCGGCGTTGTAGAACAGGCGGAGCACAAAGGTGACCAGAAAAAGCAATGCAATTCCGCCAGCAGCCTTCACGGAAAACCCTGATACGTTGCCTTCAACATTAAAAGCACCGCCTAGGACCCAAACGCCAGCAGTTGCGGCAACCAATCCGAGCAGGAAGTCAGCAAGAACGGCAAGGCCAGTGCCGGGCGGAGCGCCTACAGTAAGCAACTGTACGATCAAAAGCACAAGCAGAACCCCAACAACTACTAGGGCACGCCAAGTTCCAGGGGGCATTTCTGGGATGGGAGAAGGTTGTTCTGACATAGCTTCAGAACTCTGGTTCAAACGGGCAACTACCCACAAGATTGAGGTTTAGCTCAAAATATTGCTCAGACTGGCCAAAAATGAAACACCCATGCCCAAATTGCCCCGCGAATTGTTGAAAATCTTGTCGGTCAATATCGTCAGCACACATAATGGTAGCAAGGCTGAGTTCTTGGGCAAAAGACATTGCATTTTGTGTCAATTCAGGGAAAAGCAGAGCAGCCTCATCTTCGCCACTGAAGCTAAGCCCCGTTATTAGAATAGCAGATTGTAAGAAGCCAGGATCGATATCCTCTCTGGCCAAGCATCTTCGAAAATTCTCACTAGGAAGATCACTTTGCCAAATGGATATGGCAGTGCTGAATGTTAACGGAAACGTTCCGGAAAATTGTTGATCAAGCGCCGTAATTGCACCCGGATTACGTATGAGCTGAGACGCGTTTGCGCCTGTTTCATCTAAGGAACATTGATTGTTGCTCCAAGTCTTGGAGCAGGTTGTTGTCACAGTTGCAGATGCGTTGTCGATCTCTGGGCTGCAATCACAGCTGCCAGCCAAGCATACACCGGTTGTCGAAAGTAGAAGCAAAATAAAACAAAGGGTTCTCATGTTTTTCCTTCCAAATAAACCAAAGAAGATGCTTGAAAACTATCTAGCCAGTATGGATTCAATCAAGAAAACTGGGCCAATGAGCGGGCATTTTTCATCTCCAATAGTAGCTTTCAGCTGTGTATAAGTCACGGTTTTTGAACGGTGCAAAGAATCTTATAAAATCTGAACTTAGCAGCGTGCAATACTTACAGGAAGAAGTCTATAGTTAGCACTATTGGTAATAGTGTTAAGGGAAACATTGCCGATCATCCCCAAACGCGTGGGATGACACGAGGATTCCGCTTCGCAGCTTAACGGTTATCAGGTAAACTGTTAAACATGAGCGAAATGCGCCTCTACGATCCTGCCGGAAACCGGCTTTACCTTAACGCCGAGGAGCGGGCGGCTTTCCTGGCTGTTGCGCGCAAGCAGCCCGCGCGTGACCGCACTTTGTGCGAGACGTTGCACTTCACTGGATGCCGACCATCCGAGCTGCTGGAGATCACACCCGCCCGCGTGGACCTCTCAGGCGGCACCATCGCAATCCGCAGCTTGAAGAAGCGCAAAGATGCCACAGGCCGCCAGAAGGTGATCTACCGGACGGTGCCCGTGCCGCCGGATTATCTCGATACGCTCATTACTGCCCACGGTATCCGTGAGGCTCAGAAATCGCGGAAACAGGCAAATGCGCCGATCTGGGCGTTGAGCCGCGTGCGGGTGTGGCAGATCGTCAAGCGCATCATGATTGAAGCCGGTCTCCCCGACGCCCCGCAGCGTAGCCCCAAGGGCCTGCGGCACGGCTTCGGGATCAACGCTACCGTGAACGGCATTCCGCTTCACATGCTGCAAAAATGGATGGGCATGCGCAGCTCTCAACGACGGCGATCTACGCAGATGCGGTCGGCAAGGAAGAACAAGACATTGCATCAAGGATGTGGGGGTAGGCCATGCATCTGATCCGAACAGAGCCCGAGGCCAACCGGCACCGCTTCTGCCGTATGGACATCGTGCCGGGCCTTTTCGGCGATTGGGGGTTGGTGCGAGAGTGGGCGCGCGTCGGGCGGGCCGGTCAGCTGCGCATCGATTGGTTTGACACCGAAGCCGACGCCAAGGACGCTGGTTTCGCGTTGTACATGAAAAAGGCAAAGCGTGGTTACGAGTGACCGCCGGGATGTTGCGCAAATGTGTGCGCAATCATGGCGTTCCGCAATACGGCTGCGCGCGAGCTAAGTCTTTGATTGAACCGCCGCTTGTTTGCCGGAGACCCAGAAGTAAGGATACTGGGTTATGGAAAAGAAGAACTTTGGAAAGAGATATCCGGACGAACTGCGTGCACGTGCTGTGCGCATGGGATTGGATCACGGGAGGGAAAATCGAAGCAGATCATCGGCGATTTCATCGGTTTCCCAAAGGGTGGGGGCAGCGGGGGACCAG
>NZ_JAAWWD010000026.1 GCF_021404545.1 Aestuariivita sp.
CAATGGGTCCTGACCCTAGGCGCCGATTCTTGGCCAATAGGAAGTAACGCAACAGAACCGCTCAATGCGACCGCGGCAGCCCTTTCAATCACTATCATGACGCCGCACGTCGTGGCGAGAATCGGCTCGACGATGATGCAGAACGCGACATCCAAACCTGGACATCACCGCTGGAACTCGCTCGCCTCCTGCTGATGCGCCGGGTACCCTGGCCAGTCCCGCGCGACGCTGAACTCTGGCGCTAGAGGGTTCTCGGCGCCGTTGTCCCAGACCTCGATGTCGTCATCGCCAGCAAGCGATCATTCCCGCCCTCGCCGAAGCAGCCAATCCTGCCGCTCCACATCCGACCGGCACTTCTGGCTGGCGTTACAATCGTGGAGCGCGCCGACCCGGAAATGCTCAGGATGCTGCAAGGATATACCTTCGGGCACAACAAAAAGCCGGTTCATCGAAGCCACTGACCATCTGATCAACCTGGCTTTCGGACTGCCAAGCCCCCGTCAGATGCAGTTAATTTGAGACTGGCAGCACTCTCAATGTCAGATCAAGTGCAGAACCAGTCAATAACAACCTCAATCCTACACTTAAGTGCCAAGTGACAGCGTGTCTCATGTCCCGCAATGTTGCTGAAGACCTCAAATGGTGAATTTCGCCCCTCGTGCTGAAAACCCAGTCAACCCGCAGGTTCGGCATCGGAGTTTTTCCGGGGGAACTGCAGGGTTTGTTCAATTTGCCCCATGTTCTCCATCGCACAACGATACCCGACATCCGCGATCGTGGCAGCGCGGCTGTATCCCATCAGAGAAAATTCCTGCACAGGCGGTTCAAGGATCAAATCCGCATGGCCCCGTACACGTTCACGATGGGCCATGCCGCCGATGGTCCCCGCGCGGTGCAGGATATCGGTAATCCCCGGCAACGGCGCACCGGACGAAAGGCCCAGCCGTTGCGCAAGGACACGCCAGGGGGAAAGAGTTTGCAGATCCGCCCCAACCGACATGTCATCGCGCGGATTTACATCTATGCCCAGCACCACGCCCTGTTGCATCCTGGCCCGCATCACATCCACTGGAAAATTGTTCAAGATCGCACCATCAACCAGCAACCGCCCGTCGTGCAGGAACGGCGGCGCGATGCCCGCAGGAGAGTTGCTGGCAAGAACGGCCTGCCAGATCGGCCCGTGATCAATCGTCGTGACAGTGGCGGAACTGAGGTTGCAGGACACCGCGAAGAAATCGCGCCAAAGCGTTTCAATCGGGGTATCGCCCACAAGCCGGTGGATCGTCGACCGCAGCCTGTGCCCTCCGACAAGGGAAACGACCGGAACCGTGGGGCGTTCCCCGCTCATGCCCAGGGCGCGAGTATCTTCGAGGATCTGATCAAGCGGCCTTTCCAAAGCAACCTGCGCGCCCAGCAACGCACCCATACTGTTGCCACCGATCAAATCGACGGGGAGTCGCGCCTCTTGCAGGGCGCGCAGAACACCGATCTGCGCAAAGCCGCGCGCGCCGCCGCCGCCCAGAACCAGACCGACCGCGTGACCGGTCAACAGCCGCACCATCCGGGCCACATCATCGGCCTGCGTCCTGCGAATGTTGAACCGTTGCAGGTTTTGCGCCCATTGTGGCACAGCGTAAGAGCGTACGCCGGAACCGGGCCGGTCTGGCAAAAGCTCGATCAGGGCTTGATTAATCATCGCCGCCGCACCGCGCCCGTGCAGCAGCGGCGCAATCCAATGGGCAGGGGTGGTGATATCCTCATTGGCAACCAAAAGGATGTTATCGACAGCCCGCAGGCAAAATCGGCTCCAGCCGGTATCTTTGGGCTCGGCCTCGAAAACCACAAAGTCGACGCCTTCGGAAAACCTCTCCAGGTGTTGAATCCGCTCGAACGGGTCGTCCTGACCGGCGTCATCATTGTCGGCAATGTGCTGTGCCTGAATAACCCGCACAGAGCCGAATACCGAAAACGCATCCCGCAAAGCCCGGGTCAGCCAGCCGATATCGACACCCGGCGTAAGCGGCACGACTGAAAAGGTATTCGCCAGATGGCTTGTGGCGCGGGGCTTTACCGGTGACATATGATCAAAAACCAGCTTGGAGGCGACCTGTGTCATCACGACCGGGCTCAACTGGACAACGCGCTCCCAGATCGCACGGTCCACCACCGCCACAACCGTATCGCGCGCGGCAACCACATCGGCACTGCGCGGCTGATTGAGGATCAGGCCAATCTCTCCGACGCTGGCACCCTGAATGTAATTCCCATAGAACTGCCGGTTGCCGTCAGCTGTTTCGACCGAAACACGCAACATGCCGCTGATCACGATCAACCCGAAATGCGCGTCCTCTCCCTTGCGCATCACCATCGACCCGCCGGGATGAAGTCGCAGACGCATCGTGCACATCAGTTCTTTGCGCACCTCGTCACCAACCGACTTCAGCGTTGATCCCAGTTTCAGCGCCTCGCTGATAAGCGTTTGCTGACGGGCGATCTGCGCAAAGACCGGATGATGCATGAACGCCTTGGGATCTGCTGCAATCGCGCGGCGCACCGCAACGAAATCCAGGCGCAAGACCCGGCACGCCCCCTTGGCTTTGATCCCGACCGGCCAGGTCTTGTTCTCAAAGAGGCTGGGATCGCCAAGGAAACTCGGTGCCATGCCAAAGGGGCGATCCGCCGTTGCATTGGTAAATTCGACGTCACCCTCCAGCAGGACAAGCGGGCAATCCAGCGCCGCCCCCTGCTCAACCACTGTCGCGCCATCGACGAATGACAGCTCGGTGGCATCATCCAGCATCTTGCGGAGGGTTTCGGATCCGATCCGGTCGAAATCCGGCCCTTTGAGTACCGCAGAAAGGTGCGAAACCTCTGTCGTCATGAAGCGCTCCTGACATGCCGCAAGGACGCCCCTGACAGCGCCTTCGAAAGGTTTACCTTTTTAAGCGCTGCCTGTAAGGGCAAGTGGCAACCTCCGGTCCCAATCCTGCTCGCCGGAACACCCGCCCCACAATCCGAAAATCGCTGCAGGACCATGTTGCCCAGAGCGACGAGTTTGCATGACTGGATCAAAAATGAAAACGGGTTTTCACAGTTTCGGCTGCCATGGACACCCTTGGGTTATGCGGGGCTTCACCCGTCTGACCAATGCTTTCTCAAAGAAGGCAGAGACCGACCCCGGCGCACTCGCCCTGCATTTCATGCAATTGAACTATTGCTGTATCCACAAGGCGCCGCGCCGAAGAAACGTGGCGCCTCCAAGCCAATTGTGGAAAAAGATGATTCAAACTGACCTACTACCGCCCGATTTGTGAATTATCTGGATAAAAATACGGCGCACCAGGACTCATGAAAATCGACCCACAGCACAGCCTGCATCCTGGTGCATTCTCAAATGCAACGACACCAAGCGAAGTGTTCGAGAATTGGCACCGCGTCGCGCCAGAAGCCCCTGCATTGACAGTCGAAGCGTCGTCCGGCGACGCGGTGACCGAACTTGACCACGCGGCTCTCGGACGGCGCGTGTCAGCGCTGGCCGCGCAGCTAGAGCAGTGGAGCGCACCCGGTGAACGTGTGGTGTTGCCGTTCGAAAATACCGCCGGATTTGTCGTGGCGTATTTCGCCTGCCTGCGCGCGGGCCTGATCGCGGTTCCGGCCCCGCTGAAGGGCGAGGGCGCACGGCTGAGCAGCATCATGCGCAACTGCGCGCCCAGCCTGATCTTGTGCGACCCGGATGCACGCGGCGCCCTGCCGCTGGACCCGGATGATGGGTTGGCCAACGTCACAATACGCACGCTCGACGAGGTTACCAGCGACGACGCCAAACCATCGCGCCCCTACCCCTCTGCCGACGCGATTGCGACATTGCAATATACGTCGGGCTCGACCTCGGAACCCAAGGGCGTGTGCCTCACCCACGCCAATATCATCAGCAACTGGCGCAACATGACCGATGCGCTGCAAACCGGGCCGCAGACTGTGACCGTCTCGTGGTTGCCGCTGTTTCACGATATGGGTCTCTTTGGCGGGATGGTACAGACGTTGATGGGCGGCGGACGCGTTGTGCTGTTGCCGCGCTCCACATCTCTGCGCAATCCTCTGCGCTGGATCGAAGCGATTTCGCGCCATCAGGCCACCCATAGCGGCGCGCCGGATTTCGCGTTTGCGGCCTGTACTGCCGCTCTGGAGCGGCAAGCCAGACCGCCTGATCTGGACCTCAGCGCATGGCGCGTGGCCTGGAGCGGGGCCGAGCCTGTCCGGCCCGGGACGCTGACTGGCTTTGCGGCGGCTTTCGCGCGTTTCGGTTTCCGCGCCGAGGCGTATAACCCCGCCTATGGCATGGCCGAGGCGACGCTGATCGTGACCACCAACACATCGCATGGCCTCGTTCCGATCAAACGCTTCTTGCATGGTCTTGATAACGTGATGGTGCCAGCGCCTCCGGATGCAAGCGGCGGCACAGCGATCGTTTCGAACGGGTCGGTCGTAGCGGACACCCAACTTCGCATCGTTGCCCCGGACACAGATGATGTGCTGCCCGACGGACATGTTGGCGAAGTCTGCATTGCGGGACCGCAAGTCGCGGCGCGGTACTGGGATCGGCCGTTGCCAGTGGTCGCTCTGACCGAGGCGGGCGAGAAGCCGACGCATTTTATGCGCAGCGGTGATCTGGGTTTTCTGTCGGACGGCGAATTGTACCTGACGGGTCGCCATAAGGACGTGATTATCCGTCACGGACGCAACATCCATCCCGAAGATATCGAGTTTTACGCAACCGCAGCCTCGCCCAAAATCCAGCCCGGCTATGTCGCCGCATTCACCACCTGGGGTGCCACCAACACCGGAGACCCCGACATCGTGCTGGCCATCGGTCAGCGTCGGCAGGTTGATCGCCAGACCGCCGACGAGATCATTGCGCATGTCCGCCAGACGATCTCCAAGGCTCTGGACGTGATCATCGACCGGGTGATCCTTGTTCCAAGATCGGACGTTGCCCGAACCTCCAGCGGCAAGATCCGGCGGCACGAAATGCGGGAAAAGTATCTTTCGGGCGCATTGACGTGCCTCAACGAAAGCAGAGCGGATGAAGCGCCTGTGGCGGTGTCCGCAGACCCGCAGCGCACCGGCGATGTGATCATGTCGGACCTGCTGCACGAGGTGCGCGCCCTTGCAGGCGCGCCCGAACATCTCCGCGCCCCGATTGATTTTGACGCACCGCTTTATGCGCAGGGGTTTGATTCCCTGCAGCTGTTGCAGCTTTCCGGCTTGATCGAAGAGCGAACCGGCACGACCCCGCCCGACACGCTGCTGGCCGAGCGGACCCCGCGCGACATTGCCGACTGGATCCACACGCAGGAACCTGTCGACAAGCGATCCTGGGTCCGCGATGCGCAACAACAGCCATGGCCCGCGCAATTGCGCATGACCCGAGAACAGGCCGCCCTGTATTTCGCTGACGAGGGAAAATGGCGTGCCGTTGCTCTGATGCCGCTGGTCTTGTCCTCCGGGCCTGACGATCGCAGCCGTTTGGCCAGTGTGATCGACCGGCTTGTCGCGCGACATCCACATCTGAGCATGCGGGCCGTGTCCCGGGCCGCGGGGCCGGTTTTCATTGCACCGCCCAAGCCGCTTACCAGCAATGATGTTCTGGATTGGCTGGACCCCCTCTCGGACGGGGCCGGAACGCAGAAGCCGGCAGGGCCTGACGCGTTGGAACGCGCACTTTGGCTGCGGGCGCGAGCGCCTCTCGACCTCGGCAATGGCCCTGGGTTGCGACTGGTTGTCGGGCCTGATTGCGGCGGCGCCAGAGCGCTTGTGTTAGCCGTCCACCATTTGATCTGCGACGGCAGGTCCCTTGAGCTGTTGACCCGCGAACTGGCAACACTGTGGAGCGGCGGCGCACTTGATGCCGTAAACCACAACCCGTTTGCCTTGCTGGAAACCGAAGAAGCCGACCTGAGTGGTTCAAGTTTTCTCGACGCCCTGCAGCGTCGCGTTGAGACACTCAAAGGGCTGCCATCGCAGATCGACCCACCTTGGCCCAGACCAGCGCAGGACCAGGTCATCGACACGGGCATCGACACGGGCCTGCCCGCGATCCGATTTCAGCTACCACAGCAAATCTCGAACCGTGTTGCGCGGCTTGCCCAGGCACAAGGTGTCGGGCTGCCGGCAGTCTACTTGGCGGCATGGCACGCCGCCCTGATGCGGCTGGGCGTGCCGCAGGCACCCTGCATCACCGTGGCGCAAGCGCTGCGCGACAGCACCCGGCCAGGCACAGGTCCCAGTTACGCGGTGCGCCCGACCCCGGTCTGTCTGGGGGACACAAGCGAAGACCGGGACGTCGACCGGCACACGCTGCTGCACCGCGCTCAGAACCGGCTGACGGACGCGCGTGCAAGCGAACCTGCGCCCTATCCGCTGGTCATCGATTCCCTCGATGTGCCGCGCGACGGTCCTTACGCGCCGTTCATGCAATTCCACTTCGGACATCTGCGCCAGGCCACGCCACCCCATCCAGGCCTGAGCCAGGCCCTTGACGCGGCCAAGCGCAGCAAGACACCGCAAACCTTCCTTTTGCCGCAGATGGAGCACTCCGGCCTCGCTAACCTGCAAATAGTTGAAAGCAAATCTGCGATTTGCGCCGTGCTGATTTTTGATCCGCAACACGTGCACCGCGCCACGGCCTCCAGCCTGCAGGACACGTTTCTAGCCGCGCTTGACCACATTCTGAATGCCCCTGCGGACACGCCATTTTGCGATATTGATCTGCCCTCGCCCGCTGTTCGCGTCGGCCCGCCACCGCAGCTGCCCCCGGATTTTGAACCGATCCACGTCCGCGCGCGGCGCATCGCAACGGGGACACCGGATGCCGCAGCCGTGATTGAGCCCGCATTCACAGCCACCAACGCGCACCTTTGGCGAAAGGTAGACGATATCGCCGCAGCGCTTGGCGATCATCGCGGCGTTGTGGCTGTCATTTTGCCCCGCGGGTTTGACCTGCTGGCCGCGCAACTCGCGGTTTTGCAGGTCGGATCCATCTGCTTGCCCATCGACATGGAAACCCCCGAAGAACGTATGGGTGAAATGCTTGAAGACGCGGCACCAGTCGCGATCTTGACAAACGCGAAAGGATGCACCCGGCTTTCCCATGCGCCGCGCATTCTGGATGTCTGCGCTCTGCGCTCTCAAGACACTATGGCGCCCCTACCCACCATAACAGAGGGGGATGCCGCCTATCTGCTGTATACGTCCGGTTCGACCGGCAGACCCAAAGGCGTGATCTTTGGGCACAGCGCGTTGCGCATGCGGATCAGCGCCTTGTGCGATCAGATGAATATGCGGCAAGGCGACCGGATGCTGGGCTATATCTCACCCGGATTTGACCCGTCGGTACAGGAACTGATGATGGCGGCGCATAGTGGCGCGACGCTGGTCGTCGTGCCTCAGGACGGCCCTTTCGATCCCGAAGCCGCCGCTTCGATCCTGGCGCGCGAAAAGGTCACCCATCTCACGGGTCTGCCCTCGACCCTGCGGGCCATCGCAGAGCAGCCACAGTTTGCCAATTGCACCGACCTGATTGCAATCAGCTGCGGCGGCGAAGCTCTTGGGGCCGGTTTGCGAGCGCTGCTGACCAAGGGCAAATCCGTCCGCTTGCTCAACGTCTATGGCCCGACCGAGACGATCATCTGCGCAACAACGCGTGACGTCACGGATGTACCCGCGCCTGAGGTTGTCGCTGTCGGTTTCCCCTTGCCCGCCACAACCAGTGCGGTCGTTGATGACCGGGGACATCCGGTGGCGATTGGTGTTATCGGCGAAATCGCGATCAGCGGTCCGACATGTGGTGACCGCTATCTGAACCGCCCCGAGCAAAACGCCCGCAGTTTTCGCCAACTGACCCTTTCGAATGGCAACGCCGAAACCGCGTATCTGACCGGTGACATGGGCTGGATGGACCACAATGGGCTGTTGTGGATCGTCGGGCGACGAGACAACCAGCTCAAGATCAGCGGTCAGCGCATTGAACCCGAAGAGATCGCGCAGCGACTGATGGCCATTGACGGCATTGCCGAGGCCTATGTGCGGGCGGTTCAATCCGAAACGCAGATCCGGCTGGTGGCCTATCTGGTCGCCGAGCCGACGGCGCCGGACCCAGAAAACCTGCGCGCCATTCTGGCCAAGGGGCTGAGCGCCCCTCTTGTCCCCCGCGACTTTGTATTCCTGCCGCAGTTCCCGCTGACTATTAACGGTAAAGTTGACGGTCGTGCCTTGCCCTTGCCAGACACCGGATTGGCGGCCGACAAGACATGGGTCGGCGATCCGCTTGATCACCGTTTGCACCAGCTTTGGTGCGAAACGCTGAGGCTGAACACGATCGAACCCGATGCCAGCTTTTTCGACCTGGGCGGACATTCGCTGCTTGCCTTCAAGTTGGTTGCCCGGATCGAACGTGAATTCAATCAGACATTGCCCGCAAACACCCTGTATCGCGCCCCTACGATCCGAAGGATGGCCGAGATTCTTCGGCGTGGCAGGGCATCCGCCTTCAACGCGGAATCGCAATCGAACGGCACCGGTCTGACCCGGCTGCGCGACGGAGGCGTTCTTGCGCCCTTGGTGTTGGTATCGCCGGGATCAAGCGGCGATCTGGCCCTGACGGACTTCGCGCGGAATTTCACACCGGGGCGGGCGATTTTTCTGCTGTCCGGAGGGCGCGACGCCCGGGCAGAGACGATGCAACGCCTTGCACAGAACCATCTTGAGACACTCGCGCAAGGCGGCCTGAACGGACCGATCCATATCGCAGGCTATTCCATCGCAGGCTGGACGGCGTTCGCGCTGGCCGAACAAGCACAGGCCGCAGGCGTCGAGGTCACCAGCCTGGCATTGATAGACCCGCCTGGCAGTGCAGGCATTCGCACGGGCCGCAGAGCTTTCGCAGTTCTGCGCCGCATACCCGGGCTTGCAGCGGTGCTAGGGCGACATTCAGCGACCGGCACTCTGCTTTGGCTGGCCCAGGATGACCGAATACAGGCACAATTGACCCTTGTCTCGCGCTACACACCCGACCGCGCTCCCGATCGATTGTCTGTGGCATTGACCGGCCTCGGCCGACCCCTCAGGGCAGCCTTCTGGCGGCGCATCGCGGCGAACGTCACAATAGCCGCGCTGCCCGGCAGTCACAGCTCAATCGTCGCGGGCCCACAGGCGGACACGCTGGTCAAATGGTTGGAACAGATCATGCAGCAGGCCGAAGGCCCGAAATCATGGTCTCCTGACCCCGAGCAATCAACAGAAAGTCAAAGCCCATGAAGGAAAATGAAGCCAGCGCAACCGCATACGCGGTCATGCAAGGCTTGCTGCATATCGGCAGAGCCAATACGTATCCCGGTCTCGTCTCGGCCGAGACCATGGAAACGGGCACGAAAATCCTGTCGGCATCACCAGAAGGCCGCCGCCGCATCGCACAATTATCAAGCCCCCTGATGAAAGCGGCCGTACCGCTTATCGAATGGGCAACCTTGCCGGGCTTGACGCTGCATTATGCGCTGCGCAAACGCTATATCGAGGCAGCGGTGCGGGCGGCGATGGCAGAGGGGGTGACACAGGTCGTCAACCTTGGGGCGGGATTCGACACGTTGGCGTGGCGTCTCCATCTGGCCCACCCCGAGGTCAACTTTATCGAAATCGATCATCCCGCGACCAGTGGCGTCAAAGCCCCCGCGCTGCGTCAAATCGGGACTATGGGGGACAACCTGCACCTGCTTGAGGTCGACTTCACCACGCAAACCCTCGCTGACCGGCTTGGCGGTCTGAGCGGTTTCAAGGCCGACCGGCCAACCATGTTTGTTTGTGAAGGCGTGATCACGTATCTGACCCGGGACGAGGCAGGCGTGTTGTTGCAGACCCTCAATGACCTCTGCGCGGTGCCGCCGCGTCTGGTCTGTACCTGCGTCGTTCCCGCAGGATCGCCTGACGACAACATCGGACCATTCCTCGGCATATATCTAAAGCTGAAAGGAGAGGCGTTGAAATGGCGTATAGCACATGAAGACGTTGGCCCCTTCTTTGCCGAGCATAATTTTGACATCGATGAAATCGCATCGCCCACCGTCATCAAACCGCGCTTTATCGAGGGTCCTTTGAAAGGCACGTTGCACAGGTCTGAATATGGTGTCATCGCGAGAGGTGTGGTTTAGCACTTAAAGACAATGATTGGGAGCCTTTGATTTCAATGATTTAGCTTATCATCTAAATCTGAGACTTGGCACTTGGTTTGAGAATTGTGGCGCCGGTTTATCCTTGGAATTCTCGCCATGACCGAACCTCTGCCGGACGAGATTGACGACGCCCTCTGGGATGAAGCCTGTCGCCGAGCAGCTGCGATCCGTCAGGTCCTGATGCGCGGTTCTGGCCAGTCTACTGCAGCAGCTGTTGCCGATCTTGCTTTCGAACCGGAGCTCAGTCAATACACAAGGGAGGCGCTCATGATCCGCGTGGATCGCAAACTCAACTCGACGGATGTGCTCGATGCACTGACAGACCGGTTCATCCTGCGCGGACCGCCCGAGTACATACGATCCGACAATGGTCCTGAATCTGTCGCCCAGAAAGGGCGGGACTGGATCGCCGCCGTCGGTGCCAAGACGGCGTTCATAGAGCCGGCAAGCCCCTCTTGATGGGGTGGACGCCCCCTCACGGCATCGCTGTGCCAAGGTCGCGGTTTTGAAACTTGCTACGAGGAGGAAGACGCGCAATCTTTTGACGGGACAACGGACCCAGACAATCAATGCATTACGAGGGCATTTGGCGGGGCACGGGATTGCGCCTCCCAAGGGCCCTACGCACTTGCCCG
>NZ_JAAWWD010000063.1 GCF_021404545.1 Aestuariivita sp.
AAAAGGTCACCCACCGCGCTCTGGGACCGCCTGACACCCCGCTGCCAACCCCCGAAACCGGAAAAGGCAGCGTACCCGTTAAGGCCAGGGCCAGAGGCGCAAAAAAAACAGAAAAGGGGACCACAACATTGACCGCGTCATAAACAAAGACGCATAACTGAAGGTGGGTCAAATCCCGGTGAAAATACCGGGTCAGTTCTCAGTGACATTCAACAGTCTACTCTCCGCAAGAGTGCTGGAACAACTTCAAGGTTGCCGGGTGCGTCTCAGGTTAAGGGCGGGACTGAATGGCAGGACATCCAAGCCGCCTTGAAGCTCTGAAAGCCGCTCCGCCAAAGTCACGGATCCTGGACCTTGGTGAACCGTCCAAACGGCGCGGGGCGCCCATCGCTGAAGCTGGCCAGGGGGTTTTGCGGGCCAACGGGTCCGTCCGCTGGCCGTTCGTGGATTGATTGCTGTAGGGCGGGATTTATCCCGCCTCCCGCTCAAGCAACACGCGCCAGCCCGCGACATCTCGGGCAATGGCTTACCGCGTCAGCTCGCGCATGCCTTTTTCCAAACCGGCCAATGTCATCGGCACCATGCGATTCTCGAAGATCTCCTGGATCATCCCGATCGAATGGGTATAGCCCCAGTACTTCTCTGGCACCGGATTGATCCACAGGGTCGACGACCATTGCTCGCGTGCGCGTGCGAGCCAGACCTGACCGGCCTCCTGGTTCCAGTGCTCATTGGCGCCGCCGGGATAGGCGATCTCATAGGGTGACATCGATGCATCGCCCACAAAGATGCACTTGTAATCCGGCCCATAGGTGCGCAGCACCTCGTGGGTCGGCGTCTGGGCGTCCCAGCGACGGCGGTTGTCGCGCCATACGCCCTCATAGAGGCAATTGTGGAAGTAATAGTATTCCAGGTGCTTGAACTCTGTCCGCGCCGCGGAAAACAGCTCTTCGACCACTTTGATATGCGGATCCATCGATCCGCCCACATCCAGAAACAAAAGCACCTTGACCGCGTTGTGGCGCTCGGGGCGCGTCTTGACGTCGAGATAGCCATGCTCGGCGGTGGCACGGATCGTCCCATCGAGGTCCAGTTCCTCCTGTGCGCCTTCACGGGCCCAGCGGCGCAGGCGTTTGAGCGCCACCTTGATGTTGCGTGTGCCCAGCTCGACCGTGTCGTCGAGGTTGCGGAACTCCCGCTTGTCCCAAACCTTGGTCGCGCGCTGGTGGCGGCTTTCCTTTTGACCGATGCGCACCCCTTCGGGGTTATAGCCATAGGCGCCAAAGGGCGAGGTTCCGGCCGTGCCGATCCATTTGTTGCCGCCCTGATGGCGGCCTTGTTGTTCCTTGAGCCGCTCGCGCAGGGTCTCCATCAGCTTGTCGAACCCCCCAAGCGCCTCGATCTCGGCCTTTTCTTCCGCGCTCAGATGCTTTTCGGCCATCTTCTCCAGCCAGTCGCCGGGGATGTCCACGGCCTCCATCACCTGCTCGAAACTGATGTTTTCAAGCCCCTTGAAGGCCGTGGCAAAGGCGCGGTCGAACTTATCGATATTGCGCTCGTCCTTCACCATCGCGGTGCGCGCCAGGTAATAGAACGCCTCCACATCGTAGGTGGCCAGCCCGCGTTTCATCCCTTCCAGAAAGGTCAGGTATTCTCGGAGGGACACCGGAACACCCCCGTTTCGCAGAGCCTCGAAGAAGGGCAGGAACATAGCGGATCAGACCAATGTGCGATGAATGACGATCGTGATGATAAGGCCAATCAGGGCAAAGGCAATCGCGGTTGCCGTGGCATGCTGCGCCATATCCAGACGCGAGCCGCCCCGGCGCTTTGCGTTATACACTCCAAGGAGGGCGCCCAGAATGGCCCCGGCCAAGACTATCATTCACCGCTCCCTCAGCTGCGTGGGGCAGGGGTCAGGCCAGAGATTTCACGCATCTTGGCCCGCACCGCCCAGTCAGAGCCGAAGCCGTATCGCGCCCACCCCAGACTGTCCAGTCTGACGGCGCGTGCGGTCTCATGCTGGCCGGTCAGGGTATAGGCTTCGGCCTGGAGCAGCATAAGCGTTGCCAACAGGGCGGCATTCTCGGCATTGCGCGCGACGGGCAAGGCGGGAGCGATCTTGCGCAGGGCCGTGTCGCCGTCGCCGCGGGTGATCGCATAGGCTGCGGTTTGCGCGGCAAGATAGGCCTGATGCAGCTCAGTGCCCGGGGTTTCGTCGAAATAGCGCTGCGCGATTGCAAAGTGGCGCTGTGCCAGATCGGGATCATAACCCTGGATCAGACGCCCGACGATATAGTGACTAAAGGCGCGGCGATGATCGGACCAGTTCAGGTCTTGCGCGATCCGCATCGCGTCGGTTGCGGCGCTGCGGCGTTGGGCGACTCCGGTGCCCGGGTCCAGCGCGGCTTGAACGGCCGTGATCCAGTTGCGCGGCGTGACGGCTTGGGGACGCTCGCCCAAACCGTCACCGCCGGGGTTCAGCGTCGAGAGGATGCGGGGCAGGCGGGCGGCCACCTCTTCGCGGGTCATTCCGGATCTGAGGGACGGCGCATAGGTCGCGCGCAGGATCAGCATGTCGAAGCCGGTCAGCACATTATGGACATTGTCGTCGTTAAAGACCGATTCGCGCAGCCGGTAGAGATCGTTGAGCGGCCCAAGCGCCTGGGCCAGCTCTTCATGCAGGCAATCGCGCACTTCCTGCGGGCTGGCATCATAGGGCAGGAATATCGCCATTTGCTGGCGTTCGGTCAGTCTTGCCCAGTTGATGCGGTCCGATCTGCGAAAGCGGCGATACTCGGCCAGGCTGGTGACGTTGGGCACCACGAAACAGGCCGCTTGCGGCAGGGCCTGGCGGATATCGGTGCGGCTCACGGCTTCGATGACGATATTGGCCTCTGGGGCATCGGGTCCAACCTGGCGGATATCGACCTGCGCTTCGCTGCGCAGCCGCGACAGCAGCCGCGCCAGATCGGGGCCGAGGCTGTCGGGCGGCTGGCCCGTGACACCGACGGTCACAGGCCCCTCGAACCGGGTAAAGACAGGCAGTGTGCGCCCGCTTTCCAACTGAAAATGCAGCGATAGGAAATCGGCCGCGATATTGCCGTTGGACATCTGCGGGGTCACCGGGCGGGGCGCGCTGAACACCTTCATCGGCGGCAGGGCGCTGTCGGCGACCATTGCGCGGGTGGCGGGTGCATTGGCGACCGGTGCCGCCGCGCAGGCGGCAAGCGCCAGCATGGAAAGCAGGGCGAAATAGTTCATGCGGGTCTTTGATATTTGATAAAGGGGGTCAGAACGCCAATCCGATCATAAAGCAAACGGGCCTGCGTGTTAAAGTCCTGTGTCAGCCAATAGACCGACGGCGCGCCATGGGCATCGGCCGCGTCATAGACCGCCTGGATCAAGCTGCGACCCACGCCGGTGCCCCGCACCGAGGGATCTGCATAGAGGTCCTGAAGATAACAGGTCTCCTCGATCTTCCACGCATGCCGGTGAAACAGGTAATGCACCAACCCCACCGGCGTTCCGTTGCGTACCGCCAAAAGGGCGTTGAAATCGCGCGGATCGTCCCCCAGGAGCCGCATAAAGGTCGTGTCGTAAACTTCTGATTCAACGGATGTTTCATAGAATGCAAGATAGGCTTGCCAAAGCGCCGCCCAGGCGTCGCGGTCAGAGCGGGCGAGCGGGCGGATAACAAGGCTGGGATCTGCTGACATGACGACCTGGGAAACAATGCGTTGGCGCGGATCTGGCCAAGATAATCTGGCAAACAGACGTTGGAAATAGGGCAAAATTGTGGCCAATAGGATGCCGCATTGGAAACAACCTGTTTCGGGCTCGCCGATCAAGGGTCGCTGAGCGTCCGCGGGCGGTTGTCCGCCGATTGTGCATCAGCGCGACGGCGCCCATCCATCCAGCCTCCTTACCCCTTTTTTGACCAACGAAGGAAGAGTCCGGTTCACCATTTTTTAAACAGTGTCGGACACTTTACCGAGTGGGTTTCACTGAGGAGAGCTGGGCCAATGCATCTATCATTTGCGCTCTACCGGAGCGAGGCGCGATCCAAGCTGGATGAAGAGTTGATCCTCGATATCCTAACCGAAAGTGTTCACAGCAATGCACGCGAAGGCATCACGGGGTTTTTGCATGTGGACCGCAACATCTTTCTGCAATATCTTGAAGGGCCACATGGGCCGCTGATGCGTAAGCTGGCGCGAATACGAAAAGACCGGCGGCACAGGAAATTCCTGATCCTTGCGGATGGCACCATTGACGAGCGGTTTTTCCCGGGATGGGATATGGGGCACCTGTCGTCAGATCTGTTGCCGACCGATGGTCTTTTGGGCCGAAAGACGTGGCTGGGCCAGCCGGTCGATATCGATCCGCTGCCCTTGATCCAGGCCTTTGCAAAGCATGCCGGTCAACTGGATAGAACCGATATCACCTCGGTGGCCTGACGGTCCCTTCGAAATCACCGGGGAAGGGTGCCGCCCATCGAACCGCGCCGAGGGGCGCGCCTCTCCCGGATCGGTTCAAGGCGCTGCCTGACCGTGTGGAGCCGATATGGCCCTAGGCTGGGTTCGATCTGTCGCGCGGCTCAGGCCGCCGACAGCGATGCGCCAAATGGCCCTGACGCGCGGGTCCCTTACCGTCCGGACCGCGCCATGAAGGCCAGCCGTTCAAACAGATGCACATCCTGTTCGTTTTTCAGCAAGGCGCCATGCAGTTTCGGCAGCGCATTGGCGCCGTCACGCTTGAGATCGTCGGCAGTCAGATCCTCCGCCAGGAGCAGTTTGAGCCAGTCCAGCACCTCGGAGGTCGATGGCTTTTTCTTGAGCCCGGCTGTCTCGCGCAGTTCATAGAACTGAGTGAGCGCCGTGGTCAGCAACCCTTCCTTGATGCCGGGATGGTGCACCTCGACGATGCGGCGCATGGTGGCCTCGTCGGGAAAGCGGATATAATGAAAGAAACAGCGCCGCAGGAACGCGTCGGGCAGCTCTTTTTCGTTGTTTGATGTGATGATCACGATGGGGCGGGTGGCGGCGCGGATCGTTTCTCCGGTCTCGTAGACGAAGAATTCCATCCGGTCGAGTTCCTGGAGGAGGTCGTTGGGAAATTCGATATCGGCCTTGTCGATCTCATCGATCAGCAGAACGACTTTTTCGTCGGCCTCGAACGCCTCCCAAAGTTTACCTTTCTTTATGTAATTGCCCACATCATGCACGCGTTCCTCGCCCAGTTGGCTGTCGCGCAGTCGGCTGACGGCGTCATACTCGTAAAGGCCTTGCTGCGCGCGTGTGGTCGATTTGATGTTCCATTCGATCATCCGCAGACCCAGGGCACCCGCGACCTGCCGCGCCAGTTCGGTCTTGCCGGTTCCGGGTTCGCCCTTGACCAGCAACGGCCGCTCAAGCGTGACCGCGGCATTGACCGCGACGGTCAGGTCTTCGGTGGCCACATAATCCTTGGTGCCCTCAAATTTCATGTGTTTCCAACCCTTTGCTTTTAATCCACCCCATCATATGGGGTCGCCGCGGTTTTAGACCAAACCTGCCTCTATTGTGTAGTGACAATCCGGATTTCATCCGTTACACGCTGCGTCATTAGGGGGAGCCGATGAGGTGTCAGGCGTAAAATGACAAGCGTTGGCCAAGCCAGGGGAGCCGAAATGAAGCAGGAAACATTTCTGCCGGATGACTACCGCCCGGCTGAAGATGAACCGTTTATGAACGACCGCCAGCTGGAATATTTCCGCCGCAAGCTCTTGAACTGGAGAGCGGACCTGCTGGCAGACAGCCGCGATACAATCGAAGGGTTGCAAGACAGCACACGTAACATTCCCGACGTGGCCGATCGCGCCAGCGAAGAGACGGATCGCGCGCTTGAATTGCGCACTCGCGACCGTCAGCGCAAGCTGGTTTCCAAGATCGACGGCGCGCTGCGCCGCATCGAGGAAGGCGAATATGGGTATTGTTCGGTCACCGGCGAGCCGATTTCGCTGAAACGGCTGGATGCGCGGCCCATCGCCACGATGAGCCTGGAGGCGCAGGAGCGGCATGAGCGGCGTGAAAAGGTCCATCGCGACGATTGAGCGACAGGTTCGATCTGCGCAGAGGATGTGAAAGGCGTCGGGAGGAACCCTGGCGCCTTTGCTGCGTTCTGAGGGGATAACGATGGAATTGAGCGGGCTTTCGGTGGCCGTGATCGGCGGCGGGATCGGTGGCATGGCTGCGGCGGCGGCGCTGGCGCAACGCGGCGCCCAGGTCCGCCTTTACGAGCAAGCCCCAGAGCTGAGCGAGGTTGGCGCCGGCCTCCAGATCAGCGCGAATGGCCAGGTCGTCTTGCGTGCCCTTCAGGCAGTCGGGCAGGACATCCCGACCCAGGCGACCCTGTCGCCCGGAACGCACATGCGCGCGGGTCGCTCAGGGCGCAAAGTGGCGTTTGTACCGCCACCTTCGTCAGGCGCCACCTGGTACATGCACCGCGCCGATCTGCTGACCCTATTGATCAAGTCCGCCGAGCGCGCCGGGGTCGAGATCACCCTGGGCCGTCCGGTGACCCCGGGCACGGTGCGGGCCGATCTGATCGTGGCCGCCGACGGTGGGCAAAGCACCTGGCGCAGCGTGGTGGATGGGCCCGTCGCCCCGGCCTTTACCGGTCAGGTGGCGTGGCGCGCGCTGGTGCCCTGCGATCCGCCCGTCGCCGCCGATCAGCCCGCCACGCTGGCGATGGGAAGCCGGGCGCATGTGGTCAGCTATCCATTGCGCAGCGGTCGGTCGATGAACATCGTGGCCGTCGAAGAGCGCAGCGGCTGGACCCAGGAAGGTTGGCGGCAGTCGGGCGATCCGGCAGACTTTCGGGCCCGATTTGCCGATTTCGGCGGTGCCACGGGCGCGCTGATCGCACGCGCCGAAGCGGTGCATCTCTGGGCGCTGCATCTGCGCCCGGTCGCGCGGCGTTGGGCGGATGGACGTGTGGCGTTATTGGGCGATGCGGCCCATCCAACGGTTCCCTTCATGGCGCAAGGCGCCTGTCTGGCATTGGAGGATGCCTGGGTCTTGTCCAGCGCACTTGCGCATGCGGGTGGGGTTGAGGCCGGGCTTGTCGCCTATCAGCACGCGCGCCGGGCGCGCGCCGAGGCGGTGGTCGCGCTGGCACGTGGCAATGCCTGGCGATTTCATCTGACCCCGCCTTGGTCCTGGGGGGCCCGGGCGGTCCTGGCTTTTGGGGCAGGGGCCTTGGCGCGGCGGCTGGATTGGGTCTATGGCTATGATGCGACAAAGGTTTTCACCTGACCCACGCCTCCTCGCAAGGCGGACGCAGATGGTCGCCGGGATGCGTTCAGGCGCACTCAGGCAAATGTTCAGAGATCAAGCTCAACCCAAACAGGGACGTGGTCTGAAGGTTTGTCATGGCCGCGGATCTCGGCGTCGATGCCGCAATCGGTCATCAGATCCGCAGCCTGGGGGCTGAGCAACAGGTGGTCGATGCGTATGCCATCATTGCGGTTCCAGGCACCGGCCTGATAGTCCCAGAAGCTATAATGCCCGGCAGCCTGGTTGCGGGCGCGGAACGCATCGGTGAAACCGAGGTTCACGATCCTGCGGAAGGCGGCGCGGGTTTCGGGAAGGGCCAGCGCATCCTGCCTCCAGGCGTCGGGGCGTTTGGCGTCCTCGTCTTGGGGGATCACGTTGTAATCGCCTGCCATCATCGCGGGCATCTCATCGGCAAGCAGGTCCCGCGCGCGGCTGTGCAGCCGCTCCATCCAGGCCAGCTTATAGTCGTATTTCGGTCCCGGCGCGGGATTGCCATTGGGCAGGTAAAGCCCGCAGAGCCGCAACGCGGTCTTGCCCACCACGGTCGCTTCGATCCAGCGGGCCTGTTCGTCGCTGTCGTCGCCGGGCAGCCCGCGTGTGACATCCTCCAGCGGGTGTTTTGACAGGATCGCCACGCCGTTGAAGCCTTTCTGACCATGCGTTTCCACCTGGTATCCGCGCTCTTCCAGGATGTCGCGGGGAAAGGCCTCATCGACGGATTTGATCTCCTGCAAAAGCACGATTTCCGGCGTCGCGCTGTCAAGCCAGGCGGGCAGCGCCGCACTGCGCGCTTTGATCCCATTGATGTTGAACGTCGCGATTTTCATGCCCGAACCTTTGCGCTTGGAGAGACCGTATCGATCTATCGCCTATCGGGGCGGCGGGGACAAGGGACGCCACGGCGGGCCCGGTCGCGCGGCTCGGCTGGGCGGCTCCGAGGCGAGTCGGTGCGATGCGATTCGCCGCGCATTTTGTCTGTTTCATGCGAACAATGAGACAAAACACCTTGGAACCCCTTGGATTCACGCAGTGTGGATAAAGTTTTTTTGATCGGTGTGCATCTTTGGGATTGAGCGCGTCGGCAATTTCTTGGGTCTTTCGACTGATGTGGATAAGCTGTGGGTAACTCTCGTGGCAGTAGAAAAAGGTTTCCAAAAATAATCTCCTGGATGCAACCGTGAAAGGGTGACGACCCTCAAACCACGGAGCATTTCCATGACAGCACAACGCAAATTCCAAGAGACCCCAGCCCAGGATACATCGGCCGGTCAAAGCCTGTTTGATGGCGATCAAACGGCCCTTTTTTCCACCTCCATGACGCCCGTTGGGCAGGCCGATGCGATGGTGGGTGAGGCCACCGCCCTTTTTTCCACCTCAATGGGCCCCGAGCTTTCGGCCGATACCGTTGCGGGGGATGGCACTGCGCTTTTCTCGACCTCGATGGCGCCCACGGCGCGGGCCGATGTGGTCAGCGGCGAGGGCACCGCGCTCTATTCGACCTCGATGGCCGCTGAAAGCACAGCAGAGGTGATTTCGGGCGACGGCACGGCCCTTTTTTCGACCTCCATGGCCCCCGAGGGCAAGGCAGATGGGATTGCGGGCGAGGGAACAGCGCTCTTTTCAACGTCGATGGCACCTCAAGGCAAGGCCGAGGTGATCTCAGGCGAGGGCAACGCGCTCTTCTCGACGTCGATGGCGCCGACAGTCGGCTAGGGCCAACGCCCCCTGGATGGGCACATTCTGCGTCTTGATCTGACCTTCTTTCAAAGGACCTCTCATCCCATGTCGAATGTCATTCAGTTGAATGTGCCCGTGTCCCGTCAACCGCTTGCGCGGCGGTTGGCGGGCCTCATCCAGTGTTTCGCCGCCGAGCGACGCTTTGGAGAGGATGTGTTTTGGCTCAAGGAAAATGCCGAGCTCTTGAGCATTTTGGAGTGTACCGGCCAGACGTTGGATGACGCCGCGATTGAGCCATTGCAGGGGTTTTATGCGCAGGTTCTGGAACGAATGACGTTTTTTCCACAATATTACCGGTTCTTGCTGTCGATCACGCTGGATCTGGAAGATCTGGGTCTGCCCGGATCAAAAGGCGAGGCCTTGGTCGATTGGGCCACGCGGGCAGGATTGGCGGAGGCGGAGCTGTCGGATCTTCAGCGGGCCGAAGCGCGTCGGTTGATGCTCCGGCGCGGCTGCGATCCGCTGGCGGCGGATACAGGTCTGGACGATCGGTTGCGCCGGTTCGCGGGCCGGGCGGATACATTTGCGCTGCCCAACAAAAAGGCGGCGTATGAGTTGACGCATATCGTCTTTTACCTCAGCGAATACGGGCGATGTGATCCAGGCCTGGACGCGGCCATTTTGCGCAGTCTCGATTACGCCGGCACGCTGGCCTATCTGGATCAAAATGCCGACCTGTTGGCCGAAATCTGTGTGGCGCTGCGCTATGCCGGGCAGATGCCGCCGGTACTCTGGGAGGAGTGGATCGCGCGGGAGGCGCGCCGGTTCTCGTTGATCGAGGGGGCGCAGGCGCGGGTGCAAGACCACTACCACGACTATTTCGTCTGTAACTGGCTGATGGCGCTGAAAGGCGAGGATGTTTTTGTGGCCGCCCCACAGTTCTGTCGCGTTGAATTCAGCCGCGAAATGCCCTTGCCCGGGCCGTTGCGGACACTTTCTGAGCGGCTGTTCGCCCTGGGCGCGGATCGCCGGGGCGATTGGGCGGCGATGCGCGATGGGTTGCTGGATGCGCTCGATACGCGTGGCCAGGACATCGTGCAGGAGGCCGAAGCCAACTGCACCGACTTCGACGCGTTTTTTCGGATCTTTGCCCGCGCGGATGGGCCACGCACCGACATGCGCCGCGTGGTGGCTCTGTGATCGCGCTGCGCACCGGATTGGTCGGGGCGGGTCTGGTTGTGGCCTATACCGCGCTGATCTCGGGGGCGGACGGAATAACCAAGCTGATCGCAGGCAGCTTCGCGGCACCCCAGCTTTATGCGATATCGGGCTGCATCGTGGTTCTGCTCAGCCTGTTGGCCGACCGCCATCCCCGCCAGCGGCGCGGCCTGCGCACCAGTTGTCCGCGGGCGATGGCGCTGCGGGCCGGGGCGACGGTATTGGCGGTGCTGGGGTTTTTCCACGCGTTCCGCCTGTTGCCCTTCGCGGATGTGTTCCTGTTTGTCGGGCTGATCCCGATCCTTGCCGCGCTGATGTCAGGCCCGATCCTGAAAGAGCGCGTGCGCCCCGCCGCCTGGGTCGCGCTTATGGCTGCATTCATAGGTGTTTTGTGTCTTTTTCCCCAAGGTTGGCACGGAATCGGGGCGGGTCATGCCTGGGCCTTGATGGCGGTGCTGCTGGGCACGTTCTCGATGGTTCTGGCGCGCTTTATCGGGCGCTATGAACAAAATGCCCTGGCGCAGGTGTTTTACCCAAATCTCGCGATAGCGGTGGTGATGGGGGCGGCGCTGCCGTTTGTCTGGCGGGACATGGGGTTGGCCGATCTGGGCTGGATACTGGGGTATGCGGCGCTGCTCTTTGTCGCGCGCTGGTTGCTGGTGGTGGCGTTGCGAATGCTGCCTGCCTATACGGTGACGCCGCTGATGAACCTGCAGTTTGCCTGGATGGTGATCATCGGTGCGGTGTTTTTTGGCGAATTTCCGGGGGCTGGCACCTATCTGGGCGTCGCGATCGTGATCGGATCGGGGATGTTCTTGCTCTGGGATCAGTTGGCCCCTGCGACCAAGCCAGCGCCGACCCGGTTCAGAACCGATCCCTGATCACATCGAAAAGGAGGTTCCGCACCCGCATGAGCTGGTTGCGTTGGGGTTTTTGATCACAAAGCGCGCGCCGATCAGCTCTTCGGAGAAATCGATCACGGCGTTTTCCAGAAACGGCAGGGAGACCGCGTCGACCACGACCTTTTCGCCATGGCCTTCGAGAACCAGATCGTCTTCTTTGGGGTCATCGAGTGCGATCTCGTATTGAAAGCCGGAGCATCCGCCCCCTTCGACCGCCACGCGCAGGGCCTGGCCCTGACCGGCGGCGCCGATTTCGGCGAGGCGTTCAAAGGCACGCGGGGTGACTGTGGGCGGCAGGTTCATGAGCGGTTCATCCGGTTTTCATATCGCACTGACTGCAATATAGAGGGGCTCGGGACCCAACTCAAGGTGAGGATCGCGGATGCGCGCGCCCTATGCTTCGGACCCCGCGCGTGCCCGGGGACGGCGCGTCGGGGAAGAGGAGAGCAGCTTTCGGTCGTGTTTTCAGCGCGACCGCGACCGGATCATTCATTCCAGCGCCTTCCGGCGGCTCAAGCACAAGACCCAGGTCTTTGTCGAGCATGAGGGTGACTATTTCCGCACCCGGCTGACCCATTCGATCGAGGTGGCGCAGGTGGCCCGCACCATTGCCGGGGCGTTGGGGCTGAACGGGGAGCTGACCGAAGCCGTTGCGCTTGCCCATGATCTGGGCCACACGCCCTTTGGGCACACCGGAGAGGACGCGCTGCACACGCTGATGGCGCCCTATGGCGGGTTCGATCACAATGCCCAGGCAATCAAGATCGTGACCCGGCTGGAGCGGCACTATGCTCGTTTCGATGGGTTGAACCTCACCTGGGAAACCCTTGAAGGGATTGCAAAACACAATGGGCCCGTGACAGGCGATCTGCCCTATGCGCTGGCCGAGTACAACGCCGAGGACGATCTGGATCTGGCCAGCCATGCCAGTGCCGAGGCGCAGGTGGCGGCGCTGGCCGACGACATCGCCTATAACAATCACGATCTGCATGACGGGCTGCGCGCGGGGCTCTTCACGGATGCCGCGATCAGCGATCTGCCGATTGTGGGCGCGGCTTACGCGGAGGTCGATGCGCTTTATCCCGGGCTTGATGCGCGGCGGCGCAGGCACGAAGCACTGCGCCGGGTCTTTGGCGTGATGGTGGCGGATGTGATCGAAACCTCGCATGCGCGGCTCACGGCCTCTGGTGCGCAATCGGTCGAGGAGATCCGCCATCTGGGCGCGCCTGTCATCGCCTTCTCGGACGCGGTGTGGGCCGACCTCAGGGAAATCCGCGCATTCCTTTTTACCCGGATGTACCGGGCGCCTTCGGTCATGGCCAAACGGGCCGAGGTCACGCGCGTGGTCGAGGAGCTCTTTCCGCTGTTTCTAGGCCGGCCCGATTTGATGCCCGAGCGATGGCAAGACGATGTGGCAGCGGCCCGGGATCAGACGGCGCTCGCGCGGATCGTCTCGGACTACATCGCCGGAATGACCGATCGGTTCGCGCTTTTGGAGCATGGGCGGGTCATCGGCGCGCATCCCCGTTGACGCAGGCCGCGTGGCTGTTACACCCGGCGCGACCGAGATCAGGACATGAGAGCGATGAACCTTTTTGCCGATATCCGCGCGCTGGTGCTGGACGCGCTGGCCGAAATGACCGCCGAAGGCACACTGCCGGAAGGGCTGAGCCGAGACAATGTGACGGTCGAACCGCCGCGCGATGCCGCCCATGGCGATATGGCGACCAATGCAGCGATGGTGCTGGCCAAGCCTGCGGGTCGGAAACCGCGCGACATAGCCGAGGCGCTGGCCGCCAAGCTGGCCGCCGATCCGCGTGTCGACAGTGCCGATGTGGCGGGGCCGGGGTTCTTGAACCTGCGATTGGCCCCCCGATGCTGGCACGGGGTGCTGGACGCGGTTCTGAGTGAGGGCACGGGTTATGGCCGCTCCATCATGGGGACGGGCAAGAAGGTGAATGTCGAATACGTCTCGGCCAACCCCACGGGGCCGTTGCATGTGGGCCACACGCGTGGCGCCGTGTTTGGCGACGCGTTGGCGAGCCTTCTCGACTATGCCGGTTACGCTGTCACCCGGGAGTACTACATCAATGACGGCGGCGGTCAGGTCGATGTTCTGGCCCGGTCGGTCTATCTGCGCTATCTCGAAGCGCTGGGGCAGGAGGTGGCGTTTGAGGATGGCACCTATCCCGGGGACTATCTGATCCCGGTCGGCGCAGCACTGGCCAAGGAGAAGGGCGGCATCTGGGTGGATCAGCCCGAAGAGGTCTGGCTGGCCGAACTGCGCGACTATGCCACCGAGGCGATGATGGATCTGATCCGCGCGGATCTGGCAGCGCTCGGCGTGACGATGGACCAGTTTTTCTCCGAAAAATCACTTTACGGCACGGGCCGGATCGAGGCCGCGCTGGCCGATCTCGACGCCAAGGGTCTGATATATGAAGGTGTGCTGGAGCCACCCAAGGGCAAGACGCCCGAGGATTGGGAGCCGCGCGAGCAGACGCTGTTCAAATCGACCGAACATGGCGATGACGTGGATCGCCCGGTCAAGAAATCCGATGGATCCTGGACCTATTTCGCGCCCGATATTGCCTATCATTTCGATAAGGTTTCCAGAGGGTTCGATGTTCTTATTGATGTGTTTGGCGCCGATCACGGGGGCTATGTCAAGCGGATGAAGGCGGCCGTCTCGGCGCTTTCGGACGGGCAGGTTCCGCTGGACATCAAGCTCACGCAGCTGGTCCGGCTGTTCAAGAACGGCCAGCCCTTCAAGATGTCCAAACGCGCGGGTACCTTTGTGACGCTGCGCGATGTTGTCGATCAGGTTGGCCCGGATGTGACGCGCTTTGTGATGCTGACGCGCAAAAACGACGCGCCGCTCGATTTCGATTTCGACAAAGTGCTGGAGCAGAGCCGTGAGAACCCGGTGTTTTATGTGCAATACGCCCATGCACGGGTGATGAGCGTTCTGCGCAAGGCCGACGAGGCGGGGATAGCCGCCGATGACGGCACGCTGCGCGCCGCTGACCTGAGCGGTCTGACCCATGAGGCGGAACTGGGCGTGGCGCGGAAACTCGCCGAATGGCCCCGCCTGATTGAGATCGCCGCGCGCACCAATGAACCGCACCGCGTTGCCTTTTATCTTTATGAACTCGCTGGGGATTTTCACGGCCTGTGGAACCGGGGCAATGACGTGCCTCAGCTGCGCTTTCTGCAAGAGGGCGATACAGCCACCAGCCAGTCGAAAATCGCGCTGGCCCAGGCCGTTTCGATTGTGATTTCCGCAGGCCTTGGTATTCTTGGCGTGAAACCGGCTCAGGAGATGCGCTAGGCGCACGCAGGACACGCCGGTCCGAGGCAGAAGCGAAATCGCGGGCGCGCATGAAAGGCGCGCACCGGGCAGTGAGGCAGACATGGCGGAACGTGAGGTCACCCAAGGTGAGATCCGACCCGCTGCGGGCAAGCCCGCAGGCGGCGGCGGTCTGGCGCGTCTTATCAGTCTGACCGGGGCGGTCGTGTCGTTGGGGTTGCTCGTCGGTGTCGGCATCTGGGGCTATAAGCTGGTGGTGCGGGACGTCTCGGGCATCCCGGTTGTGCGCGCCGTCGAGGGGCCGATGCGGGTGCAACCGGAAAATCCCGGCGGACGGCCTGCCGATCATCAGGGCCTGGCGGTGAATGCCGTGGCGGCGGATGGCTCGGCCGCGCCTCCGGCCGATACGCTGGTGCTGGCGCCCAGGCCGGTATCGCTGGCCGATGAGGACGCCCCCCAATCGCAGATCACCCGTCCTGCCATTCGGCACGAAGCCGAGCCCGACACCCCCGAAGATACGGTGGCCGCGTCCCTCCGGTCAGGCGATATCGATGCGCTGGTGGCGCAGATCACCGATGGGGTGGCGCCGCTTTCGGAGGCAGAGCCTGAGACCGGAACCGCCCCCGTCACGGCCCGCATCGTCGCACCCGAACCGCTGATGCTGGACACCGAGGCCGAGACCCCGCAGGCAGCCGAGGTGCCCGAACCCGCCGTCGCGCTGGACGTTCCCGGTGTGACGCGATCCCTGCGTCCGCGGATCCGGCCTGCGGGCGGACCACCCATCGTCGCGCCAACGCCGGTCGTGGCTGACGCGACGGGCGGGCTGGATATCGCCGCAGCGGATGTGCCCGCAGGCACCCGTGTGGTCCAGCTGGGCGCCTTTGAGAGCGCCGATCAGGCGCGCAGCGAATGGGACCGGCTGGCCGCCCAGTTCGCCGATTACCTGTTGGACAAGCGCCGGATCGTGCAGGAGGCCTCCAGCGGCGGGCGCACCTTCTTCCGGCTGCGCGCGATGGGGTTTGAAGACCTCAGCGACGCGCGTCGCTTTTGTTCGGCGCTGGTCTCGGAAGGGGCCGATTGCATCCCCGTGGTCACCCGATGATCGTCAGAGATTGCGCCAGATGAACCGGTTCGGCGCCACGATCCTGGATGCGGACGGCCTGCGGTTGAGCGTGGAGGAGGCGGCGTTCTTCCGCGATGTGAACCCCTTTGGGTTTATCCTCTTTGCCCGAAACCTGGAGACGCCGGATCAGATCCGTGCGCTGTGTGGGGATCTGCGCGAGGCCGTCGGGCGGGCGGCCCCGATCACCATCGATCAGGAAGGCGGACGGGTACAACGCCTCAGACCCCCCCTGGCCCGCGAATGGCGGCCGCCGCTGGATCACATCGCCCTGGCCGGAGCAGAAGCGGAGCGCGCGATCTACCTGCGCTATCGTCTGATCGCGGAGGAGCTGCGCGCGCTTGGCATCGACAGCAACTGCGCGCCGATGGCCGATCTGGCCTTTGCCGACACTCACCCGTTCTTGCGCAACCGTTGTTTTGGAGATGCCCCCGAAACCGTTGCCGTCTTGGCGCGCGCCGCAGCACAGGCGCATCTGGAGGGCGGCGTGCTGCCGGTGCTCAAACACATCCCCGGCCATGGCCGCGCAGTCACCGACAGCCATCATGATCTGCCCCGTGTCGATGCCCCGCTCGACGCGCTCGCGGCCAGCGATTTCGCGCCGTTCCACGCGCTCAGCGATCTGCCCTTGGGTATGACGGCGCATGTCGTTTATGCGGCGCTTGATGCCGCGCCCGCCACGCTGTCGAAACCGGTGCTGGATCATATCCGGAACGTGATCGGTTTTGACGGGCTGATCATGACCGATGACATCTCAATGAAGGCGCTTTCGGGGGCGCTCGGGGATCTCAGCCGTGCGTCGCTGGCGGCGGGGTGCGATGTGATCTTGCATTGCAACGGCACCCTGGCCGAACGGGCAGAGGTGGCCGAAGCCGCCGGCGAGATGACCCAGATCGCGCAAACCCGGGCCGAGGCCGCGCTGGCGGCCAGACGCGCGCCCACGGATATTGACATTTCCGCCTGTGAGGCCGAGCTTTCCGCACTTATGGGCGGACAGGTTTATGGCGGATAACGGCTTTCAGGAAGACACGGTCTCTGTCGCGGAGCGGATGGCGGCGGAACAGCTCGTGGTCGATGTCGACGGGTTCGAGGGGCCGCTTGACGTGCTGCTCACGTTGTCGCGCACGCAAAAGGTCGATCTGCGCAGGATCTCAGTTCTGGCGCTGGCCAAACAATATCTGAGCTTTGTCGAGCGGGCCAAGGCGCTCAGGATCGAATTGGCTGCGGATTATCTGGTGATGGCGGCCTGGCTGGCATTTCTAAAGTCGCGCCTGCTTTTGCCCCCCGATCCCACCGAGGAGGGCCCCTCGGGCGAAGAGCTTGCAGCACATCTGGCGTTCCAGCTCGAACGGTTGCAGGCGATGCGCGATGCCGCCGCGCGGTTGATGGCACGGGACCGGCTGGGCCGGGATGTTTTTGCGCGCGGCCTGCCGGAGAATGTGACACGCGTCAAGAAAGTGACCTATACCGCCACGCTGCTTGATCTGATGCAGGGCTATGCGCGGATCCGCACCCGAGATGAGTTTCGCCCCTTTGTCATGGATCGCGACGCGATCTTTACCATGGAACAGGCGTTGGAGCGGATGCGCGGGCTGATCGGCTATGCGCCCAGCTGGACCGATCTGGCCGCATACCTCCCCGAAGGCTGGGACGCCGATCCGATGCGGCGCCGTTCGGCCACGGCCTCGACCTTTGCAGCCACGCTGGAACTGGTCAAGGAGGGGCGGCTGGAGATCCGTCAGACGGAAACGTTCGCACCTATCGAGCTGCGCGGCAAGGACCGGACACAGTGACCGAGGAGGCCGGCAAACCCAGAGAGGAGAGCCTTTTCGAAGCGCCGCCCATGGGCGAGCAGGAGCGCATGGTCGAGGCCATCCTCTTTGCCACCGCCGAACCTGTGACCGTGCGCGAGCTGGAGGCGCGGATGCCCCATGGCTGTGACGCAGCCGAGGCGCTTGTGCATCTGCGCAAGCGCTATGAGGGGCGCGGCGTGCATGTGGTCAAGGTGGGCGATGCCTGGGCGATGCGCACCGCCGCCGATCTGGGGTTCTTGATGCAAAAGGAAACGGTCGAGACGCGCAAGCTCAGCCGCGCCGCGATCGAGACCTTGGCCATCATCGCCTATCACCAGCCCGTCACACGGGCCGAGATCGAGGAGATCCGCGGTGTCTCGGTCAGCCGGGGCACGGTCGATCAGCTTTTGGAGATGGAGTGGATCCGCTTCGGTCGCCGTAAGATGACGCCGGGCCGCCCGGTCACCTTTGTGGTCACGCAAGGGTTTCTGGATCACTTCGGTCTGGAAAACGCGCGCGATCTGCCGGGGCTCAAAGAGCTGCGCGCGGCGGGTCTGCTGGAGAACCGACCGCCACCTGGTGCGCTCGGCCTGGGCGACGAGGACGACGAAGACGAGGGCATTGACGTCGATCAGTCCGAGCTCTTTGAAGAATGAGACCGGTTTCGCCCTGAAAATTCCTTGGTTTCGTGCTATATACACCTTGAGAGCAGGATGAAGGGGTGTTGCGATGAACGCGAACCGGATTATCAATATGATCATGCGCCAGGTGATGCGCCGTGTGGTCAGCAAAGGCGTGGATATGGGCATCAACGGCGCCTCGAACCTTGCCAACAAGCGCAAGGGCAAGGCAGGCGGCAGCCCCGATGGCAGCACAATCGACGATCACGGCAACGTGGTCGAGCGCGGCCAGCCCACTGCCCAGCAGCAAAAGCAGGTGCGAAAGTCCCAGCGCAGCGCCAAACAGGCGATCCGCGCGGCGCGCCGACTGGGCCGGATGTAAGCACGAAGACCCAGCCACATGTGGACGCGGTGGCAGAGCGGACTGGCGCCTGCCTTCACCGTGTCGGATTAACGCTCAGGAATGACCTGTCGACAGGCGGCTGCGCACCTTGATCCTGATAGGCCTGACGGAACCGGTCGATGATCGGCGTGATCTCTCGCCGAGTTCGGGTCGCGGTCAGACCGGCGACAAGGCCCGGCTCGGATCAGGGCCGCAGCGTCGAGATGTCGGGTTGCGCAAAGCACCCTGCGTCGCGATGCTCATCGGGGAAGGCGGCCTCGACCGGGCGGCGGGTGTGCAGGGTGCCGATCTCCTCCAGCCGCAGACCCGACTGATGGACCGGACCTGCTTCATCTTCGCTCAGTGTGCCATCCTCAATCCGCACGCGCCAATGTCGGGCACAGCTGTCGAACATCGACACAGCCCCTCTATGGCCGAGATAACGCCCCGTTTCGTCAACACCGATATTGTGAAGAACCAGCCCCTCGCCCCGGGGCAGGTGCGCGTGCGCTCTGGCAGGAATGCCGCCCAATCCCTGGCGTCTTGGACCTGAAACCGGGACCGGACAACGGCCCGACCAGAGCGCGACACGATCCATCCGGCGACCAGATCGGGCCTGGTTTGGTTGCGCGGGGATGAGAAAGGACTGGCCCAGCGGTTGGAGCAAGGTGGCGCCGCCCCCCGGATTCTTGCTTGCAGACACAATCCATGGCAGAGTGGGCGCCATTTTATACAAGTTTTTTGGGGGAACATCCAATGGCCAAGGGGTCCGAGACATTTACGATTGGCCAGCGCACTGGCAACATTTCGGTCGGTGCTTTGCTGATCCTGCTTTACGCGATCTGCGTCACCCTGTTGGTTGTCGGCTTTTCGGCCTATGTGATCCGCACCGACTGGAACGGGGCGCTGGCCAATAACGGGGCCGAGCTGAGAGATCTCGACACGCTCCGGTTCCTGGTCAAGCGCGACGAAGAGCTTGAAGCGCTGATTGCGGCCGCACAGGACGACATTGCCAGGGCGGACGACTCGATCCTGATCACCGTGCAGGCCGAAAACACCACCTCGGTTCAGTACGACCGGGCCCAGACCAGTCTTCGCGAAACCGTCATGCTGGCCCATGCCCATCTGAGCGAGGCGACCGCGCATCTGGCCGAGGGCGACAATGCCAGGTTGTACCGGCTGATCGCAACCCAAGAGGACAAGCCAATGCTTGCGGCGGTGAATGCCGGGTTCTTCCAGCTTCCGCTGATGAGCTTCCGCGACACCATCGAGCCGCAGAAGCGCCAACAGATCCTGAGCGATGCCAGCGATCTGTCGGCGCGGCTGACCGAACTCTCGGATCAGATATCCAGCCTGACGCTCGCGGTACAAAATGCCGAAAGCAACACCCAGCGCGCGCATGAGGAGCGCTCGTTTCACCTGAAGCGGCAAAACAGCCATCAGGCGGCGCTGGACGAGCTGCGCAAATCGGTCCCGATCTATTCCGAGCATCGCACCCGCTGGATTTCGCTGGCCGATGCCGGTTGGTGGAACCCGTTGCCGCAACTGGTGTCGACGCCCACCATCCTGTTGACATTGATGGTGACCATCGCCGCCGGTGCGTTGGGAACCCTGGTGGCCTATTCGCGCTCGACCTTTCTGGAGCAACGGGTGCCCAGTGGGTCGCGGCTGTTGATCATTCTGGGCGAGGGGATCGCGGCGGCGATCGGCGTGTTCCTGTTCGCAGGGGCCGGGATGCTGGTTCTGTCTCAGGGCGGTGGGCCGGACGGGCGGCTGGAACTGAGCCCCTTCACGGTGGCGTTTCTGGCCTTCCTGTCGGGCTTCATGGCCGAAAGCGCGTTCAACAAGATCAGCAATTTCGGCACGGATTTCTTTGGCAAAGGCACTGACACAAACGCGGATGCCGCCGACGGGGACGCCGCGGCCAAGCCACACCCGGTGGCGCCACCGGACCCGGTCGGCGCCGACGACGCTCCCAAGCCAGCAACCTAGCGGTCCCGCTCAGCCCGGCGCCCGGAAATGCTTGGAGAGCTTCAGCCCCTGGCCCTGATAATTCGACGCGATTTCGCGGCCATAGAGCTGGGTCGGCACCTCGGCCATGCGCTCATAGACCAGCCGACCCACAACCTGACCGTGTTCCAGAACGAACGGTGCCTCGTGACAGCGCACCTCCAGCACCCCGCGCGATCCCGCGCCGCCCGCCGCGTCATGTCCGAACCCGGGGTCGAAGAAGCCCGCGTAATGCACCCGGAACTCGCCAACCATGGCCAGATAGGGGGCCATTTCCGCCGCGTATTCGGGCGGGATGTGAACCGCCTCCCGGCTCACCAGAATATAAAATGCGCCGGGATCGAGGATAATGCGCCCCTCAGAGCTATGGACCTCCTCCCAATACTCGGCCGGATCATACTGGCCGATCCGATCCAGGTCGATTACCCCGGTATGCGGTTTGGCGCGGTATCCCACCAGCGTATCGCCCGGCAGCGCCAGATCCACCGAAAAGCCCAGACCCTGCTCGATCACCGCCGCGCCGTCCACCAGACGGCTTCGCACATGCAGCGCCCGTAGATCCTCGTCGCTCAGTACCGATTGGCCTTGCCGGAACCGGATCTGGTTCAGGCGCATGCCCGGACGGACCAAGACCGAAAACGAGCGTGGACAGATCTCGGCATAAAGCGGACCTGCATAGCCTTCGGGAATGCGGTCGAACTCGGTCCCGCCGTCGATGATCGTGCGGGTCAGCAGATCGAGCCTGCCGGTAGAGCTTTTGGCATTGGCGACGGCTGTCATGCCCGGCGGCAGCGCCAAACGCTCCATCAGCGGCACCAGATAGACACAGCCCTTTTCCAGGACCGCGCCTTGGGAGAGGTCGATGCGGTGCATCTCGAACTCGCGCAGGCGATCGGTGACGCTTTGCCCGTCGCCCGCCAGGAACGACGCGCGGACCCGATAGGCGACATCGCCCAGCCGCAGATCGAGGCTGGCAGGCTGGATTTGAGCGGACTCGACCACAGGATCGGCAGTGATCTGGCCGCGGTCAATCATCGCTTCGATCTGTTGATTGGGGCAGACACCGGTCATCTCAGAGATCCCGCTTGTTGCATGGCAGGCGTGCAAAATTTGACTGGGGCAGGTGTATTGGTCGGGCTAGCAGGACTCGAACCTGCGACCTTCCGTCCCCCAGACGGACGCGCTACCAGGCTGCGCCATAGCCCGACTTGAAGGCGTTCATACCGGTTTTGGCACCGGGGACAAGGGGGAATCATGCCAAATCCGACAACTCTGGCATCGCTCAGCCGCGCGGATCCGCCATACGGTCGCGCAGGACCGCCAGACGCCCTAGCAACGGCGCCAGCGCCCGGGATTGTTCGGCGTCAAGGCTGTGGGACACGCCCAGATGGCTGAGCGCACCGGCCCGGGTCGCAATCTGCGCTTCGGGCGGAGGATCGGGTGCATCGACGACGCGTGCGCGGGGCGGTTCCGCGCCGGGTGCGGCGCCCATCGGCTGGGTCAGAAAGGAGGGCAGGGGCGAGGCGTCGGGCTCTGCGGGCGCGGGCTGGCTGTCCGGTGCGTCAGGCTCTGCGGCGGCGGCCTCCTGCCTGGTCGGTTCGGGCGGTGCGGGGGGGGCCGCGACCGGGGTCTGCTCCACCGCTTCTTCCGGGGTCTTGTCGTTAGCCTCGGCAGGTGCATCCTCGGCCTTGGGCGTGGCCTGTGCCGGGCCCGCCTCCTGCCCGGGATCGGGCACCGGATCGGCTGCTCCGGTTTCGGCGCCCGCACGGTCTTCGGGGCGCGCCTTGAACCGCAGGACATTTTGCGCGGCCGGCAGCGCGTCATGATCGGATATCGCCGATGTACCGGAGATTTCCGCATCCGTATCAAGAGGTTGCGAAAAGGTGCTCACATGTGCCACGCCCTCTTCACGCAAGAGTTTCTGCACCCCCTTGATGGTCATTCCCTCGTCATGCAAAAGCGCCTTGATCCCACCCAAAAGCGCCATGTCGGCGGGGCGGTAATAGCGTCGGCCGCCTGCACGTTTCACCGGTTTGACCTGGCTGAACTTGCTCTCCCAAAACCGCAGCACATGGGTCTGCACGCCCAGCCATTCAGCCACCTCACTGATGGTGCGGAAGGCATCGGGCGACTTGTCCATGGATCAGGTCCCTTCCGTCAGCTTTTGTTGCCCGACGCGACGCGATCTTTCATCAGATGCGAGGGCCGGAACGTCAGCACGCGGCGGGGCTGAATGGGAACCTCTTCTCCGGTCTTGGGATTGCGTCCGACACGCGCGGATTTATCGCGCACGCTGAAGGTCCCAAAGGAGGAAATCTTGACCTGTTCGCCACGCACCAGCGCGTCGGACATGTGATTGAGCATCGATTCAACCAACTGTGCGCTTTCGTTGCGGGACAAACCCACTTCGCGAAAGACCGCTTCGCTGAGATCCATGCGTGTTATTGTTTTTTCGCCCATACCAGTCCCCGTTTTTCAGCGACGATAGGGGGATTGAAGTTTGCCTGTCAATAACGCTGTCCCGCAAGGGCTTGAATTTGCGGGGTTTCGCGCTTTACCAGCGCAAGACCACCGCGCCCCAGGCCAGACCGCCGCCAATTGCCTCGGTTACCAGCAGGTCTCCGGGCTTGATCTGGCCGCGTTCCTTGCCGACCGACAGGGCGAGGGGAATCGATGCCGCCGAGGTGTTGCCGTGATCCTGCACCGTCACGACGACCTTTTCCATCGGCAGGCCCATCTTTTTGGCGGTGCCCGAGATGATGCGGATATTGGCCTGATGCGGCACGATCCAATCCACGTCATCCGCCGTCAGCCCGGCTTTTTCCAGCGCGGCATGGGCGGTCGAGGCGAGCTTTTCCACCGCGTGGCGAAAGACCTGGTTGCCTTGCATGCGCACATAGCCGGTTGTTTTGGTGGACACGCCGCCATCGGCATAAAGCAGATCTTTGTAGCGCCCGTCGGAGTTGAGATCGGTCGACAGGATCCCACGGTCGTCGGACGTTCCCTGGCCTTCCTGCCCCTCCAGCACCAGCGCGCCGGCCCCGTCGCCAAAAAGGACACAAGTCGCGCGATCGGTCCAGTCCATGATCCGGCTGAAGGTCTCGGCGCCGATGACCAGAACCCGGTTGGCCTGTCCCGACAGGATCAGGGCATTGGCATTGGCCAGCGCATAGGCAAAGCCCGCGCAGACCGCCTGAACATCAAAGGCAAAGCCGCTGGTCATGCCCAGCTCGGCCTGCACCATGGTCGCGGCCGAGGGAAAGGTCAGATCGGCGGTCGATGTGGCCAGGATGATCGCGTCGATGTCGCCGGGCGCCAGTTCGGCATCGGCGAGGGCCGCTTTCGCCGCATCGGTGGCCATGTTCGAAGTGGTCTCACCTTCGGCGGCGAAATGGCGCCGTTCGATGCCCGACCGGGCGCGAATCCATTCATCGCTGGTGTCCAGCGTCTTTTCAAACTCGGAATTGGGAACAATCCGTTCCGGAAGGTAGTGGCCTACGCCCACCACGACGGCACGTCGCGTCATCAGGATGCCTGCCCTTTATGCATCTGTCTGTTTGGGGCCGTCGGTGTCCCCGTCCTTGGGCCCATTCGGCGTATCCTGAGCAAGTGCTGCGGCAGATGCAACCCGTGCGGCGAGCTTTTCCGAAAAACCCGATTGCGCCAGTTGGAAGGCCAGCTTGACCGCGGCCGACACGCCGGTGGCATCCGCGCTGCCGTGGGATTTCACCACCGTGCCGTTCAGTCCCAGAAACACCCCGCCATTGACGCGGCGCGGGTCGATGCGCTTTCTCAGCCGCCGCAAAGAGGTCAGCGCCAAAAGCGAGGCCAGCCGCGAAAGCGGTGTGTACCGAAACGCCTCACGCAGCAGATCGCCGATCAGGCTGGCGGTGCCTTCGCCGGTTTTCAGCGCCACATTGCCGGTAAACCCATCCGTGACAATCACATCGCAGACATCGCCGGGGATATCACCGCCTTCGACAAAGCCCACGAAATCGAAACTCGCGCGATCCGCGAAGCCGCCGATCAGCTCGAAGCCTTCGCGCAGTTCGGGACGGCCCTTGTGCTCTTCCGTGCCGACATTCAGAAGGCCAATCCGGGGGCGGGGCAGGTCAAGCCCGTTGCGCGCATAAGAGGCGCCCATCAGCGCATATTGCAGCAGATCTTGCGCGTCGGCCCGGACATCGGCCCCCACATCCAGCATCACGTTGAAGCCTTGCGGGTTGCGCGACGGCCAGAGAATCGCGATTGCGGGCCGGATAATGCCGGGCAGGCGGCGCAGGCGGATCGTGCTCAGCGCCATGAGCGCCCCGGTATTTCCGCACGAGACGGCCACGGTCGCATGTCCCTCGCGCACCGATTCCAGCGCTGACCACATCGAGGTCCCCTTGCCGTGACGCATCACATGGCTGGGTTTGTCCTGCATGGTGACGACATCGGGCGCATCGCAATAGGTGACGCGGTCCTCCAGACCGCGCTTGCGCGCCACTTGGGCGCGCAGCATGTCCTCGGGACCGTGCAGGATAAAACCGATATCGGGGTTTTTCTGGGCGGACCTGGCAATGCCAGCGACAACAGCGGCAGGCCCGGCGTCTCCGCCCATGGCATCGACCGAGATAATGATGCGCCCAGATTGCGCTGTCGTGTTATGCTCGGCCGTGGCTGACATGCGTGGGCCCGCGAGAGGCGTCTTAGGCCGCGTCTTCGTCCAGGTCGATCTCGTCGGTCATCGGGACGACTTCCATGTCGCCGTAATGGCCGCAGGCCGCGCAGACGTGATGCGGGCGCTTGAGTTCGCCGCAATTGGGGCATTCGTTGGGATTCGCGGCCACCAGCGCATCATGCGCACGACGGTTGTTGCGACGCGATTTGGATACTTTGTTCTGTTGGACGGCCATGTCTCAACCTTCATTCTGTTCGGGCCTGCACGGGTCCCGGTGGACCGGAGCGGCGGGATTTCTATAGCTTTGCCGATGTGGCGTGACGAGCGTTTAGGCCTGAGCCTGCGCCTTGTCCAACCCTAAATGCGTGAAGGCGCGAAAATACGCAGTTTCCCGGTTTCCGCAAGACGTTTTTTTGGGCATCTCCACGCGGGCGGGGAAAGGTCGTTCATGGCCCGTCACCAAATCGACGCGCGATTCAAGGGGCTATGGTGCCAGGAAACAGGGGCGCCAGGCCGTCGCGCCTGCACCCCAGCCATCCTGCCGGTTTGGCGCCTGGGCAGGCACCATGCGTTGAGCAGAGCGAAAGAGGTGTTTGGCCGGCATATCATATCGCCCAGCGAAGGGGGGGGGCGGCGCCATCCGACGGACAGGCGCTGACGCGGCTGGACCCTGATTGAGGTTTGGGTCGCATGGCGGTCTCACTCCTTGCCTTCCAGCTTGTCGCGGAGCTCGGCAAGACCCGCAAAGGGGCGCACATCGTCATCGGTCAGCGGGGCCTTGCCGGGTTCGGTAAAGACGGCCTGGACCGTTTCGGCGCTGTCTTTTCTGGGATAGGCGGGAATGCTGAGCGCCAGGGCTTCTGCCATGACGGCGGTCAGGTCGATCTGATGGGGCAGCGGTTCGACCGTGTCGTCTTCGGGCATTTCGACCTCTGCGGCGTCCGGCTCGACATGATCCGCCACATAGTGGCGTGTGACGGATGTCTCGATCCGGGTCGTTACCGGTTCCAGCGACACCACGCAGGGCTGCACCACCGTGGCGCCCAATCTGGCGTCGATCCGCCAATCGGTTTCGCCGGTCGCGCGGATCTCACCGGCGAAACGCAGTTTGCGCAGGGCATTCAGCTCAAGCTCCTCTGCCAGGGCGCGCATATCCTGCGCATCCGGGCTCAGATCAAAGCGCGTCGGCTTGCCCTGCGGCAGGTCGGAAAGCCTGTAGATCGGGCGTTTGGGATCAAAGGCAGAGGATTGCGCTGACATGGGCGGACACTTTCGTTTCTTGAACCGGGGGCGTTCCTTCTGTAATTGGGATAAAAGCCATGGCGAGACGAGGCAAGGGGCACCGATGAAACGATCCGCACACGCGCTGCGACAGATGACCCGCTGGGGTCTGGCGGGCGTGCTGGCCCTGACACTGGCCGGTTGCGCCTCGACCTATCGCAATCACGGCTATGTGCCCTCAGAAGAGGATCTTGCCGAGATTGTCGTTGGTATCGACACCCGCGACAGTGTCGCGGAAACGGTGGGCACGCCGTCCTCGGCCGGTGTTCTGAACGAGGGTGGGTATTACTATGTCCGCTCCCGGGTGCGTCATCAGGGTCTGCGCGAACCCCGCGTGGTCGAGCGCGAGCTGGTTGCAATCAGCTTTACCCAGAGCGGCGTCGTCGAGAATATCGAACGCTTTGGGCTGCAAGACGGCCGCACCGTGCGCCTGACCCGCCGTGTCACCGAAAGCTCGGTCTCGAACCAAAGCTTCCTGCGGCAGCTCTTGGGGAATCTCGGCCGTTTCAACCCAAGCCAGTTTATTGACTAAGCCTTGCGGTCTGTCACGGCTGTGTCATCGCTTGTGCGGTAGCAGGCAGGTCAGTTAGGTTTTTCCCAAGGACAGGCCGGGAACGATCATGCCAAGAGACATCCCCTTGCTGCGCCGGGGCCGCTTTGCCGCAAGGCTGGCCGAAACCCCGCAAGACCGGGAGGCCGCGATGGCGCTGCGGACGCTGGCATTCCGCACGGCACAAACGGATGGCGATGCCTTTGACGCAGCGTGCGCGCATATCCTGATCGACGAGGTCGCCACCGGCACGCTGGTGTGCTGTTTTCGGATGCTGATGCTGGAGGGCGGCTCCGAGCTGGCCCAGAGCTATGCGTCGCAGTTTTATGACCTCTCGGCGTTGCAGGACTTCGAGGGCCGGATGGTCGAGCTGGGTCGGTTCTGCATCCATCCCGACTGGCACGACCCCGACATCCTGCGGGTGGCCTGGGGCGCGATGACGGGGTTTGTCGATGACAATGGGGTTGAGATGCTTTTTGGCTGCTCGTCCTTTGCCGGAACCGAGACGGCGGCCTATCTCGATGCTTTTGCGATGCTCAAGGCACGCCATCTCGCGCCCAAACGCTGGCTGCCCCGGGTCAAGGCGCCCGATGTGTTCCGCTTTGCCGCGCGGCTGCGGCGCAAGCCGGACGTCAAAAAGGCGATGCTGGGCATGCCGCCCTTGCTCAGGACCTATCTGCTCATGGGCGGCTGGGTCAGCGATCATGCGGTCGTCGACCGGCAGATGAACACGCTGCATGTGTTCACAGGGCTCGAGATCGGGGCGATTCCCGATGCCCGCAAGCGGCTTTTGCGTGCCGTGGCGGGTTAGCCTTGGCGCACCGGCACCGACAGGTGTCGCGCGCCACATAGGAGCGGAAAGACACGCGGTTTCTTGACCTTCCCGCCTGCCGGGCTTAGCTGCGGGCCATGGCACGTATCCCCCTTTTGCAAGTCAACGATCTCTCTCTCACCTTTGGCGGAGAGCCGGTCTTTGACGGTTTGTCGGCAGTGATCCAGCCCGGAGATCGCGTGGCGCTTGTGGGGCGCAACGGATCGGGCAAATCAACACTGATGAAGGTGATGGCGGGTCTGGTCGAGCCGGACCGGGGCGAGGTGATCGTGCCGCCCGGACATTCGGTCGGCTATATGGAGCAGGATCCGGACATGAGCGGGTTCGACACGCTGGGGGCGTTTGCCGCCCACGGATTGGAACCTGGTGAACTTTATAAGGTGGAACGCGCAGGCGAGGGGCTGAAATTCGATCCCGATCGGCCGGTGGCCACTGCCAGCGGTGGGGAACGTCGACGCGCGGCTCTGGCCGGGCTGATGGCGCGGGCACCGGATCTGATGCTGCTCGATGAGCCGACCAACCATCTGGATATCGAAGCGATTGGCTGGCTTGAGGCCGAACTGCGCGCGACCCGTACGGGCTTTGTTCTGATCAGCCACGACCGTGCGTTCCTGCGGGCGCTGACGCGCGCAACACTGTGGATCGACCGGGGTGTCGTGCGGCGGCAGGAAAAAGGATTTTCCGACTTCGAGGCCTGGCGCGACCGGGTTTGGGAGGAAGAAGACCTCCAGCGTCACAAGCTCGACCGCAAGATCAAGGCCGAGGCGCGATGGGCCGTCGAAGGAATTTCGGCCCGGCGCAAGCGCAACCAGGGCCGCGTGCGCGCCCTGCAGGGCCTCAGGGCCGAGCGGGCGGCCCAGATTACCCGGGCCGGAACGGCCGGCATGGCGTTTGATGCGGGGCCAAAATCCGGCCGCAAGGTGATCGAAGCGGATGCTATTTCAAAGGCGTATGGCGAAAAGATCATTTTGAAGCCATTCTCGGTCACGGTGATGCGCGGCGACCGCGTGGCCTTTGTCGGGCCAAACGGTGTGGGCAAGACGACGCTTCTCAAAATGCTCTTGGGTGAGGTGGCGCCGGATACCGGCACCGTAAAGCTGGGCACCGGGCTGGAGAGTGCGGTTTTCGATCAGGCGCGCGCGCAGCTCGACCCCGATCAGAGCCTTTGGGACAGCCTGACCGGCGATCCTGGGATGCGCGTGTCGGGAAAGGCCGATCAGGTGATGGTGCGCGGTCAGCCCAAACATGTGGTGGGCTATCTCAAGGAGTTTCTCTTTGACGAACGCCAGGCGCGCGCGCCGGTTCGGTCGCTGTCGGGGGGGGAAAAGGCCCGGCTGCTGCTGGCGCGGCTCATGGCGCGGCCCTCGAACCTGCTTGTCCTTGACGAGCCGACCAATGATCTGGATGTGGAGACACTGGATCTCTTGCAGGATCTTCTGGGGGAGTATGACGGCACGGTTCTTCTGGTCAGTCACGACCGGGATTTTCTGGACCGGGTTGCGGCGACGACGGTTGCGATGGAGGGGGACGGAAGCGCCACCATCTATGCCGGGGGGTGGAGCGATTATCAGGCGCAGAAAGGCACCGTGGCCGTGCGCGAGGCCGCGGATGCGAAATCGGCGAGATCCAAGGTCGAGAAGCCTCGCCGCGAAACCGCGACTGGTCTGAGTTTCACCGAAAAGCACCGGCTGGAGGCGTTGCCTGCCCAGATCGAGCGGCTGGAGGCTGAGATCGGCAAGCTGGAACAGCTTTTGGCCGACCCGGAGCTTTACACCCGCGAGCCGGTCAAGTTCAAAAAGGCGACAGAGGCACTGGTGGAACGCCAGCAAAAGCTGTCGGCTGCGGAAGAAGACTGGCTCATGCTGGAAGACAAGGCCGGTGGCTGAGTTCGGGAAACCGCCCAAAGGGGGATGGGCCCCTCTTGTGCCAGAGCTCTATGTGGGCCGCCCCGAGGACAGTCTGGGATTTTGGTGTGATCTGCTGGGCTTTGCCATCGCCTATCGGCGCCCCGAAGAGGGCTTTGCCTACCTTGAACGCCATGACGGGCCACAGATCATGCTGTGCGCGCGGCATGCCGATTGGGAGGTGGCACGGATGCAGCGCCCGTTTGGCCGTGGCGCGGTGTTTCAGATCTTCATCACGGATTTGGACACAGTGATCGCACGGTTGAAAGGGGCCGACTGGCCCTTGTTCGAGGGCCCGCGTGACGTGTGGCGGCGCTGGGGCGATATCACCGGCGGCAAGCGCGAGGTCATGGTGCAGGATCCCGATGGCTATCTGGTTCTGCTGGCGCAAGACATCGGAACCCGCCCGGTCGACGCGTAACCGGCTGCTCTCAGAGCGCGCGCGCCGGGTTGCCGATGACGCGGGCGCCCGCCGCCACGTCGCGGGTGACCACGGCTCCGGCCCCCACGATGGCGCCGTCGCCGATGGTCACGCCCGGAAGGATGATCGCCCCACCGCCAATCCAGACATCGGTGCCGATGGTGACGGGAGAGGCGATCTCAAGCCCGGCGGCGCGTTTGACCGGATCCAGATGGTGCTGCGCGCAGTAGATCTGGACGGCAGGCCCCAGCATGGTGCCCGACCCAAGCCGCACCGGTGCGGTATCCAGGATCGCGCATTGCGCATTGATATAGACCGCATTCCCCAAGCTGAGGTTAAAGCCATAGGCCAGATGCACCGGCGCCTCGATAAAGCAGTCTTTCCCAACCGAGTTCAGGAGCGCGCGCAGGGCCGGGGCCATGGGTCCGCGCTGATCCGGGGGCAGCGTATTGTGCTGATGCACAGCAAGACGGGCGTCATCGCGCAGCTGCTCAAGCTCCGTGTCCAGGCAGCAATACCATGCGCCCGCCTGCATTTTTTCCCGCATCGACGGCATTATCGCACCCTTACGGTGTTGCAGGCGCGCAGTACCCGACCATTGGGTAAAACGGCTGTGGCGCAATAGCCTGTCTCCGCGCCGCATAAGGTCCCATGGCCAGACGGGAAAGCGTTGGGGATCACAAAGGCGATCTGTCTGTGTTTCATTCTACCCCGTCTGCGCGCGGCGCTAGCCTTGCAACTGCACCAATGCATGACGCTTCTTGCCCGCGCTCAGCTTGATTGGGGATGAAAGCGCTCCGGCGTCCAGCATCAGCCCCGCATCGGTAAGCGGAGTATCGTCCATCCGCGCGCCATTCTCAGTGATCAGGCGTTTGGCCTCCTTACCTGACTTGGCCAGCCCGGCACGCACGATCACCTGCACGATAGAGAGCGGCAGATCGTCTCCGGTCAGCTCCAGCGTGGGCAGATCCTCTCCGACGCCGCCTTTCTCAAAGACATCGCGCGCGGTGGCTTCGGCGGTTTCGGCCGCCTCCGGCCCATGGCAGAGCGAGGTGACCGCATTGGCCAGGATGATCTTGGCTTCGTTCACCTCGGATCCCGCAAGCGCGCCCAGGCGGTTGCAGTCGTCGATCGGTATTTCTGTGAACATCTTGAGGAACTTTCCCACATCGGCATCCGGCACGTTGCGCCACCATTGCCAGAATTCATAAGGTGCCATCATCTCCTGGTTCAGCCAGACGGCGCCATCGGCGGATTTGCCCATCTTCTTGCCATCCGCGCGTGTGACCAGCGGTGTGGTCAGCCCGAACGCATTGCCCCCGTCAACCCGCCGGATCAGGTCAGCGCCCGAGACGATATTGCCCCATTGATCCGATCCACCCATTTGCAGGATACAGCCATAGCGGCGGTAAAGCTCAAGGTAATCATAGGCTTGCAACAGCATATAGTTGAACTCGATGAAGGACAGCGCCTGTTCGCGGTCAAGCCGGGATTTCACGCTTTCGAATGCCAACAGCCGGTTGATCGTGAAATGTTTTCCGATATCGCGCAGAAAATCGATATAGCCGAGCTTATCGAGCCATTCGGCATTGTTCACCAGCGGCGAATCCGTGGGCCCGTCACCATAGGAGATGTACCGCGAAAACACTTTGCGGATCCCGTTCGCGTTCTCTTCGATCTGGTCAACCGAGAGCATCTTGCGCATCTCGTCCTTGCCCGATGGATCGCCGACCTTTGTCGTGCCGCCCCCCATCAGGGTGATCGGCCGGTGTCCGGTCCGTTGCATCCAGCGCAACAGCATGATTTGCACCAGGTTACCGATATGCAGGCTGGTCGCGGTCAGATCGAACCCGATATATCCGGTGACCACGCCGCTTGCGAACCGCTCGTCCAGACCTTGCAGATCGGTGCAATCGGCCATGAACCCCCGCTGCGTGATCTCGTGGATAAAGTCCGATTTGGGGTGATAGGTCATGACTTGCCTCGGGTTGCGGTTGCGGGGCACTCTATAGGCGGGCAACGGGCAAAGGAAAAGGCCATGAATAAGGCCAGCGCGGCAAAGACCGGCCCAGGCGCGATGATGCGCGTTCTGGGCGCGATGAGCGGGACCTCCCTCGACGGGGTCGATGCGGCCGTGATCGAGACGGATGGACACCGGATCATGGGGTTTGGGCCCAGCCGATACAGACCCTATTCGGATGAGGAGCGCGCGGTGCTGCGCGCGGGGCTGGGTCACTGGATGGGAGATCCGGTCGACTACGCAGCCGCCGTCGTGACCGCAGCGCATGAAGAGGCGCTGGCAGGCTTTGACGGTATCGATCTGGTGGGGTTTCACGGCCAGACGCTGGCCCATGATCCGCGCGGGCGCGGCACTTTGCAGGTCGGCCATGGGGCGGCTCTGGCGCAGGCTCTGGGGCTGCCGGTCGTCTGGGATTTCCGCAGCGACGATGTGAGGTTGGGGGGCGAGGGCGCGCCGCTGGCATCGTTTTACCACTTCGCCTGTGCCAAATGGAGTGGTGCGACCGAACCGGTTTGTTTTCTCAATCTGGGTGGGGTCGGCAACATCACCTATGTCGATCCGGCCTTTGATGCGCCCGAGGAGGCGGGCGCGCTTCTGGCCTTTGACACCGGGCCCGCCAATGCGCCGGTCAATGATTTCATGCTGGCGCGGTGCGGGCTTGCGATGGATCAGGATGGTGCCCTGGCCCGGACCGGCACCGTCGAGACCGGAGCGCTGGAGCTGTTTCTGGCCGAGCCGTACTTTGCGCGTATCCCGCCTAAGTCGCTCGACCGAAATGATTTTCCCGAGATGATCGGCCTGGTGTCCGAGCTGTCTGATGCCGATGCGGTGGCCACCCTGACGGCCATGTGCGCGGCCAGCGTGGCACAGGGCATCGAGCATTTGCCAAAGCCACCGACCCGGGTTCTGGTCACCGGGGGCGGGCGTCAGAACCCGGTTCTGATGGAGATGCTGCGCGTCTCCACCGGCTGTCCCGTGGACCCGGTCGAGGCGATCGGGCTCGATGGCGACATGCTGGAGGCGCAGGCCTTCGCCTTCCTCGCGGTCCGGGTGCTGCGCGGCCTGCCTACGTCCTGCCCCTCGACAACGGGGGTTCGCGCGGCGGTGGGGGGTGGTGTGATCAGCCGACCCTAGCGGGCGGTGAGATCGCCCAGATAGTCGCGGGTGAATTCCGTGTATCCGTTCGATGTGGATTTCAGATGTGCTGCCAGATCGGCATGCAGGTCTGGCAGGTGGTGAAACGGCACATTCGGAAAGGCGTGATGTTCGGCATGATACGGCATGTTCCACGCCACCGCGCGCACCAGCCTGTTGGTAAAGGTGGTGCGTGAATTCTCTAGCATATCCGCCACTGGCGGGCAGCGCCCATGTTCGGCCAGCAGATAGAGCCGCAGAACCGGCTGGCCGACCAGCGCCGGTAGGACCCACAGCCAGAATACAGCAGGAGACACCGTGAGGCTGGCCAGCGCCAGCGCATAAAGCGCCAGGATCATCCGCGCCTCACGCCGCATCCGGGGGATCTGGCGCGCGGGCAGATATCCTGGCAGCGGCGCGCCCCGTGCCAGCCGCCACAAGACAAGCGCAGTGCCCGACCAATATCCCCAGCCCGAAAGATAGATCAGATAGGCCTGCCAGCTCTGCGGTCGCGGGCCGTCGGCCAATTCCGGGTCATGCTCGGGATCGTTGGTGTGTTTGTGATGCGCCAGGTGGAAATATCGAAACCACGTAAAGCTCATTCCCACGGCAGCACTGCTGACATGACCTGCGACCTCGTTGATCCATCGGGTCTGAAACGGTGTCTGATGGGTGCATTCATGGGCCAATGTGAACAAAAAACACAGCAAGACACCATGAAACAGCACAAGAAGCGGCCATCCCGGAACGCCCAGCACGATGCCCATGCCGCACAGGCCAAGCGCGCCCAGATGCAGGGCAAGATGGCGCAGACCGGCTGTGTCCGAGCGTTCCGTCAGCGCCGCTTTTCGGGCGGGCGGTATCGTCTTGAGGAACGTCACATGATCCATGCCGGGCAGAATGCCCTAGCTGCGCGGAATGTCAAAGCCGGGTGGCGCCAATGTGAAGCCGTCGAACTGAAATCCCGGACTGACCGTGCAGCTGACCAGCGTATAGGCGCCTGTGGTGGCTGCGGCCTGCCAATGGCCAGTGGGCACAATGATCTGCGGGCTGCCCTTGATCAGATCCGGGCTCAGGAGATGATCCTGCGCCGGGCCTTCATCCGTCGCACTCAACGACAACACCAGCGGCGCACCGGAATGGTAAAGCCAGATTTCGGTGGCATCGACCCTGTGCCAGTGGCTCCGTTCGCCGTTCTTGAGCAGGAAGTAGATCGCAGTGCCCGACGGTCGTCCCGGACCGTCCGCGACCCAGGTTTGGCGATAATGCCCGCCTTCCGGATGGGGGGCGAGGTTCAGGTGCTTGATGATGTCATCGGCTGTCATGATCGCAACCTGCGCCCACCGCGCGACCCTTGCAAGGGTATGCAGGGCACGCCGGTGTCGTTCTGGCCAGAAAGCGGATGGATACCGCTTTGCAGATCGCCGCATCGCGCACCGATCACGCCTTCTGTCTCGCCCAGTGTATCATCTTGAACGCCCGCCCGTCGCAGGGGCTCAGCTTCGCAGGATCGACCGTCCCGCATATTCAGCGGTCTCGGCCAACTGCTCTTCGATGCGGATGAGCTGGTTGTACTTGGCGAGCCGATCGGAGCGGGCCAGCGATCCTGTCTTGATCTGACCGCAATTGGTGGCCACGGCCAGATCGGCAATGGTGGCATCCTCGGTCTCGCCCGAGCGGTGCGACATCACATTGGTATAGCGGGCGCGGTGGGCCATATCGACAGCTTTAAGAGTTTCCGACAAAGTTCCGATTTGATTGACTTTTACCAGCATGGAATTGGCACAGCCACGGGCGATTCCGTCGGCCAGGCGCTCTGGGTTCGTTACGAACAGATCGTCCCCGACAAGTTGGACCCTGTCGCCGATGGCGTCGGTCAGGGCCTTCCAGCCATCCCAGTCGTCCTCTCCCATCCCGTCTTCGATGGAGATGATCGGATAGTCATTCACCAGAGCTTCCAGATAGGCGACATTCTCATCGCTGCTGAGGGTTTTGCCCTCACCGGACAGAACATAATGTCCATCCTTGTAATACTCGGTCGCCGCGCAATCGAGGGCGAGGTGAATATCCTCGCCGGGAGCATATCCCGCCTTTTCAATGGATTTCAAAACGAAATCAAGCGCTTCTCGGGTGGAGGCGATGTTGGGCGCAAAGCCGCCCTCGTCCCCGATCCCGGTGGAAAGACCAGCCGCCGACAGCTCTTTTTTGAGGGTGTGAAACACCTCTGCCCCCATGCGCACCGCGTCGCGGATCGTCTCCGCGCGGACCGGCATGATCATGAATTCCTGAATGTCGATGGGGTTGTCGGCATGTTCGCCACCATTGATGATGTTCATCATCGGCACGGGCAGGATGCGCGCGGCCGTCCCGCCCACATAGCGGTAGAGCGGTTGCGCGGTGGCGTCGGCCGCGGCTTTGGCGGTGGCCAGCGACACGCCCAGAATGGCGTTGGCGCCCAGGCGTGCCTTGTTGTCGGTGCCGTCCAGCTCGATCATGGTGGCGTCGATGGCCTGCTGTTCGGTGGCGTCGAACCCGACGAGCGCCTCGGCAATCTCTCCGTTCACCGATGCGACCGCCTCCTGCACGCCTTTGCCGAGATAGCGCGCGGCATCGCCGTCACGCTTTTCCACCGCCTCATAAGCGCCGGTCGAGGCACCGGAGGGCACGGCAGCGCGGCCCTGCGTGCCGTCTTCAAGCGTGACGTCAACCTCGACCGTTGGGTTGCCCCGGCTGTCGAGGATCTCGCGGGCGAAAATGTCGATGATGGTTGTCATGGGGGAGCCTATATGGAAATGCGCTTTGGGCGCCTCTTACCGGGCGAAACTCCCAAGGAAAAGGGGAGGTTACGCCGCAGAGCGATGTTTGCGCTCACGCCAGAGGGTGAAGAGGCCAGAGCTTACGACAAAGGCCGCGCCGATCAGCATCAGGGCATCGGGGCGCTCGCCAAAGACCGCCATCCCGATGATCAGGGCGAAAAGGATGCGCGAATAGCGAAACGGTGTGACAAAGGAAATCTCGCCCACGCGCATGGCCGTGACAATGGCATAATAGGCCAAGACGCCAAAACTGATGGTGCAGCCGATCAGCGCCCAATGCAGCCCTTGAGGCTGCACGGCGGGCGCGCCGGTGGCCCAGGCCAGGCCAAAGGCGGCAGGGACCAAAGTCAGGAAGGCAAGAAAGCTGAGCTGAATGGAACTGACCGTTGCCGGGATCCGGCGGGTGGCCAGGTCGCGGAGCGCCAGCCCGATGACCGCCAGCACGGCAAAGAGCGACCGGATGTCAAACCCCTCCAGGCCGGGCCGGATGATCAGCAAGACACCTGCAAAGCCCACGAGGATCGCCGTCCAGCGGCGCCAGCCGACCGCTTCGCCCAGAAAAAGGGCGGCCCCAAGGGTGACAACGAGCGGTGTCGCTTGGAGGATCGCGGAGGCGGAGCTGAGCGGGATCAGCGCAATCGCGGTGACAAAGGCCAAAGATCCGACCAATTCGCCTGTGTTGCGCACAAGAACCGCCGCAGAGAGCGCCGCGGCCGGAAAAAGAGCCTGACCCTGCCATTTCGCGGCCAGGCCAAAGACAGATGCTCCGCCTGCGCCGATGATCGCGATGATCTGCCAGGTGGGCAATGCCTCGGACAGCAGTTTGATGAACATATCCTCGATGGCGAAGACCAGCATGGCCAGCGTCATCCAGGCGGCGCCGCGCAAATTCTCCATCTGTGGTCCTTTTCGCGACGCTTGTCTGGCTCTTGCGCCGTCCTTGCCCGAACCCGGCGGGCGGGGCAAGCGGGCGTGATCGGCATCGGATGTCCCGTGCCTGACCGGAGGGGATGCCCTTGATCCGCCGGTGTTTGAAGGAGACCCCTGCGGGGTCGTTGTTGTCGTCTCGTCCCTGCGCCTGCGGCTGCGGTCCTCGGGCAGGTGCGGGTGGCGGAGCGAGGGCATCACATGCTAGAGGCAGTGGCATGAAGGTAAACGGAATTCTCGATAGCTGGCGGGCCACGGCGGGGACTGCCTTCGTGGCGGCGGCAGGTGCCGGGATCGGCACGCTGGTCGGATTGCCTGCGGCGCTCCTTACGGGTTCGGCGCTGGCGGTTTGTCTCGCGGGGCTGGGCGGTTTGCGGATGGATATCCATCCCCGGCTGCGCGATCTGGCGTTTCTGGTGATCGGTGTCGGGATTGGCAGCACGGTCACGCCTGAGACCACGGCGGCGATGGTCCGGTGGCCGTTGGCATTCGTGGCGCTCGGCGTCCTGGTCGTGGTGATGATGGTGAGCTGTCAGGCCCTGTTGCAGCGCGGGTTCGGGTTCGATGCGCGCACTGCCGTGCTGGCAGCGGCGCCGGGACATCTGAGTTTTGTGATGGGCCTGAGCCTGGAGGGCGGGGTCGATGCGTTGCGCGTCACGGTCGTGCAGGCGGTCCGGCTGTTGGCGATCACGTTGATCGTGCCGCTTGTCGCGCGGGTGCTGGGGGTCGAGATCACCGGCAACCCGTTGACGGGCAGTGTGACCCTGTCGCCGCTGATCTTTGGTGTGCTGATGGCGGTGTCGCTGCTGCTGGGACTTGTGCTGATCTGGTTGCGGCTGCCCGCGGCCCTGCTGATCGGGGCGATGCTGGTCTCGGGGGTGAGCCATGGTGCGGGATGGGTTACGGGCGGCATCGATCCGGTGCTGGGCACGGCCGCCTTCGTGACCATCGGCGCGCTGATCGGCACCCGGTTTTCGGGTCTTGGCATGGCGGCCTTGCGCGCGGGGCTCGGGGCCGGATTGGCGGTGACGGCACTGGCTTCGGGGATTGCGGCGCTGGTTGCGGTGCCGGTGGCCTATGGGCTGGGCCTGGGGCAGGTGACCGTGCTTGCGGCCTTTGCTCCGGGCGGGTTCGAGACAATGATTGCGCTGGGGGCCGTTCTGGGAGCGAACCCCGGTTTTGTGGCCGCGGCCCATGTGGCGCGGCTGATGTTTCTGACCGGGCTCATTCCGCTGATGCTGTCGCGGGCACGGCGCGGCTCGGCGGTATAGCGTGGCGCCGATTTGGGGGCTTTGCCCCCGCGCTGCGCGCTCCCCCCGTATTTGACGCGAGAAGAAGCGGGCTGGGTTCGGGCCTGGTCGGGTTGCCGGAGATCAGCCCTTTTTCAGCGGCACGCCGTAAAGCTCCAGCCGGTGGCCGCGCAGCTCATAGCCGAGTTTGCGGGCGATCTTCTCCTGAAGCTCTTCGATTTCCGCATCGACGAACTCGATCACCTGACCGGAGTTCATGTCGATGAGATGGTCGTGATGATCCCGCTCGGCGTCTTCGTAGCGCGCGCGGCCATCGCCGAATTCCAGCTTTTCGACGATCCCGGCCTCTTCAAACAGCTTTACGGTGCGGTAGACGGTGGCGATGGAGATCTTGGGATCGACCGCGCTGGCACGGGCGTATAGTTCCTCCACATCGGGGTGGTCGTCGCTCTCTTCGAGGACTTGCGCGATGGTGCGTCGTTGCCCTGTGATGCGCAGGCCTTTGGCCACACTGCGCGACAGAATCGTGTCCGGCATGAAACCCCTCTGAGTACCGCTTTGGTCGGTTGGGCCTGTGATGTAGCCGAGCCGGGCGGGCATGGCCAGCCCGACTGCGAAGCGCGGCTCAGGAATAGAGCGGGCGCACACCCATCTGCATGTGCACCATGTTGACAGTTTGCTGATCCAGACCCAGCGCAGCGGCCAGCGTATCGAGATAGTCGGCCTCGGCCTGGGCATCGAGGCGGATGGTCATCAGCGACATCGCGTAGACTTGCGTCTTTTGCGCCTCGGGGGTTTGGGCGGCCAGCGCATTCACATCCATGGGGGCTGCGAGTTCGCTGCGGATAAAGGCCATATCCTCGGCATCGGCCTCGCCCAGGGTTTCAAGGATCTTGGCCTGTTCATCAGCGTCGATCCCGCCATCGGATTTGGCCGCCTGGATCATCGCGCGCAACAGGAGCGCGGCTGTCTCTTCCATCTGGGGTACGGTCTCACGCGGGTTGATGGCATCGGCCATCTGTGCCGCCCCCTGACCGGTCATCGCGGCTGCCCCGCCCAGGGCGCCGAGCAGACCGGCGATGCCCGCGCCGCCGCCCGCACCGGCCGCGGCACTGAGCAGACCGCCCTTGCCTCCGTCGCTGCCGCCACCCATCATCGCGGCAAGATCGAAGCCGCCCGGTTTGCTGAGGCCCGCCATCATCTCGGACAGGTTGCCCATGGCCCCGGCGCCCATCTGCCCCATCCTCTGTTGTATCTCGGCAAAGCCGGGAGGCTGGCCCGCCTGTGCCGTATCGCCGGGTACCTGGGCGCCACCAAAAAGCGCGGCCAGCCCGCCGCCGCCTGACATCTTGTCGATACCGCGCGCGGCGGCATAGCCGATCGCCACCTTTGTCAGAGTTCCCATCAAGCTCATTCCGTCTCTCCGTCGTATTGCTGCATATCTGCGGTTCAGAGTGTCAGAGACGGTCGAGAGACAAAGCGAAAACCCGGCAACCGCGCGGATTTGCGTCAGGCGCGGGTCAGGTCGGCCCAGATTGGCAGATGATCCGAGGCGATGCGCGCGGGCCGGGCCGTGTGGACGCCATGAGCGCTGACATGCAGGCCCGAAGAGACCGCGATGCGGTCGAGCGGGGCCACCGGGGCAGGCGCCGGAAAGCTGGGATCGGGGGGCAGGAAATGCATCGCCGGTGCGGCGCGATCCAGCAACGGGCCGCGATCCCAATCGTTGAAGTCGCCAGCCCAGATGGTGGGCACCGGATCGCGCGGTGCGCTGAGCCGCATCAGCGCATGCAGCTGCCGCCTGCGCCACTGCGCCACCAGCCCCAAATGCAGGCCGATCACGCGCAGGCGCCCCAGCGGTGTCTCAAACTCGGCCAGGACCGCGCCGCGCGGCTCCAGCCCCGGCAGGATCAGCCGATCGGCACGCATCAGTTCGGGTCCGCCCCGATAGAGGATCGCGTTGCCATGCCAGCCCAGCGATCCCGCCCCACCCAAAGGCACGATCTGCCAGCCTTCGTCCCTGAGCGCAAAGGCGGGCAGGGCGGCCGGGCGTGGCGGCAGCCGTTTGTCGGCCTCTTGCAGGGTGACGATCTGGGCGCCCAGGGCGCGCAGCACGCGCAGGATACGGGTGGGCTTGCGTCTGAGATCGGTACCAATACATTTCTGTATGTTATAGCTGGCGACGCGGATCGCGCGCGAAGGGAGCTGGGTCATGCGGTTTACCGATCACGCCATTCTGACATGGTGTATCTGGACGGCCTGTCTGATGGCCTCAATGGCCGCCCTTGTGAGCGGAAATTGGGAAATAGCCTTTGTCGCATTGATCACGCTCGTGGTCTCCATCATGCCGGTTCTGGTTGCGGGCTATGCGGGTCTGGTGGTGCCGCGCACCTTTATCACGGCGATTGTGCTTTTCGTCTTTGCGACCCTATTCTTGGGCGAGGTTCTGGATTTCTACAACCGGTTCTGGTGGTGGGACATCGCGCTGCATGGCGGCTCGGCGGTTGGGTTCGGTCTGATCGGGTTTGTCGCGGTGTTCATGATGTTTCAGGGCGATCGATTTGCTGCCCCCCATATCGCTTTGTGTTTTTTCAGCATGTGCTTTGCGATCTTCATCGGCACGGTCTGGGAAGTGTTCGAGTTCGCGATGGATCAGGGCTTTGGCCTGAATATGCAGAAATCCGGGTTGAACGATACGATGGGAGATCTGATCGTCAATCTTGTGGGTGCATTGCTGGCCGCAGCGGTGGGGTATCTTTACCTGATCGGGCGCGAACGGGCCTTCCTGGCCTCGTTGATTGCAGAATTTGTCGAAAGAAATCCGCGCTTTTTCGGAAAGGCGCAACCAAAGCGACGCACCGACAGATACTGAGCGCGCTTGACACTGATCGCGCCGCGCTCTCCACATGGCGCCATGGAAAGAAAAGCGCATGTCGATGCCGCGGGCGCGGTGATGCTCATCGGGTTCGCCGCTCTGATGGCGTTCAATCAGGTGGTGATCAAGGTCTCGGGAGGCGGGTTCGGCCCGATCTTCATGGCCGGTTTGCGGTCGCTGGGCGCAATTGCCGTGATGTTGATCTGGATGCGGTTGCGGGGCATCGCACTGACCACGCCCAAATCGGCGCATCTGGGTGGTGTGATCGTTGGCGTGCTTTTTGCGGTGGAGTTCATGGCGATCTATACCGCGCTTGATATCACCACCGTCGCGCGCGCCTCGATCATGCTTTATTCGATGCCCGTCTGGCTGGCGATTGCCGGGCATTTTTTGTTGCCGGGCGAGGCGCTGACCGGCAAACGCGTGGTCGGCCTCAGCATTGCGATGGCCGGTGTGACGCTGGCGCTCTTGGACCGGGGGGGCGGTTCGGCCAGTCTCAAGGGCGATCTCTTGGGCGTCTTTGCCGCGATGTGCTGGGCCGGGATCGCATTGACCGTGCGCCTGACGCCGCTGTCGCAGGTCAGGCCGGAAATCCAGCTTTTCTGGCAGATTGCGATCTCGGCACCGATTCTGTTGCTGGTCGCCCCGGTAACGGGCGACCTGTTTCGCGAGGTGGAGGCGATCCACCTGTGGGGTCTTGCGTTTCAGATCCTGTGCATCGCCAGCTTTGGGTTCTTGTTCTGGTTTTGGTTGCTGGCGCGCTATCCTGCGTCGGGGGTGGCCTCGTTCAGTTTCCTGTCACCGGTTCTGGCGGTGTTTATGGGGTGGGCGCTTTTGGGCGAGCGGGTGGCGTTGAGCACATGGTTCGCCTTGGGCCTGGTGACCCTTGGATTGGTCTTGATCAACCGCAAGTGAGCGGTCAGACCACCGGCATTTCCTCAAAGAGCGTGGTGACCGAACAGGTCTCGCTCATGCCCATTTCTTGGCGCAGCCGGGCCCGGGCCCGGGCGAGACGGGACATCACCGTGCCTGCCCGCACCCCGGTGCGCTTGGCCAGGATCCGCGGGCTGGTCTCACCGGTCATCACAAGGCGCAGCAGGATGGCCTGATCCTCGGGCAGGCGGTCGATGGCCTCGCGCAGTTCGGCACAGGCGATCAGCCGGGGCGCGTCTGGGGGCGCTGTCACCATATCCTCGGCCAACTCGTCGGTTTCGCGGTGCGCGCGCCAGGCGGCGCGGGCGAGGTTGCGCAGTGTCGTCATGGCATAGGCGCGCGGATCGGCGATTTCGCCGCCGCTCTGGTAGCGTTGCCAAACCTTGAGCGCGGCCTCCTGCGCAAGATCGGCCGCATCGGTCGGATTATCGCAGAGGTTTCGCGCCCTATGGTTGAGCAGGGGCAGGATCTGGGTCAGCTCGTCTGGCAGAGTGATGATATGTGGCAGCGACATCGTAGCCTCCTTGATCTGGACATAATTCCCATCTGTCCCCTTCAGTCTGGTCAGGAATGCGGCGCTGAAAAGACGCTGTTTTCCGCCGATTGCCTCAATTGTCCTTAAATTGGGGCTTTTTCGGCGGGGCTCCGCGCAAGGCCAGAGAAAAGGTCGGCAGACAATGGCGTGCGGCACGGAATGGTTGAAATGAGGTGGGACGCAAAGTGCCCAAATCCCGTCATATTCGGTGAAGGCACGAGCAACCGCCTTCATAACAAAAACCAGGAGGACACCATGAAGAAGACCGTACTGACCCTGATCGCTGCCTTTGGTCTGGCACTGCCCGCGACAGCATTTGCCGCGACAGAGCTTGATGCGAATGGGGATGGCGTTCTGACCATCGACGAGGTGCAGGCCGTCTATCCCGATATCACCGCCGAAGCGTTCATCGCGATGGATGTGAACGCGGACGGGGCGCTCGACGATGATGAGGTCGTCGCCGCACAAGAGGCAGGAATGATGCCCCCGTCGGAGGGCTGACACTCACGGCTCACTGCGCGCCCGGCGGCATGACCGGGCGCGCAACCGGTCTGACCCCCACGCGGCCACGCCACAGCGAACACAGGCTGGTCGGGAGGGCCCAGGACCAAAGCGCGGCGTCCGGCAGCCCCCAGTGCCGGACGCCGCATTCATCCCCCCCGGGGCTCGGCCGCCGCCGCAGATACAGGCGCGGGCACCGCGCTCAGGCGACCAGGTGTATGTTGAACCGGCTCCGGATCAGGGCATCCGTATCGGGATCCAGCCGCGCCGAGGCCCGGTCGGCCAGAATAGCCTCCTTGCGGGCACGGGCCTGCGCGATCAGGTCGGGCTTGCCGATCTCGGCCCATTCCTTGGGCGAGGTGCGATCCGCCACCGCCGGATAGACATATTCGGTCTGCATCAGTTGCAACGTCTGTACAGAGCCAAGATAGTGCCCCGGTCCGTCCAGGCAGACCGACCGTATCGTTTCAAGGCTCACCGCATCTTCGGTCACTTCGATCCCGCGCACACAGCGCAGCGCCTGACCGATCAGGTCATCGCCCAGGATCAGGCTTTCATGGCAAAATCCCAGCAGGGAGGCATGCATGCCCGCCGCCTCATAGACCATGTTCAGCCCCGAAAGCCCCGCCATGACATTGGACGTGGCCTGCTCCCAGCCGGCCTGCATGTCGGGCAGCTTGGCATCCGCGATGCCCGCCGCCGATCCGCCGGGCAGGCCGTAGAATTTATGCATCTGAGAGCAACCGGCGGTCAAAAGCGCCTGTTCCCCCGATCCGCCGGACATCGCCCCGGTGCGCAGATCGCTGACAAAGGGCCAGGTGCCGAAAATTGCCGGGTGCCCCGGTTTGACGGCGTTGACGTAGACCAGACCGGCCAGGCATTCCGCGACGGCCTGCACGATGGCGCCCGCGATCGGGGCGGGGGCGGTCGCTCCGGCCTGTCCCGCACTCAGCAGAAGGATGGGCATGCCGCCTTCTATACAGGCCTCCATCACCTGACAGCTCTCGGTGGCGAACTTCATCGGCGGGACGACGAAACAGTTGCTGTTGGACACGAAGGGGCGGGCGCGCCAGGCCTCTTCACTGCCTGCCATCAGATGCAGCAGCTCCAGCGCATGGGGCACGAAAGACGGTTCTGTGAACGATGTGCCGACATGTTTCGTGGTCCCCGAACAGCAGGCATAGATCGTGTTGAGGTCCATCTCCAGATTGTCGAGCACGTCGCGCGCCACCATCGGGCGTTGCAGGAAATGGATGTTGTCCAGGCGATCGGCGATGCGCGCGGCATCGTGCAAGTCCTGCAAAGTCGATTCGCGATAGGTGCGTCCGTCGACATCCACCATATGCACGGCAGCCCCGGCGGTGCCGTAATGCACCCGCGTGCCGCTCAGATCGAGATCATGCGCGCCGTCGCGGCTCATCAGTGTGATCTGCCGGTTGGCCGCGGCAATCGTGTCCTCGACCAGAGCGTGCGGAAAGCGCAGGCGCCCGTCATCGCCCAGAACGGCACCTGCTTGGGTAAGATAGGCGATGCCGCTCTGGGGGGCATCGGCAAGGCCAATCTCGGCCAGGGCGTCCAGTGCGGCGCGGTGAATACGCTCCACGCCTTCCGCGCTCAGAGGGGCGTAGGTGCCGCCTGACATGCCGGGGCGGATCGGGCGCAGATGATCGGCCAGAGGGGCGGCGCGCGCGGCGCGCCGGGCAGCGCGCCCCCCGCTGCGGATGGAGGTCGGGGTGTTGGAATGGTCTGTCATTGGTCGTGTCCTGCTTAATCTGAAGAATCCAAAGGGGTTCAGGCAGGATCGGGTCGCCCGCGCGCGGCACGGCCTCGGTCCGCACCGATGGTGCGGATCACCAGGCAGATGATGCATATCTCGTGCTGCATGTGGCCTCCGTTTGACGCAGGATGCGACTACGGATTCGGACCCGCTCGCCTGTTTGCGACCCATGTCGTTTTTGGTCCATCGGCGGGTTTTGGCCCGTCTGACCCGCACCGGTCGGCGGCTGTTGACCGATCACGATCTCCTCAAACCCTTGTGTGTTGAATCCGCAGCCTGCGCCGCCATCTATCGCACAACGTCAAGGTTTAGCAGGCAGCGCCGATGTGGCGCTTGAACACGAAGGAGACGGATAATGAAGAAGATCATTCTTGCGGCCGTTGCAGCGGGCACACTGAGCGCCGGACCGGCCCTGGCGAATGGCGACTGGACGGGGTTCTATGCGGGTATTCAGGCTGGAAACCTGGACGTCGATACCAATATCGGCGCAAGTGGCGATGACACGTCCTATGGTGTGCATGCCGGGTATCGCTGGGATTTCGGCCAATGGGTCGCGGGCGGCGAGTTCGAATATGACAGCACCGATGTGACCCTTGGTGCCGGAGCGGCGACCGTGGATGAGGTGATGCGGCTCAAAGGCACGATCGGCTTTGATATCGGCAGGACCCTGATCTATGCGGCGGCCGGCTGGGCGGAAGTCGACACCTCCCTGGGCAGCGATGATGGCGCCTTTGTCGGTCTGGGCCTTGCATATCAGGTGACCCCGAACACTGTGCTGGGCCTTGAAGTGCTTGAGCATGATTTCAACAACATCAACGGCTCTGCCGTCGATGCGGATGCCACCAGCGTGTCCGTGCGTGCGTCGTTCCGGTTCTAAGCCCCCAGACAGAATCGGACGACAAAAGTCCCGGTGGGCGGCTCTCGTATTACAGAGGGCTTGCCCACCGGCGATATGCATACCCGATGCATGGTGTGACAGCCGCTATCAACCCCAAGGCCGGACACTCCGTCCCCTGCGATCCGACCTGAAACAGACCCCAGGCAAAGCGCTATGCCCGGGTTCCCTGCCTGTCTTGTTGCGCGCGGTCAGACCTGCTCGGCCGCGAATGCGCAGAGCGTTCTGAGCGCGTCAGCAAAGCGCATATCCTCGATTGTCATAGCCACGCGCAGATGACCGGCGGCCGCCGCGCCAAAACTCTCGCCCGGCATCACAGCGATATGATGCGCGTCCAGCAACCGATTGGCGAAGTCCTCGCCACTCAGCCCCGTGGCCCGAATATCCAGCATCAGATACATCGCGCCCTGAGACGGGATCGGCACCACCGTATTCTGGCTGGCCAGCACCGTTTGCGCCAGCGCGCGGCGGCGCCGGAACGGGGCCGCGACCTTCTCTTCCAGTGCTGTGCCCTGGTCCAGCGCAAAGACCGCCGCATCCTGGATGAACCCGGCCACACCATAGGTCGTGTGGGTGGCCAGCGTTATCAGGTGATCGACCGCCGTCTCGGGCCCCACGATCCAGCCGACCCGGCTGCCGGTCATGGCATGGCTTTTCGACATCGAGCCGACGACCAATGTGCGCTCGGCCATGCCGGGCAGGGCGCGGGGCGACAGATGCGTCCCCTCCCAGACCTGGGTGTCATAGACCTCGTCGGAGATCAGCCAGAGGTCATGGCCGGCGCAGACCGCCGCGACGCCTTCGAGTGTTGCGCGATCATAGACCACGCCGGTGGGATTGTTGGGGGAGTTGATCAGCAGGCTGGCGGCGCCGGGCGCTGCGGCCTCCAGCGCATCGCGTTGCGGCTGGAACGCCTCGCGGGAGCGGGTGCGAATGGCCTTGGGCACCGCGCCCACACCCCGGATGGTTCCGGGATAGGTGGCATAATAGGGATCGATGTAAAGGGCCGTGTCGCCCTCGTCGCAGACCGCATGATGCGCGGCAAAAAGCGCCGATTGCCCGCCCGGCGTGATCATCACGTTCTCAGGCCGCGTCGGCACCCCGGTCCGTTCGGTCAGCCGCGCCGCCACCCGTTCGCGCAAAGGCCGCACCCCGGGGATCGAGGCATAGCCCGTATGCCCGCCGCGGGCCGCCGCATCCATCGCCGCCAGAATCGTGGGATCGGTGCGGATGTCATGCTCGCCAATGGTCAGTTCGGTCACATCCACCCCCGCCGCAATCATCGCACGGGCGCGGTTGAACACGTCCCAGCCGTCCGAACCGCCGCCGGTGAGATTTGAGATACGGGTCGAGAGCTGCATGGAATCCTCCCTCTGGCTGCTCGGGGGAGAGGGTCAGAGCATGTGCGCCTTGTCAATCCGGCTTGGGATATGCGCGCTCGGGGTGTCGTCGGCAGATCCGTGCGGTTGCAGGCAGGGTGGACGCACGCAGCCGCCCTGCGCGGTCAGAGTTTACCTCAGAAACCCTGCAATCGGATCCGGCTCGGTGCGCACGCAGCCGATCTGCCAGGCACCCGGCCGATATGCCGGAGACGACCGCCACCCGCTCGATTGCGGGCCCCGCGACCTCGAAATACTGCCAAGCGGCGGCTCAAAGCAATTGCAAGCGGGCCCAAGCTGCGGCACATAAATGATTTTGCCGCCCTCCCTCAGTACCGTTCAGCCGGGCCGGGATCAAAGGAGAACCCGATGCGCACGAAGGACCTTGTCTATGTCGCCCTGTTTGCGGCTGTCACCGCGGCTCTGGGATTGTTTCCACCAATTGCCGTGCCTGTTCTTGCGGTGCCGATCACCGCGCAATCGCTGGGGCCGATGTTGGCCGGTGCCATTCTGGGGGCCAAACGGGGCGCCTTGGCGATTGCGCTGCTGCTGATTCTGGTGGCGATCGGCCTTCCGCTCCTGTCTGGCGGCCGCGGTGGGTTTGGAGTGTTCCTGGGGCCCAGCGGCGGGTTTCTGGTGGGCTGGGTGCTCGCGGCTTTTGTAACGGGCTGGCTGTTTGAGCGGTCGTGGTCGACGCTGACCTATTGGACCGGTGCGATATACACGTTTCTGGGCGGGGTGGTCGCGCTCTATACGCTGGGGATCGGCTGGCTGGCGGTAGCGGCGAACCTGTCCCTGTTTCAGGCGGCGGCGGGATCGGTGGCCTTCATTCCCGGAGATATCGTCAAGGTCTTGATCGCCACGACAGTGGCGCTGGCCGTGAAGCGGTCTTATCCGATCATCGAAGAGCGGTCGGACGGCTAGGACTGGAACGGCGCGGGGTCGCGCTGGCCGCGCCCCGGCAGAGGCGGATGGGTGTTGGCGGATACGCCGACCGGAGGCGGAAGGCAGACAGGCCTTGCAGATCTTGGTGCCCAAGACGTATCGACGCCGCATAAGGCCAGATCGCGCTTGCGCGGCTGGCTCGCAATGAGGTGGCGGAGACAGGCCGACGCGGCGGAGTGCGCGAAGAGATGATCGAATTGCAGGATGTCACCCATCGCTTTGGTGACTTGACCGTGCTGAAGGGGGTCACCCTTGAGCTGTCCGAAAGGCGCATCGGCGTCATCGGCAGCAACGGATCGGGCAAAAGCACCTTTGCGCGGCTTTTGAACGGTTTGCAGATCCCCACCTCGGGTCATGTGCTTGTGGATGGCCAGAACACGCGGCACCAGGCCCGGGCGATCCGGCGCAAGGTTGGCTTCGTGTTTCAAAACCCGGAGAACCAGATCGTCTTTCCGATTGTCGAAGAAGATCTGGCCTTTGGCATGAAGAACCTCAAACTTGACCAGAGCGTGATCTCCCAGCGGATAGACGCGGTTCTGGAACGCTACGATTTGACCGCGTTCAAACAGCATCCCGCCCACCTTCTGAGCGGTGGCCAGAAACAGCTATTGGCGATTTCCGGCGTTCTGGTCATGGACCCGAAATACATCGTGTTCGACGAGCCGACGACGCTTCTGGATTTGCGCAACAAGCGCCGCATCTCACAGGCGATTGCCGAACTGAGCCAGTCGGTGGTCATGGTCACACATGATCTCGATCTGCTGGGCGATTTTGACCGGGTCATCGTCTTTCACGACGGCCGGGTCGCGGCGGATGATGTGCCAAGGGTCGCGATCAACAGATACAAGGCGCTGCTGTGCCCATGATGTCGCTTTACAGTCCCGGAGAGACCGCTCTTCATCGCCTGCCGGCGGGTACCAAGCTGCTGGGTCTGGTGCTGGCGGGTACGTCGCTTTTCTTTGTGGCCGATATCGTGGTGCTGAGCGGTGCGCTGATATTGGTGTGCGGGGCCTATCTGGTCGCGAATATGACGGTGAAAACCCTGTTTGCTCAGCTCAGGCCGATCTTGTGGATCGTGCTCATCCTCTTTGTCGCACAGGCCTTTATCAATGGTTGGCAGGCCGGGCTGGTCGTTGTCTTGCGGTTGATGAACCTGATCCTGCTGGCCGCGCTGATCACGTTGACGACGCGCGTGTCCGAGATGACCGATACTCTGGAATGGGCCATTCAGCCCTTGGGCTGGGTTGGCGTCGATCCTCGGAAAATCAGCCTCGTGATCTCGATGGCGATCCGGTTCATCCCGCTGATTTCGCAGATCACCGCCGAGGTCAGGGAGGCGCAAAGGGCCCGGGGGATCGAGAAAAGCATTGTTGCCCTGGCGATCCCGGTTGTCATAAGGACGCTCAAGATGGCCGATGACATCGCCGACGCGATGGAGGCGAGGGGGTTCGACGCCGATCCCAGGTGATATCGGAGGGGTCAGTCGAAATAGACATCCGTCATGCCCGCGGTCAGGATGCAGGCGCCGGTTTGTGCTTGGGTCACGCGGCACGCGGATTTGACCGTCACGAAGGCAGAGGATTTGACCGCGGACCGGATGGCGACAGTGGCCCGGATACTGGATCCGGTGGGCAGGGGATGTCTGAACCGCACCTGACGATACTCGGCAGTGACGGCCTTGCTGAACCGCTCGACCCGGTAGGCGTGCTGCACCAGGCGCGGCAGGAGCGCCACAAGCAATCCACCGGGGACGATTGTCGCCCCATCGGCAAGCTCTCGTGCGGCGCGCCGGGTGTCGGTGTGGATCCATTGCCGATCCCCCGAGACGGCGACAAACCGGTCCACCATCTCTTGTGTCACGGCCAGGTCAAGGGCGGACGTGAGGGTAAGACCTTCGAGATCGCAAAGCGCCCCGGGGGTGCGGACAATGCGGATCATGTGGCTTCGACCACCAGGCCCGTGCCCAGCCCGCCGGCCGCGGCAATCAGGGCCAAACCAAGGCTGCCCGGCGGTTCTGCCTGCATCTCGTGCCAGAGGCGGGTGGCCAAGACGGCCCCCGATGCACCGATCGGGTGACCGCGGGCCAGCGCGCCGCCGGATCGGTTCACGATCTCAGGATCCAGTCCGATACCTTGGACACAGGCCATGGCCTGCACCGCAAACGCCTCCATCACCTCGGCAACCGCCAGATCCGCTGCCGCGATGTCCAGTTTTTGCAACAGGGTCTGTGTCACCTTGATGGGCGCCAATGCGGGTCGCGTCGGGTCGTCACCGCCTGACAATCCCATGCGGATCCGGACCGGTCTGTGCGCCGACCGAATCCTATCCAGAGCTACTTGGGAGGTTACGATGACGGCGGCGGCGGCATCCGCCTCGACCGCAACGGTTGCGGAGGTCACGCCAAAGCGGCGATCCCCGGCAATCACGGGAAGCCGGTCACACAGGCTCATCGACAGGCGTCGTCCAAATGGATCCGCGGTCACGCCGTTGATCGCAAGGCATTCCGTTTCGGGCAGGGCGGCCGTCAGGGCCTTGCCATGGCTCGCAATCGCATATTCTGCCTGCGCGGTCCGGTCGATACCCAGCTCCCGTGCGACCGCCGCCGCCGAGGCGAGCATATCGGGATCGCGATCCGGCCACGGGGTGAAGGGCGGGCGCAGATAGGTCTGCGGGCGCTCATCGGGTTGTCGCGGGCGGGTCTGCCGGATGGGTGCCCGGCTATAGCTTTCGAGCCCTCCCGCCACCATCAGATCGCAGTGACCGGACCCGACCGCCGTGGCCGCAAGCCAGATCGCGTCAAGCCCTGAACAGCATTGCGTATCGAGTGTCATCGCCGGGACCCGCTGAGCCAGACCCGCCGCAAGGGCGGCGACCCGCGCCGGGTTTCCGCCGCCATAAAGGGCATTGCCCATGACGACCCCCTCCACCTGATCGGGGTCGCACCCTGCCTCGGCCAAAAGGGCTCGTATCGTCATCCCGGCAAGCGTGGTCACATCGATATCGCTCAGCGCGCCATTGCGAGCTGCCACCGGGGTGCGCTTTACCGCGGCAAGATAAACCGGCCTCATGTCAGCAATCTGTAGGCGCGCGACGACCAGAGGCGTTCGATGGCCCGCAGATCCGTCTTTCCAGACCGGGTCAGCGGCCAGTCCGAGAGCGCGGCCACCTGACGGGGCATTTTGTAAGGGGCGAGGCGTTTGCGCATGAACGGTCCAAGCTCCGCCCAGGTTGGGGCGTCGTCGTGAACACAGGATACAAGCGCAATCACGCTTTGGCCACGGCCCCGATCTGTCACACCGATCACCGCTGACATATCGATGGCGGGATGGGCATTCAGGACGGCCTCGACCTCTTCTGGATACACGTTCCGGCCCGAGGTGACGAGCATCCTGTCTGCCCGACCGACGAGATACAGAAAACGCCGCGCATCCAGATAGCCGATATCGCCTACGGATATCGCATCCTCCGACCGCAGGGTCGCCCCCTCGGCGCCGCAGGCATAGCCCTTAAACACCAGATCGCTTTTGACAAAAATCAGACCGGGCTCATACGGCGGGGCGGGCTGGCCGTCCTGCCTGTGAATCGCGATCTCCACCCCTTCAAACGCCCGCCCGACAGAGTGTTCGGGCACGTTTTCCGAGCTTTTAGCGAGTGTTACGAAGCTTAACTCTGATGCGCCGTAAAACTCACCAAGCTCGGCATTGGGAAACATTGTGTGGAGCTGCGATTTGTCCGCCCCGGTCCATGTCGCCCCCGAGCACAAGACCCACCGCACGGCGGGGATTGTGCCGGTGTTCTGGCGCTTTGCGGCGGCCAGCAGCAGTCGGTAATGGGTTGGCACGCCGTAGATCACCGTGACTGCCGCGCGGCGGATCAACCGGATTGCCGCACCGCTCTGGAACGTGTGGCACATCACGACCGTCGCACCCGCATTCAGCCCTCGGATCAGCGCATACAGAAACAGCGAATGGGTCAGCGGACCGAGGGCCAGCACGACATCGCCGGAGGTTATGCCGAACTCGATCCTGTCCGCCTCAAAGCTCTTCAGCCAGGATGCGTGCGTTCGCCGGTACCCTTTGGGAACGCCGGTTGAACCGGAGGTGAACCCCACATAAAATGCCGTGTCGGATGACGGCTCGTTCAACCTGTCGCCATTGGCGCGGCGGGGAGGTGCACAGGCCAAGGCGTCAAACCCCTGCCGTGGATCGACAACCCAGGTTGGCGTGCCCTCCAGATCCAGCTCTTTGGCCCCATAGCACAGGCCGGGGGCGACGGCGCGGAGGGTCTGCACCAGCATCTCGCGGGGCCATTGCGGATCAAGAACCTGCGCTTCGCGACCCGACCGGGCCACGGCCAGCACCAAGATGACCTGAGCGGGGCAATTGGGCAGGCAGATCGCGACGCCTTGATCCTTGGCAACATGGGCGTCGATGTCCTGTGCGAACCGCTCTACCAGGATATCAAGGTCACGCCACGTCAGCGCGTCGCGCTCAAAGCGGATCGCGGTCCGGTCGGGCTGCGTCGTGGCGAAACGGTGCAGGGCCGCGGTGACGCTCATGCGGTCCGCCCGATCAGCGGCCGCGCCTTCGGATGCTGCGGAACAGCGTTCGGTGCGGACCCATGGCCGTGAGAGGGGCGCGCGCCGGGCGGGGTTGCTGTGGTGGCGCAAGGCCCGTCCGAACCCGTGCCGGTTCTCAACGCCCGATCCGCGCCGGGGCGACATCGGCGTGCGGTCAAACCGCCCATAGGCGGCTGCGCGCGCCCATGCGGGCCAGGTTCCTGGCGCCATCGCAAAGGATTGTTTCGCAGCCTGATCACAGGACACTCCCTTCTGCCGGTGCTCTGAGAATCGCGCGCAGCCATGACCGGCTGTTGTCTATCCCAAACCGGACGGGAGCGCCAAGCGTCGGGGCAGGCCCCTCCTTGCATTGCCGTTTTGTTGTCACCGGGCCCTGGCCGCCCCCTCAGACCTTGCGTATCTGCGTTGCCAGGACCCGCCTGCACGACGCGCATGGTGTGCGTCCAGGCCGGTTTGGCCCGCGCGCAGATCCCGCTCGCCTTTGTCGGTCTTTCCTGATCTATATCTGCACATCCGGGTCGTCCGTGAGCATCCTTTAGCGGCTTTATGGGCGTTTGGGGTCCAGGCAGCGCCGAACGGGCCCCGGGTCAATGGGACGTGATGCATGTTCATTTGTACTTGCCGGATTTATGCTAACTCATTGAGATGAACTTCTGGAGCCTTTCGATGCGCCCGCTTGCCTACGCCTTGGGTCTTGCCCTGACCGCCGTGACCCTGTCGTCCGCCGCCGCCGTGGCGCAGGGCGGTGCGACCGCCGTTGGGGTCAAGCAAGTCGAGCTGCGCGTGCTTGCCGAGACCGTGCCGGTCTTTGCCGAGGTGACAACCGCGCGGGACGGGGCGGTCGCCAGCCGCGTGGCGGGCAATGTGCAGGAAGTGCATGTGCTGGCAGGCATGCGCGTCGCCGAAGGCGATCTGCTGGTCGAGCTGAACCGAGGTCTGCTTGAGATCCTCGTGGCCCAGGCCGAAGCGCAGATGGCCGAGGCGGATGCCAGCATCGCCACCGCCCGGGTTCAGGTGGATCGCACCAATACCAGCTTGGCACGGATCGAGGCGCTGCGCGGCTCAAGCTCGTTCAGCGAAAGCCGGTTCGACGATGCGCAATCGGATATGCTGGAGGCCCGGTCGCAGCTTGCCGAGGCGCGCGCACGGCTCCAAAGCAGCGACGCGCGGCTGGCCGAGGCCCGCTATCAGCTGGAGCGGAGCCTGATCACCGCGCCGTTTTCCGGTGTTGTGATCGAGGTGACGACGATTCCGGGCGCGTTCATTCAGGCCGGCTCGCCGGTTGTCCGGCTTCTCGATACCGATGCGTTCGAGGTGACGGCGGGCGTGCCTGCGCGCTACATTCCCTATCTTGAGGTGGGCCAGAGCGTGCGGGCCAGTGTCGAGACCGGCGTCGAGCTGGAGCTGGAACTGCGCGCCATCCTTCCGATCGAGGATCCGTCGACCAGGACGCGGTCGGTACGCTTTGCGGCGCCCGGACTGGCCGATCTCGACAATGTGGCGGTGGGTCAGTCGCTGACCGTGATGATCCCGGTCGGCGCCGCGCGCGAGGTCGTGTCGGTGCCCAAGGATGCGCTGGTACAGGCGCGCGGGGGCTGGACGGTCTTTGTGGCTGCCGAAGGCAAGGCGCAGCCGCGCCCGGTGACATTGGGTGTGCCGCTGGGCGACCGGTATGAGGTGCTTGGCGGGGTCGAGGCCGGTGATCTGGTCGTTGTACGTGGCAATGAACGCCTGCGCCCCGGTCAGGATATCAACCCCAGCCCGGTGGAAACCAACTGATGGATGTCATCCGCTATGCCATCGAGCGTCCCGTCGCGGTCGTGGCACTGGTTCTGATCGCATTGTTGTTTGGTGGTATCGCGCTGTCGCGCATCCCGATCCAACTGGCCCCCGATGTCCGCAAACCCATTGTTGTGATCGAAACCAGTTGGCCCGGTGCGGCCCCTTCCGAGATCGAGCGCGAGATCGTCAATCCGCAGGAAGAGGCGCTGCGCGGGCTCGACGGGCTGGAGATCATGACATCCCGCTCGCGCACCGGTTCTGCCGAAGTGACGCTGGAATTCGCGGTGGGCACCGATATGAGCCAGTCGCTCCTTTTGGTGTCAAACCGGCTCGACCGGGTCAGCGGATACCCCGATGAGGCCAATGAACCCTCGCTGAACACATCCGGCTCGGACGACAGCCCGATTGCCTGGATCCTGCTCACCGCGCAGGACGGCAACACGCGGCCGATGCCGACCTATGGCGATTTCGTCGAGGATGTGATCAAGGACCGGCTGGAACGGATCGAAGGCGTGTCGGCAGTCAATGTCTTTGGCGGCGTGACGCGCGAGTTGCAGGTGGTCATCGACCCGCGCCGCCTCTCGCGTTTCGGGCTGACGGTGCCGCAGGTGGTGCAGATCCTGCGCACCGAGAATATCTCGATCTCGGCCGGGGATGTGGACGAGGGCAAGCGCCGCTATGTGGTGCGCACCGAAGGCAACCTCAATACCGAAGAGGCGATCCGCGACGTGGTTCTGCGCTCGGGCGCGCCGGAGGGCGGGATCGGTCGGGTCCGGGTGGCGGATGTGGCGGATGTGGGGTTTGCCTTCAAGGAACCCGGCAGCCGATTGCGCTATAGGGGCGAGCCGGGGCTGGCCTTCAACGTGGTGCGCGAGGCCGGCGCCAACGTGATCAGCGTGATGGAGGAATTGCGCCTGGTGCTTTCGGAACTGGCGGACGGTCCGATCAACGATGCCGGGCTCGATGTGCAACAGGTCTATGACGAGACGATCTATATCAACGGTGCGATTGATCTGGTGACGCAGAACATCTGGATCGGCGGCGCCTTGGCCGCTCTGGTGCTGATGCTGTTTCTGCGCAGCCCGCGCGCAACGCTGGTGGTGTCGCTGTCGATCCCTGTGTCCATCGTGGCGACCTTTGTGGTGATGGCGATCACCGGGCGCACGCTCAATGTCATATCGCTGGCCGGCATCGCCTTTGCCGTCGGCATGATCGTCGATGCGGCCATTGTGGTGCTGGAGAACATCTTTCGCCTGCGTGAAGAGGGCAAGAGCCGTCGTGAGGCCGCCTATCTGGGCGCCAGTCAGGTCTGGGGCGCGATCCTGGTTTCGGCCCTGACCACGGTTCTGGTCTTTGTGCCGATCCTGATCATGCAGCTGGAGGCAGGGCAGCTTTTCCGCGATATCGCGGTTGCGATCTCGGTCTCGGTCCTGTTGTCGCTTGTCGTCGCCGTGACCGTGATCCCGGCGCTGGCCAGCCGCCTGCTGCGCCCGGGCGATCAAAAGCCGATGCGGATCTGGGGCCTGGATCATCTGGCGTTGGGGTTTCGGTCACTGGTGATGGCCTATGTCCGGATGACCGTGCGGGTGCGCCCGATCGGTATCTTGATGGTCGTGACCATCGCAGGCAGTGCGGCGGTGGCGAGCTATGCGTTCCTGCCGCGCCTGGAATACCTGCCCGAGGGCAATCGCAATCTGGTCTTTGGCCTGATCATTCCGCCACCGGGTTACAACCTTGAAACCACCGAGACCATCGCCGAACGGATCGAATCCGTGGCGCGCCCTTTGTGGGAGGCCACGCCTGCCACCGAATTGGAGGATGGAACACCCACCATCGAAAACTTCTTTTTCGTGGCCACGCCGGGCAATTCCTTCGTGGGCGCCTCGGCGACGGACGGTCTGCGTGCATCCGAGCTGATCCCGGTGCTCAGCCGCCCGATCTTTGCAGAGCCGGGAACGTTCGGGTTTATGGCACAGCCCTCGCTTTTTGGGCGCGGTGTCGGAGGGGGCCGGACGATAGAGCTGAATGTCTCGGGTCAGGATCTGAATGACATTCTTGAGGTGGCGGGGCGGGCCGCCGGGATCATATCGGGCATCTTGCCGCGCTCGGACGGGCATCAGTTTCGACCCATTCCCGGGCTGGAGCTGGGCGCCCCGGAGGTGCGTCTGATCCCCAACCGGGTGCGGTTGGCCGATGCGGGTCTCGACAGTTCAGGTCTCGCGGCGACGGTGGATGCCTTCAACGACGGGCTGCGGGTTGCCGAAATCACGGTGGGTGCAGAGCGGGTCGATCTGGTGCTGAAGGGCGACCCATCGGTCAGCGACGCGGTGCGTACCCAGGATATCGGCAATTACCCGGTGGTCACACCGGGCGGTCAGATCGTACCGGTCTCGGCGCTGGCCGATGTGGTCCTGACAGCCGGGCCGACCGAGATCCGCCATCGCGACAGGTTGCGCACCGTCACCCTGGAGGTACGCCCCTCCGACACGCTGCCGCTAGAGGAAGCGGTCGAGCTTTTGCAGCGCGAGGTCGTGGCGGTGCTGCAAGAGCAGGGCATTCCCGCAGATATTCGGCTCAGCGTGTCGGGCACCGCAGATCAGCTCAGCCAGACATGGTCGGCCATTCAGATCAATCTCGCGGTTGCGCTGATCATCGTGTTTCTGGTGATGGCCATCCTGTTCGAGAGCTTCGTGCTGCCGCTGGTGATCATGATCTCCGTTCCCGTCGCCGCGGCGGGCGGGGTTGGAGGCCTTGCGCTGCTGAACACATATCAGACCCAACCGCTCGATATGCTGACACTCTTGGGTTTTGTCATCCTGGTGGGGATCGTGGTGAACAATGCGATCTTGATCGTGCACCAGACCCTTTATCATCTGCGCGTCGACGGGATGGAGCCGATCGCGGCCATTGAAGAGGCCACGCATAACCGTATTCGTCCGATTTTCATGTCGACCCTGACCAGTGTGATGGGGATGATGCCCTTGATCATCTTTCCGGGCGAAGGGTCCGAGCTCTACCGGGGTTTGGGCGCGGTTGTGGTCGGTGGCCTGTCGATGTCTGCGTTCCTGACCCTGCTGACCGTTCCGCCGCTTTTGCGGCTTTGCGTGCGCAAACCCGATCCCAAGGAGCTTTCGGCCGGACAGGTTCGCGAGGCGTAGCGCGCCTGATCCTTCGCCCGAAAGCTGTTCGGCGTTCAGGCGGTCGGGGCCGTTCAAGCGCCGGTCTGCCTCCGGGCGTCCAGAAAATGACACATTTTCTGGGAAGATTTTGACGCAAAATCTGGGTCACGCGCATGTAGAAACTGCGTCAGTTTCTTCCCAGATTTTGCGTCAAAATCTGATCAGTCGCGCGTGCCGGAAAACCGTGTTTGCCAGTCTTCGCGTTGCTCGTCGGTGATCTTGGCAAACAAGACATCCGGCACCGTAAATGCATGCCCGCCGGGCAAAGCGCGCAGCGCCGCGTCCACATCGGTCGGCCAATCGGTCTCAAGCGTGTTCATCGCGCTCAGCATCCGGGCCGAGGCCGTGGGGATGAAAGGCGCCGAGATCACCGCATAGAACCGGATCAGGTTCAGACCCATCCGCACCTGTGCGGCGGCCCGCTCAGGGTCTTCCTTGACCGTGGCCCAAGGGGCGGCCGATTGCAGATACTCGTTCCCGGCCACCCAGATCGCACGCAGCTCTTGCGCGGATTTGCGGACCTCCATCGCCTCCATGCAGGTCTCGTAGCGGCGCAGACGGGCTTGCAAATCCGCAATCAAGACCTCTTCCTGCGCACCGTAAGCGCCCCCGTCGGGCACGGCTTCGCCGAATTTCGACCGGCAGAATTTGGTAATGCGGCTTACGAAATTGCCCAGTACATCGGCCAGGTCCTTGTTCACCGACGCCTGGAAATTCTCCCATGTGAACTCACTGTCCGAGCTTTCGGGCGCATGGCTGAGAAGCCACCAGCGCCAATAGTCGGCAGGCAGGATCTCCAGCGCCTGATCCATGAACACGCCGCGCCCCTGGCTGGTCGAGAATTGCCCGCCATCGTAATTCAGATAGTTGAACGACTTGATGTAATCGACCATCTTCCAGGGCTCGCCCGACCCGATCAGCGTGGCCGGAAAGCTCAGCGTGTGAAAGGGGACGTTGTCCTTGCCCATGAACTGGGTATAGCGCACATCCTGCGCGCCCTTGTCGGTGCGCCACCACCGCTCCCACTCGGCGTCCGCGCGACCCGTGGCTTCGGCCCATTCGCCCGCGCAGGCGATATATTCGATGGGCGCATCGAACCAGACATAAAAGACCTTACCCTCCATGCCCGGCCAATCGTCATCGCCCTTTTTGACCGGAATGCCCCAGTCGAGATCGCGCGTGATGCCGCGATCCTGCAACCCGTCGCCATCATGCAGCCATTTCTTGGCGATCGAGGTGGTCAGGATCGGCCAGTCGGTCTTGCCATCGATCCAGGCGTCGAGCTGATCTTTCAGCCCGGATTGACGCAGATATAGATGCTTGGTCTCGCGCACCTCCAGATCGGTAGATCCGGAGATTGCGCTTCGCGGCTCGATCAGATCGGTGGGATCGAGCTGTTTGGTGCAGTTCTCGCACTGATCCCCGCGCGCCTTGTCATATCCGCAATTGGGGCAGGTGCCTTCGATATAGCGGTCGGGCAGAAAGCGGCCATCGGCATTGGAATAGACCTGCTTTTCGCTGACCTCACCGATCAGCCCAGCCTCGGCCAGACGGCCCGCGAAATGCTGGGTCAGCCGGTGGTTCTGCGGGCTGGAGGAGCGTCCGAAATGATCGAATGACAGACCGAACCCCTTGGCGATCTCGGCCTGGATCGCGTGCATCTCGCGGCAATACTCCGCCACGGGCTTGCCTGCCTTGGCAGCGGCCAGCTCGGCGGGGGTGCCATGCTCGTCGGTGGCACATAAAAACAGCACCTCATGGCCACGTCCGCGCTGGTAGCGCGCATAGAGATCGGCTGGCAACTGGCTGCCTACCAGATTGCCCAGATGCTTGATCCCGTTGATATAGGGAATGGCCGAGGTGATAAGGTGACGGGTCATGCGCGCCTGCTTTGCAACAAAAAAGGGTCCGGGACTGAGCCGCTGCTTTAGCGTATTGACTGGGCGGTGACCAGATGGCTCAACTGTCCGCGTCGGTCTTTGAGCGGTCGCGTTGGCTGCCCATCAACCGGCCGATGATAAAGCTGGTGCGCGGTGCATAGACAAAGGCGGTGCGTTCGGTCCGGGTGGGCCGTGCCCGCATCCGGGTCAGGCCAAAGACCACCAGCACCACATGTCCCACCGCGATCAGCACAAAGAGGGCAGGCGGGCCATAAAGCCCGATCAGGACAGAGGCCAGATAAGGCGCTGCGATCGCCCCGGAAGCGAACCAGAACATCAGCGCCGCGGACAGCTCCACCCGTTCATGGCTCTGGGCGAAATCATGGGCATGCGCGGCGGCCACAGAATAGATCGGGAAGCTGGTGAACCCAAACAGCCCCGCCATCAGCATCACACCCATGGTGCCCACATCCTGCGCGGCAATCGTGATCCCGCAACTGATCGTGGCGGCGACCGACAGCCAGATCAGCACCCAGCGGCGGTCATACTTGTCCGCCAGCCAGCCGACGGGGTATTGCGCCAGTGCGCCGCCCAGAACGAAGGCGGCCAGAAACCAGGCGATCTGATCGATGCTCAGCCCGACCTCTTGCCCGTAAAGCGGACCCACCATCCGAAATGACGCGCCCGAAAGCGCCGCCACCACCACCCCTGCCGCCGCCAGCGGCGAGCGTGCGACCGCCAGCATCGGTTTCAGGCGTGGTGCGCTGGGGATCTCGGGCTGTTTGATCCGGGTCAGCGTGAGCGGCAGGATCGCGGCACAACAGATGATCGCCAGGATGTTGTAGGAGATGTACGAGGCGGGCTCCAATACGCTGATCACCATCTGGGCGGCCAGCGACCCGGTCATATCGACCAGGCGGTAAACGCCCATGGCGCGCCCACGCGTCGCGTTGGTGACCTTGGCCTGAAGCCAGCTTTCGATCACCGTATAACAACCGGCCACACACATGCCCGACGCGATCCGCATCAGGGCCCAGGCATAGGGATCGATCACCAGCATATGGGCCAGAAGGCCAATCGCCCCGGCTGCGGTAAAGGCCGCGAAGGCCCGCGAATGACCGACCGCCCCCATCAGCCGGGGCGCCCACCAGCAACCGATAAAAAAGCCCAGAAAATGCGCCGAGCCCAAAAGGCCGATCTCTTGCGTCGAAAACGACAGTGCAATGCCCGAGAGCGCATCCAGAGGGCCCAGACCGCCGGAGGAGAGTTGCATCAGCAAGACCGACAGGAACAGGGCCGCAAATGAAATCAGCATACGCATTTGCGCCCACCGTCGCAGTGTTGGTGCGCATCGCTTGTGCTTAATCGACCAAGTCAGGTCGTTTTTCGCCGTTCCTGCCCGGCAGATGCGCAGGCATCGTCAAAGCGGTCCTGGAAGGGCCGAACCGGACCCAATTTGCAGATCACCCTGTCTGTACCCGACGGGCAGACATCGCGCTTGACGCCGAAAATCGGTTGAAATATGCACCAACCCTGCTGGGCGGGTATGGTGAAATGGTATCATAAGAGCCTTCCAAGCTTAAGGTGCGGGTTCGATTCCCGCTACCCGCTCCAGCCTGTGCTCTCATACCAGACCCCTTTGCTTGAACATCGCTCCGCTCGCGGGGCGCGGCATCTGGCCGCTTGACCATTACGCGCCTGGCGGTCAAGAAACACCGACCTTAAATGCATGTTTGCGGGCATGACCCGCAAGCACGCCCGATACGCAAGAGCGCGAATGGCCCGAATGGATACCGCCGCCCCTCCCTCGAAACTTGGCGAGGAAGAGCGCGAGAAATCGAAGAACATGCGAGCGCTGTCCGCGCTCTGGCCATTCTTGCTGCCCTATCGCGCGCTGATGGGGGCGGCCTGCGCGGCGCTGATCCTGACCGCGATCGTGTCGCTGACCCTGCCTTTGGCCGTGCGTCGGGTCGTCGACAATTTCGAAACCGAAGATGGCGCGCTGCTGGATGTCTATTTTGCCGGCGCTCTGGGAATTGCGGCACTGCTCGCGCTGGGAACGGGCCTGCGCTATGCGCTGGTGACCCGGCTGGGCGAGCGGGTCGTAGCCGATATCCGCAAGGCGGTCTTTGGCCGGGTGATCGGAATGAGCCCCGCCTTTTACGAGCGCATCATGACCGGTGAGGTGCTCAGCCGGATCACCACCGACACCACGCTGATCCTGTCGGTGCTGGGCTCATCCGTGTCGATTGCCCTGCGCAACCTTCTGATCTTTGTGGGCGGGCTGGCGCTGATGCTGCTGACCTCGGCCAAGCTGTCGGGACTGGCGTTGTTGCTGGTGCCTGCGGTGATCGTCCCCATTCTGGTGCTGGGGCGCCGGTTGCGGGTGCTCAGCCGCGAGAATCAGGACTGGATCGCGGCCAGTTCCGGCAATGCATCCGAGGCGTTGAGCGCGGTGCAGACCGTGCAGGCCTTTACCCATGAGGCCGAGAACCGCGCCGCGTTCTCGGACGTGACCGAGCGCAGCTTCGACGCCGCGCGCAGGCGTATCTGGACCCGCGCCGTCATGACGGTGATCGTGATTTTCCTGGTCTTTTCGGGCATTGTCGGCATCCTGTGGATCGGTGCCAATACGGTCCGCGCCGGTGAGATGACGGTCGGCACGCTGGTGCAGTTCGTGATCTATTCGGTGATGGTTGCGGGATCGGTCGCGGCGCTTTCGGAGATATGGGGCGAGTTGCAGCGCGCGGCGGGCGCCACCGAGCGGCTTGTTGAGCTGTTGAACAGCATCGACACGGTCAGCGATCCCGCAACGCCGATCGCTGCGCCGGCGGTGATCGAAGGCCGAATAACCTTCGAGGACGTAACCTTCCACTATCCGTCTCGCCCCGGGATCGCGGCCCTCGATCATGTATCTTTGGACATCGCCCCGGGTGAGACGGTGGCCTTTGTCGGCCCCTCGGGGGCGGGCAAGACAACGATCATCCAGATGTTGTTGCGGTTTTATGATCCCGATAGCGGCCGCATCTGCCTTGACGGGACAGATCTGGCGGCGATGGCGCGAAGCGATTTTCGCAAGCATATCGCGCTGGTGCCGCAGGATCCTGTCATCTTTGCCGCCTCGGCCCGGGAGAACATCCGTTTCGGCAGACCTGACGCCAGCGATGCGCAGGTCGAGGCCGCCGCGCGGGCTGCGGCGGCGCATGAGTTCATCTCGGCCCTGCCGGACGGGTATGACAGCTATGTGGGCGAGCGCGGCGTGATGCTGTCGGGCGGGCAGAAACAGCGGATCGCCATCGCGCGGGCCATTCTGCGGGACGCGCCGGTGCTGCTTCTGGATGAGGCGACCAGCGCGCTGGATGCAGAAAGCGAACGCGCGGTGCAGCAGGCCGTCGATGAGCTGAGCGAGGGGCGCACAACCCTGATCGTGGCGCACCGGCTGGCCACCGTGAAGAAGGCCGACCGCATCGTCGTGCTGGATCAGGGCCGCGTCGTGGCCACCGGCAGCCATGATGCGCTGGTGTCCGAAGGCGGCCTTTATGCGCGGTTGGCGCGGCTTCAATTCACCGATGGAATTGCAGCGGAATAAGCCCGACAGGCACCGGAACCGCCCATTCAAAAGCCTGAACACGGACCAGATCTGAACCCTGAACACCGCTCTTTCAGCGGGGTCGGGGGTACGCCTTTCGCTGGTCGAAACGGGTGGTGCGCCCAGGGCATGTCAATCCTTGACGCGGCTTGGCGCAACGTCACCTTGCAAAATGACCCTGCGTGCAACCTTGCCAAAGCTTGCACGGATGCTCATTTGCCCCCATTTTGGAACGCAACAAGGAAGCCGCCCGAAAAACGGGTGAAATGGGGAGGATGTCGACATGGCCTTTACGGGTCTGCCAGACAAGCACGCAATCGAAACCGAAATGCCCTGGGCCGAACGGGACGTCGCCAAGACGCTCTATGCGCAACTGAGCCAGACCGCGGGCAAGTTCCCGAATCACAGCGCGATCAGTTATCAGATCTTTTCCGGCCCCGGCGACAAGGCCGAAACGCTGACCTGGTCAGAACTCAAGGATCAGGTGAGCCAGGCGGCAAACCTCTTTCGGTCGCTGGGCGTCGGTGAGACGGATGTCGTGGCCTATGTGCTGCCCAATTGCAACGAAACCGTGGTGACCCTGCTGGGCGGTGCGGTGGCGGGCATTGCCAATCCGATCAACCCCTTGCTGGAACCCGAACAGATCGGCTCGATCCTGCGGGAGACCAAGGCCAAGGTCGTGGTCACGCTGCGGCCGTTCCCGAAAACGGATGTGGCCCAAAAGGTGGCCGAGGCCGTGCGGCACGCGCCCAATGTCACAACCGTGCTCGAAATCGATCTTGTGCGGTATCTGACCGGCGCGAAAAAGCTGATCGTTCCGATGATCCGGCCCAAGCTGCCTGGCGAGAAACACGCCGATTACAAAAGCTTTCACAAGGAGATGGCCAAGCAGCCCAAGACATTGCGGTTTGAGGCCTCGACCGAGAATCGCGTCGCCTGCTTTTTTCACACCGGTGGCACCACGGGCATGCCGAAAGTGGCCCAGCACACCTATGAAGGCATGATCTATAACGGCTGGCTGGGGCATGAGCTGCTCTTTACCGAAGACGACAACATCATGTGTCCGCTGCCGCTGTTTCATGTATTCGCTTGCCATGTGATCCTGATGGCGGCGGTGTGTTCGGGCGCGCATGTGGTCTTTCCCACGCCGCAGGGCTATCGCGGCGAAGGGGTGTTCGACAATTTCTGGAAGCTGTGCGAGCGTTGGAAAATCTCGTTCATCATCACGGTGCCCACGGCGATTTCGGCCAAGATGCAGCGGCCGGTGGACGCGGATGTCTCAACCGTCAAGACCGCGTTTTCGGGCTCTGCCCCGTTGCCGATGGAGCTATTCCGCCGCTTTGAGGAGGCCGCGGGCATCACCATCGTCGAAGGCTATGGCCTGACCGAGGCAACGTGCCTGGTGTCGTGCAACCCGGTGGATGGCGAAAAGAAGGTGGGCTCGATCGGGATCCCGTTCCCCTATACGGATGTGAAGATCTTCACCGCCACCGATCAAGGCCCCATCGAGGCCGAGATCGACCAGATCGGCGAGATCTGCGTGTCCAATCCCGGCGTGACCGTCAAGGCCACCTACACCGAGACCGACAAGAACCGGGATCTTTATCACGGCAATTACCTGCGCACCGGCGATCTGGGCCGGATCGACGCGGACGGGTATCTGTGGATTACGGGCCGGGCCAAGGATCTGATCATTCGCGGCGGTCACAACATCGATCCCGCCGAGATCGAAGAGGCGCTGCTGGGCCACCCGGCCGTGGCCTTTGCCGGGGCCATCGGCCAGCCCGACAGGCATTCGGGCGAGATCCCTTGCGCCTTTGTCGAACTGGTCGACGGGGCAACCGCCGATCCTCAGGAATTGCTGGAATACTGCAAGACCCATGTGCATGAACGTGCCGCTCATCCCAAACATCTCGAAGTGCTTGATGAGTTGCCCAAAACGGCCGTCGGCAAGGTGTTCAAACCGGATCTGCGCAAGAGCGCGATCACACGGATCTACAATGCGGCGTTGGAAGACAGCAAGGTTCAGGCCCGCGTGGTGAATGTCATCGATGACAAGAAACGCGGGCTGGTTGCCCAGTTGCAGCGCAACGGCGCGGATGAAGACGATGTCGCCAAGGTGCTGGGCGGATTTGTCCGACCGTGGGAGTGGGCGGCCTAGGCCGTTGAATTACGACAGCTATCTGGATGAGGAGGTCCGCGCGTTCATCGCGCGGACCGATGCGCTCTCTCCCCCCGACGCGGTCAATCTGAGCATTTCCGATCAGCGGCGGGTCTATGACGATCTCTGCCGCGCGTTCGATACGGGATATCCCGACGGTGTTGCCACACGCGACCTGGACGCGGGGGGTGTACCGGTGCGCCTTTATGAGGCGGGCGCGCCATCGGTCTCGGTGATCTACCTGCATGGCGGTGGGTTTGTCGTGGGCGGGCTTGAAAGCCATGACAGCATCTGCGCCGAGATCTGTTCGGGCACCGGACATCGTGTGATCTCGGTCGATTATCGGCTGGCACCGGAGCATCCGCACCCGGCAAGCTTTGACGATGCCGTGACCGCGACCGCCTGGGTTCTGGAGCGGTTTCCAGGGCCGGTCGTTTTGGTGGGCGACAGCGCCGGAGGTACTCTGGCCGCCGCCGTGACCCATGCGATGCGGGGGCGCACGGATCGGATCACCGGACAGTTGCTGATCTATCCCGGCTTGGGTGGGGACATGACCAGAGGGTCTTATGTGACCCATGCCAATGCGCCTGGGCTGACCACGGCCGATATCGGGTTTTATCAATCCGTGCGCACAGGCGGGGCAATCCCCGAGGGCGATCCAAGCTATGCACCCCTACAGGACAGCGATTTCACGGGCCTGCCGCATACGATCATCGTGACCGCGCAATGCGATCCGCTGGCCGATGATGGTGCAGCCTACCGCGACGCGATCCGTGCTGCGGGGGGCAAGGTGCATTGGATCTCAGAAGCGGGGTTGATCCACGGATATCTGCGGGCGCGGACCCTGTCGACGCGGGCGCGTGACAGCTTTGCCACCATTGTCGCGGATCTTCAGTGTCTGGGCCAAGGCGTCTGGCCCTACGACTGACAGGGGCGGCTGCGCCGCATTCCATTTTATTCGTGCGCGGCCGCACGGGCCTTGGGACGCTGTCCCAAACCCTGGGAATATTGAGAGCCAGAAGAAGCAAGCGGGTTGTGAACCTCCCTGTTTCGGTTGCAGGCGTCGATGTGGCTGGGCGCTCGGTCTCAGCGGAGAAACGGCGATGCCTTCATCGTGTCGGGGATCGGCGCGCCCAGCCGTGACAGGATCGTCGGGGCCAGTTGCAACTGATCAATGACGGTGTCTTCGGGCGGCCCCTCTGCGGGTCCGAAATAGTAGAGCGCCGTCTCCTGTTGCAGGGCGCCCCGGCCGCCGTGATGGCCGCGCGCGTCCTGGCCATGATCGGCTGTGACGATCACCTCATAGCCCAATTGACGCCAGCGTGGGATGAAAGGGGCCAGCATTTCGTCCATCACGAAACAGGCGTGATCCATCTCATGGCTTTCGTGCTGAAAGCGGTGTCCCATGCTGTCGAGGGTGCAGGTATGCAGCATGCCATAGTTCAGCCCGAAGCGCAGGCAAAGGTTGGTAAGTGAGGCAAAGAGATCCACATCCGACGGTGTCATCTGATTGTCCCGGCCATAGCCGGTCATCGAATGGAACCGGCCATGTGCGATGGTCTGTGCCTCCGGTTCGTCATATTCCACATCGCGCACATAATCGAAGGGGTGGCGGTTGAAGAACTGGCTCCAGAAGCTGTGCGCGACTGCCCCCGTGACCCCACCAGCGCGCCGGGCTTCGGAGAAGATATCCGGATGCGTCAGGCGAAAGACATTGCCGTTGCCGGTGCAGCCATGCTCGGCCGGGGTCACGCCGGTGTGGATCGAGGCATAGCAGGAGGCTGAGATCGATGGCAGCACCGCGCGATGGGTCCAGACGCGCGCGTCCCCGCTGTCCACCCAGCCTTCGAGATTGCCAAAGAGGCGGCGGAAGTTGCGATGGGGCACCCCGTCGAGGATGATGAGAAGAAGCTTGGCGTCCATTGCGATCCTTCGGGATTATGAGGCGATCCGGTCCCGCAGGGGTAGGACGCTTTCTCACGGGCTGTCAACTTCCTGAAAGGACATGGCGATAATCGCACCCGGCGCCCCAAATGTAAGACAGGACGCGGGATCGTCCCGTGTCTTTGGGGCGCGGTTGACCCGTCATGTCGGCTCGGCCCGAAAGGGAGGGAAGATCGATGTGGAAGCGTCTCATTTCAATGTGTTTTGTGTTTGGGTTGGCAGCGACCGCGCCCCCCGTTCTGGCGCAATCCAGGTGTGATGTGCATGATCGGATCGCCGCCCGGCTGGATCAGACCTTTGGCGAGGTCCCGATCGGGCGCGGCTTGCAATCGCCCCAGCGCATGTTCGAGATCTGGCACTCGGCGCGAACCGGAAGCTGGACGATCCTCTTGGTCCGTCCCGATGGAATGGCCTGTATCATGGCGGCGGGCACCGCATGGGTAGAGGCGCGGCGGGCCACACCCAAACCGGATCCCGATCGTTGATCCTTTGGCAGGGCCTCAGTTCCCGGCGCTTTCCATCTTGCGATTGGCCAGAACGTCTTCGAGCCAGCCCAGCTTCATCTCCGGCACGGAGCTGAGCAGCAGATCGGTATAGTCATCAAAGGGTGGGCTGAGCACATCGGTTTTGGTGCCATAGCGCTGCACGCGGCCCTGATACATCACCGCGATACTGTCGGCGATCGCGCGCACCGTGGCCAGATCATGGGTGATAAAGAGATAAGCCACGTTTTCCGACGCCTGCAAATTCAGCAGCAGTTTGAGAATGCCGTCCGCCACCAGCGGGTCGAGCGCCGAGGTTACTTCATCGCAGATGATGAGCTTTGGCTTGGCCGCCAGGGCCCGTGCGATGCAGACGCGCTGTTTTTGCCCTCCCGACAGCTCGGCGGGATAGCGATCCTGAAACCCGTCGCCCAGCTCGATCTCGTCCAGAAGCTCCTGAATGCGCTTTTGCTTTTCTGCGCCCTTGAGGCCGAAGTAGAATTCCAGCGGCCGACCGATGATCGTGCCCACGGTCTGGCGCGGGTTCATGGCGGTATCGGCCATCTGGTAGATCATCTGCAATTCGCGCAGATCTTCGATCGGCCGGGAGGGTTGATCGGGGGTCAGCTCGCGCCCGTCAAACACGATCTTGCCCTGGCGCGGCGGCAAAAGCCCGGTGATCACGCGGGCGAGGGTGGATTTACCGGATCCGGATTCGCCCACCACGGCCAGCGTCTGCCCGGGGTAAAGCGCGACAGTCACGTCATGCAGCACGTCGAAACTGGTGCCCTTGTAGCGCGCGGTGATATGTTCGCATTTCAGCACCGGCTCTCCGGCGGGGGCTTTTTCGGGATGGTCGATGGACCGGACCGAGACGAGCGCCTTGGTGTAATCCTCTTGTGGATGGTTGATGATCTGATCGGTGGGGCCATACTCGACCATGTCGCCCATGCGCAGCACCATGATGTTGTCGCTGACCTGGGCGACGACCGCCAGATCGTGGGTGATATAGAGAGCCGCCACACCAGTGTCGCGGATGGCGTCCTTGATGGCGGCCAGCACGTCGATCTGCGTGGTCACATCCAGCGCCGTGGTGGGTTCGTCAAAGACCACCAGATCGGGTTCGGGGCAAAGCGCCAGTGCGGTCATGCAGCGTTGCAACTGTCCGCCCGACACCTGATGGGGATAGCGTTTGCCGATCGTGTCTGGGCCGGGCAGACCCAGTTTGCGGAAGAGGGAGACCGCGCGGTCCTCGGCCTCTTTCTTGCCGAACTTGCCCTGGCTGATCGCGGCTTCGGTCACCTGTTCCATGATCTGCTTGGCTGGGTTGAAGCTGGCTGCGGCGGATTGGGAGACATAGGTGACCTCTCCGCCGCGCAGTTTGCGGACATCGCCCAGGCTGGCCTTGAGGATGTCACGGCCATTGACCCAGACCTCGCCTCCGGTGATCTTCACGCCGCCCCGGCCATAGGCCATGGAGGCAAGACCAATGGTGGATTTGCCCGCGCCGGATTCTCCGATCAGCCCAAGCACCTTTCCCGGCATCAGATCGAAATCGACGCCATGCACGATCTCGATGTCATGGGGTTTTTCACCGGGGGGATAGACCGTGGCCCCGATCCTGAGGCCGCGGACTTTGACGAGGGGGTCTGTCATGAGCAGCTCCACCGGATAGGGTTCAGGGGCAGGGCCGGGCAGGGGGCGGGGTCAACGCGCATCATCCCCGACCCCCTTTCAGCGATGTGGTCCGGTTCAGGACCCAATCTGCCACCAGATTGACCGAGATCGCCAGCGTCGCAATCGCGAGGGCCGGGTAGAGTGCCGCGCCGATCCCGAAATTGATGCCGTCCTTGTTCTCTTTCACGATGCCGCCCCAATCGGCCAGCGGCGGTTGAACGCCGATCCCAAGGAAGGACAGGGTCGAGATGAAGAGCACCATGAAGATAAAGCGCAGCCCCATTTCCGCGACCAGAGGCGAAAGAGCGTTTGGCAGGATTTCGCGAAAGATGATCCAGGCGAGTTTCTCGCCGCGCAGGCGGGCGGCCTCGACATAGTCCATGACCGAGATATCGACGGCCACGGCACGGGCCAGACGGTAGACGCGGGTGCTGTCGAGCAGACCCATCAGCACGATCAGCGTCAGTACGGTGGCCTCGATCGACGACAAGATCACCAGCGCCAGGATCAGCGACGGGATCGCCATCATCAGATCGACGAACCGTGACATCAACTGGTCGAACCAGCCGCCCGTCACGGCCGCCAGAAACCCCAGAACCGAGCCTGTGACAAAGCTGAGGATGGTCGCGGCGGTGGCGATAAAGATTGTGGTCTGGCCGCCATAGATCATGCGGGTCAGCAGATCGCGCCCGATCTGGTCGGTGCCCAGCCAATACTCGGGCCTGGGCGTGCCTTCGGGCATAAGGCCCAGCATATATCCGATGCGCGACGGCTCCCACACATCACCCACGGTTTCGGCCATGCCATAGGGCGAGATCACCGAGGCGAAGATCGCCGCCAGAAAATAGCTTGCCGTTATAAACAGGCCGATTACGGCTGACAGAGGGACATTCTTCAGCACTGTGTTCCCCCCTTGGCACCGGGGGCGGTGGATAGGCAACGCGTTCCGCCAGTTTGTCTTGCAAGCCCGCCCGGTCGACGCGATACGATGTTTTGCAGAATACTCATTTTGGGTGCCTCAACCGCGGGTTGGCGAGGATCGACACCACATCGGCGATGATGTTGAGCACGATGTAGACGGCGGCGAAAATCACACCGCAGGTCAGCACCACCGGCACGTCGCGTTTGACCACCGCATCGACCAGATACTGGCCCATGCCGGGATAGGCGAACACCACCTCGACCACCACGACACCCACCACCAGATAGGCAAGATTGATCATCACCACGGTGACAATCGGTGCAATCGCGTTGGGGAAAGCGTGGCGATAGATCACGTTGAACGTGGTCAGGCCCTTCAGCTCGGCCGTCTCGATATAGGCCGATTGCATCACGTTGAGGATTGCCGCGCGGGTCATGCGCATCATATGCGCCAGCACCACCAGCGTCAGCACCGCCACCGGCAATGAGATCGCGTGCAACTGCTCCAACAGCGTCATGCCGTCATTGATCGACGCAAAGGACGGTGCCCAGAAAAGCTGCACCGCGAAGAAGAAGATCAGGATATAGGCGATCATGAATTCGGGCAGCGAGATGCTGGCCAATGTCACACCCGAGATCAGCTTGTCGGGCCAGCGGTTCTGATAGCGCACCGCGATCAGACCCAGCAGGATCGCCAGCGGGACCGAGATCAGCGCGGCCCAGAACGCCAGAAACAGCGTGTTCGACATGCGAAACGCGATCTGATCGGCAATCGGCAGCTTGTTGGTCAGGGCGTTGCCCATATCGCCGGTGACGATACCGCCCAGCCATTCGAAATATCGGGTCAGCGCCGGGCGATCCAGGCCCATCTCTTCGCGCAGGTTGGCGAGGTTCTCGGCGGTGGCGGCCTGACCCAGAATGGCCTGGGCGGCGTCACCGGGCAGGATTTCGGTCAAGCCAAAGATCAGCGCAGATGCGGCCAAGAGCAACAGGATGCCCAGCGCAAGGCGCTGGACAACCAGGGTAAGAACGGGATGCATGCCTGCGTCCCTTACGCTTTCCAGGTTTTCTTGGATGCGTACCAGTTCATCTGCGGGCCGTTGGGATCAGCCGACCAGTTCTGGATCTGGTTCGAGACGCCATCGACGAAATTGTTGAACATCGGCAGGATCAGACCGCCCTCGTCGCGCAGCATCCGACCCATTTTGGAATAGATCTCCTTGCGCTTGGCCTCATCCAGCTCGGCGCGCGCCGCCAGCAACATCTCGTCGAATTCAGGAACTTTCCAGCGCGTGTCGTTCCAATCCGCGGTCGACAGATACGCGGTCGTATACATCTGGTCCTGCACCGGACGCCCGCCCCAGTATGAGCAGCAGAAAGGCTGCACGTTCCACACTTCGGACCAATAGCCGTCATTGGGCTCGCGCCGGACCTCCAGCGGGATGCCCGCCGCCTGGCAGGACTGCTGAAAGAGCGCCGCCGCATCGACCGCGCCGGGGAAGGCCCCGTCCGCCGTGCGCAGGATGATCGGAGAGCCGTCATGGCCGGACTTGGCATAATGCTCACGCGCCTTTTCAAGGCTGTGTTCACGCTGCGGGATGGTCGCGTCAAAGAGCGGATAGGCCCCGTTGATCGGAAAGTCATTGCCGACCGAGCCATAGCCCTGGAGGATCTTGTCGACCATGTCCTGCCGGTCCAGCGCGTATTTCAGCGCCAGCCGCAACTCATTGTTGTCGAAAGGCGCTGTGTCGATATGGGCGATGAACACGTAATGCCCACGGCCTTCGGTCGCACGCACCGACAGGGTAGGGGCGCGGTCCAGCAGGGCGGCGATCTTGGGTTCGACGCGGTTGATCGAATCCACCTGGCCCGATTGCAGCGCCGCTGTCCGCGCCGTGGCGTCGTTCAGCACGATCACCTCGACCTCGTCGTAATGGGCGATCTCGTCCTGACCGCCAGCCCAGTAATTCGGATTGCGCTTGAAAGTCATGCGCACGCCCGGCTCGTCGGTCTCCAGCGTATAGGGGCCGGTGCCAATCGCGGCCGTCGGGTCGTCGAAGCCGCCATCGGGTTGAATTTTCAGATGATAATCCGTCAACAGGTACGGAAGGTCGGCGTTGCCGATGCCCAGGGTCACCTCAAAGACGTCACCGTCCACGCGCATGCTCTCGATGGATTGCACGATGCCCAAGGCGCCCGATTGCGAATCCTCGTTGGAATGACGCTCCATCGTGCGCAGCGCGTCTTCGGCTGTCACGGTCTTGCCGTTGGAGAACTCGATGCCATCGCGGATCTTGAACCGCCAGGTCTTGGCATCCGCCGTGCTCTCCCAGCTTTCGGCGACGAACCCTTCGATAGATCCGTCGGGTGCGACCTCGACCAGGCTTTCGCCCCAGCAGTTGCCGCCCGCGATCGGCACATCCGAGGCCCAGCTGGCCGGATCCTGGCTGTTGGTGGATTCTCCGCCCTGTACGCCCATCCTAAAGACACCGCCCGCAACCGGGCTCATGGCGCGGGCCGCAGCGGCAAACAGCGTCGATGCCATCGCCGCACTTACCCCCAGCGCGGCGGCCTTGCCCATAAATTCACGACGGTTCATTTTGCCGGCGGTCACACGCGCGGCGTAATGGTCGAGTTGATCTTTCATGAAAATCTCCCAGTTTATTTATGATCCGCGTCTTGGATGAGCGGTTTGTTGATTGGCCGGTCAAGGTTTGCGTATTTGGCCCAAGGTCGCAAGGGCTAATGACCACCAGGTGGCTGGCATCCCTAGATCTGGTCCCGTTCGATCCGGTCCGTGACGCTGCGTTCATAGATGAGCGCGTCGTTCTCATAGGCGTGCAGTGTTGCACTGAGATGAAAGTGGGTGGTGTCGGACCACATCCGACATTTGGCCTCGGTCCGCAACCGGATAGCGCCGCGTTCGATCTCGTCCGTCCAGTGGCAGTCGCCCCGCGCAGAAAGCGGATCGTCGGGGTGGATGGTCCAGATCTCGCGCGCCACCGATCCGGTGACCAGATCGTGATCCGCATCGCGCAGCTTGCCGAAATCATCCTCAATAGAAAGGGATACCGCGCCCGTGACATGATCGGTGCTGGACCGGCGGGTATGGCGTTCCGGGCGCAACGTCTCGGCCCGCCAGGGGGCCTCTGCGTCGGGCGGCGGAAAGCTGCGCTCGCTGCCCGCGGCGGTGGGTCGGACCGGCAGGTCGATCCGCCCTTGGGTCAGGGTCAGCCGCGCGCGCGCCGGTCCAGGCCAGATCAAAGGCCAATAGGCGTTCGAGATCGCCAGCCGCAGCCGGTGCCCTTTGGGCACATGATAGGCGATGTGATCCAGCGACAGCGTGATGATCTGGGCCTCTCCCACCGGCATCGGGGTCGGATCTGCGGGATTTGCGCGGTGGGAAAGGTTCAGCACGCCATATGTGATTCGCGTCGAGGCGCCATCGGGGTGCACATGGGTCAGCCGTACGGCGATCCGGCCCTGGGGTCGGTCTGAGGTCAGCCTCAGCGTGACCCGGGGCGCACCCGCGATATCCGCTCCGGTCTCCAGCGGCGGGGTGTCGAAACACACCGATTTGCCATCGTCGGCGCGCTGATCGCCGGGCAGTTCGGGGCCCAGCCAGATCGCGCAGTATTCGCCCGCGTCCGCCCCGGTATCCTGCGGGGAGGCGATCACTGCCTCAAAGGGGGCTGCCTCGCCCAGACGGCCCTGTGACAGATGCAGCACCTCGATCGCCTCCGGTGCGGGTGTTGTGTTGATCCAGCGCCCCGGGCGCTCGGTATACCAGGTGGCGGGGCGGACCCCATCCATCAGATAGACGGAGTAATCCGGATCTGCCTCGACCCCCGTCTCGATCCCCTTGAGCCAGCGGTCCCACCATCTCAGCGCCTCCTGCAAGAACCCGATGCGTGGCTCGGGCACGGCGAAGTGGGGGTACTTGTGGACCCAGGGGCCGATGATCCCCTTGGCGCCGGGGATGTTCTCGACGATCTGCGGCACGGCATTCTTATAGGCATCCCCCCAGCCACCCACGGCCAGCACCTTGGCGGTGATGGCCGAGAAATCCTCGCAGACCGATCCGTGGCGCCAATAGGCATCGCGCCGCTGGTGACGCAGCCAGAGCGCGGGCAGAAACGGTTCGGCCTCCAGCCGTTCGAGCCACATCTCGCGCCAGTCGGGGCGCAGCGCGGGATCCGGTGCGCGTGAGGAATAAGACCACATCGTGGCCCCCCAGCCGAGGTTTTCATTCAACAGGCAGCCGCCCTTGTAGTGAATGTCATCGGCAAAGCGATCCACCGTCGAGCAGAGCGTAATCACCGCCTTCAACGCCTCGGGCCGCATCGCCGCCACTTGCAAACCATTGAACCCGCCCCAGCTGATCCCCATCATGCCCACCTGGCCCGAACACCAGGGCTGCGTGGCGATCCAGCCGATCACCTCGACCGCATCGCTCAGCTCCTGGGGGCTGTATTCATCCTCCATTACTCCCTCGCTGTCGCCGTTGCCGCGAATGTCCACACGGATGCAGGCATAGCCGCGCTTGGCAAACCAGGGATGGGTCAGCGCATCGCGCGCGCAGGTCCCGTCGCGCTTGCGATAGGGCAGGTATTCCAGGATCGCGGGCACCGGATCGGCATCGGCATCCACCGGCCGCCAGACCCGGGCCGAAAGGCGGGTGCCATCGGCAAGCGTGATCCCCAGATCGGGCAGCTCTTCGATGTCGCGCAAGGTATTGATCATGCCGCGACACTCAGAGCGCGCCACCCCCCTGTCAAGCGCCCCTGCTTCTTCTGGCCCAAAATATTCCCGGGGGTTTGGGGGCAGAGCCCCCAGGCGCGGCTCATGCTTTCACCGCCACCAGCAGATCCATGACATTCGTGCCCGTGGGCCCGGACACCAACAGCGCCTCATGTGCCGCCAGATAGGTCCCACTATCGGCGGCGCGCAACGCATCTGCGGCGCCATCTCCCCAGGTGGCACCGTCGACACAGCCCCCCGCCGCCTCGGTCGGGCCGTCCGAGCCATCTGTGCCGCCCACCACAACAGCGATATTGTCGTGACCGGCAATCTCGCGCGCCAGCGCCAGGGCGAGGGCCTGATTGCGCCCGCCCTGACCGGGTGTGTCGGGCAGGACCACAGTGGGCTCGCCCCCCAGGATCAACACGCCCGGTGCCATCTTCCGCAGCCGCGCGCCGATCTGCAGGGCCAGCACGCGCACATCGTCGTAAAGACACTCCTGATTTGCCAGAACAGGCCGATCGCTCGCAGCCTCCGCCGCAGCCCGCGCGATCCGGTTGGAGGCCACGATGCGGCAATCATAGGCAAAACGCACGCTTTGCGGCGCCGCCCCGACGCCGGATCCGATCACGGCGATCTCGTCGCGGGGCACATCGGAAATGGCCAGCACCCGCACCTCCGTGCCCTTGAACCCCGACAAGAGCCCGCCCCCCTTGATCCGCGAGATCTCTCTGCGCCGCGCGTTCATCGCCCCGATATCCAGCCCCTGCGACAGAAGGCTCCGGTTGAGCGCGGCAAGGCTCTCCAGCGTTTCGCCCGGCACCAGATCCTCGGCCAGGGACGACGCCCCGCCCGAAACCAGCAGTATCAGCCGCGCGGTGCGCCCAAGCTCCGTAACCGCCTGCCTCAACGCGGCCCCCGCGACAAGGCTGCGCGCGTCGGGGACGGGGTGGGCGGCTTCGATCACGCGCACATGGCCCGGCAAACCGGGGCAATGCCCGTCCTTGGTGACCACCAGACAGGGCACCGGCCCGTACCGGTCAAGCGCCGCGCGCGCCATGGTCCCCGCGGCCTTGCCGACCGCCAGGATGCAATCCGGCGCAGGCCCCTCCAGCGCGCGGGCGGTCGCGGCATAGCCGTCGACGGCCGCCACACCGGCTTGCCAGAGGCCGAGCGCCTCATCGCGCAGGGTCATGTGGACGTGTCCAGCCAGATCGTGACCGGCCCGTCATTGACCATAGACACGGCCATCTCGGCGCCGAATTCTCCGGTTTCGACCGTTATGCCAAGATCCGCCAGCGCGCGCGCGAAATAGGCATAGAGCCGTTCGCCCTCCGCCGGGGCGGCGGCCTGGGAAAACCCGGGCCGGTTGCCGCGCGACGTATCGGCGGCCAGTGTGAACTGGCTGACCACAAGGGCGGCCCCGTCCATATCCGCGACAGACAGGTTCATCTTGCCCGCCGCATCGCGAAAGATGCGCAGCTTGGCGATCTTGGTGGCCAGCCGATCGGCCTCTAGCTCGCCATCGCCCTGCATGGCGCAGATCAGGATCATCAGCCCCGGACCGATCTGCCCGACGGTGGTGCCCGCCACATCGACGCGGGCCTCGGACACTCTCTGGATCAATGCGCGCATGTCGGTTCCTTTCTGTGGTCAGCCGCGCCAGTCGACGATATCGGCGACCTCTGCACGGGTGGTGCGAAACCGGTTCGCGGGAGCCTGCGTATCCGCATAACCAAACGAGATCGCACACAGCACCAGACGATCATCGCCAATATCGAAATGGCGATGCACGAAGGGCGCATAGGACGCAATCGCCGCCTGCGGGATGGTGGCGATGCCCAGAGCCTGCGCCGCGACGGTAAAGGCGGTCACGAACCCACCGCAATCCATCGCGCCATAAGGCCCCAGTTCGGTCGGTGAGGTGATGATGGCCACATGCGGCGCATCAAAGAGCGCAAAGTTGCGCAGCATCTGGGCGGAGCGTCCGGCGCGGTCCGACTTCTCGATGCCCACCGCATCGTAAAGTTGAAAACCACAGGTCCGGCGCCGGTCCTGATAGATGCCGGAATAGCCATCGGGAAAGGCGATGTCGGGGCTGTGGTTGGCGGTGGCGACTTCGGCCAGAAGGGCAGAGCGAAACCGCTCGGTCTCTGCCCCGCTGGTTAGGGTCACTTGCCAGGGCTGGGCGTTGCACCAGCTGGGTGCGCGGCGGGCCAGCGCCACGATCCGCTCGATATCGGCGCGCGGCACCGGGTCGGGGCGAAAGGCGCGGCAGGAAAACCGCGCGGCAAAGACCTGCTCCATCGTGGTGTAGGCGTCGCTCATATCCCTCTCCCTCGGGGTCGTTTTCGCGGCACAATGGCGATGGGCGCGGGCAATCGCAAGGGGCCCGTTTTGACGCGGATCAATGAGCCCGGTCCCGGCCTCGGCGATAATATGGGCGTTCTCAAAGCAACAGGAGCATTCGACATGGTGGAGAAATCTGAAACCGGGCATTTCTGGCCTTCGCTCTACGAGCCATTTCGCACCTTTGGCACTCGTCTGGCCGACTGGCTGAGCCCTGCGGCCGAAGCCTCCGGCGACGGGCAGGCCTATGTGATCGACATGGAGCTGCCCGGTGTCAGCGAAGCCGATATCGAGCTGATGATCGAGGATGGTGTTGTTACCATCCGTGGAGAGAAGAAGACCGAGCAGGAGAAAAAAGGGGACACCTGGTATTTCAGCGAGCGGCAATACGGCGCTTTCCGCCGGTCGTTCCGGTTGCCCGCGGATGCCGATGCCGACGGCGTCAGTGCCCGAATGAAGGATGGGGTGCTGCGCGTGAAGGTGCCGCGGACAGCGCCGCAACCTTCTGAAAAGGCACGTAAGATCGAGATCGCCAAGGGTTAGCGGGCAGATCCAGACGGCGGCTGCTACTGGTTTTGGGCCACGACAAAACCGATGGCGCCCGCCACCACCAGACCCAGCACGACGGCAATCGCGATCTTGACGACCGACCAGGGGCGTTCGCCCTGCACCCGCCCGGTGCGCCCATTGACCACGAACCGGTATGTCTCACCCCGGTATCTGTAGGCCGCCAGCCAGACCGGCAGCAGGACATGCTTGAAGGTCACATCGCGGATATCGGTGTCGATGGCATGAATGCGCTGGCGATCGCCACCGATGTCGAACCGCACGTCACGTTCGATCACCCGGGCCATTTTCTGGCGCGCCTCGTCATGACCTTCGGGCAGCGTGACGGCATAGCCTTCGGCGCGAAAGCCTGCCAGAAACTCGGGCCGGTAGGGTTCGAGTGCCGGCAGATCCCACGGCTCCAGCGCGTCCGTAAAGCGCTTGGGCAGGCTGTGCGAGGCCAGCACCAGCACATCGTCGAAAAACCGCGCAACCCGGCCGGAGGCAGGGCGCCAGCGGACTTTGGGGACCCGGACCTGGGTACGTTTGCCGTCGCGCATCACGGTGCGCGTCTGATAATAGACCGTGCCCCGTTCGCCGCGGTAATCCGATGTCGTTTCGGCATCAAATGTCCAGTAGGGCACGTAGATGCCCTGCATTTTCCGCCCCTTGCGCGCATAATCCTGCAACCCGTTCGGCGCGAACCACAGCCGTCCCAGCCAGGCTTTCATCGCATCGCGCGCGGCCTCTTCGGTCAGGGCAAAGGGCAGAACACCGCGCGGTTTGATATGCCTGTGGATACCGGTATCGGTGACCACCGGTGTGGCGCAGAACGGGCATTCCTTGGCATGGATCTGTGGGTCGTATTCCACCTGTGCCGCGCAGTTGGGGCAGGACAGGACCCGGGTTTCCTCCATCTGCGTCTCGGGCAGGGCCTGTGCCTGGGCCGCGTCGAAATCCAGCTCTCGCAGGCTGGCGCCTTCCCATGGGCCCGCGCGGACTTCTTGGGAATGGCCGCAATGCGCGCAGGTCAAGGCGCCGGACTGAGGGTCGAACCGGTAGTCGGCGCCGCATTGCTCGCATGGAAAGCGGTGTTCCTGAAGGGGTGCGGTTGGCGTGTCAGTCATAGCATGTCATGCAGGGGTTTGGGGGTAATGCGCCGCAACGCGCCGTCACCCAGGGCGGTATGGCGCCAAAGGTGGAACACCGCATGAAGCGACGCGGCCCCCAACGTATAGAAATAGATCTCTCGCAGCGAGGCGGGTGCCGTCCATTGTCCCAGAAGGGCAAGCGCCGTGAGCGCGGCGACCGCGGCAAGGCCCAGATACATCGCCCAGCTCAGAACAGGATGCGCGCTGCGCAAAAACCCGGTCAGTTTCGGTCCGGGCCCGTTCAAAAGGCCTCGCAACAGTGCCAGCCCCGTCATCATAAACGCGCTGGCCACAAAGACCCAGGCCAGCGCCGGAACCGGACCCGCGGCGACCAAAAGGATCAACAGCAGCAAGTTCAGCCAGTGCAAGGCAACTGTCAGCGACCGTCGGTCCAGCATGTCCGATCACACCCCCGGCGGAGGTGGCGGCGGCAACACGGTGAAAAGCTGCGCCAGTTCGGCCACATCCTCGGCCCGCAGCCAGCCGTCCTGGCCCGCAGTCCACACGAACGTGTCGCGGGTCAGTGTGCCATCGGCGGCCATCCGCCCCAGCTTGGCCTTGGAAAACGGGCCGGTGGTGGCGCCGTTCTCGGCGATATGCCAGACATGCTCGACCGGCGGCGGGGGCGGTGCGAGGGCCGCAGGCTGCGGCGATTGCGCCACCTGGCGCGCGCCCCAGGGTCCGCCCTGCGCGGCCTGCTGGCCGATCTGCATACCCAGCCCTGCACCCAGCCCCGTCTGGATTGCCGCGGCCCCCGCGCCATCGCGGCCCAGGGCCTCGGCCGCCTGAAACTGCATGTATTCGTTGAGATTTCCGATCACCCCCATGGAGGTGCGCTTGTCCATCACCTGCTCGACCGCGGGCGGCAGCGAGATGTTTTCGACATAAAGCTCAGGAATCGCCAGCCCGTACCCAGCCAGCGTTCCAGCGATGTCTCCGGCAACAAGCTGGCCCAGCTCACGGGTGTTGGCGGCCATGTCCATCACCGGGATGCCCGCCCGCGCGATGGTGCGCGAAAACTCCTGCACGATGATGTTGCGGATCTGAAAGCTGATCTCGTCCATGGTGAACTCGCCATCGGTGCCGACGATTTCGACCAGGAATTTCGCCGGGTCCGCGACCTTGACAGTATAGGTTCCGAAGGCGCGCAGCCGCACTGGCCCAAATTCGGGATCGCGGCAGATCACCGGGTTCTTGGTGCCCCATTTGAGGTTTGAAAACCGGGTGGTATTGACGAAATAGACCTCGGATTTGAAGGGACTTTTGAAGCCGTGGTCCCAATGCTGGAGCGTGGTCATGACGGGCATGTTGTTGGTCTCAAGCATATAAAGACCGGGGGTGAAGACATCCGCCAGCTGCCCTTCATGCACGAACACCGCCGCCTGACCTTCGCGCACGGTCAGCTTGGCGCCGTACTTGATCTCGTGCCCCTCACGTTCGAACCGCCAGACCATGGTGTCGCGGGTGTCGTCGACCCAGTGGATGACGTCGATGAACTCGCCGGTGAGAAAGTCGAAAATGCCCATGAATGATCTCCTTGGGGGTCAAAGGCTCAGAGCTGCTGGCCCATCAGCTCGCGCGCCAGGATGCGGATCACGGGGCGGGCGGCGTCGGCGTCCATGCCCTGGTTGAGGCGCGGATCGTAGAGCATCGAAAGCAGTTGCTCGTCATGGCTGGTCAAGAGCGCGAACTCGTCATCGTCGTTAAAGATCGACGGGCGCGCATCCGGGCTGTCATTTGCCAGGCCAAGTCCCTGCGCCAGTTCCTCGTGAATACACGACAGCCGGATCAGGTCGGGATGTTCGGCCCGGATCACGGCCACGGCGCGGGTATAGTTCTGCGGGTTGTCATTGCCGGAAAACGCCACGACCAGACAATGGATCGACCGGGGCAGGGAGGTGATCACCTCCAGCGTCCGATCAGAGATGTTGGGCACCTTCTGACGCAACAGGGCAATCATCTGATCGGTGTCATCCTCGCTCATGAACAGAACGTGGAAATTGCCCTGACCGGCATAGCTGATCGGATGCCCGGTCACCCGCGCCAGACGCCGGACATAGTTCCGGACCGAAGCGCGGTCCTGGTCCCGTCTGGCGGTTGGCACGCTGTTGCCAAAGCTGATATCCATCCGGACCGGCCCGCTCCAACGTCGCAGCTTGCCCGCCGTGTCACGGGATGTGGCCGTCAGGCCGGCCCCTTGGGCGTATTCGTCGAAAAAGGCGATGCGCTCGAAATTGCGGGCCAGCACGTCGGCGGTGTAGGGTGTGTCGGGCCCACCGCCATCGGTTCTCAAGAGCCCTTGGGCCACCAGATCGGCCTGTAGCCGCCCGTAATAGCGGGTCAGTTGCTCGCTGCCCAGTGAGCGCGGCACATCGCCAGGCACCACCAAGGCGGCGGGGCGCGAGGGTGGGGTGGGCACCGGCTCCACCTGCTGGATCATGGCACAGCCCGCCAGCAGAACCCCAACCCCGGCCAGGGCGACTGCGTCGATATATGTGCGCACCCGCGTCATGCCCTGTGCTCAGCCCGGAACGGCCGTACCGGAGGTGTCGCCGACCCCGTCGCGGCGTGCCTTGGCCGAGGCCAGCGTGTCGCGCAGCTCGGCCTCCATCTTCTTGAGTTCCTCTTCGGCGGCGGCACGGCGGGCCTTGCCTTCATCCGCGATCTGGAGGCTTTCCTGGATGGTGCCGATCAGATCGGCATTGGCCTGTTTGACAGCCTCGATGTCAAAGACGCCGCGTTCCATTTCTTGCCGGATCATCTTGTTGCTGTCGCGCAGGTTCTTGGCATTGGCGGTCAAAAGCTCGTTGGTCAGGTCATTGGCGTCACGCACGGCAGCGGCTGCCTCGGCGCTGCGCTGGATGGTGACGGCCTGGGCCAGCTGGGTCTCCCACAGCGGCACGGTGTTGACCAGGGTCGAGTTGATCTTGGTGACCAGGCTCTTGTCGTTTTCCTGCACCAGCCGGATCGAGGGCAGCGATTGCATCGTCACCTGGCGCGTGAGTTTCAGATCATGCACCCGGCGCTCCAGATCGTCGCGCGCGGCGCGCAGGTCCCGCAACTCCTGCGCTTCCATCACCTGGTCGTTTTCGGCCGCGGCACTCACCTGCGCCTCCTTGGCTGGGATCGTCTCGGTATCCAGAACGCGCAGCTTTTCCTCGCCCGCCGCGATGTAAAGCGCCAGCTCGTCATAAAAGGCCAGCGTCTTTTCATAGAGCAGGTCGAGCGATTTGATATCCTTGAGCAGAACATGCTCATGACCCAGCAGATCGTCGGTGATCCGGTCGATCTGGCCCTGCACCTGTTCGAACTTGGCGCTGAACTGGGCAAAGGGAGCGGCACGCCCCAGCAGCTTTTCCCACCAGCTGCGCTCGCGGCGCACGTCCAGTTCCGACACTGAAAAGCCGCGGATCGTGGTCACGATATTGCGCAGGCTGTCGCCCGCGGGCCCCACATCCTTGTTGCGCACATCCGCCAGCATCGCCTGGCTGATCTGTTGCAGCTCTGCCTGCGCGCCCGAGCCAAAGCCGACGATCGAGCCGGTGCTGGAAATGTCGATCTCGTCCATCCGCTTGCGGATCTCGGCGCTGACCGGCGCGTCGGCCTCGGCCAGAGCCACGATCTCGCCTTTGGGTTCGGGCAGGATCACGGCCGACACGGCCTCGACCTCGGCCAGGGCGGCCTGGGCTTGTTCACGGGTCGTCTCAGACATGGGAGGTCCTCACTTGTTATGGATTGGGCGCGGGGTCACAATCGGACCCCTTCGCGTTCCAGACGCTCGCGCAACACATCGATTTCAACCGTCAGATCGCTGCGATCCTCCAGCAGCATCTTGCGGGTCCGGGCCGAAAAGCTCTGCTCCAGATCATCCAGCAGCGCGGCATAATCCTCACGCGCCTGCGCGTCGCGGGTGCGGGCGTAGATATCGGCGAATTTGGCGGTCGCATCGCGCGCACCCAAAAGGTACACGCCCAGATAGCGGCGCGCGCCGGTCAGATCGCGGGGGTCTTCCTCGACCGTGCGGAACATCTCGCGTGCGGTCTGCTGAAAGCGTTCGACGCGCGCCTCCATCTGACGATCTCCGGCGCGTTGGATGGCATCGGTCATGGCGCTCAGATGCCGCTCGGCCTCGTCCACAACGCGCGCGACGCGGTCCTGCTGGAAGGTGTCAACACCCTCCAGCCCCTTGTCCTTCAGCGGATCCACACCAAAGCTTGCCATGTGCAGCCCGCCCGCCGCCAGCGCAAAGATCGCCGGGGCGATCAGGCCGGGGTCGTTCTTGTAGGCGGCCATGCCAACCCCGATTCCGGTCAGCATCGAGGCAAAGATCTTGCGCGGGATCGCGGGGCGCTTGGCCACCTTGCGCGCGGTGTATGCGGCCTCCGCGCGCAGCCCGTCGCGCAAAAGCCACGCCGCCAGGATCAAGACGCCGGCAGCCGTCAGGCCCAGCGCCATTCCCAGCGCCCCGTCATTCAGCGAGAAGAACCCCAACAGCACCGGCGGCAGAAACAGCAGGTTCGACCGCGCACCGACCGGATCCACATCCGCGCCCTGAAAGGTGCCGCGCGGGGCCGGATCGGACCCCGTTTTACCCCCGACCTGCCCCGGAGTGGGGCTGTATTTGCCGCCAAAGCGTTTGGCCATGCCTCTCAGAGCCCCCCGAGCCAGCCGGTGGCGGTGCCGAACATGAGGATCAAAAGTGCTGCATAGGTGATCTTTTGCAGCCCGCTTGCGGACATGGGAACTCCCCGGCTTTCTGGTCTGGTCCGAGACTATGTCATGGCGCGCGCGCTTTCTAGGGGGAAGCGGCGCGGTGATGCGTCAGTTTTGCGATATTTCGCCTGTACGCTCAGGATTTAGGGCGCGCGGGCCGCGAGCCGGTGCGGCCCGGCGCGCGCGCGGGGCGGGGCGATGTCCGGCCGCCCGGTTTGGGGCGGGGTTTGCGCACGGGCTTGGGATCGGGTTCGGCCTCCAGTCCCAACTGATCGCGCACCACGCGGCGGCGCAGCTCTTCGACAGCACCGGGTTTGAGCGTGCCCAGCTGAAATGGGCCATAGCTGATGCGGATCAGCCGGTTGACGGTAAAGCCGATATCCTCGATCGCGCGGCGGATCTCGCGGTTCTTGCCTTCGCGGAGCCCGATGGTCAGCCAGGCATTGGCGCCCTGCTGCCGGTCGAGTGTCACCTGCATCGGCTGGAACCGGTCCGCGCCCACTGTCAGCCCGGTGCGCAGCGGTGCGAAATCCTCGTCCTTGGGCCGCCCCTTGATGCGCACCCGGTAGCGCCGCAGCCAGCCGGTGGAGGGCAGTTCCAGCTTGCGCTTGAGCTCTCCGTCATTGGTCAACAGCAACAGCCCCTCAGAGTTCAGATCCAGCCTGCCGATGCTCATCACGCGCGGCATCTCGTCGGGAAGATCGTCAAAAACCGTGGCGCGCCCCTTGTCGTCGCGCGCGGTGGTCACCAGCCCGGGGGGCTTGTGGTAAAGCCAGACGCGCGCGGGCTCGGGCTCGGCCAGAGGTTTGCCGTCGACGGTGATGCGGTCCTTGGCAGTCACATTCAGCGCCGGACTGTCGATCTGTTTGCCGTTGACCGCGATGCGGCCTGCGGTGATCATCCGTTCGGCTTCGCGGCGCGAAGCGATGCCCGCGCGGGCCAGAACCTTGGCGATGCGGTCGCCGGGTGTGGGGGTGTCTGTCATGCGCTGTGGCTTAGCCGATCTGGGTGACTTGCGAAAGCGGCGATTGCTGGTCATGTTGGGGTATGGTGTTCAAATCCTATATGAATCAGGCACTTGATCAGGCACGGGCAGCCGCCGCGCGGGGCGAAGTCCCGGTGGGCGCGGTGCTGGTCGCCCCGTCCGGCGCGGTGGTTGCGGCGGACGGGAACCGCACGCGCGAGAGGTGCGATCCCACGGCCCATGCCGAGATCCTGATCCTGCGTCAGGGCTGTGCCGCCGCGGGATCGGAGCGGCTGACGGGTCATGATCTCTATGTCACGCTGGAGCCCTGCGCGATGTGTGCCGCCGCCATCGCAGCGGCCCGGATCGGTCGCGTCTATTACGGCGCGGCCGACCCCAAATCGGGCGGTGTGGCGCATGGCGCGCGGGTCTTTTCCCACCCTCAGGCACATCACGTGCCCGAGGTCTATGACGGCATTGGCGCGGCCGAGGCCGAAGCGCTGCTCAAGTCGTTTTTCGCCGAAAAGCGGCGCTGACCCGACCGGACCCGCCTAGAGCTCAATCGCCTGCATGACCTGCGGTTCGATCACATCGACCCCCGGCAAACCGGATCTGAGCGCGGCCGCATCCTGTTCCAGCAAGGGGAAGGTCTTGTAATGGCAAGGGATCACCGTTTTGAAATCGAAGTAGGTTTTCGCGGCATAGGCGGCCTGGGCCATGTCCATGGTGAAATGCCCGCCCGCCGACAGGATCCCGACATCGGGTTTGTAGTAGTCGCCGATCCAGCCCATATCGGCCATGATCGCGGTATCGCCCGAGGCATAGATCGTGTGACCCTCGCCGATGATTACGAACCCCACCTCGGACCCGCCGGTGCGCAGCCCATCGCGGGTCTGGAAGGTCGAGGAATGCGACGCGGGCACCATCGCCACCTTGACGCCGCCCAGATCGACGGTGCCGCCCTTGTTGAACCCGATGGTCTCGATCTCTTCGGTTTCCGACCAGAATGTCATCAGATCGTACTGTCCCACCGCCGGGACGTTCAGCTTTTTGGTGAGCGGCAGAACATCGACGACATGATCGAAATGGGTGTGGGTCAGCAGAATATGGCTGGCCCCCGTCACGGCGGCATCATGCTGCTCCTCGGGCAGGACCGGGTTGCCGGTCAGCCACGGGTCCAAGAGCAACACCTGCCCGCCGATCTCAAAACGGAAACTGCCATGGCCCAGCCAGATGATTTTCATGTCGCACTCCCTATCTATGCGAGGGGCAGGCTAGCATGAGGGTGGCAGAAATCCATGGATTTGACACGGGCGATCGACGCGTATTGTGAGCGGCTGGATCCGGGGTACTGGGCCGAGCCGATCAACGCGGTGACCAACGCCGCCTTTCTGATCGCGGCCTGGGTAATGTGGCGCCGGACGGCAGGTCTGCCCCTGGCTCGCGTATTGGCGGTGATCCTGGGCTGCATCGGGGTGGGGAGTTTTCTGTTCCACACTCATGCGCAGGTCTGGGCGGCGATGGCCGATACCACGCCGATCCTTTTGTTCATCCTGGTCTATATCTTTGCGATCAATCGCGATGTCTGGCGGTTTGGCACCTGGGGAGCGCTGGGGCTGACGGCTTTGTTTGTTCCTTATGCCGCAGCCACTGTGCCGCTCTTTCAGATGCTGCCGATCGGGGGGTCGGCAGGCTACGCGCCGGTGCCGCTCCTTATCCTGATCTATGCCGGGCTCCTGCGCGGGCGCGAGCCGGAACTGGCGCGTGGTTTTGTGATTGGCGCGGGGATCCTGATCCTGTCCCTGACCGCCCGCACGCTGGATGAGCCGCTTTGCGATCTGATCCCGATGGGCACGCATCTGTGGTGGCACATCCTGAACGCAATCATGCTGGCCTGGATGATCGAGGTGTATCGGCGGTATCGTCGCCTCGCCCCGCAGGCCGGTTAGCCCGATGACGCGTCCGACCGGGCGGATCTGGTCCAGACCCGCAGGTCCAGCATCACCTTGGCGGTGGCCACAAGGACAAAGAGGCACAAAAGCGCTTTGGTCACGGTCTCCATTGTGCCTTGGATCAATAGCGCATGCAGGATGGTTCCCACGACGATGATGGCGGCCAGGGCAGTATGCGCGCGCCGCCACAGCCGGGGTGGCACCCGCCAACGGCGGCGGAGCAGCGCCAGCGCCGCGGTGGCAAAGACCGCCCACATCGCGATCACCCCCCAGATCGAAAACGGGGTGGGCGAGACCAGAAGCAGCGCATCGATCACGTCAGGCGGTGTGGTGATCCAAAGACCCGCCACATGTCCCACCACGCAAGCGACCAGAGCCGCGCCGATCCAGCGGTGAACCCGGCGCCCCCGCATAGCGGGCAAGCCGGGCAGGTACCCCCCCGCAAGCAGCGGCTGAAACAGCATCAAGGCCAGACCGACCACCCCGGCAAACCCCGAAACGATATAGATCGGTTCGCGCCAGGCCAGGAGCGGGCTGAGCATGGCCGCGACGAGGGGCGCAGATACAGCCAGACCCAGCGCCATCCAGATCAGGATCGCGCGCAGCCGCCACTGACCGGTATCCGTCACGGTCTGTCAGGCCGGTTGCAGAACGAAATGCGCGGCCAGAGTGGTGTCGGAGGCATTGGGCATGATCGGACGCAGGAATACGGTTTCGAACGTGTCGTCGTCATAGGCCAGATGGCCGTGCGGTTGGCCAAAGGCCGGGACGATCTGCGGCATTTCCAGCCGGAACGCACCGTTTGCATCTGTCAGTGTCGCGCCGTGGCTTTCGGGATCGCGCTCATGGCCTTCGGTCGTATGGGCCCAGATCTGGATGCGTATATCGGGCAGAGGGGCGCCGTCGCCCGCCCGGCGTACGGTGCCGGTCATCCAAAAGCCGCCATTGCCGATCCGGTCGACGATGGGTGCTCCGGGCAAGTAGTTATTGGCGCCGCCGCGCATGGTTGGGGTGGGGGCCAACCCTGCGGCGCGGGCAGGCGCCAGCAGACCGGATGTGCCGGTGAGCAGGGCAGCACCGCTGGCCGCAAGAACGGAGCGTCGTGTCACGCCTGTGGTGGTCATGGGCGATCCTCCTGTCGCTGATCGGTCTGATGCAAGAAGCATAGCGCATCTGACAAAGTTTCGAAGGGCGAGCCGAGCGGAGACGTGACACATCGCCCTCACGACTGCGTGAAGCGCGCAAATCGCAGTCACTCATCCACTTCATGCACCTCGATCACATTGCCATCCGGATCGTAGAAAAAGATCTGGCTCCAGCCCGAGACCGCCTGATTGCCCCAATCTGCATAAGGAATGCCCTTTTCCTCCAGATGTGCCTTGAACGCGTCCAGATCATCGGTGCGATAGGCGATGTGGCCGTGGCTGAGCGGATTGACCGCGGTGCCGGTCTTGAACGCCGCATGCACGTCCTTTTGCGCCAGATGCATCTGGATCGCGCCGTCGGTGCGAAACGCCACATCGCCCACGATGTCGCGCCGCCGGTCGATGGTGGGCAGGCCGCCGGTCTCCGCGCTGAGCCCCAGCACATCGCGATAGAACCGGTCGAGGCGCGCGACATCGTCCGTCACCAGGTTGATGTGATGCAGTTTCAGCGTCATGGGATGGCCTTTCCAAGGTTGGTGTGCTGGGCGCGGTCGCGCGGCAAGCTGGGGCAGGGATGATGCCTGTTTTCCCACCGATCTTGCGATCTGGCCTTTAGGCAGGCAAGTGCAAACAACCACCGGTCTTGAAGCGCCGCGCGTGGGGCGGTAAACGGCGCGGGACCCTAGTGAAAGAGATCCCATGTCGATTGATCAAAACACCGCCGCCAAGGTCGCCAAGCTCGCACGTATCAAGGTGGATGACGACGCACTGCCTGCGCTGGCACAGGAATTCAACACGATCCTCGGTTTCATTGAACAGCTTGGCGAGGTTGATGTCGAAGGGGTAGAGCCGATGGTGTCGGTCACGCCCATGCGGCTGAAACGGCGTGCGGATGTGGTCACCGACGGCGATCAGCAGGACAAGGTGCTGTCGAATGCGCCCGATGCGCGTGAAGGCTTTTTTGCCGTACCCAAGGTGGTCGAGTAAGCGCCCGGCGCCGCAGGAGAGATTTTCAGCCCTAAACGGGCGCCCCCGCGGGGGTTTGAAGGACAAACGATATGACGGAACTGAACGCTCTGACCCTGGCCGAGGCCCGCGATGCCCTGCGCGCGGGCGACATCACCAGCGCCGAGTTGACCGAAGCCTGCCTGGCCGCGATCGACGCGGCAGACGCGCTCAACGCCTTTGCGCACAAGACGCCCGAGATCGCGATGGCGCGCGCGGCCGAGGCCGATCAGCGCATCCAAGCGGGCGATGCGCCGTCGATGTGCGGGCTGCCCATCGGGATCAAGGATCTTTTCTGCACCAAAGGCGTGCCCAGCCAGGCCGCGAGCCGTATCCTCGAAGGGTTCATGCCCGAATACGAATCCACCGTCAGCCAGAATTTGGCGGATGCAGGCGCGGTGATGCTGGGCAAACTCAACATGGATGAGTTCGCGATGGGCTCGTCCAACGAGACCAGCGTCTATGGCAACGCGATCAACCCCTGGCGGCGCGGAAACGAGGACACAGCGCTGACCCCTGGAGGCTCTTCGGGGGGGTCGGCTTCGGCCGTGGCGGCGGATCTTTGTCTGGCAGCCACCGGGACCGATACCGGCGGGTCGATCCGGCAGCCGGCGGCCTTTACAGGCATCACCGGCATCAAGCCCACCTATGGGCGTTGCTCGCGCTGGGGGATCGTGGCCTTTGCCTCCTCTCTCGATCAGGCGGGGCCCATGACCAAATCGGTGCGCGATGCCGCGATCATGCTTGAGGCGATGTGCGGCCACGATCCCAAGGACAGCACCTCGACCGAGCTGCCCGTGCCAAACTTCGAGGCGGCCCTCACCGGCGATATCCGGGGCAAGACCATCGGCATTCCGCGCGAATACCGGATGGATGGCATGCCGGACGAGATCGAGACGCTCTGGGCCGAGGGGCGCCGCATGATGGAGGAGGCGGGCGCCAAGCTCGTCGATATCTCGCTGCCCCATACCAGATACGCGCTGCCGGCCTATTATGTGATCGCCCCGGCGGAGGCGTCGTCGAACCTGGCGCGCTATGACGGGGTGCGCTATGGCCACCGTGCGACGCTGAGCCAGGGCGACGGCATTACCGAGATGTACGAAAAGACCCGCGCCGAAGGCTTCGGGCCGGAGGTGCAGCGCCGGGTGATGATCGGCACCTATGTCCTGTCGGCGGGGTTCTATGACGCCTATTACAACCGTGCCCGCAAGGTGCGCGCGCTGATCAAGAAGGATTTCGAGGATGTGTTCGCGCAAGGTGTGGATGCGATCCTGACGCCAGCAACCCCGTCGGCAGCCTTTGGTCTGGGCGAGATGACCGATGCCGATCCGGTGCAGATGTATCTCAATGACGTGTTCACCGTGACGGTCAACCTGGCGGGCTTGCCGGGCATCTCCGTGCCTGCGGGTATGGACAATCAGGGTCTGCCGCTGGGTCTGCAACTGATCGGGCGGCCTTGGGAGGAGGGCGATTTGCTCAATTCTGCCTATGCTCTGGAGCAGGCCACCGGATTTGTGGCAAAACCCGCCAAATGGTGGTAAAAAGAACCCAAACAAAGAACCTAAGGCAGGACAGCAGAGCGATGCGGAATATTTTGGCTGCGGTTGCAGTTGGGGTTTTGAGCGCCTGTGCGCCCGCCGTGCCGGACAGCGGTGCGGGCGTCGGTGTGGGATTTGACAATTCACTGAGTGCGCAGCGCGCGCGGGAGGCCGCCCTTGCCGGGCAGGCGCCTGTCCAGGCGATCCCGTCTGCGACCGCTGTCTCGGGCCAGGCGTTGCCGCCCGGCCCGGGGATCCGCAGATCCGCGACCACAGCTCCGGGCGCGCCGCTGAGTGCCACCTCCACCGCAGCGCTCCCGCAACAAGGCACGGCCGAGAGCGGGGACGCCATTCTCGAAGCGGCCGCCTCGCTGCGCGAAACCGAGGCGAATTCCGGCGTGGCCCCGCTTCAGGCGAGCCCGTCGAACCCGGCGCCTGCCTTGCTGAGCAACCCGGCGATTTCGGATGAGAACGATTTCAGCGCGGTGTCCCAGCGCGAATCGATCGAAAGCGATGCGGAACGGATCGCGCGCAACCGGGCGCAGATGCAGGTGATCCAGCCCACGGCGGTGCCCACGCGCGAGGGCATCGACCAGCCCAACATCGTGCAATATGCATTGGAGACGCGCCATGCCAAGGGCACCCGGCTTTACACCCGCGCCGGGATCAACCTGGCGGGCCGCTCGCAACGCAACTGTGCCGGGTTTGCCTCGGCCGATCAGGCGCAGATCGAATTTCTGGCCAATGGCGGACCGCGCCGGGACCGCCGCAGCCTTGATCCTGATGGCGACGGATTTGCCTGCGCCTGGGATCCGGCCCCATTCCGTGCCGCGGTGCAAAACTGAGCCGCATCCTTCAGCCGATCTGGCACCCTTCGCCGAATTTCGGGCCGCGTCGTGATGGGGGAAGGCCCGCTTTCGTCATTCTCCACTATACGGCCATGGTGAGCGCCGAGGCCGCGTTGGAGAGGCTCTGCGATCCGCAGGCCGAGGTTTCCGCACATTATCTGATCGCACGGGACGGGCGCCTTTGGCAGTTGGTGCGCGAGCAGGATCGCGCTTGGCATGCGGGGGTTGGATCATGGTGCGGGTTTGCGGATCTCAACTCACGCTCGATCGGGGTGGAGCTGGACAACCGAGGGGGCGAACCCTTCGCCGAGCCCCAGATGACCGCGCTGGAAGGCTTGCTGACGGGCCTATTGGCGCGTTGGTCAATCGCACCGCGGGGTGTGATCGGGCATTCCGACATGGCGCCGGGGCGCAAACGGGATCCTGGCCCTCGGTTCGACTGGGCGCGGCTGGCGCGTGGAGGGCTGGCGCGCCCGACCCCTGTCGAGACAGCAGAGATCCACGAACCGCTTGAGACGTTGTTGGTCCGGGCGGGCTATTCGGGGCAGGCATCGGTCGAGGATCGGCTTGCCGCCTTTCGGTTGCGCCACCGCCCATGGGGACAGGGGGCGGCGTGTAAGGCCGATTATGCGATTCTGCGGGGGCTGGGGTGAAAAGGTTTCGGCGAAACCGTTTTGTCGGCCCCTCCTGGCATCTGGCGGGCTTGACCGACGGGGCGTCGATGCGTACGTGACATCCTGCGCGGAAGGTCGGATGGCCGCGGGGGGCGTGCCCTTCGAGGAAAGTCCGGACTCCCTAAAGCAACGGTGCCGGGTAACGCCCGGACGGGGCAACCCGATGGACAGCGCCACAGAAAAGAAACCGCCTGCCCATGGGCCGGTAAGGATGAAACGGTGGGGTAAGAGCCCACCGCGCGTCTGGCAACAGGCGCGGCACGGCAAGCCCCACCGGGAGCAATGCCAAATAGGACCCCCGCGCGGGCAGGTCGGCCCAGGCCGGTACCGCCGCTAGGCCCGCTTTAGCCGAGAGGGGTCGGGTCGGCAGCTTGAGATCCGCGGGCAACCGCGCGATCCAGAGGAATGGTCATCATCGGGCGGGTTCGCCCGCTCGACACAGAATCCGGCTTACAGGCCTTCCGCGCAGCCTATCTGACCGGCCCAGAGCCCTGGGTCAGGCCGTCGTCGCCCCGCCGCGCTGAATTGACGGGGTGTTCGTCCGATGCCGCATGATGCGGCGGGACGGGGCGTTCGATGGACCGCCGGTAAGAGATCCCTTTTGGGATAGGACAGAGCGGTGTGCGAAAGCCGGAGATCCTGTCACAGTCACAGCAAAGCTCCGGCGCTCGGCGGCGCAGATCGAATGGGGGCGGTCGCTGCTGGTTTGGCCCGATGTGCACGCTATGGCAGAGAAGGCGACTTTCCTCTCGCCGTGCCTGAAATCTGCGCTAAAATAAAATGTATCGGGCATATACTTTATATTGTACGTTCAATCCGACGCTATTGTGCGTCACATCGCTTTGCGCGAAGAGGGGGACCGCGATGAAGGTCAGATTGCTGGAACGCCTGGTGCCACCGGGCCGGGACGAGGAAATCCTGGACGTTCTCGGTTTTGTCGCGCCGTCCTTTCTGGTGTCGATGATCCAGGCCACGTCGGATTGCGTAAAAATCCTGTCGGTGGATGGCCGTATTCTGTTTGTGAACCAGATCGGGCTGGATGAATTGATGGGCGGCTCTCTGGCCGAAGTGCGCGACACGGTCTGGAGCGCCTATTGGCCGGCCCCCACGCGCCCCGCGCTGGAGGAGGCGCTGGATCTCACGACCCAGGGCCGCCACATCTATTGCGAGCTGCCGCGCGAAACCGTCGACGGGCAGGACCGCCTTTGGGCCTTGAACATGACCCCGGTCTTTGGCGAGGATGGGCAGGTGGCCGCGATCATCATTCTGTCGCGCGATCTGACCGCAAACCGCAATTATGCGCCCTTGGGAGAGTGACGTTCACACCCGGGTCCGGGAAGGCACTAATCTGGCTTGACTCGGGCTCCGAGCCGGGTACAAGCAGGCGCTCAGAGAAATTCCCCAAAAGGCGCACCCTTTTGGATGCAGGAGAGACATCATGGCGAAACCGACGACGATCAAGATCCGTCTGAACTCGACCGCTGGCACCGGCCACTTTTATGTGACCAAGAAGAACGCACGTACCATGACCGAAAAGATGTCGGTACGGAAGTACGATCCGGTGGCCCGCAAACATGTCGAGTACAAGGAAGGCAAGATCAAGTAAGCCGTTTCCAGATCGACAGAATTTGAAGGGGGTCACGTCATTGCGTGGCCCCCTTTTGCTTTGCACGGGGACGGTGATTGACAACCAAGAACGGAAGGGTCTGGAAATGGTGGATAAGCTGATACCTGCCGCGGGTCCTGTCCGTCATGTCCGTGCGAGCACTCCTGCCGATCTTGCTGCGGTCGATGCGCTATTGGCGGGCAGCTATCCGCGTCTGCTCAAGCGGGACTATCCTCCATCGGTTTTGGTGACGGCCTTGCCCTTGATCAGCCGCGCACAGCCCGCGCTGCTTGGGTCGGGCACCTATTATGTGGCCGAAGATGCGCAGGGCGAGATTATCGGGGCAGGAGGCTGGTCTGTGGACCGCCAGCTGCGCCACCGTGGCCATATCCGCCATGTGGTGGCCGATCACCGCTTGCAGCGCCGTGGAATCGCGCGCCGCCTTGTGGGTCATGCGCTGCGAATCGCGTCAGCGGCGGGTCTGCGTGAGATGGAGTGCTGGGCCACCCTGACGGCCGTGCGCTTTTACGAGGCGATGGGCTTTGCCGGAGAGGGGCCGATGGAGGTTCCGCTGGCCCCTGGCATTACATTTCCGTGCATGCGGATGCGTCAGCGTCTGGAGCAGCCGTAGGATCATGGCATGGGAGGGGGGGTATCGGTCTGCGGGTGGGATCTTCCGCGCATGGACCATCCCGGTATGGCGTCAAGATCGCAGCATCGGCCCAAGAAAAAAGCCGACCCTTTCAGATCGGCTTTCTGCGTGTTTCATATGGCGCGCTATGCTTATTCTCGATTGCCGAAAAGCGACAGCAGCATCATGAACATGTTGATGAAGTTGATATAGAGGCTCAGCGCGCCCATGATCGCGGCTTTGCCCATCCATTCCTGATCGCCATGCGCGGCGTGCGCCAGATAGGTGTTTTTGATGTTTTGCGTGTCATAGGCGGTGAGGCCTGCAAAAATCAGCACACCCAGGACCGAGATCGCGAACATGATCGCGGGCGAGCCCAGGAAGATGTTGACGATCATCGCTATCACAAGACCGATCACGCCCATGATCAAGAAGGACCCCCAGCCGGAGATGTCCTTTTTGGTGGTATAGCCCCAGAGCGACAGCCCCGCAAAGGCGATTGAGGTGATCAGAAAGACCTGCGCGATCGACATGCCGGTGAAGGCCTGGAAAATCCACGCGATCGACAAGCCCATCACCGAGGCGAAGGCATAGAAGAAGAGTTGCGCGCCCGCAGCCGATAGACGGTTGATGGCGGCGCCAAAGGCGAACACCATGATCAGCGGGGCGAACATCAGGATCCAGCCCAGGATATTGGGCGAGCCCGTCACAGGGTTATAGAAGACCGACAGCAGGGCAGGGCTCGTTCCAACGGCCCAGGCCACGGCAAAGGTCATCAGCATGCCTACGGACATCGTGCCGTAGACCTTATTCATATGTGCACGCAGCCCCTCATCAATCTGGGCAGCGCGCGCGCCAGCGGCAGTCCGGATTGTGTCGAATTCAGCCATTCAAGGTCTCCATAATACGACGTTATACACACCGCCGGAGGATACCGGCGGCTCTCGTGCTAAATATCGGCAACGGAGTCACCTTTTTCAAGTATTTCCCTCAGGATTCTGCGGATAATTCGGCGCAATCCGCCCGCGCGGGCGTGATTTGGGCGCGGGCGGTGTATCTCAGTTGCGCCAGGTGGCGGGCACATCCCAGATCGGGCGGCTGGCTTCTGCCTGCGCCTCGGACCGTGTCAGACCGATATCGGCCAATGCGCGGTCGTCCAGAACCTTGAGCTGTTGGCGCGAACGCCAGGCGGCCAGGACGGTCGACAAACCGATGCGGCGGCGGGCGGGGCGGCGGAAGGCGGCAGAGTGCGAGGCGGTATAGGTCATGGGGTGCGTCCTTTTCTGAGTTGTTGATGCGTGATCGCTCTTTCATCAATTTCCTTGATCTATATGGCGCCCTGTGGTGTATTTTAAAAACGAATGTTTGTGAGGCCATCAATCAAGGTTTGTGATCAATGCGAAATCTAGACATCACCACGCTCAGATCCTTTGTCGCGGTCGCTGACAGCGGCGGCGTCACCCGGGCGGCGGGGTTCCTGCATCTGACGCAGTCGGCGGTCTCGATGCAGTTGAAACGGCTGGAGGAGAACCTCGGCATTCCGCTCTTGGATCGGACCGGTCGCGGCATCGCGCTGACAGCGGCGGGTGAGCAGCTTTTGGGCTATGCCCGCCGCATTCTAGAACTGAATGACGAAGCCTGGGGACGTCTGACGGCCAATGAATATGAAGGCGAGATCACGCTGGGCGTGCCGCATGACATCATTTACCCCTATGTGCCGCACATCCTCAGACGGTTTGCGATGGATTTTCCGCGCATGCAGGTGCGGCTGATCTCGGCGCCCACGCGCAAACTGCGCGAGATGTTCGGGCGCGGGCAATGCGATGTGATCCTGACCACCGAAGAACAGGCCGGGCCCGGTGGCGAGGTGTTGGTGCGTCTGCCGCTGGTGTGGATTGGCGCGTTGGACGGGCAGGCCTGGAAACGTCACCCGTTGCCGGTGGCCTTTTGCTCCAACTGTATTTTCCGCACCGATGTGTTGCGGCGGCTGGAGGCGGCCCATCAACCCTGGGAGATGGCCGTGGAATCCGACCTCGACAATGCGGTGGAGGCGATGCTGAGCGCGGATCTGGCGATCTCGGCGGTCATTCAAGGGGTCTATCCGCGCCAGACCACGACAATCGACCATGGCGGCGCGCTGCCGGATCCTGGAGAGACGCGGATCGTCCTTTACATGGAGCGGACCGAAAACCCGGTGGCCAATGCGTTGCGGGAGTTGATCCGCACCACCTATCGGACCGGCTCGAAAACCGGGGACGAGGCGTTGTTGACCGCATAGCGCAACGCCGGGATATGGGCCGCTCGGGGTTTCGGCACGGCGCGCGTCCGCGGCGATTTCCGGTCGGAAAACACACAGGATTGCAGCCTGTTACGCCGGTAAGTTGATCAAGGTACAATCACCACCTTACCGGTTGATTTGCGGCTGCGCAGCAGTTCCATGCCCTGCGCCACTTCGCTCAGCGGCAAGGTATGGCTGATATGGGGCTTCAGCTTGCCGTCCACATACCAGTCGGTGAGTGTTTTCAGGCTGGACAGGATGACCTCAGGCTTGAACCCCATATAGCCGCCCCAATAGAACCCCAGAACCGAGATGTTCTTGACCAGCAGGTGATTGGCCGGAATGGATGGTACATCGCCGCTTGCAAACCCGATGGTGAGGATGCGCGCCTCGGGGTTGCAGGCCCGGAATGCAGACTTGAATGCGTCTCCGCCCACCGGATCATAGACCACGTCGGCGCCGCCTAGCGCCTTGATCGCGCCGCGCAGGTCTTCGATCTCGGCCTCAATCAGATGATCTGCGCCTGCGCGGCGCGCGATCTCCAGCTTGTCGGCGCCGCGGGCCACCGCGATCACGTTGGCGCCCATCAACTTGCCGATCTCAACGGCCGTCAGACCGACGCCACCGGCGGCTCCCAGCACGACCAGCGTTTCGCCTTGCTTGAGCCGCGCGCGATACGCGAGCGCCACGTGGCTGGTGCCATAGGCAACCTGAAAGGCCGCCGCATGTTCAAAGCTCATTTCATCGGGCAGGGTCGCGACCCGGCGTGCATCGAAGACCCCGTGTTGGGCCAGCCCGCCAGAGCCGCCGAAAACCGCGACACGGTCCCCGATCTCGATGCCCGAGACCGAATCCCCCACCGCGTCAACCTCGCCCGCAACCTCCATGCCAAGGGTGAACGGGGCGTCGGGCGTGTCCTGATAGGTACCCGATTGCATCAAAAGATCGGCAAAATTGAGACCGCAGGCACGGATCGTCAGACGCACCTCTGCGGGACCCGGTTCCGGCGTGGCGATCTCGGTCAGCGCCGGTGCATCCCCGACCTTGGCGATATGGTAAGCAAGCATGTTATTTTCCCTGTTTTCACCGCAATTAGCCGGATTTCGGGCTTGTATGTCAAACCGGGAAAGGCCGCCGTGACGTCGCGAAACACGCGGCGCAAACGCAGATCCTTATGCGGCATCGCCGACGGCATCGACAGGCAATTGGCAATGATCCATTAACCATGTGCCCCGATTGCCCGTCGGCGGTGAATCATAAATGTTGTATTCAACTTGATAATTGGACTACTGTCCGGATGCGCTGCACAGGCTCTATTGGGGGCAGCTGTGGTGATAAAAGAGGTTTGATCAAGGTACAGTTTTACAGGCCGCAAAAAGCTCAGCTGTACGATCAGGTAGAGACGTCTGTGACGGAGGTAAAGAATGGCTCACCCAGTTGACGTGCACGTGGGAAAACGTGTCCGGCATCGCCGATGGTTGATTGGCATGACCCAGCAGCAGCTTGCCGAAAAGGTCGGCATCAAGTTCCAGCAGATCCAGAAGTATGAAACCGGTGCGAACCGGGTCAGCGCCTCGCGGCTTTGGGACATTGCGGATGCGCTGGACGTGACGGTCAGTTTCTTCTTTGAAGGGCTCGATGAAGAGGCGACAGCGGGATCTCAGGGGCAGCCTGGGGTGCCGACCGATCTTTTGGGCGACAAGGAAGCACTGGATTTGGTGCGCTCCTATTACGCGATCCCCGAGAACCAGCGCAAACGCCTGTTCGAACTTGCACGCGTTCTCAGCGACGTGGCCTGACCCTGCGGCGCCAGCCAAGGGTCGCTGCTCTGGTCTCTTGCGCTGCTGACATGTCAGTGGCACAGGAGCGAGTATGAGTGACAGACCTTTGTCGGATATTAACCTGGCCCATACGCTTGCCGATGCAGCGCGCACGGTCATTTTGCCGTATTTTCGTGCAGCAACCCTCGTGTCTGACAACAAAGACAGCGCCGGGTTCGATCCGGTTACCGAAGCCGATCGCGCGGCCGAGGCCGCGATGCGGGATATTCTGGCCCGTCACCGTCCCGAGGATGGGATTTGGGGCGAGGAGTTTGGCCAGTCCCGCGGTCCTTCGGGGCGCAGTTGGGTTCTGGACCCGATTGATGGGACACGCGGGTTCATCAGCGGCACGCCCACATGGGGTGTGTTGATCGCGCTCAGCTCCGATGGCGCGGCCCCGTCCTTGGGGATGATCGACCAACCCTATATCGGAGAGCGGTTCTGGGGGGATGCCTCGGGCGCGTTCTTGCGCGGACCTCAGGGGTCGCGGCAGATCCGCGTGCGCGGCACCGGGGATCTGGGCGCGGCGACACTCTTTACCACCTTCCCCGAAGTGGGGCGGGACCGGGATCGCCAGGGGTTCGAGGCCGTGGCGGATAAGGTCAGGCTCGTGCGGTATGGCATGGATTGCTACGCCTATGCGCTGCTGGCGGCCGGTCAGGTCGATCTGGTGATCGAGGCCGGATTGCAGGCTTATGATATTCAAGGACCGATGGGCGTGGTCGAGGCGGCGGGCGGCATTGTGACCGATTGGGCCGGCGGTCCGGCGCAGGCCGGCGGTCAGGTCGTGGCGGCCGCCAATGCGGCGGTTCACGCGGCGGCGTTGGCCCTGTTGCGCCCGTTTGCGGACTGACTTGCCAGAGCGCGACCGGCGCCTCTAGACTGCGGGTGTCGGCGCGAGTCCTTCCTGTCGCGCGGATCCGGGGATGCCCGGATGTCACACCGAAAAAGGGTCGTGTGCGAAAAAGGTGTGAGCCATGCCCGATATTTTGATCCGAAACGCGCAGACCGTGCTGACCATGGATGACCGGCGCCGAGAGTTGCGCGGTGTGGATATCCGGGTCTCGGACGGGCAGATCGCGGCTTTGGGCAAAGGCCTTGAGGTCGGCCAGGCCGAGGTCATCGATGCGCGCGGCCTGGTGGTGACACCCGGTTTGGTCAACACGCATCATCATCTGTATCAGACCCTGACCCGGGCGGTGCCAGGCGGTCAGGACGCGCTGCTCTTTGGTTGGTTGCAGACGCTCTATCCGATCTGGGCACGGTTCGGACCCCAGGAGATGTTTGTCTCGGCTCAGGTTGGGCTGGTGGAGCTGGCGCTCTCGGGATGTACGCTGAGCGCGGATCACCTCTATCTCTACCCAAATGGCGCGCGGCTGGAGGATACGATCGACGCGGCGCGCGAGGTGGGGCTCCGGTTTCATCCAACCCGCGGCGCCATGAGCATCGGAGAGAGCGATGGTGGGCTGCCCCCCGATGCGCTGGTAGAGCGGGAGGCCGACATTCTGGAGGATATGATCCGGGTGATCGATGCCTTTCACGACCCCTCGCACGGCGCGATGCTGCGCGTCGGTGTGGCGCCATGTTCGCCGTTTTCGGTCAGCCGGGACCTGATGCGCGACGCGGCTCAGCTTGCGCGCGACAAGGGCGTGATGATGCACACTCATCTGGCCGAAAACGCCGAGGACATCGCCTATAGCCAGGCCCGGTTCGGCTGCCGCCCGGGTCAATACGCGCAGGATCTGGGCTGGGTCGGGGCGGATGTCTGGCATGCCCATTGTGTCCAGCTCGATCGGGCCGAGACCGAGTTGTTCGCGCGAACCGGAACAGGGGTGGCGCATTGTCCATGCTCGAACTGTCGTCTGGGCAGTGGCATCGCGCCGGTGCGGGCAATGCGGGATGCGGGCGTGCCGGTCGGTCTGGGGGTGGACGGCTCGGCCAGCAATGACATGGGAAACATGATGGCAGAGGCGCGGCAGGCCATGCTGTTGCAGCGGGTGGCGCATGGCGCGACCGCGATGAGCGCGCGTGAGGCGCTGGAGATTGCAACGCGCGGTGGGGCACAGGTGCTGGGGCGCGACGATTGCGGGCAGATTGCCGTGGGCAAGCGGGCAGACCTTGCGCTGTGGGATGTGTCGGGAGTTGAAACTGCGGGAAGCTGGGACCCTGCCGCGCTGCTGATGGCGGGACCTCAGAAGGTGTGTCACCTATTTGTCGAGGGGCGGCAGATCGTGCGCGATGGACAGGTGTTGACGGTCGATCTCCCAAAGCTGGTCGAGCGGCAAAACCGGTTGGCGGCGCGGCTGGCGGAGGAGGTGTAGGCACGATGCGATCCTTGAGAAAACTGGCGGTCATGACGGCCATCCTGCTGGCCCCTGGCGCACTGGCCGATCCGGGCGTGCTTGCGGATGTCAATGCGCAGCGGAGCGAGGCAGGCCGCGCACCGCTGGTCTATTCCGAGAGGTTGGAACGGGTCGCCGAAGGGCACGCGCGGGATATAGCGCGGGCCGGGTTTTTCTCTCACATCGGCAGCGACGGCAGCACATTGGCGGAGCGGGCCAGAGACAAGGGCTACGGGTTTTGTTTCATTGCCGAGAATATAGCGAAGGGTCAGCGCAGCGGAGCGGAAGCGATGGCGGGGTGGACAGCCTCGGACGGGCATCGGCGCAACATGCTGGACCGGCGGGCGACCGAGATGGGATTGGCCCGCGCCGATGGGGCGCTTTGGGTGATGGTGCTGGGGCGTCCAGGGTGTTGAACATGGGCCCGATCAGAAACTGACACAGTTTCTGGCCATTTTCTGACCCAGAAAATGGGGCGCGTCGTGCCGTGCCGGGTCCAGAAACTGTGTCAGTTTCTAATCATTTTCTGTGCCAGAAAATGAACCGGGTTGACCGTTGATCCAGACCTGCGCGATGGCGCGGTCGTCGCCCATCATGATCGTGGGAAAGATCGCTTCCCACAGATCCTCAGCCTCGGCGCTGCGCTGCGCAATGGCCGGAGTGGAGGCGAGATCGAGGGCGATGATGTCTGCCTCCGCCCCGACGGCCAGATTGCCGATCTGATCCTGCATCCGCAGGCTGCGTGCCGATCCCACCGTCGCCAGCCACAAAAGCTGCGCGGGATGCAGTGCGGTACCGCGCAACTGGCCAATCTCATAGGCCGCGGCCATGCTGCGCAGCATTGAAAAGGACGACCCGCCTCCGGTGTCGGTGGCCAACCCCACGCGATGCCCCTGAGAGATCAGCCCTGCCATGTCAAAGAGGCCCGATCCGATAAATGTGTTGGATGTCGGACAGTGGATCACCGCCGCTCCCACCTCCCGCAGGCGATCGCGCTCGCGGGGGTTCAGATGGATGGCGTGCCCGTAAAGGCCGTTTTCACCCAGTAGCCCATGGGCCTCATAGGTCTCGAGATAGTCACGCGCATTGGGGAAAAGCTCCTTGACCCAGGCAATCTCATCGGTCTGTTCGCTCAGGTGGGTCTGCATCAGGCAGTCGGGATGTTCGGCCCAGAGCGCGCCCAGCGCGTCGAGCTGTTGGGGGGTGGAGGTGGGCGAAAACCGGGGCGTGATCGCATAGGACAGCCGGTCGCGACCGTGCCAGCGCTCCAGCAGCGCAAGACTGTCGTCATAGGCACTTTGGGCATTGTCGCGCAGCCCCTTGGGCGCGTTGCGGTCCATGCAGGTCTTGCCTGCGACGACCCGCTGCCCACGCGCCTTGGCCTGCGCAAAGAACGCCTCCACGCTTGCCGGGTGGATGGTGCAATACGAGCAGACCGTGGTCGTCCCGGCCGCGGCCGTCAGATCGAGATAGCGTGCAGCGATCCGGGCGGCATAGGCGGGATCGGCAAAGCGCATCTCTTCGGGAAAGGTATAGCTGTCCAGCCAGTCGATCAGCCGCTTGCCCCAGCTGGCGATGATCGCGGTCTGCGGGTAATGCGCATGGGCATCCACAAAGCCTGCCATCAGGACATGGTCGCCGTGATCCTCGATCCCGGCGCTGGGAGAGGCCGCGCGCATTTCGGAGAGCGTGCCGATCGCGACAATCCGGCCCTGATCGACCACAAGCGCCTCGTCGAGCCGGACCGCCGCGCCGGGATCGTCCTGAAACGGGTTGCCGGTGAACGACAGGACCTTACCTTTGAGAATGAATGGCGCCGTCATCCAGAATGCCCTTGTGGTTTTTTGCGCTGCCCGCTTGCGTCAGGGCGCGCAACACACTAGCCGGGACAGGAGCGCCGGTAAATCGGCGCATTTTCATTGTTTTCCGACAGGACCTTCTCTTTTGCGTCACCTCTGTCGGACCCAAGGCCACTCCCGGGGGCAGGCATGAATAGAGATGACATCGCAACAGAGCCAGAGACCGGCGCGGATGATGCCACCTATGCCCTGGACCGCAAGGCGATTGCCGCGATCCTTTTTGCGGTGGATATGGAGGACAAGGCTCAGCTGACCGCGCTGATGGAGCCGCTCCATGCCGCCGACATTGCCGATATTCTGGAGCAGATCAACGCCTATGACCGGATCCGACTGATCCGGCTTTACGATCGCGAGTTCGATGGCGACATCCTGTCAGAGCTGGACGAAAGCATCCGCGAAGAGGTGATTTCCGTCCTCAGGCCCCAGGTTCTGGCAGACGCGGTGCGGGAACTTGAAAGCGACGATGTCGTCGATCTGGTGGAGGATCTGGGCGAGCCGCAGCAGGAAGCGATCCTCGATGCGCTTGAGGAGGCAGACCGGATCGCGGTCGAGCAATCCCTGGCATATCCTGAGTATTCTGCCGGCCGCCTGATGCAGCGGGAGGTCGTGATGGCCCCCGAACACTGGACGGTGGGCGAGACGATCGATTTCCTGCGCAGCTCGGACAACCTGCCGGAGCATTTCTATCATGTGGTGCTGGTGGATCCGCGGCTGCACCCTGTGGGCAACGTCACCCTGGGACAGCTCATGCGTTCGCGCCGCGAAGTGGCGCTCGGCGACCTGACCGAAGACCTCTTTCAGGTCATCCCCGCCACCCAGGACGAGGGTGAGGTTGCCTATGCCTTCAACCAGTATCACCTGATCTCGGCCCCGGTTGTGGATGAAGAGGGCCGTCTGGTCGGGGTGATCACCATCGATGATGCGATGATCGTGCTGGATGAGGAGCATGAGGAGGATATCCTGCGGCTTGCCGGTGTGGGAGAAGAAAGCTCGCTGGCTGATCGGGTGATCAGCACGACGCGGCGGCGGTTTCCCTGGCTGGCGGTCAATCTGGTGACGGCAATCCTGGCGTCCCTGGTGATCGCGCAATTCGATGCCGCAATCGGTCAGATCGTGGCGCTGGCGGTGTTGATGCCGATTGTCGCCTCCATGGGCGGCAATGCCGGGACCCAATCGCTCACGGTGGCGGTGCGCGCGATTGCCACCAAGGATCTGACGGGATCGAATGTGTGGCGGGTGATCCGGCGCGAGGTTTTGGTGGGCGTGATCAATGGCATGATCTTTGCCATTGTGATGGGCGTCGTGGGCTGGATCTGGTTCGGGTCTTTGGCATTGGGATATGTGATCGCGGCGGCGATGGTGATCAATCTGGTGGTCGCGGGGTTTGCCGGGACGGTGATCCCGGTCCTGCTCGACCGTATTGGGGTCGATCCGGCGCTGGCTTCGGGGGCGTTTGTGACCACGGTCACGGATGTGGTGGGCTTTTTTGCGTTTCTGGGTCTTGCGGCAGTGGTGCTGCTGTGAGCGGGTCGGCGACTGCAAAGGCCGCCCTGCGCAAGCTGGCATTCGGGCGTCGCAAGGCGGCCCATGCCTCGCAGGCGCCCGGGATGGCGGCGCTCCTGTCGGGGGTGCTGGCGGGATATCGGGGCGTGCCGCTGGCCGGATACATGCCGATTCGGACAGAGATCGATCCACTGCCCGCAATGGCCGAGGCAGCGGCGCACGGCCCCGTGGGCGTGCCGGTCATTCAGGGTACGGGGCAGCCCTTGCGGTTTTGCCGGTGGGAACCGGACGCGCCGATGACGGAGGGGCCGTTCGGTGCGCGGATTCCGCTGGTTCACGAAGTCATCGAGCCGGAGATCCTGATCGTCCCGCTGGTGGGGTTTGACAGCTCAGGCGGGCGTCTGGGCTATGGCGGGGGATTTTACGATCGCACACTGGAAGGTCTGCGCGCGCGGCGCGCGACGCTGGCCATCGGTTTCGCCTATACCGCTCAGGAGATGCAGACCATCCCTGTCGAGCCGACAGACCAGCCGCTCGACATGATCGTGACCGAGCGGGAGGTGCGCCGGATCCCTCGCCGCGCGCGCATCTGTCCAACCTGAGCGCCCATGGGCTTGCCCGACCGGAGCGGCTGCGCCGCATTCTATTCTATTTGTGCGCGGCCGCACGGGCCTTGGGACGCTGTCCCAAACCCTGGGAATATTTAAGGCCAGAAGAAGCAAGAGGGGCCCCGTCCTTTCTTTTTCTCTTTCAAAAACCGGCGGGGGGGGCCCGGCGGGGGGGCCGGCCCCCCCCAAACCCAAGACAAAACACTCG
>NZ_JAAWWD010000016.1 GCF_021404545.1 Aestuariivita sp.
GCACGTGCAAAGGGACACCCTTTGGATTGGCCCTTGTGATGTTGGTTGGGGGCATTTGGTTAGAAATTTCTTTTGTAATCTAAAAGACTTCCGCCGCATCGCAATGCGATCTGACAAGACAGACACCAGTTTCGCCGCCATGATCTACGCATGTGCAGCACTGATCAACTCTCGATGAATCTCAACAGACCCTAGTGGATCAAGCTACCACATGGTTTTCGCGGCGCGTGCGGGCCATGCGGTGTCATAGAGCACTCCGCCCTCTTCGCCATTTGTCATCTCCGCCAGGATCTCTCCCGCGGTTGGAAGTCCCGCGGTATCATCACGCGCCCAGAGGTCCGCGCGAATCACCGCGCGGGCGCATTGCGTATAGACCTCCGAAATGGTGATGACGATCACGGTCGCGGGCACTCGCCCCGTCCTTTCGAACCGAGTCCGCAACTCGGCATCCGCCGTCACCCGCGCCTTCCCGTTGACCCGCACAACCGTGCTGGATCCTGGCACCATAAACATCAGCGACACGCGCCCATCGGTCACCACGTTCCGCAACGAGTCCAGGCGTTGATTGCCCCGCCAGTCTGGCATGGCCAGCGTTCCCGGATCCAGTTCCAGAACCACCGGACCGTCATCGCCGCGCGGGCTGCCGTCGGTGCCCTCTGGCCCAACCGTGGTGAGCACACAGAACCGCGAGGCCATGATCCAGCGCCTGTAAAGCGGTGTCAGATGCCGCGCGACCTTGCGTTGCGAGGCGGAGGCGGGCGTGCCATAGAGCGCCGCCAAATCCTCAACCGTGTTGATGAAGTCCATTCGGTTCAAACCCCGCTTCAACCATCAGCGCATCCGATCGCGCCTCGACCGCCTTTTCCAGGTCGGCCATGAATACCTTGCGATCCCGTCCGGGCGGGATCGGTTCGAGAAACTCGACCACTGCAAGGCCGGGGCTCCGCAACACCCCGGTCCGCGGCCAGAACAGGCCCACATTCGTCGCCGCCGGCACGCAGACCTGAGACAGTTCCTGATAGAGAATGCCGGTGCCCACCTTATACGGTTGTCTCACGCCCGGCGCCACACGGGTGCCCTGACTGTAGATGATCAACTGCCCGGGATCGGAAAACTCCTTCGCCACGTCGCGCACCATCTTGGCGATTGCGGCACCCCGCTTGCCCCGATCCACCGGGACACAGCCCAACCGCTTGGCATAGATGCCGATGATCGGCGTCCAAAGGAGTTCGCGTTTCATGATGAACTTTCCGCGTGGAACGGCGTTGAAAATCATCATGATATCCAGAAAGGATTGGTGCTTGGCTGCGATCATCACTTCGCCGGTCGGCACCTCTCCCCGGACTTCGGTGCGAATGCCCACCATCCAACGCGCGGTCCAGAACACCCATCGGCAATAGGTTTTGCAGGCCTTGAACGCTCCCTCGCGCGAGATCAGCGCATAGGGTGCAAAGATCAGACCGATCACCAGCATCGCCAGATAAATCTGGATCACGAAGACCAGCGATATCACCCAGCGCAGCGGATGCGGCATCAGCTCAGCCCCTTCAAGACCCGCCCCGCCGCATAGCGGGTTGCGGCAAAGGCTACCGCGGCGCCCAATGCGGGGATCGCCAGCGGGAACAGCCAGCCCGCACCCTGAAAGCTCAGACCGGTCAGAAATCCGCCCTGATCCGCGCTTTGCGGCAAGAGCGCCATGCCCAGAACGCCCAACGCCATGCCAACGCAACCTCCGATCAGGGCGCGCAGGGTAAAGCGCCGGACAAAAGCGCGCGCGATAAAGCGATCCTGTCCACCAACCAGCCGCAACACCTCGATCACCTGGCCGTTCGCGGCCAGGGCCGCGTTGGCCGCCAGCGTGATCATCGCCGCCATTGCCCCGGTGATCAGCAGGATCGACAACAGACCAAGCCGCCGCAGGCTATCCGCGGCCTCCACCAAGGGTCTGCGCCAGCGTGTGTGATCGTCCAGAACCGCCCCAGGCACTTCGGCCGACAGCCGCAACCGCAACCCCGCCGTGTCATAGCCCTGAGCGGTCTCAATCACCTCGATCAGCTGTGGCACAGGCAATTGATCCAGGGGCAACTCGGCACCGAACCAGGGCGCAAGAAGGGCCGCCTGTTCCTCCTGGCTCAACGCACGTGCGCTGGCCACGCCCGGTGTCTGACGCAGCACCCGGAGCGCCGCTTCGGTCTGGGTGGCCATCTGCTCGGCGGGAGCGCTGATCCGCAATGTGGCACTTCGTGCCAACTCCTCGGCCCAGCGATCCGCCAATCGGCCCGCCGCCAGCGACAGCGCCAGAGCAAACACCGCCAGGAAGGCCATCGCGGCGGAGGCAAAAACCGTCAGGTTCGCGGTGAACCCGGTGGGTGGCACCACCCGGTCCGCTTGTCCATCCGACGCAAGCCATCCTTTGACCGCCACCCACATCAGAGATCCGCCCCCGCCAGTTGCAATCGACGGTTCGAGATACGCAATACCCGCGCCTGCACCTGTGTCTTGGCTGATCGGATCAGTTGCAAGTCATGGCTGGCGATCAACACGGTCTTGCCCATGCGATTCAGCTCAACCAACAATTGCAACAACCGTTGCGACATCTCCCAGTCGACATTGCCCGTCGGCTCGTCCGCCAGGATTACATCCGGCGACATGATCAGCGCACGCGCCAATGCCGCGCGCTGGCGTTCACCCCCCGACAGTTCCGGCGGGCGCGCATCGGCCCGATTGGTGAGACCGACCCAGGCCAGCAATTCGGCAAGGTTCGCGGCCTCTTGCGCCACTTCACGCCCCGACACCATCAAAGGAAGTGCCACGTTATCGGCCAGAGGCAGATGATCCAGAAACCGGCAATCCTGATGAACCACGCCGATCCGCCGCCGCATCAGCGCCACCTGATCCCGGTCGAGCCCGCGCAGATCGGTCTCGAACAGGCGTAGCACCCCCGCCGTCGGCAGGAGCGCACCGTAGCACAGTTTGAGCAGTGTGGTCTTACCTGCCCCCGACGGTCCGGTGAGGAAATGGAACGACCCCGGTTGCAACCGCACCGAGATATCGCTCAAAAGCTCCCCCCCGCCATAGCTGTAGGCCACGTTTTCCAGCTCGATCACGGTATTGACGTCCTTAAAGATCTTGCAGTCTTGTGCCTCAGCGGCCCGGGCGTTTCAATGCATGATGGGCAGATTGGCAACGCCAAAATACCGGGTTTGAATTACCGCTTTTTTCTTCGCCTTGGAAAACATATGCTTAGGCAAAAGAAAAGAACGGGCACACAGAACAGGTGTTTTGTAACGAGAGGGCAGGATGCGGCTGACATGTCCCAATTGCGGCGCGCAATACGAAGTTCCGGATGACGTAATCCCGCAGGATGGGCGGGATGTTCAATGCTCCAATTGCGGCACCACCTGGTTTCAGCCGCATGCCGATGCCGCGCCGATCGAGGGTGTCGGGCCAGATCCGGATGAGCTGCGCAGCACCCTGGATGATCTGGGCGAAGCGCCAGCGGAAATGCCCAAGCCTGAGGAAACTGCGCTGCCCGATCAGCTTCCTGTCGACAAGGCAGAAACGCCCGAGCCCCGTGCGCCGCGCAGCCTGGATCCCGAGGTCACCAGCGTCCTGCAAGAAGAGGCCGAACACGAAACCCGCTTGCGCGCCGAGGAAGCGACAGGTTTGGAAACCCAACCCGATCTGGGCCTTGACGACACAACAGACGATGCCGAACGCAGGGCCCGCCAGGCGCGCGACCGGATGGATCGGCTGCGCGGATCCGAGCAGGACACCAGCGTCGAAGAGGCTGTGGCCGCAGCCGCCGCAGCGGCCAAGGCCTCCCGTCGGGACCGACTGCCCGATATCGACGAGATCAATTCAAGCCTGCGGGCCTCGACCACTCGGTCGCATGCCGACGGCAGAGCGCAAGACCATCTCGGCGAAGCGCCGCGCAAAAGCGGCTTTGCCCGAGGCTTTGCCATTCCGCTGATCGTAGTAACGCTTCTGGTGCTGCTATATGCGAACGCGCCGCGACTGGCCGAAACGGTGCCCGCACTGGGGTCTGTGCTGACCAGTTATGTTCTGTTGGTGGATCAGGCGCGACAATGGCTCGACACCCAGATCGGTGCGTTTTTGCCCTGAACGGCTTGCCGCAACCTGCCGGAGAAAGGCCCTATCGCTGGCACGCGACACACTGTCCCGGCACCTTCAGCCATGGCGCCGAGCCGCCCCTGCCGGGAGGGAATGCGCTCAGAACCGATCCAGCAGGCGCTTGAGGTACTCAAGCTCCACATCGGGTCGCTCCCCGTCACCGGATCTGCGCCGGATCTCGTCCAACAGTTCACGTGCCCGGCGATAGACATCCTCGCCCTGCAAGAGCCCTTCATCGGTGCCGATATTGCCGTTGGAACCGGCATTGCGGCCCAGCGGATCGCGGTTCTGGCCGCGCATATCGGCGCCTTCCATACCCTGACCCGGCTGGCCCTGTTGTTCCTGCGCCATCGCCTCGCCCAATGACCGCATGCCTTCCCGCAGCGCCTCCATCGCTTCGGATTGCTGGTCTATGGCTTCGGCCAGATCGTCCTCGCGCAGGGCCTGTTCGGCCCCTTCCATCGCGCGGCCGGCCCGATCAAGCGCGTCTCGCGCCGCGTCCCCTTCAGCGGTGCCCGCACCGGGCAGTTGCCCTTGCTGGCGACGCAGCTCATCACGCAGGGCGCGCTGGCGTTCGGCCAACGATTGCTCCATGCCGCCGTCCCCGGCCTGACCGCCGTTCTGGCCCTGCTGCTGGCTGCCGTCGCCCTGACCCTGGCCTTGGCCTTCACCGGGCTGGCCGCTGTGTTCCGCACCGCGCCCCTGACCGCCGCTGCGGCCTTCGTTGCCTTGGTTCTCACCGGCCTGAGCATCGGGATTGAACTGTTCCTGAAGATCGCGGAATGCCTGATCGCTCAGCCCCTGCTGATCGCGCAGTGTCTCAGCCAGACCTTCCATGGCGCGTTGCCCTTCGGATTGGCCGTTCTGACCCTGTCCCTGGGTGACACGCATATTCTCCATCATGCGCTGGAATTCCTCCAGGGCCTGCTGGGCCTCGGCCATGCGGCCTTGCTCCATCAGCTCCTGAATGCGGTCCATCATCCGTTGCAGATCATCCTGTGTCATCTGCATGGCGTTTTCGGACTGTTGCTGCTGGCCTTGTTCGCCCTGCTGACCGTCCTGCTGAGCCTGCCGCGATAGCTGGCGCAGATAGTCATCGGTGGCCTGGCGTAGTTCCTGCATCAACTCGGCAATCTCCTGATCCGAAGCACCATTGCGCATCGCTTCGCTCAGCCGCTCCTGGGCGCGGCGCATCCGCTCAAGCGCATCGCTGAGATCGCCCTCCTCCAGCAATACGGCCAGATCCCATAAGGCGGCCGCAATCTCGTCGCGCACCTCACCTGTCAGCCCAATGCTGGTCTGTGTCTCCAGGCGCCGAAGGATGAAGCGCAGGCGCAGATACGCGGTTTCCGAGCGGAAGAACCCGTCGGGAAGATGCGACACGGCACGCAAAACCTGCGAAACGCGCGGCGCGTTTTCGCGCGACCACATAAGATCGCGCCGCTGCTCGGCGATCGAGGCCGCCAGGGGATCAAAGAACCGCCGCGCGGGCAGAGGTGTCGCCACGCCTTCGGCGATCGTCTGGTTGCCAGCCGCGTCCGTCGCCGAAAGCGTGATCGTAACCGGCAGGTTGGCCCAAGGATGCTGCGAGAAATCCTCGATCAGGTTCTCCTCGAACATGGCGCGATCGCCAGTGATCGGCATCGGCAGGGGCACGGTGACTGATTCGCGCGGCTCCGGTTCGGTGAGCAGACCATAGCGGCGCTCGACCGCGTCGAGGTCAAGGGTGATGACCGCCTCGCCCATTTCCACGCCATAGTCATCGCTGGCGGTGAAGGGCAAGGTCATCTCACCCACCGCGCCCGCCTCTGCCAGACCCGAGACGGATATCTCCGGCGCGGTGTCGGTGATCATATCCACCGTCCAGCCGCGCCCGCCGGGCCCGTCGATGCTGATCTCACCATCCCCGGTTATCGAAAACTCCTGCACCGGATCCGCGGCAGACGGGACATCCCCGGTCCGGCCCGAGACGGTTTCGGCCAAGGTCAGCGCGCCGACCTCGCCATAAAATCGCAAGGTGATTCTGGTGCCTTCCGGCAAGCGCACTGTTCCCGGCGCCACATCCGGCAGATAGATCGTGGGCCGCCCGGTATAACGGGGTGGCTCGGCCCAGCCTTCCCAGCTGGGGCCTGCGGCGGCCTGCGCGCTGCCGGGGCCCATATCGGCAACCGACCCCACCCGCAGGATGGAGCCGAACAAAAGCGCGACCGTCAGCGCCAAAAGAGCCACATAGCGCACCGCGAAGGGATCCCTCTCGGCAATGCGCAGATCGGGCTTCACCGCCCGCGCGTCGTCCATTTTCTTGGCCATGCGGGCCTGGTGCGCGCGCCACACAGCGGCCGATGCGGGATCCTCCACGCCAATGGCCTGATCGTCCATCAGCGCCTGAATGGGTCGGCCCGGCAGGCTTTCATCCAACCGCGCCAAGGCCTCCATGCGGCTGGGCCAGCGCAGCGCCCGCGCGCCCAGCGCGAAAAAGACCAGTGCGGCAAGAACCGACAGCACGCTCGCAGCCCACACGACCTCGACCGGCAGGGCATCGTGCAGACCCAGCATGAGGGCCGCAAGAACCACCATCACCAGAGAAAACAGAGGCCAGAAACAGCGCAGCACACGTTCCGCGACCATGCCCAGACGCGTCAGCGCAAGCGGCAGGCGCAGCTTTCTCAGAACGGGGTCCGAAGCGGACCTTTGGGATACACCCATTGCGATCTCCGGCGTGGCTGAACGCGGAATAGCGTTATAGCCACTCTGGTATGGTATCGCGATTGATCATTTCGTCAAAGGTCGGTCTTGGGCGGATAACCGCGAATTGATCGCCATGGACCAGAACCTCCGGCACGAGCGGGCGCGAATTGTACTCGCTGGCCATTACCGCGCCATAGGCACCAGCACTGCGAAACGCCACCAGATCCCCCGCGATCAGCGGCGGCATCAGGCGCTGCCGGGCAAAGGTATCGCCACTTTCGCAGACCGGGCCCACGATATCGAAGGGCGCCTGTTCGGTGCCCGGTGCGGGCTCGATCACCGGGACAATGTCGTGATAAGCCTCATACATCGCGGGGCGGATCAGGTCGTTCATCGCGCCGTCAAGGATCAGGAAATCGCGCCCCTCGCCGGATTTCACATAGATCACCTCGCTTACCAGAATGCCCGCATTACCGACGATCAGACGACCCGGCTCGATCTCGATCTCACAGCCCAGATGACCCACATTGCGTTTGATCAGCGCGCCATAATCCAGCGGCAGCGGGGGTGCTTCGTTCGACCGGGTATAGGGAATGCCCAACCCCCCGCCCAGATCGAGACGCCGGATATCATGCCCATCCGCGCGCAGGACCTCGGTCAGTTCGGCCACTTTGGTATAGGCCAGCTCGAACGGCTCTAGCTCGGTCAACTGGCTGCCGATATGAACGTCGATGCCGATCACCTCGATCCCCGGCAGGGCGGCGGCCATGGCATAAACCTCCCGCGCGCGCGAGATCGGGATGCCAAACTTGTTCTCGGACTTGCCGGTGGCGATCTTGGCGTGGGTCTTGGCATCCACATCCGGATTGACCCGGATCGTGATCGGCGCGGTTTTGCCCATTTTTGAGGCAACAGCGCTGAGCACCTGCATCTCCGGCTCGGATTCGACGTTGAACTGGCGCACGCCGCCGTCCAGGGCCAGCCGGATCTCCTCTGCTGTTTTGCCCACGCCGGAGAAAACGATTCGCTCCCCCGGCACACCGGCGGCCCGCGCGCGGCGGTATTCACCGCCCGACACCACATCCATCCCCGCCCCTTCGGCGGCGAGTGTTTTCAGGATGGCCTGATTGCTGGCCGCCTTCATGGCATAGCAGATCAGATGATCCATGCCCGCCAGCGCCTCGTCGAAGAGGCGAAAATGGCGGACCAGCGTGGCCGTCGAGTAGAGATAGAAAGGTGTGCCGACCTGCGCCGCGATCTCGGCCACGGGCACGTCCTCGGCGTAAAGCGCGCCGTCGCGGTAGAGGAAATGGTCCATGGATCGGCTCCGTTGGTCAGACGGGGAGGTCTAGCGCAGCTTTGCGCGGCACGGAAGGGATCTTTCGTCTGACATGCACCTGGTGCAAAGAATGGCCCGTGTCGGAGCCAACGGCGAGACGGAGCCCCAACCTCGGCTTAAAAAGGTCGCATTAGACTTTAATTCAGATTAGGAGCGGCCGGATGCAGAACATCACGATACTAAGTTTGGATCACGCCGACTTGGACAAAATACTTGAGTCCGATGAGCGTTTGCTATGGTCCGGCGTGCCCGGCTATGGGCGGCGCTTCTATGAGGTCGTCGGGTACGAGAGAAAAACCCACATTGCTATTCTTGTCGGGGTTATTGTCATGTGGAGCACGCTGGTATTCATTGATCCTGACGCTCGGCTTAATCGCACGGACGCGATCTGGGTATACAGTGCCGCGACATTGATGTTCATTGGAATCTCAGTACACCAAGCCAGTCAACGCCAGTATGTGCTGTGTAACCTTGCCTATCTTGTGACCGATAAACGCGCCATTATCTGCCGTCGCGGGCGAAACTGGCGTTTTGGCGTGCGATTGTATGTCGTGTCCTGCCCGCACTCCGCATCATACCCATATTCCGTGATTGCAAGCCGCCCATATCCCTCAATACAAATCGGGACCTTGTTTTCTGTCAATCAGGTGCAACCATTCGGCTGGGGACTTGCTCATTCTGGTCATTCAGTTCTGCGGGACAAGGTCACTTCAATTGTCACCTTCGATTACGTTCCCAATGCCCAGGAGTTGTTAGAGATGATACAGCGTAATGTCGGCAAAAACTAACTGACATTTTTCATGTTCCTGCATTCGACCGGCAGTTGGCGTTCGATTCCTTTCACTAAAGCAGACCTTTGCAGATAGCGACGAACGGCCGCAAAATCCGGATAGTGTTGAAGAAGTCCGTTGATTGGTTGGTCTGGCGCTGATTCACTCGTTTTGAGAGTGGAGGTGTGGCGATGATGGGACCGTGGCAAGTGGCGCAGGGTGCGCTGTTTTATGAGTTTTTGATCGAGGAGTTTGTGCCCAGGGATCACCCGCTGCGCAGCATTGATCGTTTCCTTGACCTCTCTGAGGTTCGGCCTCTTCTGGCGCCTTCCTATAGTTCGCATGGGCGGCCATCAGTTGACCCTGAGCTGATGATCCGAATGCTGTTGTTGGGCTACTGCCAAGGCATTCGATCCGAGCGGTGGCTCTGCGAGGAGGTTCATGTCAATCTGGCCTACAGATGGTTTTACAGGCTCGACCTGACGGACCCTGTGCCAGACCATTCTACTTTTTCAAAGAACCGGCACGGGCGCTTTCGGGAGAGCGGGTTATTTCGCCATTTGTTTGAGAAGGTGCTGCGTCGCTGCATCGACGAAGGCCTTGTCGGCGTGGAGAGCTTCGGCGTCGATGCCAGCCTTATCCCTGCCAATGCGAACCAAACGCGCGGGATTGAAAACAAGGAAGGTCTACCCCCAGAACTGACCACCCGCATGGTAGAGGAATATCTCGAAACACTGGATGACGCTGCATTCGGGGCCTCCACCAAAGTCGTCCCCAAATACATCTCACCGGTCGATCCCGCTGCGCGCTGGACAGGGGCAGATGGCGGGGCAGCCTTCTTCGCGTACTCCACTAACTATATGGTGGACTTGGACAATGCCGTGATCGTGGATGTGGAACCATCCGTGCCGATCCGGACCGCTGAGGCCTTTGCCGCCCGACGCATGATCGACCGGATCACAGACCGCTTTGCCCTGACCCCAGACAAGCTGGTCGGCGACACAGGCTACGGATCCGCGGAGATGTTGGGCTGGTTGGTAGAAGAGCGCGGCATCGCTCCGCATATCCCGGTCTGGGATAAATCGAAGCGAACGGATGGCACGTTCTCACGCGAAGATTTTACCTATGACCCTGCGACCGACAGCTATACCTGCCTAAACGGGAAGGCCCTCCAAACATATCGTCGGAATTTCTCCAAGCCGCGAAAGCCCAATGGAGGTAAAGACGGGTTCATCCGATACCGCGCGTCAAAACACGACTGCGATGCGTGTCCACTCAAACCACAGTGCTGCCCTGGTGACCCCGGCCGACGTGTGATGCGGTCCGTCCACGAAGCGGCCCGAGATGTCCCCTGCGATATCCGCAAAACCGATGCCTACATGACCTCGTTTATCCAGAGGCGGAAAGTCGAGATGCTCTTCGCCCATCTGAAGCGATACATCGGCGTGCCAATGATGCGACTTCGAGGACCCAAAGGCGCATACGAACAGTTCCAATTTGCAGCAACCGCCCAAAACCTCCGCAAACTGGCAAAGCTGATCCCAGAGCCCGAGCCAACCGGGTGAAAAGGTGTGCGCAGACCATTGCGGCTCCATCCAGACCACGCCCAATCGGCGACTTCTGCAACACAATCGAACGGTTGCGGACCTCCCCCACATTCAACAGCGGCGATACATGCCGACGCGCCGGGGGAAATGCCCCGTTTGAGACGCTTGGGCACATCGTATTCAGACAGCTCACTGAACGGGGCGCGACCTTAGAAACAGATAGAGCGGCAGCCCGCAGCTGACCCCGATGCAGAATGTAGCCGGGATCGCGATCAGGCCGATCCAGTTGCGGCGCACCGCGACCTCGGCGATGATGAAGACGGTCAGCGTCACGGCGGCCACTGTCAGATCCCAGACCAGACCGCTGGTGGCCGCGTTCACGTGCCAGGCGTCGACCATCGCCAGAATGTCAAAGCCGTTTTCGTTGAACCAAGAGATGAAATAGTACATCGGGTGGATCGTGCCCCAGATCGCCAGCGCCAGATAGATCATCCTAAGCGGCGACATGTCAGAACCCCACGCTGAGTGTAACCGGGCCATTGTTCAGCGACACCGCGCCGTAACCGCGTGTGCCGCTCTGACCGACCGCGATGCCAACCCGCGCATCGCCCGACACCCGCACGCCCGGTTGGCCATCGGTCGGCTCTGGCTGTTGCGGTTCGCCATCCACACCGCAGGCCGCAAGGAGGGCCAGAGACAGGAAAAGGGCTGTCCCGCGAGGCATCACGGCCGCACCGAGATCCCAAACCGGGCATCTCCGCTGACGCGGATCCCGGGCTCGGTCGGTTGGCCCCCGATCTGGGCGCGCTCATAGGACGGTGTTGGCGATTGGCACGCGGCCAATCCCATGACACAACACAGCGCGCATACGAAACGCATCATCCGAGGGTCCTCCTCCATCGGGCGATCTGCGCGCGCACCTGTGCGGGTGCAGTCCCCCCATAAGATGTGCGTGAGTTTACCGAATTTTCAACACCGAGGACATCAAAGACATCCGCGGTGATCTCGCCATGGACCGACTGCATGTCCGCAAGGCTCAGATCCGGCAGGTCACAGCCCTTGCCTTCGGCCAGGGCCACAAGGCTGCCGGTGATGTGATGGGCCTCGCGGAACGGCATGCCCAGCACCCGGACCAGCCAATCGGCCAGATCGGTCGCGGTGGAAAAACCCGACCCCGCAGCAGCCGCCAGACTATCGCGGTTGGCGGTCATGTCCTTGACCATGCCTTCCATCGCAGCCAGCGCCAGCATCCAGTTGTCGGCGGCGTCAAAGACCTGTTCCTTGTCTTCCTGCATGTCCTTTGAATAGGCCAGCGGCAGTCCCTTCATCACCATCATCAGCGCCGTATTGGCACCGAAGATCCGCCCCACCTTGGCTCGGATCAGTTCGGCCGCGTCGGGATTTTTCTTTTGCGGCATGATGGATGATCCGGTGGAGAAGCGGTCCGACAAGCTGACAAACCGAAACTGGGCCGAAGACCAGATCACCAGCTCTTCGGCAAACCGGCTTAGATGCATGGCGCAGATCGACGCTGTGCTCAGAAACTCCAGCGCGAAATCCCGGTCGCTGACCGCATCCAGAGAATTGGCAGCGGGCCGGTCAAAGCCCAGCGCCTGCGCCGTCATCCCGCGGTCGATCGGAAAAGAGGTGCCCGCCAGCGCGGCGGCCCCCAACGGGCTTTCATTCATGCGCGCGCGGGCGTCGCGCACCCGGCTCAGATCGCGCCCAAACATCTCCACATAGGCCATCATGTGGTGGCCCCAGGTCACGGGCTGGGCGGTTTGCAGATGGGTGAAGCCGGGCATGACCCAATCGGACCCGGCCTCTGCCTGATCCAGAAGCGCGCGAATCAGCGCGATCAGCCCGGCATCAGCGGCATCCAACTGGTCGCGCACCCACAGTTTAAAATCCGTGGCGACCTGATCGTTACGGCTGCGCCCGGTATGCAGCCGCCCAGCGGGCTCCCCTATAACCTCCTTCAGCCGCGCTTCCACATTCATGTGGATGTCTTCGAGGGCGGCTGAAAACGTAAAGGTGCCCGCCTCGATCTCTGACAAGACCGTGAGCAGCCCTTCCCGGATCGCGTCTGCATCGCTATCACTGATAATGCCTTGCGCGGCGAGCATCGCGGCGTGGGCCCTTGAGCCGCTGATGTCCTGAGCCGCCATGCGCTGGTCGAACCCGATCGAGGCATTGATTGCCTCCATGATCGCGTCCGGGCCTGCCGCAAACCGGCCGCCCCACATCTGGTTCGAGGTCGTATCGCTCATCTTATCTGCCCTTTTGGGAGGGGTTATGAAAAAACTCTTTGCCGCGCTCCTCTACACCTCGCTGTTCCTTGGTGCAAACACTGCCCTGGCGGACCTGTCCGCCATCGCGGAGATGCGCGAGGGCGATATGAGAAAACTGGTGTTTCATGACGAGCCCATGCCTGTCTCGGATGCACACTTCATTCTGGCCGACGATGCCGGCGAAGGGCAGCTGTCGGATTATCGTGGCAAATGGGTGCTGCTGAACTTCTGGGCCACCTGGTGCGCGCCCTGCCGCAAGGAAATGCCGATGCTGGCTGAGTTGCAGGACGAATTCGGCGGAGAGACATTCGAGGTGGTGACGCTGGCCACGGGGCGCAACTCCCCCCAGGGCATCGTGAAGTTCTTCAAGGAAACCGGGATCACCAACCTGCCCCGCCACCAGGATCCACGCCAGAATGTCGCCAAGGAGATGGGCATTTTCGGATTGCCGATAACGGTAATCATCGACCCCCAAGGCAATGAGGTCGCCCGCCTGCGCGGCGATGCGGATTGGGCCTCCGACAATGCCAAGGCGATCATCGCGGCATTGGTGAACAGCGGCCAGGGGTGATGGGGCCAAAAGCGGCGGCGCATGCCTCACCGGGCGAGACGGCGCTTGGCCTCCGGCACCGCAAAATTCGAGACGATCCTGAGCGACGTCTTCCAACTGTTTGGTTCATTGTAAAGACCAGCGAACGAGGCCACGACCAGACCGTGCCGAGGCTGCACGGTCAGCCGTTGACCACCATTCCCGACCGCGATGACGACCTGATTCTGCTCCGATCCGGCCAGATACCAGAGATAGCCATACCCAAACCCCTCGCTCAGGTTGGCGCGAGGCCGGGTCGATCTGAAGATCCAATCCGCAGGTACGATCCGCTTTCCGCCAAAGGTACCGTCCTGCGCGACCAACCGCCCGATCTTTGCGAGGTCAGGAAGCGTCAGGCGCAATCCGGACGCCGCCGAGGGAACGCCGTCGACCCCTCTCATCCATTCAAACCGGTCGATGCCCAGCGGATCAAAAAGCCGCTCTTTGGCATAGACATCGATCGGCAGGCCGGATCCGGCCTCGATCAGCTTGCCGAGCAGCGCAACGGCTCCGCCGCTATAGATCCAGGTCCTGCCGGGTTTCTCCTGGATTGGCTGCTCCAGAACATAGCGATAGCGGTCAGCGGCACGCTCCATTGCGATCTCGCTGTTGCGGGGGTCGGTATAGGGCAGATCCTCGGACCATTTCGTGCCCATCTGCATCGACAGGGCGTGCTCGACAAGAATGCGGTCGCGGCCCGGCTCGGCAAGCAGATCTGGGTATTGCGGGAACTGGGCATAGAGCGGCATGTCTGTTTCCGGAACCGCGCCTTCGGCCAATGCGATCCCATAGAGCAGCCCAACCACCGACTTGGTCACCGATCGCAGATCGTGCAGTGTGTCGGGCCCATGGGTGCGCAGCCCCAATGAGGTGCCCCATATCTCATCTTCGTCGGAAAAGTACACTTCGGCCAGACGCTCATCCGCGATATCAATGATTGCACTATGCAGCCCCGGCAACTGACCCGCTCCGAAACTCTGTTGGATGGCCTGATCGAGCGGCTGGGCCAAGGATCGCTGCGCAGGCAGGATCAGGGCCGCCGCAAGTACAAATATGACAGCCATAAGGCCTTTGCAGTCAAAGACACGTTTGTGCATCACTCCGGCTCCTTGATCGCGATGTCATCTTATCCGGCGACCCTCACGCAAAGGCAACGGTCAGCATCCGATGGCGGGGTTTGCATTTTGATGGGGTCCCGGAACATGTCGCCCGACCCTAAAGCTGATCGCCGATGACGCCACGCCCCCTTTGACACGATCCCACAGCGTGCTGTTCAATTCCGGCTAAGGGAGAACCCATGCCAATCGAACTGCTCCTTATCCTGGTGGTTGTCGGAATCGCGGGCATCGCGGGCCTGACATGGCTGGCCGGGCTGGCCAAACCGCGCGAGTTGGATGAGCAGGACGCCCGCAGCGAATGGGCGCGTCATTACCCCGACGATCAGATTGCGTCGGTCTGGATCACCCATGACCAGCATGCCGCCCTGGTGATCACCGAACAGGGGCCCGGGCTTTTGTGGGTCATGGGCGCCGATACCGTCGCACGCCATCTTTTGGATTTCGACATCATGGATGAGCCGCACGGGCTGTCGGTTCTTTTTCACGACTATACCGCCCCCAAAGTTCACCTGCATCTGGACGAAGACGAACGCCTCGTCTGGCAAAACCTGATCTATCCGCAAGGGCCGATATGCTGACATACCCCGATGTGGTCCAATGGGCCGTTCCATTCTTCATTGCGGCCATCCTGATCGAGCTGACCTGGATCCTCGTCAAACATCGCGGCGGTCGATACGAGACGCGCGATGCGGTGACCTCCCTGATCATGGGGGCGGGCAATGTGGCCTCGGGCATCCTTTTGGGATTTATCGTCTGGGGGTTCTTCATGTTCCTCTGGGCGCTCACACCGCTGGATCTGGGAACGTCGGTCTGGGTGGTCGCCTTATGCTTTGTGCTGGACGATCTGCGATATTACTGGGTGCATCGCTTCGGCCATCGCATCCGCTGGGTCTGGGCCAGCCATGTGAACCACCACTCGTCCCAGCATTACAACCTGACCACCGCGCTCAGGCAGACCTGGACCGGCACGTTCACTTTCATGATGATCGTGCGCGCACCGCTGATTCTTGTGGGGTTTCACCCGGCGATGGTGCTCTTTTGTGGCGGTCTGAACCTGATCTATCAGTTCTGGATCCATACCGAGGCGATCAAACGCATGCCCCGCTGGTTCGAGGCGGTGATGAATACGCCGTCACATCACCGGGTTCATCACGGACGGAACGCACGCTATCTCGATGCCAATTACGCGGGGGTCTTCATCATCTGGGACAAGATGTTCGGCACCTTCGTGCCCGAGCTTGACGCCGAAAAGCCCGACTATGGCTTGGTGCAGAACCTGGGCACCTTCAACCCGATCCGGGTGGCGTTTCACGAATGGGTGGGCATTTTCCGCGACATGACCCAAAGGGGCCTGACCCTGCGCCAGCGGCTGATGTATGCCGTGGCCCCGCCGGGATGGAGCCATGACGGCAGCCGCGACACCTCCGAGACAATCAAGGCCAAGCATCTCAGGCGCGACCCCGAAGATGCCGGAACGCCCGGGTTTCAATGAGCCATTATCTGATCGACATGCCCGCACGCGTGGCGCTTTTTCCGGTGTTGGTGGCCCAGGCTTTGCAAGTGCGCCGACGGGCGCTGAAACTGCCCGAGGCGGCAGGCCCACGCCAGGGCGCGGCGGGCAGCGGGCCGGACCTGAGACTGCTGGTTCTGGGTGACAGTTCGGCTGCGGGCGTAGGTGCCCGGCATCAGGACGAAGCGTTGGCGGGCCAGTTGGTGGCGCGCCTTTCGGCCCATCACCGTGTCACGTGGCGGCTGGAAGCACGCACCGGTGCGACCACCCGCGCCGCGCTGGATCGCGTGGCCCGCCTTGAGGACGCCCGGTTCGATGTGGCGGTTGTGGCGCTCGGGGTCAACGATGTGACGCGTGCCGTGCCGCTGCCGGTCTGGATGCGTCAGCAACGCCGTCTTATCCACCTGTTGACCGACCGTTTCGGCGTCCGGCGCATCTGCCTCTCGGGGCTGCCGCCGATGGGAGAGTTTCCCCTGCTGCCGCATCCGCTGCGCTGGGTTCTTGGCCGCCAGGCCACCCGGTTTGATCGCGCGCTGAGCGGGCTGGCGGCAGACCATCCGCAGGTGAACCTTTCATCAATGGTCTTTGACCTTGACGTCAGTCACATGGCCGAAGACGGCTTCCATCCCGGACCGGAGGTCTATGCCGCCTGGGCAAAGATATTGGCCGATCAGATCATCGCGCCATAGCACGCACCGGCTCATGTCGCGGACAGCCCACCAGATGATCGTTCACCAGCCCGGTCGCCTGCATGAAGGCATAGACGATGGTCGGTCCGCAAAACCGAAATCCGGCTTTCTTCAGATCTTTGGAGATCTGTTCCGAAAGCGGGGTGAAGGCGGGCACCTCCTCCAGGCTGCGCCAGCTGTTTTGTAATGGGGTGCCTCCGACATACTCCCACAAGAATCGATCGAACCCGACCCCCTCCTCGATCCGTTGCCACGCCTGAGCGTTGCCAATGGTGGCTTGGATCTTGCCGCGATGCCGGATGATCCCGGGATCCGCCAGCAGGCGGGTCACCTCCGCTTCGCCCCATCCGGCAATGACGTTGGGATCGAAATTCGCGAAGGCCGCCCGGAAATTGTCGCGCTTTTTCAAGATGGTGATCCAGCTCAGCCCAGCTTGAAACCCATCCAGGATCAGCTTTTCCCACAAGGCGCGGCTGTCATATTCGGGCACGCCCCATTCCGTGTCGTGATAGTCCAGGTAGATCTGGTCCGGCCCCGCCCATCCGCATCTCTCCATTCGCAACCCTCCTTGCCTGCGCATCTTTCAGCATTCCAAAGCACCTAAAACCACATGCCCGGTTTAAGCGAACATTAGGAGGTTTACGCCCATTCTTGGCCCAGACCTCGCTGTAAGGAAAGGCGCCCGCATGCCCAAGACCGACGCCCGGTTGGCTGATCTGCCACCCGGGGCCGAAAACCCGCTGAACCTTGCCGTAACGCTCCGTAACGATGCCGTATTGATCAATGTCGATCGCGCGCTCGCCGCGGGAGAGGTGCTGCTGGCCTTTCAACCCGTCATGCAGGCGAGCGCCCAGCGGAATGTTGCGTTTTACGAAGGGTTGCTGCGGGTGCTGGATGAGACCGGTCGCGTGATCCCCGCCGCGCAGTTCATGGCCGCCGCCGAGGAGAGCGAGCTGGGCAGAAAACTGGATTGCATGTCGCTGAAACTCGGGCTGGAGGTGCTCAGGGAGCATCCCCAGCTACGGCTGTCGATAAACATGTCGGCGCGATCCGTCGGCTATAAGCGCTGGATCAGGATTCTAGAGGGTTTTTTGCTCAAGGACCCGACGCTTGGCGAGCGTCTGATCCTTGAAATTACCGAGGAGTCAGCGATGAAGGTGCCCGATATCGTGATCGGTTTCATGGCCGAGCTGCAAACCACCGGGGTCTGTTTCGCGCTGGATAACTATGGGGCGGGCCTGTCAGCGGTGCGCTATTTCAAGGACTTCTATTTCGACGCGGTCAAGATCGACGGACAGTTCATCAACGGAATCCATGCCGACCCGGATAAACAGGTGGTCACAGGCGCGCTGATGTCTGTCGCAAACCAGTTTGATATGTTTACGGTCGCCTCCAAGGTCGAGGACGCCGCTGACGCTGCATATCTGGCCGACGTAGGCGTCGATTGCCTGCAAGGTTTTCTGTTTGGCCCGCCATCGGTCCGACGGCTCTGGCTGCCCGCAAATCGCGCGCGATCTGCCTGATTCCCCGCCACACACCCTGACCTGAGACACACTGTCTGTTGCCGGTTGAGTGAACAACCGGTATTGCAATCGCGAAGACGGGCAAAGGGTGGGCCTGGCTAGTCGATGTCATGCACCGCTGATGCGTCCGTCCAGACACAGATCCAGAGGACAGGACACATGACCAATGTCGTAATCGCATCCGCCGCCCGTACCGGTGTCGGCAGTTTCGGTGGAAGCTTCGCCAATACCCCGGCCCATGATCTGGGCACTGCCGTTCTAGAAGCGTTGGTTGACCGCGCCGGGATCGATAAGTCAGAGGTATCAGAAACCATCCTGGGTCAGGTCCTGACCGCGGCCCAGGGCCAGAACCCCGCCCGTCAGGCACACATCAATGCAGGCCTGCCGCAGGAATCGGCCGCCTGGGGCATCAATCAGGTCTGCGGTTCAGGCCTGCGCGCGGTCGCGTTGGCCGCTCAGCATATCCAGCTGGGCGATGCCGAGATTGTGGCCGCCGGCGGTCAGGAGAATATGACGCTCAGCCCCCATGCCGCCGCCCTGCGCGCCGGGCACAAAATGGGCGATATGTCGTATATCGACACAATGATCCGCGACGGACTGTGGGACGCCTTTAACGGCTATCACATGGGTCAAACGGCTGAAAACGTAGCCGAGAAATGGCAGATCTCCCGCGATATGCAGGACGCATTCGCCGTCTCTTCGCAGAACAAGGCCGAAGCCGCGCAAAAGGCGGGCAAGTTCGCCGATGAAATCGTGCCCTTCACCATCAAGACCCGCAAGGGAGAGATCGTGATGGAAAAGGACGAGTACATTCGCCACGGCGCGACGATGGAAGCAATGCAGAAACTGCGGCCCGCTTTTGCCAAGGACGGCTCGGTCACGGCCGCCAATGCCTCTGGCCTCAATGATGGTGCGGCGGGTGCGCTGCTGATGAGTGCCGAAAACGCCGAAAAGCGCGGGATCGAACCATTGGCGCGCATCGCCTCCTACGCCACTGCGGGCCTCGACCCGTCGATCATGGGCGTGGGGCCAATCTATGCATCCCGCAAAGCGCTGGAAAAAGCAGGCTGGAGCGTCGATGATCTGGATCTGGTCGAAGCCAACGAAGCCTTTGCCGCGCAAGCCTGTGCGGTGAACAAGGACATGGGTTGGGATCCTGAAATCGTGAATGTGAACGGCGGCGCCATCGCCATCGGCCACCCCATCGGTGCCTCGGGCGCACGCGTTCTCAACACGCTGCTCTTCGAGATGAAGCGGCGCGATGCCAAGAAAGGCCTGGCCACTTTGTGTATCGGCGGCGGTATGGGCGTGGCCCTCTGCGTCGAGCGCGACTGATCCAAAAAGGGGCGGGGTGCGCGCAGCCCTCCGCCCCGGATCGTAGATTCCGCATCGACGGAGAAATAATATTGCGCCGCAGAAGCTTGCCGCGTAACAACGTTACTGAATGAACTCTGGAGGACCACATCTATGGCGCGTGTAGCACTTGTGACCGGCGGCAGCCGCGGGATCGGCGAAGCCATCTCGAAGAAACTGAAATCCGAAGGCTATGAGGTTGCGGCAACCTATGCCGGCAATGACGAAGCCGCCTCCAAGTTTACCGAAGCGACCGGCATCAAAACCTACAAATGGAACGTCGCCGATTATGACAGTTCCAAGGCCGGGATCGAACAGGTCGAGGCCGATCTAGGCCCCATCGACATTGTGGTGGCCAATGCCGGCATCACCCGCGATGCGCCGTTCCACAAGATGACACCCGAGATGTGGCATCAGGTCATCGACACCAACCTTACGGGCGTATTCAACACTGTCCATCCCATCTGGCCCGGCATGCGGGAGCGCAAGTTTGGACGTATCATTGTGATCAGTTCCATCAACGGGCAGAAAGGCCAGTTCGCGCAAGTAAACTATGCGGCGACCAAGGCGGGCGATCTGGGCATCGTGAAATCTCTGGCCCAGGAAGGTGCCCGGGCAGGTATCACGGCCAATGCAGTGTGCCCCGGCTATATCGCGACCGAAATGGTTATGGCAGTGCCGGAAAAGGTGCGCGAATCAATCATCAGTCAGATCCCCGCAGGCCGTCTGGGTGAGCCCGAGGAAATCGCGCGCTGCGTTGCGTTCCTGGCATCCGACGATGCGGGCTTTATCAACGGATCGACGATCTCGGCCAATGGGGCGCAGTTCTTCGTCTGAGCCTACCGCGGTCGAAGGAAAAAGGGCCGGTCCTCACAAGGACCGGCCCTTCGTCATCCCGTAAGTGCGTCTGGCGCCAAACGCTCAGCGGGAAGTCTTGGATGGAAAGAGCCACGCGAATGCATCCTTGATCGCCTGTGCGCGTTCGACATGGGCGGCTTCGATTCCTTTGCGGGCGGCGGGGTTTGTGGTTGCTTCCAACATCGTGCGGGCTCCTTTGTGATCTGCGTTTATGTGTTTTCTTGATATGAATATGAGCGCTTTCGCCCCATCCGACAAACGAGACTTTTCATTGCTTCGGTTTAGTTTTACTTAAGTGGCATGAGTGATCGACTCCCTCCGTTGACAGCCATGCGCGCATTCGATGCGGCCGCGCGGCACATGTCCTTTGCCAAGGCAGCCGAAGAGTTGAACGTCACGCCCGCGGCGCTGTCCTTCCAGATCAAGTCGCTGGAAGAGCATCTGGGCCAACCGCTGTTCCGGCGTTTGAACCGGGCCGTTGAGCTGACCGAAGCGGGGCGAACCCTTGCTCCGGGGGTTGAGGATGCCTTTCAAACCCTGACGTCGTCCTGGCGCGCGACCCGCCGGTTGCACGACACCACGACGCTGAATGTCACTGCGGGCCCGGCCTTTACGGCCAAATGGATGGCCCCGCGCCTTTACCAATTCGCACAGGAACATCCCGAGATTGACCTGCGTTTCATCGCAAGCCTCAGGATGATGGATTTTAACCGTGATGAGGTCGATGTCGCGATCCGCTTTGGCTATGGTCCGGATGCGGAGTATTTCGCGATCCCTTTGGCAAATGAGTGGGTCACTCCGGTCATGACCCCGGACTTGGCCGAACGGTTCCCGACGCCCGAAAGCCTGACCAAGGCGCCGCTGATCTTTGACGATTCGATCAATTTCCTGGATCCACCTTGCGATTGGCCAGCCTGGTTTCGCGCGGTCGGCATCAGCTATATACCCACGCATGGTCCGCGATTCTCGCAGGCCGATCACGCAGTTGACGCCGCTCTTGCGGGTGTCGGTATTGTGCTGGGCAGGCGCGCGTTGGTGGTCAAGGATCTCTTTGAAGGACGGCTCGTGGCACGTTATGGGATTGCCCTGTCGACCAAGGCGCATTTTCGCTTTGTCTGTCCCAAAGGGGCGGAGAATCGCCCCCATATCAAAGCGTTGCGGGACTGGATATTGGCGGAAATCGAAAAGACGACATCCGTATCCGAGGGGCTGACGATCATACCCGCCGAGGATGTCGCACCGTAATGACACGCAGCAGAGCAACGTTCATCGGTTTCTTGGCCGTCCTTTTGTGGTCGCTTCTGGCGCTGTTCACCGTGGGCTCGGCACCCACCCCTCCGCTGTTGTTGAACGCGATCTGCTTTTCAATCGGCGGTGTGTTGGGCCTCATCTGGACGGCTGCACAAGGCGGGCTGCGATCGTTGCGCACCGTCCCGCTTGGCATTTATGTCTTTGGGACACTCGGCCTCTTTGGGTATCACGCGCTCTATTTCTCGGCTCTGCGGCTGGCGCCCGCGGCTGAGGCAGGTCTGATTGCCTATCTTTGGCCGCTCCTCATTGTGGTTTTTTCGGGCCTTTTGCCCGGAGAACGTCTGCGCACAGGTCACATCGTCGGCGCCTGTGTCAGCTTTGCCGGAGCAGGTCTGCTGGTGTCGGGCGGGTCAGGCGGGTTCCAGACACAATATCTGCCAGGTTACGGTCTTGCGTTGCTTTGTGCGCTGACATGGTCGGGATATTCGGTGCTGTCCCGCCGGTTCGGTCAGGTGCCAACCGCCACCGTTGCGGTGTTTTGCATTGCGACCGCGATCCTTTCGGGCCTGCTGCATCTGACGCTGGAGGAGACTGTCTGGCCCGCAGATACGCTGGGTTGGGCCGCGATCCTCGGGCTGGGTCTGGGCCCGGTGGGGCTTGCGTTTTTTGTCTGGGATATTGGGGTCAAGCAGGGAGATATCCAACTTCTCGGGACCGCGTCCTATGCAGCTCCGCTGTTGTCCACCCTCGTGCTTGTCGGGGCCGGGATCGCCGAACCCGGTTGGATTCTGGCGCTCTCGGCCCTTTTGATTACAGGCGGCGCCGTGCTTGCTGCGCGGGCCAGCCTGTCAAAGCAACGGATCTAAAGAGGTTGGGAAACAGATCCCGCCTCAGTCTGACAGTCGCTCAATCTCTTCCTTTAATTTCAGCTTTTGCTTTTTCAGCGTGGCCACTTGCAGTCCGTCAACACCCGGGGCGCGCTGCGCTTCCTCGACCTGCATATCAAGGAGATGGTGCTTTTTTTTCAGTTGTGACAGATGCGAGCTCAGGCTCATGGGCAATCCTCCTGTTAAAAAGCGTTGTAACGTGAGTGGAGCATACTTACCGGCCCCTGTCACGCTGCGTACGCATCATATGGGAAACAAAGCGTTAAACCGCAAGTTGCGCGATTAGCCGTGCTGCGCGCCGGGCCACCCGAGCGGCGCAGCATCGCGCAGCACCGCCGAGATCTCGGGCCGGTAGCTGTCTTCGTCCCGCACATGCTGTGGTCCGTCGTGCAGAATCAGCGGTGCATGCAGCCGGAATGCCGCCCGCCCGCCTTTTCGAGCCCGCAGGAGGATCAACTCCGCCGCGCGATCCGCGCGCGGCGCGATGGGCAGGATCTCCGGACTGCCCAAGCGGGTCTGAATTGCGGCCAAAAGCGCGGGCAACCGATTGGCGCGCTGGATCAGGTGCACCATCCCCTTCGGCGCCAGCCTGCGGGCGGCAACATCGATCCACCGCTCCAGAGGGGTGTCTTCGGCCAGGGCGGCCTCGCGGCCGGCATCTGCGGCGCGGCTGCGCGTTTGGGGCTGGTAATAGGGGGGGTTGGCGATCACGTGGTCAAACTGTTGCTGCCTCTGAGCAGACGGGAGCGCAGTCAGGTCAGCCTCAACAACCTCCATCCGGGCTTGCGCGGCGGCGGCGTTGCGCCGGGCAAGATCGGCGTAACGGCCCTGACGCTCGACCCCGGTGAGAGCAAGCTCTGGCACACGGCAATGCAAGCACAGGGCGGCGGCCCCGACACCGCATCCCAGATCGAGAACGCTCTGCCCCGGCTTGGCCGGAACAGCAGCGGCCAACAGGACCGGATCAATGCCCGCACGGTATCCCCGGCGCGGTTGCCAAAGATGCAACCGACCGCCCAGAAAGGCATCCCGCGTGTCCGGTTCGGTCACCGCCCCAGATCAATTTCGTTGTCATGCATCACGCGCAAAGCGCGATCGTAATCCTGCTCACGTACCATCATGCGACGTGGGATCGCAGCGATGCCGCCATGCAGGATGCTCATATTTACGTCCAACGGAAAGCAGGGTATATCCTCGCCCTCAAGAAGGGCCGAGGCAAAGGCCATCACGGTTGGATCGGTGGTGCGCAGCAGTTCCTTCATGGGGTCGATCTAAGGATAAGCCAGGCCGTTGTCGAGCCTGCTAGCAGGAGTGTGATGGACATCGCTGCATCGCAAAAACCGCATGAGCGGCTGGCCGATGCGCTGGCCGATGACATGGGGTCCGTCAACGCGCTGATCCGCGAGCGGATGGCATCGGAACACGCACCACGCATCCCGGAAGTCACAGCGCATCTGGTCGAGGCAGGCGGCAAGCGTCTGCGCCCGATGCTGACCTTGGCCAGTGCGGTGATGTGTGGCTATCCCGGCCCCTACCATGTGCATCTGGCCGCAACGGTCGAGTTCATTCACACCGCAACGCTGTTGCATGACGATGTGGTGGATGAAAGCCAGCAACGGCGCGGGCGCCCCACGGCCAATCTGCTGTGGGACAATCAATCCAGCGTGCTGGTCGGGGATTATCTCTTTGCTCGGTCGTTTCAGTTGATGACAGAAACCGGCAACCTGCGTGTACTGAGTATCCTGTCGAACGCGGCTGCCACCATTGCTGAAGGCGAGGTGCTGCAACTGACCGCCGCGCAAAACCTGGCGACCACCGAAGAGATCTATCTCAAGGTCGTGCGCGGCAAGACAGCGGCGCTGTTCTCTGCCGCGACCGAGGTCGGCGGTGTGATCGCGGGAGCGTCACAGACGCATGTACGCGCGCTGTTCGACTATGGAGATGCGTTGGGGATCGCCTTCCAGATTGCCGATGATCTGCTAGATTATCAGGGCGACAGCGGAGCCACGGGCAAGAATATTGGCGACGATTTTCGCGAGCGGAAGCTGACTTTGCCCGTGATCAAAGCGGTGGCCCAGGCCACCGAAACAGAGCGCGCATTCTGGGTACGGACGATTGAAAAGGGCCGTCAGGAAGAGGGCGATCTTGCAGAGGCGCTGCGCCTGATGGGCAAATATGACGCATTGGAGGCGACCCGCGCAGACGCCAACCATTGGGCAGAAAAGGCGCGCGTGTCGATCCTGACCCTGCCTTCGCATCCGATCCGCAGCATGCTTCATGATCTGGCGGATTACGTTGTGGACCGTTTGAACTGACGGCGGCCGGCGGGACAAGTCCCGCCCTACATCCTTACCCGTAGGGCGGGACTTGTCCCGCCGACCCTGCAATTGTCCGACACGCGCGCACCCACCAAGTCGGGTGCAGACTGCCAATACGCAAAGCGGCCTCGCGCGCCGTTCCAGGGTCGGCAAACACCCCGAAACACGTGGCGCCGGAACCGGACATGCGCACCAGGTCGGCTTGGTTGAGCGATGTCAGCGCCGCGTCGATCTGGGGGGCACAGGACCTGGCGGGGGCCTCGAGATCGTTGCGCTGACAAGACAGCCAATCAATGAACTCTGCGTGCTCCGCCACCGCCGGGATCTCGTCCATCGCAGGATGCGACTTTTCTGCCAGAGCCGCAAACACGGCGGGCGTCGGCACCGCCCCGCCGGGATTGACCAGCACCATGTTCAATGCCGGAACAGTGGGCACCAGGGTCAGGACCTCTCCGATGCCTGTCATCCGTTGCGGCGCGGATGAAAGGCATACCGGCACATCCGCGCCAAGCGCCAGGGCCGCTGATGTCGGGCCGCCAAGATCTCGTAGGGCCGCCGCCGCGTCCGAGGATCCGCCGCCGATGCCCGCGCCATGGGGCAAGTTCTTTTCCAGCCGGATACAGCCCGTCCACCGTGCCGCCTCGGCTGCGCGCCAGACCAGGTTGCGCGCGTCGGCAGGCACCCCCTGTGAAAACGGGCCGGTCACCTCCAGAGACAGGCGCGGTCCAGGCTCATACCAAAGCCGGTCACCGAGATCGGCAAACACCACCAGACTGTCGAGCAGATGATACCCATCAGCGCGCTGGCCTGTCACATGCAGGGTGAGATTGACCTTGGCCGGGGCAAACCCCTCAGCTGTCGTCATTGGCAACTTCGAGAGGGGGCGCGCCTTCCTCGACCAGAACGGCATCCAGGCCAACGTCCAGCTTGCGTCGGATACGCTCTGGATCGGCCTCGTTTTGGGTATCTTCGGGATCAATGAACGACAGCGCACGCTTCCATTGGAACTCGGCCTCGCGATAGCGGCCTACAGCCCAATAGACATCACCCAGATGATCGTTAACCACCGGATCGACGGGCATCAGCTCGACCGCGCGTTCCATATGGCCCACGGCCTCATCATAGCGGCCCAGACGATAGAGAACCCAGCCCAGGCTATCGACGATATAGCCACTGTCGGGCCGCGCAGCAACGGCGCGCTCAATCATCTCCAAAGCCTCATCGAGGTTGATCTTTTTCTCGACCATCGAATAGCCAAGATAGTTCAGGACCTGCGGTTGATTGGGTCGCAATGCCAGCGCGGCGCGAAAATCGGCTTCGGCCGAAGGCCAGTTATCGGTCCGCTCATGGCTGATCCCGCGCACATAATGCAGGAACCATTCGGATCGCGCCCCCTCATCGGTCAACTCCAGCGCGCGATCATAGGCAGCGATTGCCTCGACGAAATTATCCTGCTGGCGTTGAAGATCGCCCAGCGCGGTATAAACTGACGGCAGGTTGGGGTAATCCACCGAGAGCTGTTCCAGCACCTCGATGGCGGCGTCGGGCTTGCCGCTGCGGCTGAGCGCTTCGGCGCGGCCCTGTTCGGCGGCGAAAAAGTCGGGAGAGGTTGCGGGGACGCGTTTATAGGCCTCAATCGCCAGTTGATACTGACCCAGATCCTCCAGGAGCTGCGCGATCAGCAAGATTGCATCAATATGGTCGGGGCGCAGGAAGGCGGCCATCCGGCCATAGATCAAGGTGTATTCGTCATTGGCCTCGTTGTTGAGGGCCGCGGCAAGGGAAAAGAAAACCTCAGCCATGCCGTCGCGGACGGAGTTGACATGGCTAAATGGCACTGTGTCTCCTGCGGCCAGCCGATCGGCAAGCCGGGTGAGGCTGGGGTCAAAACCCTGTCCAAAGGCGTCCGCCAGAAGGCTCAGTGCCTCTTCGTTGCGGCCCAGTTGCGACAGGATCTCCGCGCGCGCCATCGCACCGCGCCGGGTCAGCATCACGCCGCCAGCTCCATCATTGGCGAAAATCGCCTCGGCCCCTTCAAAATCGCCGACCATCGCCAGAGCCATCGCCTTGTGATAGTGGGCGAAGCCGCGCAGCCCATTTTGTGCCGCAACCGTCTCAAACGCCGCAAGCGCGTCGGTAACTGAGCCTGCACCCAAATGGGCCCAGGCGGTGATCAAGCCGTCCACCAAGGGGCCCACGCCCAACTGCTCGGGATCCCGCGCCAACAGGTCGTCAAATGCGCCCTGATCGGCAAGCCCGGCCAGAACCACCATATGGGCGACCTGACTGCGCAGTCCCAAATCCTCGATCGTAAGGGCGATGGGCATCGCGCGATCAAGCTGGCCCGTGGCGAGATAGGACAGCACCGTATCTTCCATCAGATCCGGATTGCCGGGATCCAGGATCAGGACACGGGCGAAAAACCGCGCGGCGGCGCCAAAATCGCTGCTTTGCACCGCGTGGCGTCCGGCCAGATAGGCGCCGGATCCGGTATCGGCGATCACAGCGGGCGCGCCCAGACCGAGACTGGCCACCAGACCCGAGACGACAATCCTGCGAAATGCCCGCATACCTAATCCTGCCCTAGAGATTTTCCTGAGAGCAAAGCTAGGCCGTCGCGCCATGCGGCGCAATGGCGGCCAGGGAAAGGGGCCGCCAATTTACCAAAAATTGATCACATATTGGGATAGTTTGGGCCATCTCCGCCCTGCGGGACTGTCCAGTTGATGTTCTGGCTGGGGTCCTTGATGTCACAGGTCTTGCAATGCACGCAGTTTTGGAAGTTGATGACAAACCGTGTGTCCTTGCCCTCTTCTTCGACGAACTCATAGACACCCGCCGGACAATAGCGTGCCGAGGGGCCCGCGAATTTGGGCAGGTTCACCGCGACCGGGATGCTCGCATCCTTGAGATGCAGGTGCGCGGGTTGGCTTTCCTCGTGATTTGTCATCGCAAACGAGACGTTGGTCAGCCGATCAAAGCTGAGCGTACCGTCGGGCTTGGGATAATCTATGGGGGTGTGCTTGGAGGCCTCTTCGGTCGCGTCTGCGTCGGTCTTGCCGTGGCCCAGCGTGCCAAAGACCGAAAAACCCACCGTATTGGTCCACATGTCCAGACCGCCGCCCACAAGCGAGGCCACCAGCCCGTATCTTGACCAGAGCGGTTTGACATTGCGGACCTTTTTCAGATCCCGGCCAATCGCGCCCCCGCGCACATCGGCCTCATAGGCGGCCAGCTCATCACCCGCACGCCCCCCCGCGATCGCGGCATGTGCTGCCTCTGCCGCCGCTTTGCCCGAGAGCATCGCGTTATGGTTGCCCTTGATGCGCGGCACGTTGACCATACCCACCGAACACCCCAGCAAAACCACGCCGGGCGCAACCATCTTGGGCATCGACTGATAACCGCCCTCTGAGATCGCCCGCGCGCCATAGGCCACGCGTTTGCCCCCCTTGAGCAGCTCAGCCACCATCGGGTGATGCTTGAACCGCTGAAACTCCATGTAAGGATAGAGATGCGGGTTCTTGTAGTTCAGATGCACCACGAACCCGACATAGACCTGATTGTTATCCAGGTGATAGATGAACGATCCGCCCCCGGCCTCTTTGCCCAGCGGCCAGCCCATGGTGTGGGTCACGGTGCCTTCTTTGTGCTTGTCCGGGTCGATCTCCCAGATCTCTTTCATGCCGAGGCCGAATTTCTGCGGCTCTTTGCCTTTGGACAGATCGTATTTGGCCATCACTTCCTTGGCCAGCGACCCGCGCACGCCTTCTGAAAGAAACACGTATTTCCCGTGCAGCTCCATCCCCGGTTCTGTATTGGGGCCGATGCTGCCGTCGGGCTCCAGACCGAATACCCCCGCGACAACACCTTTGACCCGGCCAGTCTCGCCGTAAACCAGTTCCGAGCAGGACATGCCCGGGAAAATCTCCACACCCAGTGCTTCGGCCTGTTCGGCCATCCAGCGACAGACATTGCCCATCGACACAATGTAATTGCCGTGATTGTTCATCAGCGGCGGCATCGGCCAGTTGGGGATACGGATCTGGCCCGCCTCGCCCAGCATGTAAAAGTTGTCCTCGCGCACTGGCACGGTGATCGGCGCGCCGCGGTCGCGCCAATCGGGCATCAGCGCATCCAGGCCGCTGGGATCCAGCACCGCGCCAGACAGGATATGCGCCCCCACTTCCGAGCCTTTCTCCAAAACCACCACAGTGAGATCGGCGTCAAGCTGTTTCAGCCGGATCGCAGCGCTCAGACCCGCAGGACCAGCCCCGACGATCACTACGTCATATTCCATCGCTTCGCGTTCAATCTCGGCCATGCGGCGCTCCCTGACTTGGTACCCTGCTCGCCTGGCGCTGTGTCCCTGCGATTTTCCCTTCGCGGGTGAATATCGGGTGCGATCCACCCAGGTCAATCGCAACACGGCGTTACGACGCAGTTTCTTGCCCGGATTTGCCGCGTATATGCGCATTTTCGCACCGAAACGCGGCCCTGGCCCTGCCTATGGCGTATCGCCCATCAGATAGCGCGGCCCCTGCCCTTTGCCCGCCGCGCGGTCTTGCGGGTTATAGAGCGCGCAGCTCTCCAGGCTGAGACAGCCGCACCCGATACAGCTGTCGAGCCTCTCGCGCATTTTGGTCAGCGTCTCGATCCGTCGATCCAGAACGTCGCGAAACTCGCTGCTGATGCTGGCCCAATCAGTTTTTGTGGGCGCACGCCCCTTGGGCAGCCGGTCGAGTTCCGCCTTGATCTGCGGCAGGGTGAACCCGAACTGCTGGGCAATCATCACAAAGCTCAGCCGCCGGATGTCGGAGCGGTGAAACTTGCGCTGACCGCCCGCGTTGCGCCAGGGAAAGACCAAGCCCTGCTCTTCGTAATACCGGATGGCCGAGACGGCCAAACCTGTCCGTTCGGCCACGAACCCAATCGATAAACCCGCCGACATATCCCCTCCAAAAAATATCTTGACCTCAAGTTAGCTTAAGGAATTAGACACGTAAGCGGTAGCCCATAAAACAACACCGAAGGAAAGGTCTTTCGCAATGACTGCAAGCTTGGAACACACAAACTATACGGTGGCCGACCCTGACGCGACGGCCGCCTGGATGTGCGATGTCTTTGGCTGGCACATCCGCTGGTCGGGCGCTGCGCTGAACAGCGGGCGCACCGTACATGTCGGCAACGACACCCTCTATCTGGCGCTCTACACGCCCGGCATGGCCAAAAAAGCGACAGAGGATAACTACACCACCATAGGCGGGCTGAACCATGTCGCAGTGGTGACCAAGGATATCAAGGATCTGGAAGACAAGGTGCGCCAGGCCGGTTTCACACCGCACAGCCATGCCGATTATGAGCCGGGCCACCGGTTCTATTTTCACGACACAGACGGCATCGAATATGAGGTTGTCGCCTACGACTAGGCTTCCCCCTTGCATTCTCTGTCTGCATTCTGTCAGGTACGATCCAGTCTGAATGCGCGGGTCGCCCCCATTAGCCTTGCGGCGGCCCGCTTAACTCGTGTGGATTCGTGCCATGGAAAAGATCCCGATGACGCCCGGCGGCTATGCCGCGCTCGAAGCTGAACTGAAGACGCTGAAATCCGTCGAACGTCCTGCAATCATCAAGGCGATTGCCGAGGCGCGCGAACATGGCGATCTGAGCGAAAACGCCGAGTACCATTCCGCGCGCGAAAAACAGTCCTTTATCGAAGGCCGCGTCAAGGAACTGGAAGGGGTTTTGGGGCTGGCCGAAGTGATTGATCCCGCCAAGCTGTCCGGAACCATCAAATTCGGAGCCACCGTGACCCTGGTCGATGAGGATACCGACCAGGAAAAGACCTGGAAAATCGTGGGTGAGCATGAGGCCAATGTCGAAAAAGGCCTTTTGAACATCAAATCCCCCATCGCCCGCGCTCTGATCGGCAAGGACGAAGGAGACAGCGTCGAAGTCCGTACCCCGGGGGGCGAGAAATCCTACGAAGTCCTCAAGATCGTCTATGCCTGAGGCACCCGGGATCCAAAAGATGAAGTGAGGCAACGGATGTCCGGGCCAAACGAAACCGATAGCACCGCCAGACCCACGCCTGTGGGGATCTACGAGCGTCCGCGCCGCCAAACCGTCACAAATATCGAGGTGATCGCCATCGGTCTCAGCGTGATCTGGGTGCTGTTGGCGGTCATGTTTTTTGTGGTGATGCCCGGAGGAGAGGATGCGGGCTTTGACGGTGCCGGGTTCATGGTGACGCTGCTTGCGATCTTCATGCCCGTTGCGATGATCTGGGTCGCCGCCACCGCAGCAAAAGCCAGTCGCATCATGCGCGAGGAAAGCCTGCGCCTGCAATCGGCCATCGACGCGATACGGCAGTCCTATCTCACCCAACAGCAACGCGGCGCCGTCAGCACCGAACCGTCAGTTGCCAAAAAGCTCGAGGAGATCGCCGAAACCACCAAAAAAACCGAAACGGCGCTTGCCACGTTTTCCACCATTCGGCGGGAACTGCGCAGCGCGCCCGCTCAACCCGAACCGCAGACCACGGCAGAGGATCAGGGCCGCCTGGAACTGGGCACCCCGGCCGAAGACCTCTCGCCGCCGCTGGCCACGGCCGACTTCATCCGAGCCCTGAATTTCCCGGAAACGGCCGAGGATGAGGAAGGGTTCACTGCCTTGCGGCGCGCACTCAAGGATCGCAACGCCGCCCAGATGATCCAGGCCGCCCAGGATGTGCTGACACTGCTCAGCCAGGACGGTATCTATATGGACGATCTGCGCCCCGACATGGCGCGTCCCGAAATCTGGCGCCAGTTCGCCAGCGGCACACGGGGCCGTGCGGTCGCCGGCCTGGGTGGCGTGCGTGACCGCTCGTCACTGGCGCTTACGGCGGGTCGGATGAAACAGGACCCGATCTTTCGCGATGCCGCACACCATTTCCTGCGCAAGTTCGACCGGATACTGGTGGAGTTCGAACCCACCGCGTCCGACGCGGATATCTCTGCACTCAGCGAAACCCGCACCGCCCGGGCCTTTATGCTCTTGGGGCGCGTTGCGGGCACGTTCGACTAATCCACCTGCGTCTGCTGATCCAACTCGGTGAAGGACCCATCCTTGATCCAGCGGATCGCCGCTGCGTCATGTGTCGATGTCCCCCAAAATGCGCGGTTTTTGAACGACTTAATGTGTGATGGGTGCGGTCATGTATCCGGCCACAAGGTCCGGTGCTGATGATCCACAGGCGGCCTGTGGTTCACTGTCGTCCCCAAACAACAGCTTCACTCGAACGTGTCTGTGGAATGCGAGCCATGGAACATCTGCTTTGCACTCATATCCAGCCCAGGATCAAATCTGCGATCTCTTTGTTGGCGGTGCATTGCCCTGCGCAGTTGAGGCCTGGAGGAAGCTGCCGATATCGGCCAGGATTTCAGACCTAGTGAGGATCCCACCGAAGGGATGTGCCTCTGAAAGCCGGTGATCAGTACGATCCAGTCGACCTCTCCACATGCTGCCACGCTGACGGATCCGTATTGCACACCGAGCCTTGAACTTGTTCACAAAATCCTCAAGGGTCGCCGCACACATCCGGGAGGGGATCATGGACATTCGCGCCATCGCCATGGGGTTGGCATTTGCCCTGATGTGGTCGTCGGCCTTCACCTCGGCGCGCATCATCGTCGCCGATGCCTCCCCGCTCTTTTCATTGGCGCTGCGCTTCTTGCTGTCAGGGCTGATCGGGGTCGCGATCGCCGCCGCGATGGGCCAGTCCTGGCGGCTGACACGCAGCCAATGGTACGCCACGATCCTCTTCGGGGTTTGCCAAAACGCCCTGTATCTCGGTCTGAACTTTGTTGCGATGCAGACAATCGAGGCCAGCCTTGCAGCGATCATCGCCTCGACCATGCCGCTTCTCGTGGCGCTCGCCACCTGGCTTATCTTCCGGGAGCGTTTGGGCCTTTTGGGCATCGCGGGTCTGGTTGCCGGCCTGGCAGGTGTTGCCCTGATCATGGGCGCGCGGATCAATGCTGGCGTGGATCTATATGGGGTGATGCTTTGCGGGATTGGCGTTCTGGCGCTGACCTTTGCCACACTGGCACTGCGCGGGGCGACATCGGGAGGCAATTTCCTGATGGTCGTGGGGCTGCAAATGCTGGTGGGAAGTGCGGTTCTGGGCGTTGTGGCCGCGCTGTTCGAGACGCCGTTTATCAATCCGTCCTGGCCACTGGCATTGGCCTTTGCCTATACCACGCTGGTGCCTGGCCTTGCGGCAACGCTTGTGTGGTTCCTGCTGGTCAACCGCATCGGCGCCATCCGTGCGGCCACCTTTCATTTTCTCAACCCGTTCTTCGGCGTGGCGATCGCGGCCGTGTTGCTGGGCGAGGCGCTGGGTCCGCGCGATATCCTGGGCGTGGCAATCATCACTTTGGGTATTCTCGCGGTGCAATTGGCCCGCCAAAGTAACAAACCCGCGTGAACCCGCAAAATCGCTGGACCTATGCCGCTTGGCGCCCGATATAATCGCACAGCGAACGGAGAGAATTGTGATGAACAGACGACAGCTCCTGTGCTTGGGCGCAGCGGCCCTCATCCTGCCCGGCTCGGCGCACGCCAGCTATGAGGCAACCCCTTATGTCTGGGGCATGCGCAGCACCCTGCGCGACACCGGACAAACGGTGATCTATAACTTCCGCTCCAGTTGGTCGCTGACCTGTCAGATCAAGGAAGAGATCCTGGCCGAGCTCAAGGACGAAAACCCGGACTATCGCGCACTGATTTTCGTCGATGTGGATTTCGACACCTACGGACCCTCGCAATGGGTTGAACGGCTCAAGGTGCGGCGCCGCTCCACTCTTGTCGTCATCAAGGGCGAGGCTGAGATCGCGCGGATTGAAAACCAGCCGTATAAGGAAAGGCTGCGCAACCTTCTTGACACCGCGATGGCGGTCTGAGGCATCCGTGGCGGCGAGCGATCCTGCGCCGAAACGCTATGTCTTTCTGCTGCTGCCCGGGTTTTCGCATATCGGGTTTTCCTGGGCGCTAGAGGCGCTGTCTCTGGCCAACCGCCATATCTCGGGCCGTATCTGGTACACATGGCGGATCCTGTCGGAAGACGGGGCACCGGTGCCCGCCTATAACGGGGTCACGGTTCAGGTCGACAGCGGCCTCACCGATTTGGGACGGGACGAAACTCTGATCGTCTGTGCGGGGGAAAACGCCGTTGCCGCGAGCACGCTCAAAGTCCTGAACTGGCTGCGGCGCGAGACCAAGAAGGGCGGAGATTTCGGAGCCCTGTCCAGCGGCACCTATACCCTGGCCAAGGCCGGGCTCTTGCGCGGAAAGCGGGTTACAACCCACTGGGAATACCGCAATACCCTGGCCGAGTTGCTGCCCGATGTGATCGTCGAAGACAGTATCTATGTGGTCGATGGCCGGGTCTTTACCTGTGCGGGTTCCGCGGCTTCGATGGATCTGATGCTCTATCGTGTGCACGCCGAATATGGACCGGAGCTGGCCAATTGGGTCGCCGATCAGATGGTCTATACCGACCCGCGCGGTGAAAGCCACGCTCAGCGGCGCTCGCTTGCGGGGGGCGGAGTGCGGCACGGCAAACTGGCCCTGATCCTGCAAATCATGGAAAACAACATCGAAGACCCCCTGACCCCCAATGAGATTTCGGCGGTCGTGGGCCTGTCTTCCCGCCAGATCGAACGGCTGTTTAGCAGGCATCTGGCCACCTCTCCCAAACGGTACTATCTCCAGCTCAGGCTCGACAAAGCGCGCGATCTGTTGCGCCAGACCAGCCTCCCGGTTACCGAGATCTGCATCGCGTGCGGCTTTCGCAGCAGTTCGCATTTCTCCAAATCCTATCGCAGTGCTTTTGGCATCTCACCCAGCCGCGAGGGGGAAACGAGCCACATTGCCTGGCCGGTCACGCAGGCTCCGGGTCGTGCCTGAACGGTGACCCTGCGGAATGGGGACAGCCCACCGCTCAATGGTCTTGCCCGGACCGGCATACATACCTATTCTCCGATCACAGCAAGCATGGAGGCACCATTGGATCACCTGTTCCAGATCACACGATTTGCGCAACATATGCTGGTGACTTCCAATGGCTTTTCTCACACTCGACTCCCTTTCTCTCATAACCCCTGACCGCGCGCGGACCCTTATCAGCGATCTGAGCCTCAGCTTTGGCGCAGAGCGGACCGGGCTCGTCGGCCGAAATGGCTGCGGGAAATCCAGGCTTTTGGCCGTGATGGCGGGAGATGCAGCCCCGACGGCCGGTATCGTAGCGCGCCATGGCAGTATCGGCCTGTTGCGCCAAGGGTTCGATGATCTTTCTATCTCGGTCGCTCAGGCTTTGGGGGTGCGGGCCGCTCTTGATACGCTCGACAGGGTTCTGTCGGGCCAGGGCAGCGGAACGGATCTGGCAATTGCGGATTGGACGCTTGAGGCGCGGATCGAGACCGCGCTGACCCAGGTCGGGCTGACCGGGGTGGACCTCGCAACCGCGCTATCGCGGCTCAGCGGCGGCCAACGGATGCGCGTATCTGTCGCGCGCTTGCTACTCGAAGGCCCGGACCTAATGCTATTGGATGAGCCGACCAACAATCTGGATGCGTCGGGGCGCCGCATGATCGGGGATCTGATCGAAGGGTGGCGCGGCGGAGTGGTCGTGGCGGGCCACGATCGCGCACTGTTGGAAGGCATGGACCGGATGCTGGAACTGTCCCAGACCGGATCACGTGTTTATCCCGGCGGCTGGTCGACCTATCGCGCGGCCAAGGCTGAAGAGGGCGCGCGCGCCCAAGCCGCGCTGGACACCACGACGCGGGGCCTCAAAGCAACCAAGGCCGCCATCCAACGCCAAACCGAGAAAAAGGCACGGCGCGACAAGGCGGGCCGTAACAAACGCGCCCAAGGCGGGGCGCCGCGTATCGTTTTGAACAGGCAGAAGGCGCGGGCAGAGAAAACCGGTGGGCGCGAAGCCCATCTCGCCCATGATCTGGAGCGACGGGCCAAGGAGGCGGTCGAGGCTGCGGCAACACAAATGGAGGTATTGGCACCGATCCGGATCGCACTGCCCACGGGCTCTGTGCCGATGCAGCGGGTCCTCTTGCGAATGACGGCAGCAGAAATCTCTTTTGCGCATGGACTAAGCTTGGGCCCCTGGGATCTTGAGATCCGTGGGCCAGAGCGGGTGCGCCTGACCGGGCCCAACGGGGCCGGGAAATCCACGCTGATGAAGCTGGCGGCGGGGCTTTTGAGTGTGTCAAGCGGCCAGGTCAGCCGATTGGGTCGAGCCACCTATCTCGACCAGGATCTGACCGTGCCGGTGCCCGGCGGCACGCTTTTGGACAACATCCTGCACGCGCAACCCGGCCTGACCGCCCAGCAGGCGCGCGCGGCGCTGGCGCAGTTCGGCTTTCGCAACGTGACAGCGGATCGCGCGGTATCTGGCCTCAGTGGGGGGGAGCGCCTGCGGCTGTCGCTGTGTATTGCGGCATCCGGTCGGGATCTGCCCGAGCTTTTGTTGCTGGATGAGCCGACGAACCATCTGGATGTCGAGACCACGGAACTGCTTGAACAGACCTTGCGAGATTACGCAGGTGCCATTCTCTTCGTAACTCATGACGCCAGTTTTTCTAAGGATCTGAAACCGGCGCGAGTAATAGAAATCAGGTAACGCTTAGGCATACCCCAGCACTCAACAACCGCTGATCGAACTGGTTGCAACAATACTGTCAAGTATCAAACGGGTGCGGCAGTCTTGTCCCTCCCTTTTAGAACTGGGCCATTACATTGGCGGCGAGAGGGGGGAGTAACCTAATGGGATGCACTGCCTTCCCACCAACCCGCTGCTACCGTTGCCGGGATAGGTGGAGACGGCCTGAGGGAGCAAGCGCACGTGAACGTGGCGGCGGTCGCCATGGCCAACAAGATGGCACGTGTCGCCTGGGTCGTTGACAAAGGGTGAGCGATACCGGCCGAATGCGCTGAAGGGCCTGTAATCGGGCAGACGCGCAAACGGAAAAAAGGAATCTGTGAGCGCGGAGGAGATGGACTGCTGTGATCCCTGAAAAACGCGGACTCCACGGGGAGCAGGTCAGCATCGAAGGCGTTCGGCGAGG
>NZ_JAAWWD010000018.1 GCF_021404545.1 Aestuariivita sp.
CAAAAGATGAAACCCCGGGGAACCGACAATTGTATATCCCAACGCCCCCAACGAAAGGCCCCCTTGGGAATTGAACGGGAGATGTACAAGTGGCGGCATTTGGTAGAGAACTTCTTCTGTGATCTCAAAGACTTTCGCCGTATCGCACTGCGCACGGACAAAACTGATCTCAGCTTCACCGCAATCATCAATGCCTGCGCAGCTCTCCTGAATTCAAAGTGAATCTCAACAGACCCTAGATTGGCGACGCGATAGTCACGCAGGTATTGCAGGTAATTACTGTGAGGTGCGATCTCGCGGCGAAAATCGGGGTCGTCCTTGCGCGCCTCCAGCGCATGCCAGGCGGCAATGGCCTGGCCCAGCGTCTTGCCCGGATTGGCGCGCACCCAGTCCATGAGATCGGAATGGCAGACAATCCCCTCCCCGATCTGGGCGGTGAAAATGCCCTGGACATTGGGGCCGAAGGAGACCGTCTGGGTGATCACGGTCCGGGGCGTCAACTCTGCGCTGGCCCAGATGAACCGCCCCTTGGCGCGGCGCGCGTTCGATTTCACCGGTGCGGAGATACGTCAGGATCCGCGCGCGCAACGCATCCTTGCCGGCCGTGTGCGGCAGGCCCAGCGTATCGCAGTTCGTCACAAGCTCGGGCATGTCCCAATACCAACGGTCAAAGGCCTCGGCATTCATGGGGGTGGTGGGGGCGGGTTTGACACTCATACGCGCTGAATTAAGGCGCGTCCCATTCAACTCCAGTTTACGTCACCCAGAAAGATATAGCCCGCGCCATAGATCGTCTTGATCAGGCGGGGATTCTTGGGGTCCTCGCCCAGTTTCGTGCGCAGGCGCGAGATGCGCACATCCATCGCCCGGTCAAAGCTTTCGCCCGCCGCTCCGCCCAGCGTTTCCTGCATCTGCTGACGGCTGATCAGGCGTTTGGAGTTTTGCAGGAAGAGCCGTAGAACCTCGCCTTCCGCATGGGAGAACGGTGTCTCGGTCCCGGCTTCATTTTCAAGCGTATAGCGGTCGAAATGCGCGGTCCAGCCGTTGAACCGAGCCGTGTCTCCCGCCTTGGGAAGGGCGCGCATGCCACCGCGCAGGCGGGCGCGGATGCGGGCCACGACCTCGGCCGGGTCAAAGGGTTTGGTGATGTAATCATCAGCCCCCAGTTCCAGCCCCGTCACGCGATCCTGCACCTGCGCGCGGCCCGAGATGATGATCACCGCGGCACCGCGTTCGAGGGCCAGACGGTGCACCAGCGCCAGACCGTCGGTATCGGGCAGAGACAGATCCACCAGGCACACGTCCGGCGTGCCGCGCTTGAGGGATGCCTCGAACTCGCGGGCGCGGGCAAAGCTTTGGGTGCGAAACCCGGCCTCTTCCAGCGCTTCGGTCAGCATCTGGCGGATTTCCGGCTCATCGTCCAGAATGGAAACCAACGGCATACTCATTGTGCGGCCTCCGGGTGCAGCAGCGCCGCAAGATCCCCGGCCGCGAACGGTTTTTGCAACACCGGCACACGGGCTTCGGCGGCGCGGCGCAGCGGGTCGGACGCAGGCAGGGAGGTCATCAGGATCATCGGAATGCCGCTGCTCGCCATTCGTTCCAAAAGGTCAATGCCCGTCGCGCTGCCTTCTAGGCGGATATCCGACAGGATCAGGCCGATATCGGGCAGATCGGCGGCCAGGGCCACGGCCTCATCGACCGAAGCGGCCTCGATCACCGAATGATTGAGATCGACCAGCATATCGCGGACCTGAGCGCGCAAGGCATCGCTGTCCTCCACCAGAAGGGTCAGGCCGTCGCTGAGCTGGGGTGCGGGGCGATAGGGCAGGCGCAGGGCGACGCAGGCGCCGGTGGGTGTGTTCGACAGCCGCAGATCGCCGCCCGACAGTTTGACCATGTCATAGACCATCGGCAGGCCCAGGCCGGACCCCTCGCCGCCCTTGGTGGTAAAGAACGGATCGACCGCATGTTCCATCGCCTGATCGGAAAACCCGGGTCCGGTGTCGGTGACCGAAATCTCGATCCAGATGTCTTGGATGGCATGGGCGCTGACCGTGATCTGGCCTGACGTGCCGCAGGCGTCTCGCGCATTCAGGATCAGGTTCAGGAGCGCGTCCTGCAACATACCGGGATCCAGAAGCAGGGGCGTGTCGGGGCTGTGATCCAGCACGCTCAGCCCGGTCGCCTGGGGCAGTGTCGGGGTGGCCAGCGTCTTGAGATCGCTTAGCAACCCGTGCAGATCGGTCTGGCGCGGGCTGTAAGTGCGGTGCCCTGTCATATCGCCGATCCGGTTCAGCAATGTGCCCCCGCGCCGGGCGGCTGTTTGCGTGGCGGCGATCAGACCCTGGGCGTCCTGACCCAGATCCATCCGCGCCAGCTTGCTCTGCATCCCCAGGATGATCGTCAACAGGTTCGAGAAATCATGCGCCACGCCATTGACCATCTGCGCGGCCAGCGCCCGGCGCCGGGTTTGCTGGAGCGCCACCCGCGCCTGGGTTTCCTGTGTGACATCCATCGACAGAATATAGACGCCGCCCGAGACTTCGGGCGTGAACGCCACGCGGATCCGGCGGGAGCTCTGGGCATCGGTGAACTCAAACACCGACGCCTCTCCCCGATAGGCGCGCGCCAGGTGCGGCGCGATGCGGTCATAGGCGGAAGGACCCAGTACATCGGAAATCGGTTGTCCCAAAAGATCGGTCGGGCGACCGGGCAGCACCACGCTGAGCTTGCGGTTGGAAAAGGTATAGAGCCCGTTGCGATCCACATGGGCGATATGGGCGGGCATCATCTCGGTGGTCAGCCGGGTGCGCGCCTCCGCCTCGGTCAGTTGGCGCTTGGTCTCTTCCAGGGCGGTGATGGTGGCGGCAAGCTGGCGGTTGGTGGCCGACAGCTCTTCGGCATGGGCCAGGACCTGATCGCTCAGCTCCTCGGAGCGTGCGCGCAGAAGCTGCTCGGAGCGTTTGGCGCGCGTGATGTCGGTATAAACGGTGACCCATCCCCCTTGCGGCAGCGGAGAGCCTTCGACGCTGATCGTGCGGCCATTGGCACGGGTGCGCTCCATATAGTGGGGCGCGAATGCGCGTGCCTGCCGGACCCGGATGGCGACGAATTCATCCATGTCGTCGACAGGGCCGTAATCCCCGACTTCGGCGAGATGGCGAATCGTGTCCTCGAACCGCGCGCCAGGTGTGACGAGCGTTTTGGGCAGATCGAACATGTCGCGAAACCGCCGATTGCAGACGGCAAGGCACAGGTCGCTGTCATAGATCGACAGCGCCTGTGCAATCAGATTGAGGCCTGCGGTGGTAAAAGCCTCTGTCCGGTGATCCTGCGGGTCCATCACTGTTCTCCCCCAGGAAGGGCTAGCATCTGCCAACGATCAGGAACAGGGGCGGATTTCCTCCATGCCAGCGGCTCGGGCGATCTCGGCGACGCTGACATCGCGCAACACTTGGATGAAGGGCTGGTTCGGTGCCGCTTGAACCAGCGCGGAGACGGTGGCATTCGGCGCTGGGCCCGCACCGAGGCTGCATCCCTCCAGGCCGACGCTGAGCGACCCTGAGGTTGCGCGCTCATTCTCGGACTTCCACAGGGCGATCAGGGATTGCTGGGCGCGCAGCGAGGCATAGTCGCCGGGTGCTACGCGGTAGGTGCGGTTGCCTGCCTCATCTGGCGGCGATGCCTCCAGGACATAGGTCGCGGTGCTGGTCTCGCCCGTATCGGTGCGCGTGGCCGAAAGGGCCATTTGGGGCGACCCCGGACGTACCGCCAGCCCAGGGGGCAATTGCAGCAAGACGGCAAAATCGGCGGGATCGGTCGTTACGGGGGACACGGAGGAGAGCCGCGCCGCCCCTGAGGGTACGACAGAGGCGCAGGCGGCCAGCGACAGGGCGGCCAGGCTGGCCAGAGCGGGTTTCAAGATCATGGGAATCACCTTTGACAGATAAAAATTATCGTAATACATTAATTTTTAGATTTAGAAGGCGAAGTCAAGAAGGTGTGATATGTCTGATTTGTCGATCCGCACGCGGCGCTGGGCGCGCGCGCTGTCCAATCTAACGATTGTGGTGATGGTGGCCTTGGCGGGCGGCGTGCTGGCCGTGCTGGTGCAGCCTGAGCTGGGTCGGCAAATCCTGTTGGATGCGGCGCCGGTCGGGTCTGTGGATCGCGAGATTTCAGCCGGTACGATCTATGCGTTGCTGGCGGTGGGCGTGCTTTCGGTGGCGGTGCAGCTGATACTTTTTTGGAACATGAACGGTCTCTTTCGGCTCTATGCGGCGGGGGATGCGCTGAGTGCGGCTTGCGGTGACTATGTCCGGCGGATCGGCCTTGCACTGCTGGTTCTGCCGGCGACGATGGTGATCTACGGGATGGCGGCGTCGGTGTTGCTGAGCTGGGACAATCCTGTGGGCGAAAGGCAGTTGGTCGTGTCCATCAACATGCAGAGCATGGGCTTTTTCATCGGGGGGGCGTTGCTTTTGCTGATCGGGATCACGATCCGGCAGGCGGCGGACATTGCCGAGGAAAACCGGGGTTTTGTCTGATGCGGATAGTCGTGCGACTGGATGTGATGCTGGCGCGGCGCAAGATGAGATCGCGGGAACTGGCGGAACGTGTCGGCATCACAGAACAGAACATCAGTCTGCTGAAATCCGGCAAGGTCAAAGGGATCCGGTTTGAGACGCTGGCCCGGATCTGCGAGGTGCTGGACTGTCAGCCGGGCGATCTGCTGGAGGCGGACCCTTCGAACTGAGCAGAACCGCGCCCGCCGCGCTGTGGTCCGTGGCCGTTTCAAGGCATCGTCGCTCTCTTCTGATCCGTGTCTGGCTGAGGTCACGATGCACGTCGGCCCGATACTATTTGATGGTGTTACAATTCGTAAGGATTGAGAAAACATCACGAAAAAGTTGACGCAGAGCCTTTGACCCAGTTCCCTAGGGGGAAGAATCGCACAAGCGATCAAAACCCGGCGCGAGGAGGCGCCGGTGTGGGAGGAGAAAGATTTTGGCGACTTCGCAGACGGGCGTCGGAGGACATGTGTCCATTCCGGCGCTGCTTCATCGCAATGCCACCCAATTTGCCGATGCTCCGGCATATCGGGAGAAGGAATTCGGTATTTGGCAAAGCTGGACCTGGGCCGAGACCGAAAAGGAGATCGAGGCTCTGGCGCTGGGGTTGATCAACCTTGGCGTGAACGAAGGCGATTTCATCGCCATTATCGGGCGCAACCGGCCATATCTCTATTGGTCGATGGTGGCCGCGCAATCGGTGGGCGCGATCCCTGTGCCGCTCTATCAGGACGCGGTGGCCGAAGAGATGGCCTATGTTCTGGGCCATTGCGGTGCGCGGTTCGTGATCGTCAGCGATCAGGAGCAGGTCGACAAGGTGATCGAGGTGCAGGATCAGCTGCACCAGTTCGAGCATATGATCTATCTCGATCCGCGGGGCTTGCGGAAATACGACCATTCGCACCTGCATCAGTTCAGCCACGTGCAGAAGCAGGGTCGGGCGGCCTATGACGAATTTATCAACGAACTCAAGGCCCGGCGCGAGAAACTGGATTACGACAGCACCTGTGTGATGCTCTATACATCGGGCACGACGGGCAAGCCCAAGGGCGTGGTTCTGTCGAACCGGAACATCATCGAGACGGCGAAGTCCTCGTCCGAGTTCGACCACCTCAAGCGTGAAGATGATATCCTGGCCTATCTGCCGATGGCCTGGGTGGGCGATTTCATCTTTTCGGTGGGGCAGGCCTATTGGACCGGGTTCTGTGTGAACTGCCCCGAAAGCGCGGACACAATGATGACCGATTTGCGCGAAATCGGGCCGTCCTATTACTTTGCACCGCCCCGGGTGTTCGAGACCCAACTGACCAACGTCATGATTCGGATGGAAGATGCCAGCCGCATGAAAAAGTGGCTCTTTGACACGTTCATGGCCCATGCGCGTAAGGTGGGTCCGGCCATCCTGGACGGCAAGCAGGTGAGCGGGATGGACCGGTTCAAATACTGGTTGGGCCACCTCTTTGTCTATGGCCCGCTCAAAAACACGCTTGGATTCTCGAAGGTGCGCGTGGGCTATACTGCGGGTGAGGCGATCGGACCGGAGATCTTCGATTTTTATCGCTCGCTGGGGATCAACCTCAAGCAGCTTTATGGGCAGACAGAGGCGACGGTGTTCATCACAGCGCAACCCGATGGCGAGGTGCGCTCGGATACCGTGGGCGTTCCCAGCCCGAATGTGGAGCTGAGGATCGCCGAGAACGGCGAGGTGTTCTATCGCTCTCCGGGCGTGTTTGTGGAGTATTACAAGAACGCCGAAAGCACCGCCGGGACCAAAGACGCCGAAGGTTGGGTGGCCACGGGGGATGCGGGCTTTATCGAGCCCGACACCGGGCATCTGCGCATCATCGACCGGGCCAAGGATGTGGGCCAGATGGCAAATGGCAGCCTGTTTGCGCCCAAATACGTTGAGAACAAGCTGAAATTCTATCCCAACATCCTTGAGGCCGTGGTGTTCGGCAACGGGCGTGAGGAATGTGTGGCGTTTATCAATATCGACCTGACCGCGGTTGGCAATTGGGCGGAACGCAACAACATCGCCTATGCCTCCTATCAGGAGCTGGCGGGACACCCACAGGTGATGGCGACCATCCAGGATCATGTGGAAGAGGTGAACCGCTCGGTCGCCGAGGACGAGATGCTGTCGGGTTGCCAGGTGCATCGTTTTGTCGTGCTGCACAAGGAGCTTGACGCCGATGACGGAGAACTCACCCGCACCCGCAAGGTGCGCCGCCGGATCATCGAGGAAAAATATGCCGATATCATCGCGGCGCTCTACGATGGATCCAAGGAGGTCTCGACCAGGACGGAAGTGACCTATGAGGATGGGCGCAAGGGCCATATCAACGCGACGCTGGAAGTGCGCGAGGCCGCGGTGAGCGCGGTGGCGGCGAAACTGGCGGCGGAATGACGGTGCGCCGCTCGACTGCGTCTTCGCCCCGCCCGCCCACCCGCAGAGCGGCCCGTATGTCGGGGTCGGCCTCTTTGGGTTTGGTTGCGCGCCGCCGTATTTTGAAAGAGAAGAAGGGCTGGATCTGATGCTGGATCAGACGGAAGGCTACACCACCGAGGATGGTCGCAAGATCGGCGGCGTGGTGATGGAAATGAAGAACATCACCTTGCGATTCGGCGGCGTGGTGGCGATCAAGGATATCTCCTTTGATATCCGCGAAGGCGAGATCCGGGCGATCATCGGACCGAACGGGGCCGGCAAATCCTCGATGCTGAACGTCATCTCTGGGTTTTATAATCCGCAAGAGGGCGAGGTCTGGTACCGCGGGCGCAAGCGCCCGCCCATGAAACCCTATCAAGTGGCACAACAAGGCATAGCGCGGACGTTTCAGAACATCGCGCTGTTTGAGGGCATGTCGGTTCTGGACAACGTCATGACCGGGCGGTTGACCCATATGGACAGCAACATCTTTCGGCAGGCGATCTGGAAGGGCCGGGCCGAGCGCGAGGAGGTCGAGAACCGCGAAAAGGCCGAGCGTGTGATCGATTTCCTGGAAATCCAGCATATTCGGAAGACGCCTGTGTCGCGTCTGCCTTACGGGTTGAAAAAGCGCGTGGAACTGGCGCGGGCGCTGGTTGGCGAGCCGTCGCTCTTGCTGCTGGATGAGCCGATGGCAGGCATGAATGTCGAGGAAAAAGAGGACATGTCCCGCTTTATCCTGGATGTGAATGACGAGTTCGGGACCACGATCGCGCTGATCGAACATGACATGGGCGTGGTGATGGATCTGAGCGACCGGGTGGTCGTGATGGACTACGGCAAGAAGATCGGTGATGGCACGCCGGACGAGGTGCGCAGCAACCAAGATGTGATCGACGCCTATCTGGGGGTTTCGCATGACTGATCTCGGCCCGATGCGGGCGCCATGCCCTACCTCTATTTCTCTGACCGATGACAGACAGACGCCACGCATAGGAGCGACCAATGCCTGAACAGCTGATTTTCGCGATGGAAGTGTTCCTGAACGGTCTGATGGCCGGGGTGATGTATGCGCTGGTAGCCCTTGGCTTTGTCCTGATCTTCAAGGCCTCGGGGATCTTCAACTTTGCCCAGGGGGTGATGGCCTTGTTCGCCGCGATGACCTTTGTGGGTATTCAGAACGGGCAGGTGCCGTTTTCGCATCTGATCAACGCGATCTTTGGGACCCAGATCCACTATTTCGGGTGGGAACTGCATTCGATCGTCGCGATCCTGCTGACGGTTGTGGTGATGGTCGGCTTGGCCTGGGCGGTCCAGAGGTTCATTTTCCGGCATCTGGTCGGGCAGGAACCGATCATCCTTTTCATGGCGACCATCGGTCTGGCGTATCTGCTGGAGGGCACCGCGGACCTGATGTGGGGCGCCGAGATCAAGAAGCTGGATGTTTGTCTGACCGATACGACCTGTCTGCCGCAAGGAATCAATGTGGCGATAGACGAGGCCACTTTCGGGTGGTTCGGCTATGGGTTCTTTATCGACAATCTGGATATCACCGCGACAATCGTGGCGGTTATCCTGGTGGCGGCACTGGTGGCGTTTAGCCAATATACCAAACAGGGCCGCGCCATGCGCGCTGTGGCCGACGACCACCAGGCGGCTTTGTCGGTGGGGGTATCGCTCAACTATATCTGGATCCTTGTGTGGTCGGTGGCGGGCTTTGTCGCGCTTGTCGCGGGCATTATGTGGGGGGCGAAATCCGGTGTGCAGTTCTCGCTCAGCCTGATCGCGCTCAAGGCATTGCCGGTGCTGATGCTGGGGGGATTTACATCAATCCCCGGCGCCATTGTGGGCGGGCTGATCATCGGGGTGGGCGAGAAGCTTTTCGAGTTCGCCATCGGTCCGATGATCGGCGGGGCGACCGAGAACTGGTTCGCTTACGTTCTGGCGCTTTTGTTTCTGGTGTTTCGTCCGCAGGGCCTTTTTGGGGAGAAGATCATTGAGAGGGTCTGAGCTGCCTGGGGCCGGAGGTCCGGCGCGCCCGCCTCAGCCATCGAGCTTGCAATATGCGCGTACCGCGACCGCGGCGATCAGCGTGGCAACAAGCGTGGCGGCGATCGTCAGATCGCCAATCAGAAAAGTCAGGACGGCCATGACCCCGACCATCCCAATTGAGGCGAGCAGCCAAGACAGGGCGCCGGTGTCGTCGGGGATCTGCGTCGGCGCGATCTCCCGCACCTCGGGGATGGCATCGAAGATCTCTGATTTGCGGCGCTCGAACTCTTCGTCCGAGAGTGCGTCGTTTGCATGCTTGGCCTCCAAGAGCCGTATCTGGTCGCGGACGGATGTCATGGTCCTTGCTCCTTTCTCCGGCGCTGTCTGTGCTGGGGAAATGCGGGCGGAATGGGGCAAAACCGCGAAAGCCTGTGACAGGGTTAACGTCACCGCGAGGGTTGAAAGGACGCTATCATGGTCAAGCTGATTGCCGTTTTGAATGTGGTCGCCTGGTCGGGCTTTTGGGCCTTTGGGTATCTGGCGCTCAGCGCGGGCACGGAGGCGGGTGGACAAATGGTCACCGCCGCGATCCTGGCCGCAGCGGGCGGCGCCATCGGGCTGTGGGCCTATTTCCAGTTGATCCGCCATTCCGAGGCGACGGGCTATGCCAAACCGGCCAACCGCGCCACGCCAACCTATGACGAGACTGACCTGAACGGGGGGAACGCCTGATGTTCTATCGCGAGGCCGGAGATTTCAAGACCTCCTACACTGCCGACAACCAGACCTTTCCCATCGCGTTCGACCGCTACCGCTATTACGCGGTTCTGGCCGTGGCCTTTGCGGTGGTCCCGTTTCTGGTCAACGATTATTGGGTGAACGCGATCCTGGTGCCGTTTCTGATCTATTCGATCGCGGCGATCGGCCTGAACATCCTGACTGGATATTGCGGGCAGGTCAGCCTGGGGACGGGCGGTTTCATGGCTGTGGGCGCCTATGCCTGCTATAAGCTGATGACCGGGTTTCCCGAAGTGAACATCGTGATCCACATCATCCTCGCAGGCGGGATCACGGCGGCGGTGGGCACGCTTTTCGGTCTGCCATCGTTGCGGATCAAGGGGTTTTATCTGGCTGTGGCGACGCTTGCGGCGCAGTTCTTCCTCGTCTGGCTTTTTAACAAGGTGTCGTGGTTTTATAACTATTCAGCCTCCGGTCAGATTAATGCACCCGAGCGCACCGTGTTCGGTGTGCCGGTGACCGGCGCGAATGTCGAACCCTGGGCGATGTACATGATATGCTTGGTCTTTGTCTTTGGCTCGGCGGTGATCGCACGCAACCTGACACGGGGCACGCTGGGGCGTAGCTGGATGGCGATCCGCGATATGGATATCGCCGCCGAGATCATCGGGGTGAACCCGCTCAAGGCCAAACTGACCGCCTTTGCCGTCAGTTCGTTCTTTGTGGGGATCTCGGGCGCTCTGTTTTTCGCGGTCTATCTGGGGGCCGTCGAAGTGGGCGAGGTCTTTGGTATTCAGAAATCCTTCATCGTGCTGTTCATGATCATCATCGGTGGTCTGGGGTCGATCTTTGGCTCGTTTGCGGGCGCGGCGCTGCTGGTGGTACTGCCGGTGTTTCTGAAGCTTTTCGGCGTCGATCTGCTGGGTTGGCCCACCGATATCGTGGCGCATATCCAACTGGTCGTCGTGGGCCTCTTGATCATCCTCTTTCTGGTGCTTGAGCCGCACGGTTTGGCCCAGCTGTGGCGGGTGGCCAAGGAAAAGCTGAGGCTCTGGCCCTTCCCACATTGAATGAAGCCGCCGGGTGGCGGGACAAGTCCCGCCCTACGGCAAAGAGACGACATCGGACCAAAACCAAAGGGAGGAACGACCCGATGAAATTAAAACTAACCGCAGTGGCGCTCAGCGCGCTGATGGCCGCGGGGCCCGTGATGGCGGACCTGGTGTTCCCATCGCTGTCCTACCGGACCGGACCGTATGCATCGGGTGGGATCCCGTTCGCGGATGGCTATGCCGATTATTTTACGCTGCTGAACGAGCGGGACGGCGGCATCAACGGCGTAGCGGCCCGCATTCTGGAATGCGAGACCGGCTATAACACCGAAAAAGGGGTCGAATGCTATGAAGCGACCAAGGGCGAAGGCTCGCTGGTGTATCAGCCGCTTTCGACCGGGATCACCTATCAGTTGATCCCCAAGGCGACAGCCGACAATATCCCGATCCACTCGATGGGCTATGGCCGGACATCGGCCAAGAACGGCGATGTGTTCAGCCATGTGTTCAACTATCCCGCAAATTACTGGGATGGCGCCTCGGGGGCCGTGAACTATCTGCTTGAGGCCAATAACGGTGACATTTCGGGCAAGAAAGTCGCGCTGGTCTATCACAACTCCGCCTATGGCAAGGAGCCGATCCGCACCCTGGAAAACCTGAGCGAGAAGCATGGGTTCGAGCTGGTGCAACTGGCGGTCGACCATCCCGGGCAGGAGCAAAAATCGCAGTGGCTGCAGATCCGGCGCGAACGTCCCGACTATGTCGTGATGTGGGGCTGGGGCGTGATGAACCAGGTGGCCATCCAGGAAGCCGCGAACATCCGTTTCCCGATGGAGAACTTCATCGGTGTCTGGTGGTCCGGGTCTGAAAACGACGTGTTGCCCGCGGGGCAAGCCGCCGACGGCTATAAGGCGCTGACGTTCCACGGTGTCGGCAGCGATTTCCCGATTTTTGCCGAGATCCAGGAGTATGTGGTCGACAAGGGTCTGGCCGCCGGTGCGGGCGATCAGATCGGTACAGTTCTGTATAACCGGGGTCTCTATGCGGCGATGTTGGCTGCCGAGGCCGCCAAGACCGCGCAAGATATCCACGGCGTTGCGGATATCACACCTGCGATGATGCGCGACGGTATGGAAGCGCTGGAAATCACCGAAGCCAAGATGGCCGAGCTGGGTCTGCCCAACTTTGGTCCGGCCTTTACCGTGACTTGCGAAAACCACGGTGGCGACGCATTGGTCGGGGTGACCCAATGGGATGCCGACACCGGCACCTGGTCGCTGATCTCTGGCTTCAAGCCCACCGATGGCGATGTGATCGGCCCGCTGATCGAAGAGGACAGCGCAGCCTATGCCGCTGAAAACAACATCGGCTCGAACTGCAACTGATGGAATGTCTCCGGCCGCCGCGCGGATGTGGCGGCCGGGTTCCCCTAACTCCAGACAGAGGTCCCAGCGATGCTAGACGCCGAGACAACACCCGAGATCCAGACCGACACCCTTCTGGAGGTGAGCAATATCGAGGTGATTTACAACCACGTGATCCTCGTGCTCAAAGGCGTGTCATTGCGTGTGCCCAAGGGCGGTATCACTGCTCTGTTGGGGGGCAATGGGGCAGGCAAGACCACAACGCTCAAAGCGGTCTCGAACCTGCTGCATTCCGAACGCGGCGAGGTGACCAAAGGATCCATCAGATATCGCGGCGAGATCGTGCACCATTCCGACCCCGCCGATCTGGTCAAGAAGGGCGTCATCCAGGTGATGGAAGGGCGGCACTGCTTTGAACACCTGACGGTCGAGGAAAACCTGCTGACCGGCGCTTATACCCGTACCGATGGGAAGGCCGAGGTCATGCGCGATCTGGACCTTGTCTATACCTATTTTCCGCGCCTCAAAGAGCGGCGCAAAAGCCAGGCCGGCTATACATCCGGCGGAGAGCAGCAGATGACGGCCATTGGCCGCGCGCTGATGTCCCGGCCCGAGACGATCCTGCTGGACGAACCCTCGATGGGGCTCGCGCCGCAGTTGGTCGAAGAGATTTTCGGCATTGTGAAGAACCTCAATGAAAAGGAGGGCGTGACCTTCCTTTTGGCCGAACAGAATACCAACGTGGCGCTGCGGTTCGCGCATTACGGATATATCCTGGAATCGGGTCGGGTGGTCATGGATGGCCCTGCCAATGACCTGCGCGAGAACCAGGACGTCAAAGAGTTTTATCTGGGTATGTCGGATGAGGGCCGCAAAAGCTTTCGCGATGTGCGCAGCTATCGACGCCGCAAACGGTGGCTGAGCTGAGCCCTGTGGTGCGAAAGGACAGGACATGAGAGGCGATGGGACCGACATGGACGCATTTTTCGATGAGCTGGAGACGCGGACGCCAGATGCGCGCGCGGCAGATCTGGCAAAGCGTTTGCCGGCGCAAATCGCCCGGGCCCAGGACGCGGTCGGCTACGCCGATCTTTTGGCAGGTGTGGATCCTGACGTTGTCACGGATGCAGCGGCGCTGGCCGCGTTGCCGGTGCTGCGCAAATCCGAGCTCAGCCGGGCGCAGGGCGCGCATCCGCCCTTCGGGGGGTTCACAGCGAAACCTGCCAGCGCGTTTGCCCATATCTTTCAATCTCCCGGCCCGATTTACGAGCCCGGCAGTGTCGATCACGATTGGTGGCGGATGGGGCGCTTTCTGCATGCCGCGGGGTTTGGTGCGGGCGATGTGGTGCAGAACTGCTTCGGCTATCATCTAACCCCGGCTGGCATGATTTTCGAGAGCGGCGCGCGCGCCGTCGGGGCCGCTGTTCTGCCAGCCGGTACCGGCCAGACCGACCTGCAAGTGGCCGCGGCGCGCGATGTGGGCGCCACGGCCTATGCGGGAACGCCAGACTACTTGAAGGTCATTCTCGACAAGGCCGATGAGTTGGGTGTCGCACTTGGTTTTTCCAAGGCGGCGGTCGGAGGGGGCGCGCTGTTTCCGTCGCTGCGTCAGTTCTATGCGGATCGCGGTATTACATGTTTGCAAAGCTATGCGACTGCCGATCTCGGCAACATCGCGTATGAAAGCGCCGCGATGGAGGGGATGATCGTTGACGAGCATGTGATTGTGGAGATCGTCACCCCTGGCACCGGCGACCCCGTCGCCCCAGGAGAGGTCGGCGAAGTCGTTGTTACCACGCTGAACCCCGATTACCCGCTGATCCGCTTTGCCACCGGCGATCTAAGCGCGGTGATGGACGGGCACAGTCCTTGTGGGCGTACGAATATGCGCATCAAGGGTTGGATGGGCCGTGCCGATCAGACCACCAAGATCAAGGGCATGTTCGTGCGCCCCGAACAGGTTGCCGCTCTGGTAGCGCGTCATGACGAGATCGTGAAAGCGCGCGTTGTGGCCAGCCGGGATGGTGAAATGGATATGATGACGGTGCGCATCGAAGCGGCCTCTGGCAATTCCGACAGCTTTGCGGCGTCGGTTGTCGATGTGCTGAAGATGAAGGGTGCAGTAGAGGTCGTGGTGCCTGGAAGCCTGCCCAAGGACGGCCTGGTGATCGAGGATCAGCGCAACTACGATTGATCCAATTGCGCGCCTGCGGCGCCAGATAATCATGATGCGCTGCGCGCAGCGAGGTGCCAGGAGCCGGTTCCGAACGGCTCCCGGGGGCCGCTCCGGAGATGCAGGAAGGCTCTGGTATCGGTCGTATCGCAAGCCTTTCAGGTGCGCGCTGTTTCGGGAGGCGTTGATTTCTCGTATTTTTGGCAAGAAGAAGGACGGGGCCGCACAAGTCTTTCTTGAGCTTGCGGCGGATGGATCGCGGGGCGTGAAGATGCGGAGATGGATGGTTCTTTGCCTTGGATTGTCGGCTTGTGCCGAGGCGCCTTACGGGGAGTCGATAAGCTATAACGCGCGTAATCCCAATCCGATAGACGTGGTGATGCCGACCGATGCGCCGTCGATCACCCAGCAGTTCCGGCCGGCGCAAGACACCGTGTTCGACGGGGCCACGACGGATGCGCATGTGGGTCTCGATGTGCATGCGCCGCGCGGCACGCCGGTTCTTGCCGCGGCACCTGGACGTGTCAGGCGGGCCTTCTTTGATCCCGCCTATGGCCATACATTGGAACTGGATCACGGGGCAGACGAGAGCGGATTGCGGGTGGTGACCCGGTATCTGCATCTGAGCAACCGCGATGTGGTCGCGGGCGATCGGGTGGCCCGGGGTCGGCAGATTGGACAGCTTGGCGCCAGCGGTGTGTTGTCCGGTGGTTTTCTGCACCTGCATTTCGAGGTTATTCGGGCGCGTCCCGAAGGCGGGAGCGAGGCGATGGATCCGCATCTCTTTTGGGTGGAGGGTGTGGGGCGTGTCACCTGTTTCGAGCCCGGTCGCAAGATCCCTCTCAGCCCGTTTCGCACGACCTACCCGGTGGTCTGCCGGGGCGGTTAGGGCTGGAAACCTTATCAAAAAGCTTGGATAAGCGGAGGATCGACCGATCCCAGCCCGCGACGAGGACCCCCCCTTGGCCGAGACCCGCGTATTTGCCGCCCATGCCACCCGCCGCCATATCTCGGGTGGTGCGCGGGCATTGGCGGGTCTGGCCTATTTGATTGCCGCGATCTGCGTGTTGCCGATGCTGGCGGTTTTGGTGGCGGCCCTGACCGGCGGAACCGACACAATCAGCCATTTGATGGAGACTGTGCTGCCGCGATACGCCGCGAGCACGCTCGCCCTGGTCGGTTTGGTGGCCACCGGCACTCTGGCCATTGGGGTCGGGGCCGCCTGGCTGGTCACCATGACGCGGTTTCCCGGTGTACGGATCCTGGAAGTGGCGCTGGTGCTGCCACTTGCTTTTCCGGCCTATGTGCTGGCCTATGCCTATACCCATGTGCTTGATCATCCAGGGGTTGTGCAATCGACCCTGAGGGATGTGATGGGATGGGGGCCTCGCGATTACTGGTTCCCTGAAATCCGGTCTTTGGGCGGGGCGGCCCTGATGCTTACCCTGGTGCTGTATCCTTATGTCTATCTGCTGACACGTGCCGCTTTCCTGCAGCAAAGCGCCACCGCCTTTCTGGCCGCACGCGCATTAGGCAAGAGCGCCTGGCAGGCATTCTGGCGGGTCAGCCTGCCTATGGCGCGGCCCGCGATCGCGGGCGGTGTCTTGCTCGCCGTGATGGAGACCATCGCCGATTTCGGAACGGTGGCCTATTTCGGGGTGCAGACGTTGGCCACGGGGATCTATACAAGCTGGTTTGCCATGGCCGACCGGGGCGGGGCGGCGCAGATCGCACTGTGCCTTCTGGCCTTTGCGCTGCTATTGGCCGTTCTGGAGCGATACCAGCGGGGCGAGGCGCGGTATCACAATACAGGCAAGCGCAGGCAGACGATGCCGCCCGCGCAACTAACGGGATGGCGCGCGGGTCTGGCCATGGCGCTGTGCGGTGTGCCGGTGTTTTTCGGGTGCATTCTGCCGATCATTGTCCTGTTTGAGATGGGTCTGGGATCGGAACAGGATCTGTTGAGCCGTCGCTATGTCGGGTTCATCCAGAACTCCCTGACCCTGGCCGGTGCGGCGGCGGTTCTGACCGTCCTGGCTGCCATCGCGGTCGGGTTCTATCAGCGCCTGAGGCCGGGGCGTCGCGCTGCGGCGGCAGGTTATGCCGCGCGGCTGGGTTATGCCGTGCCCGGCGGGGTGATCGCGGTCGGGTTGATGGTGCCCTTTGCGGCGTTCGACAATGCGCTGGATGCCTGGATGCGGGCGACATTCGATTACTCCACGGGCCTGTTGCTCACCGGATCAATCTGGTTGTTGGTGGGGGCCTATATGGTGCGGTTTCTGGCCGCTGCACTGGGCGCCTATGAAGGCGGGCAGAGCACGGTGCATGCTAATATGGACGCCGCCGCGCGCTCGTTGGGGCAAACGCCTGTGGGCACGCTCAGGCGGGTGCATTTGCCGATCCTGACCCCAAGTCTGCTCACGGCATTGTTGATCGTGTTCGTCGATGTGATGAAGGAGCTGCCTGCGACGCTGATCATGCGGCCCTTCAACTATGATACGCTTGCGGTGCAGGCCTATCGGCTGGCCAGCGACGAACGGCTTGAAGGGGCGGCGGTGCCGTCTTTGGTGATCGTTGCAGTGGGGCTCTTGCCGGTGATCCTGATATGTCGTCAGGTCGGACGGCGGCATTAAAGCGTTTCGAGTAAGACTTGAATCACTTTGTCGCTGCCTCTCCTTTCGATCGGATGCGAAGAACGGTGAAAGATGCCTCAAGTTAAACTCAAAAAGCTATAGGGTCTTCGGTCTGGGATGTCTGTGACGCCCGCGGGAGCCTCTGGCGTAAGGTTACCGGACGACGCGTAACCGCAGATTCGGTCCCAACCGACAGCGGCGCTTTAATCCATCGCGATTGATACGGGTCGTCATCCCAGAAATAGTATCCACCGTACTGTTCATGGCGCGTTCGTCTTGTTCGGGAGTGCCGTGCCAAACAGGCGTCTGCGCTCAGTGTGTGTCTGCGTTTGCCTTTTGACAGGCGGGCATTCCGTAGGTTTCCGGGCACCTGCGAAGCCATGTTCTAAGCCTGCCACCAAGCCTCTATCTGATCGGGCGTGATCCGGCTGGCCGGTCCCAGAGCGACAAGCCGCGTGCTGTCTGTCCGTACCCGGCGGGCCGAGACATAACGGCCGACGATGTGAACCTCATAGCCGCCATCATCGGTGAGGATCAGCCCCTTGAAGCGGTAGAGGCCCTGGGGGCGATTTTCCAGCTTCTCGGCCAGTTCCGCGCGGCTGCACGGGTGGTCGCTGTGATGGTGCCACGTGGTATAGGCGGGATGAGGTCCGTCGCTGCGCCCTTTGGGGAGCGGCGTTAGTCCGAATAGCAGAGGGGCAAGTGCGGTATCACCCAAAAGCTGCGGCGTCCTGGCCTCGAGCTTGGTCAAGATATCCGACAGCGCTTGCGTGAGGGCGCCGACTTTGGTCGCCAGCACCAGATCGGCGGTTGCGATTTGCCGGCGGATCTGTGGTGCGATCTGAGGGTCATCCACAAGGTCTGGCAGGTTCAGCCCGTCCACCAGCGTGACGATACCGGCATAGCTCAGGTCGGGCTCGGCGATGGCGGCGTTGGCGATGACGGTGGGGTCGGCGATACCGCTGGCCTCGATGATCAGATGATCCGGGCGCGGGCGGCGATCCAGGGCGGTATCCAATGCGCGATGCAGATCATCGCCCATCGTACAGCAGATACAGCCATTGGTGAGCGCGATGGTGTCGTCTGTATGGCTGTTCAGCAGATCGGCATCGATATTGATCGCGCCGAAGTCGTTTACGATCACCATCAGGCGCAGACCGTGGTTTTCGGCCAGCAGACGATTGATCAGCGTGGTTTTCCCTGCGCCCAGATAGCCCGCGATCACGGTAACGGGCAGTGGAGTCATCCGATTGATCCGCGATGTTCTCCAACCTGACCGCGATGCATCAGCAGATGGTCCAGGATCACGCAGGCCATCATCGCCTCACCGACGGGCACGGCACGGATACCCACGCAGGGATCGTGGCGGCCTTTTGTAATGATCTGGGTCGGTTCGCCGGATTTGGTGATGCTCTGGCGTGGTTGCAGGATTGACGAGGTCGGTTTGACTGCAAAGCGCACCACAACATCCTGGCCCGTGGAGATGCCGCCAAGAATGCCACCCGCGTGGTTGGAGCTATAGACAGGCTCACCGTCATTTCCCATGAAGATCTCGTCGGCGTTGCGCTCTCCGGTCAGTATGGCCGCCGACATACCTTCTCCGATCTCGACGCCCTTGACGGCGTTGATCGACATGCAGGCTGCGGCCAGATCGGTGTCGAGCTTGGCATAGACCGGGGCGCCCAGTCCGGCAGGGACACCGCGTGCCACAACCTCGATCACCGCGCCGACCGAGCCGCCGGACTTGCGTAGACCATCAAGATACCCTGCCCAGGTTTCTGCGGCCTGAGCGTCGGGTACCCAGAAGGGGTTTCGGTCGATCTGATCCCAATCGAATCTGTCGCGGTTGATCTCGTGTTCGCCCATACGCACCATATAGCCGGTGATTTGCACACCAGGGGCCAGCGCCTTGATTGCCTCCCGCGCCAGCCCGCCCGCGGCCACCCGCGCGGCCGTTTCGCGGGCCGATGAGCGCCCACCGCCGCGATAGTCGCGGATGCCATATTTCTGCCAATAGGTAATGTCGGCGTGACCCGGGCGGAATGTCTCGGCAATGTCGCCGTAATCCTTGGAGCGTTGATCGGTGTTCTCGATCATGAGTTGCACGGGAGTGCCGGTGGTTTGGCCCTCAAACACGCCTGACAGGATCTTGACCGCATCCGCTTCGCGCCGCTGTGTGGTGTATTTGTTCTGCCCGGGTTTGCGGCGGTCCAGCCAGTGCTGGATCGTCGCTTCATCCACCCGCACACCGGGCGGGCAGCCATCCACCGTCGCCCCCAAGGCGGGACCATGGCTTTCGCCCCAGGTGGTGACACGGAACATACGGCCAAATGTATTGAACGACATGAAGGATCTCCGGATTTTCTTGTCGGGGCAATACGTGGAACCGCGCGCAAAGCCAAGCTATGTTGCGCGACGATGGGGGCTCTGCCCCCGGCCCTGCGGGCCTCCCCCGCCGGTATTTTCGAAGAAGAGAATAACAAGGTCGCCCTGCTTCTTCTGGCTTTAAATATTCCCAGGGTTTGGGACAGCGTCCCAAGGCGCGTGCGGCCGCGCACAAATGATTCATGTGCGGCGCAGCCGCTCCATTGTGGAGCAGCGTCTTGCCTCCGGTGCTCTGCGTTCTTATACAAGGCCCTACCTCGGGGTGCTTTTTGACCGAAGCTGAGATGCGCGATGCGAACCCGTTGAACCTGAACCGGCTAGAACCGGCGGAGGGAAGGTTACGGGATCGACATCCTCCCTTGCCCTGTCGCCGCAAAAGGAGGATGCCACATGAAGTATCTTGCGTTTGCTGCGGGCGTTTTGAGTGCATCGGCTGTCTGGGCCGATACCCCTGAACTGACCGTTTACACCTATGACAGTTTTGTTGCTGACTGGGGCCCTGGCCCGGCAATTGAGGCGGCGTTTGAAGAGACCTGCGGCTGCGATCTGAAACTCGTGGCGGCTGGCGACGGGGCCGCGCTGCTCGCTCGGATTCGGCTCGAGGGCGCGCGCAGCGAGGCCGATATCGTGCTGGGGCTCGATACCAACCTGACGGCGGCCGCAGCCGAGACGGGGCTTTTTGCGCCGCATGGCGTTCGCGCGACCTACGATCTGCCGGTGGCCTGGAATGACCCGGTCTTTGTGCCTTATGATTGGGGGTACTTTGCCTTTGTGCACGCTGCCGATCTAGACGCGCCCGCGAATTTCCGCGCGTTGGCCGAGAGCGATCTGAGCATCGTTATTCAGGACCCACGCTCCTCCACGCCTGGACTGGGCCTCTTGATGTGGGTCAAGGCGGCTTATGGTGACGAGGCGCCTGCGATTTGGGAGGGGCTGGCCGATAACATCGTGACCGTGACAAAGGGCTGGTCCGAGGCTTACGGTCTCTTTCTCGAAGGCGAGGCGGATATGGTGCTGAGCTATACCACTTCGCCGGCCTATCACCTTATCGCCGAGGAGGATTCGTCGAAGGCGGCGGCTCTTTTTGACGAGGGGCATTATCTTCAGGTCGAAGTTGCCGCCAAGCTTGCCGCCTCCGACCAGCCCGAGTTGGCAGAAGCCTTTTTGCAGTTCATGGTGACGGATGGGTTCCAGTCTGTGATCCCCACGACCAACTGGATGTATCCCGCCGTGACGCCTGCGGGCGGCCTGCCCGAGGGGTTCGAGACGTTGATCGCTCCGGGCGCGGCGCTTCTGTTGCCTGCCGATCGAGCTCAAACGGTCAGAGATGAGGCATTGGCTGAATGGCTGGACGCGCTCAGCCAGTAAACCCGGTTTGGGGATCTGTCGCGGCGGCGGTCGTTGCGGCGGCGATTCTGGGGGCGCTTTGTGCCGTGTTCTGGCGGGCGGAGGCGTCTTTGGGCCTTGGTCCGTCCGATTGGGCCGCGATCCGTTTCACCGTTCTTCAGGCGGCCCTGTCGGCCACGTTCAGTGCGGTGCTGGCCGTACCGGTGGCACGGGCGCTGGCGCGCAGGCAGTTTGCTGCGCGCGGGGCATTGGTGACGCTGTTGGGCGCGCCGTTCATCCTGCCGGTGATCGTTGCGGTCTTTGGTCTTTTGGCGGTCTTTGGGCGGAGCGGCTGGGTCAGCACCGTGCTGGGCTGGGTGGGATTGCCGCCGCTGCATATCTATGGGCTGCACGGCGTGGTTCTGGCACATGTGTTCTTCAACCTGCCACTGGCCACACGACTGCTGCTTCAGGGGTGGCGCGATGTCCCCTCCGAGCAGTTTCGCCTGGCCGCCCAGCTTAGCTTTGGCGCGGGTGAGACCGCGCGCTTGATCGAGCGGCCTATGCTGGCGCGCACCTTGCCCGGCGTCTGGGCGGTGATCTTTGCGATCTGCGTGACCAGTTTCGCGGTGGCGCTGACCTTGGGGGGAGGCCCCCGTGCCACCACGGTGGAACTGGCGATCTTTCAGGCGTTCAGCTTTGATTTCGATCTCAGCCGGGCGGCCTGGCTGTCGGTGATCCAGATCGCTCTGGCCGGGATCGCCGCCGTGATCGCGTTGCGCCTGACCCCGTTCGAGGCTCTGGGCACCGGCTTGGACCGACCCGTCCGGCGTTGGGATGTCGGCGCGCGGCGGCTGATTGCACAGGATACGATGTTGATCACGCTGGCGGCGTTGTTCCTGCTGCTTCCGCTTTCGGCGATCGTGCTCTCGGGGCTGGCCGCGATCTGGCATCTGCCAGTACAGGTCTGGCATGCTGCCGGTCTGTCGGTCCTGGTGGCGCTGGGGAGCACGGCGGTGCTCTTGTCACTGGCGCTGCCGATGTCCTGGGCCATTGCCGCAGGATCGGCGAGCCGGGTGGAGGTGGCGGGAATCCTTGGCCTTGCGGCGTCACCTTTGGTCATCGGAACGGGGTTCTTTGTGATGCTCAACCCGTTTGTGAACCCGCAGAGCCTGGCCTTGCCCGTAACGGCTTTGGTCAACGCTCTGATGGCACTGCCTTTCGCGTTGCGCATCCTGGTGCCCGGCGCGCGCGAGGTGGCACGGGGCTATGGGCGGCTGGCTCTCTCTCTCGATATGCGGGGCTGGCCTTATCTGCGCCATGTGCTGCTGCCGCGTCTGATGCCGCGCATCGGCTTTGCCGCAGGATTGGCGGCAGCGCTGTCGATGGGCGATCTTGGCGTCATCGCTTTGTTTGCGGACCCTGAACTGGCGACGCTGCCCTTGCAGATGTACCGGTTGATGGCGGCGTACCAGATGGAGACGGCGGCGGGCGCGGGATTGCTGCTGTTGGTGTTGTCGCTGGTGCTCTTTTGGGCGTTCGACGCAGGAGGGCGACGCGGTGCTGCGGCTTGATGCGGTAACATTTCAGAACGGCTCGTTTCGATTGGCCGCGGATCTGAACGTCGCAAAGCGGCGCAAGGTCGCCGTTATGGGGCCGTCGGGGTCGGGAAAATCCACGCTTGTGAACGGGGTCGCCGGGTTTCATGAGGCCATCACCGGGCGTCTTTTCTGGGACGGGGCGGAGATCACAGCGATGGCGCCTGGCAAACGGCCCGTGGCGATGCTGTTTCAGGATGGCAATCTGTTTCCCCATCTCAGCGTGCGCCAGAATGCGGCCCTGGGCGTGCGCCCGGATCTCAAACTGAGCGTGGGGGACTGGACGCGGGTCGATGCGGCCCTGGCGGAAGTGGGATTGGGCGATCTGGGCGCGCGCAAACCGGCGGAGCTGTCGGGCGGCCAGCAAAGCCGTGCGGCCCTTGCCCGCGTCCTGAGCCAGGCACGACCGATCCTCATTCTGGACGAACCCTTCGCCGCGCTCGGACCCGCGCTGAAGCACGAGATGCTGGATCTTGTGGAACGGCTGGTCGAAGAGACGGGCGCGACCCTGTTGATGGTCACCCATGATCCCGGGGATGCCACCCGCATTGCGGACGACATCATACTTGTTGAAGGCGGGCAGGCACATCCGCCGTCATCGGCAACCAAGATGCTGGCCAACCCGTCGCCCGCGCTGCGTGCCTATCTTGGCTAGGCTGCCAGATCGGCACGGGTTTGGGTGATCGAAAGGGCCGCGCGGGCGGCCTCCTTCCCTTTCTCCACAAAATGCGCCCGGTAGATGGCGCTGTGGTGGTCGGTCTCTTGGTACTGATGCGGGGTGAGTGAGATGGAAAGCACCGGAACTCCGGTATCTAACCCGGCGCGCATCAGGCCGTCGATTACGGCCTGGGCCACAAACTCATGACGGTAGATGCCGCCATCGACAACGAACGCCGCGCAGGCGACGGCCCCATAGCGCCCCGTCGCCGCCAGATCCCGTGCAATAAGCGGCATTTCAAACGCGCCGGGCACGTCAAAGACATCGACCTGCGCGGCCGGGATCAATTCGAGAAATCCATCCAGCGCCCGATCCACGATATCGGCGTGCCAACGGGCTTTGATGAATGCATAGCGGGTGTGTGTCATATTGTATCCTCCTTTAGGTTTACCGGTGATTTCAGAACGATCCGAAAACGCCGTAGACACGTCACCCAAGGCGATACGAACGCCACATCACCCCGGTGCAGGGGTCAAGTCGCGCACGTTCTCTTCCATCCGGACTGTCACCGTCGGCTCTGGCGTCTCACCAGATCTGCTGGACCTCCGGCCATTCGGTGAATAACGCGGAGCGCTCGCGGGCTCATCGGTCGTGCCGATATACCGCCGGTGGGGAATTTCACCCCGCCCTGAGAACATCTGCATGGTTGCAAAGCGCGCGCGCCTTGGCAATAGGATCGAGAGATCAGATAGAAGGTTTGCCCAAATGCATCCCAACCGGGCCTTTCACACCCAAGATGCGGCCGCGAACCGGGCCTTTGCCCGCGCGCGCGGGTTCGGCATGTTGGCGGTGGCCATGGCGAATGCAGCCCCGATGCTCAGCCATGTCCCGTTCCTTCTGGATGAGGATGGTGCCCGGGCGCATCTCCATCTCGTACGTTCCAACCCGATTGCACGTGCGCTGACCAAAGACCCTCTCAAGGCGCGGATCGCCGTCTCGGGCCCGGATAGCTATGTCTCGCCAGATTGGTACGGCGTGCCGGATCAGGTGCCGACCTGGAACTATGTCGCCGTCCATCTGATCGGTGTGCTGGAGCTGCGGCCCCAAAAGGAACTACGTGCGCTACTTGACCGCCAGTCTGCACATTTTGAAGACCGGCTGCGCCCCAAGGCTCCCTGGACCAGCGCGAAGATGACGCCGGATCTGATGGAGCGGATGATGCGTCAGATCGTGCCTTGTGCGTTTTTGATCGACAGCGTGGAGGGCACATGGAAGATGAACCAGAACAAGCCTGAGACAGTTCGTCTTCGGGCGGCGGATCACGTCTCAAAATCCGGGATGGGCATGGAAACCGCCGAACTGGCCGAGATGACCCGGCGCTTGGGCGATCGGCCCGGTTAAGGCGGGCGCACCGAGGCAACAGGTTTGAGGACTGTCAGTCTGCCGGATTATGCAATATCCAGCGACACTCACCGTCGCTTGGAGATAATCGTGCCCGGCACGCCGAGGCCGATCACCCTGCCTGCACGCGCTGCCGGGCAAATGCGACCTGCCGCCGGCACATAGCAATGCAACTGCCCTCATCACCCAACAGGGCCCCCTCTGGAGGGTGAGTTCGCAAGGGCCGTCGTATCACGTCATGATTGGCACGAGAGCCTGCGATTGCAAGATGCCCCGCACCGATCAGGCTGATGTGGTGGCCGCGACCGACCCGAATAGCAAGACCGGCGATCCCCTCGGATCCCGTCATTCCGCGGGTATCAATTCCGCCCACCCGACAGTAGGCTCTCCTGGATAACGACAAGGAGACCTCCGATGAAACTGATGATGGCCGCGCCGTCGCCGTTTGTGCGCAAGGTGCGGGTGATGTTGCGCGAGGCGGACATGGCCGATCAGGTCGAAGAGATCGAGGTCATCGCCTCGCCCGCTGGACCGTCCGATGATCTGATCGCGGCCAATCCTCTGGGCAAGATCCCTGCATTGGTGCGCGATTATGGCCCGACGCTTTATGACAGCCGGGTGATTTGCCGGTTTCTGGACGATCGGGGCGACGCGGGTCTTTATCCGCAGGCGCGGCTATGGGAAGTGCTCACGCTGGAAGCGACAGCGGACGGGATGATGGATGCGGCCGTGTTGATGGTTTATGAGAGCCGGTTTCGCGAGGAGCAGCAACGATCGCAAACATGGCTTGAAGGACAATGGGCCAAGGTCGTGCGCGCGCTGGATGCGCTTGAGAACCGCTGGATGAGTCATCTTGCGGGACCGGTCGACATGGGGCAGATCGCGCTGGGCTGCGCGTTGAGCTATCTGGATTTCCGGCATGAAGCGCGGAATTGGCGGGATGCTCACCCGAATCTGGCGGCGTGGTTCGCCGAGTTCGATTCGCGTGAGAGTATGGCAGCGACTCAGCCCTCGGGTTAACCTGTCCGCAATCCAAATCGGTCACAAAGCGTGAAACCTGGGCAGAGGTCTGGCGGAAGTCGGGGCTCAACCCGGAAAAACCGGTATTTCGCGACCGCTTGACGCACCTGCGACGTCCTGCGCGTTTTTGGTGACTGGACGGCCCTATAGGACACCGCTAAATACCCGCCGGAGACGGCTGAACCCCGGCGGGTTTGGCCCGAAGATTTGTATGGCCCGTATTGGCCCTGAAATGGAGTAAACCTCGTGTCGCACGCAGAAGACCACGAAGGCACCCGTAGGGATTTCCTCTACTACGCCACCGCAGGTGCGGGTGCCGTGACCGCAGGAGCCGCGATTTGGCCGCTGGTCCACCAAATGAACCCATCCGCGGATGTGCAGGCGCTGTCCTCGATCCGCGTCGATGTTGGCGGTGTGGAAACCGGCACCCAGATCAGCGTCAAGTTTCTGGGCAAGCCCGTGTTCATCCGTCGCCGCACGCAGGAAGAGATTGACGAGGCCTTGGCCGTCGAGCTGAGCGATCTGCCCGACCCGATCGCTCGTAATCCAAATATCACAGGCGATGTTCCGGCAACCGACGAGAACCGCGCGCTGGACGAGGCCGGTGAGTGGCTGGTGATGATGGGTGTGTGTACCCATCTGGGCTGTGTGCCGCTGGGCGATGGCGCGGGCGACTTCAACGGGTGGTTCTGCCCCTGTCACGGGTCGCACTATGACACGTCAGGCCGTATCCGTCGCGGTCCGGCCCCCGAGAACCTGCCGGTTCCCGTGGCCGAGTTCATCGACGAAACAACGATCCAACTGGGATAAGGAAACGCGCTGATGTCCGGAATTCCGCACGATCATTACGAGCCGGGTTCAAACGGTGAGAAGTGGCTGCACAAGCGCCTTCCCATTGTTGGCCTGCTGTATGACACGATTATGATCCCCACGCCCAAGAACCTGAACTGGATGTGGATCTGGGGGATCGTTCTGACCTTCTGCCTGGTTTTGCAGATCATTACCGGCGTCGTGCTGGTGATGCATTATACGCCGCATGTGGATATGGCCTTTGCCAGCGTCGAGCATATCATGCGCAACGTCAATGGCGGGCATATGCTGCGCTATCTGCACCAGAACGGCGCGTCGCTCTTCTTTGTGGCCGTCTATGCGCATATCCTGCGCGGGCTCTATTACGGCTCCTACAAGGCCCCACGCGAAATTACGTGGATTATCGGCATGCTGATTTACCTGCTGATGATGGGCACGGCGTTTATGGGTTATGTGCTGCCTTGGGGCCAGATGTCCTTCTGGGGAGCCACAGTGATCACCGGTCTTTTCGGCGCGATCCCGTTTGTCGGCGATGCGTTGCAGACCTGGCTGCTTGGCGGACCGGCCGTGGACAATGCCACGCTGAACCGGTTCTTTTCGCTGCATTACCTGCTGCCCTTCGTGATTGCGGGGCTGGTTGTCGTGCACATCTGGGCCTTCCACACCACGGGGAACAACAACCCCACCGGGGTTGAGGTGCGCCGTGGATCGAAGGAAGAGGCCGAGAAAGACACGCTGCCATTCTGGCCGTATTTTGTGATCAAGGATCTTTTCGCACTTGCGGTGATCCTGGCCGTCTTCTGGGCCGTTGTGGGGTTTATGCCCAACTATCTGGGTCACCCTGACAACTATATAGAGGCCAATCCGCTGGTGACCCCCGCGCATATCGTGCCCGAATGGTACTTCCTGCCATTCTACGCGATCCTGCGGGCTTTCGACACCGATGTGTGGATCGTGATCGCGGCGGATTTCCTGACGGCGGGGATCATCGACGCTAAGTTCTTTGGCGTGCTGGCGATGTTCGGTGCCATCGTTGTGATGGCGCTGGCGCCCTGGCTGGATACCTCGTCGGTGCGCTCGGGACGGTATCGCCCGATGTTCAAATGGTGGTTCTGGCTGTTTGTCGTGAACTTCTTTGTGCTGATGTGGGTTGGCGCCATGCCCGCCGAAGGGATCTATCCCTACATCGCTCTGATCGGATCCACCTACTGGTTCGCATATTTCCTGGTGATCCTGCCGCTTCTGGGCGTGATCGAGAAGCCTGACCCGCAGCCCGAGACGATCGAAGAAGACTTCGACGCGCATTACGGCAAGGCGGGCGACGCCACGCCGGCCGAATAAAGAGGACCGAAAACGATGATCAAACAATTGACGATCGGTGCCATCACGGCCTTGGCTTTGACCGCGGGTTCGGCCTTTGCAGCGGGCAAGTCCGGCCATGTCGAAGATTTCGACTTCTCGTTCGAGGGTCCCTTCGGGACTTTCGATCAAAACCAGCTGCAACGCGGGCTTCAGATCTATACCGAGGTTTGCGCGGCGTGCCATGGCCTGCAATATGTGCCGCTTCGGACCTTGGCCGACGAGGGCGGACCAAACCTGCCAATGGATCAGGTGCGAGCCTATGCGGCCGACACTTTTGAGGTATTCGACCCCGCGCTCGATGACTTCCGGTCTGCAACACCCAACGATCATTTCCCGATGTCGGGTCTTGAGAACGCGCCTGACCTCAGCCTGATGGCCAAGGCACGCGCCGGATTTCATGGGCCTTACGGTCTGGGTCTGAACCAGCTCTTCAAGGGGATGGGCGGTCCGGAATACATTGCCTCTCTGCTGACTGAATATACCGGTGAGGAAAAGGAAGAGGCCGGGGTGATCCTGTATGAGAACAAGTCGTTCCCGGGCGGGTGGATCGCTATGGCGCCACCTCTCTTCGACGATCAGATCGAGTTTGCGGATGGGCATCCCAGCACCGTCCACAGCATGTCCGAAGATGTGGCGGCCTTTCTGATGTGGACCGCAGAACCCAAGATGATGGCGCGCAAGCAGGCCGGATTTGTCGGGGTCGTGTTCCTGACGATCCTGTCGGTGCTGCTCTACCTGACCAACAAGCGCATCTGGGCGCCGGTCAAGGGTAAGAAATCCAGCTGATTACGGTCAGCGCAACGCAAGATCGGAAAACCCCGCGCCCAGAAGCGCGGGGTTTTTTCGCAAGTGCCATCGCCCGGAACGGGTGGCCGGGCCATAGGCATTCGGATGAAATACCTAAGTTCCTATGGTCCTTTCAGCCAAAACACGCATGTCGTCGCGCTGTCTAGATCCCATCAAATGGACTGGAAGCAGTCGGATCGTTTTCGGCTTCTCTAATAGATGCGCGCTGATCGAGGCGCAGGAACCTTAGCGAAACGTCCATCCACCAAAAAAAACCGGCCCTGGCTGTGATGTCTTGATACGCGATCAGGCAAACGATCCCTCCGTGCGAGCGAACCCTATGCGCAAGGGCCTACGAGCAGGCTGTGAAAGAACATGTTGTTGCTCAGCCACAGCAATGTCTTGCGCGAGGTCGGCAATCTGATCACTGGCACCCATAGCGATTTCTCGGACGGTAGAGGATCTTCTGATCTCTGCGAAATGCGTCGGGGCTGCCGTGACGAGGTGTCTCAAAGCTCTCCCTAAACGGGGTGGGCCAGACAGTATTTGGGCGACTGAGCTTCGGCCCGTTCAGCGCAATCTCCTCCCCTATCAAAAGGGTCCTCCGGGAAGCTTCCTCAAACAGCGTGTGGCGCGTTTTGACAGAAGTAGGGGCTTTCATCTGCCGACGCTCGCCTATTCAGTCCTGCCGTTAACCTGAGACACACCCGGCAACCTTGAAGTTGTTCCAGCACTCTTGCGGAGAGTAGAGTTCGCAGACCTCCGCGATGGCGTCGAACATGTCGGTGAACGTCCGTGCGCCGATCCGCCTCAGATGGGCCTTGAGCTTTGAGAACGCCATTTCGATGGGATTGAGGTCCGGACTGTAGGGCGGCAAAAAGAGGAACCAGCAGTCTGCGTCCCCCATCGCCTTGGCCGCGACAGCGTTCTTGTGGGTGGCGAGGTTATCCAGAATGACGACGGTGCTGGGACCCAGTTCCGGGGCCAGCTCCTTCTCGACATACGCCGCAAAGGCCGGGCCATCTATTACCGGCAGTGCATTTTCGAAGAAAATGTCACGAGAGGCATCGCGCCCCTGATGACCCAGGGCGCGATCATGGCGTCGGCGGTGAGGCCCGCGATAAAGGTCTGTGTACCCCACGATCCGAACGGAGCGTCCATGATCAGGCGATCCCCGCGCGGTGCCCACCCTCTGAGCCCGGTCAGGTTTGTTTTCACCGAGGTTTCATCCACTGCGCTGCAGGGCATCGCATCGCATCGCGATGTCCCGTGTATGGACGCCCCCGGGGTTGCAAGTGGTTTCTTTCACCTTGGCTCTGGCCGTGCAGTCGAGTTCCTTCGTGTATCCGGCCTCTGGTTGCGACCTTCAACGTCGCGGGCCCTCATGGTGAGTTCGAGGAACAGGTCCAAAACGAGAGGCCGTAGCGCAAGCTACTCGGGACATTACTGGTTTTCCCATTCCTGATCTCTTCGACGCTTTGCCATGACCTCCGTTCAGAACCACCACACCCCAGCCTACCGCCGCGCTCAGGCGTTGGCAGGGGTCTCGTAAACGCCGCCATGAGCCATGATCGCCCATGCCATCCGCGCCATCTTGTTCGCCAGTGCGACAGCAACCAGCATCTTGGGTTTGCATGCCAACATGCGCGCTCACCATGTCCCCTCCGGCGCGCCGCTGCGCCTTTGCGCTGCCTGGACCGCCGACATGGCACCGATGATCAGCAATCGTCGCAGATCTTTTTGGCCCATCCTCTGCCCGACAGTGCATTTCCGAAGGAAATGTCACGAGAGGGTCGATATTTTGCCGAGCCTTGTCCTGCCACCCGTTGAATGCTGGCGAGGTGCCAGGCCAATCCAGGCTGCGAAGTCCCGCCCCTTGGAAAACATTTCCGGCGGTGCAGCCAGCACAGCAATCGACACCGCCGTCACTGGCCCAATCCCCGGCATGGCCATCAACCGACGTGCAACATCATTCTGTCGAGCGATTGCGCGAAGGTGCCGGGTCAGCTCATCAATACGTTCGCTCAACCCGGCGATAAGATCGAAGAACATCTGGCAAAGCTGGGGAACTTCGGGCGGCAAGCGTTCTGCAATCTCAACCACCGCCTTTTCCAACCGGGGCAGATGCTGAGGACCCTTGGGAGCGACAATCCCGTGCTCCGCCAAATGCCCTCGTAATGCATTGATTGTCTGGGTCCGTTGTCCCGTCAAAAGATTGCGCGTCTTC
>NZ_JAAWWD010000045.1 GCF_021404545.1 Aestuariivita sp.
TCGTACTACGTCTCCGTGTGCTTCGCTCCTCTATTTTGTCGGCAGCTGCCGGGTTTTATTAGGACCATGCGTTCTGCTTTGTTAGACCTGTGAACCGCGCCGGGTTTGCCGGAGGCTGATTGATCTTAGTTACGCGGCCATGTTTGCTCTTTCCAGGGCCGCGTAGACGTTTGCCTCGGCTTTTGCTGGCGGGATGTTTCCGATGGGTTCCAGCAGTCGGCGGTTGTTGAACCAGTCGACCCATTCCAATGTGGCGCCTTCCAGGGCGTCAAAGCTGCGCCATGGTCCATGACGATGAATGACCTCTGCCTTGAACAGTCCGTTGATCGTCTCGGCCAGAGCGGTGTCGTAACCGTCCCCCACGCTGCCAACGGACGGTTCGATCCCTGCTTTGGCCAGGCGCTCGGTGTAGCGAATGGACAGATAGTGCGATCCGCGGTCGGACTGGTGGGTCAGGCCGGAACCGGGTCGGCGTTGATGCACGGCCTGTTCCAGAGCGTCGAGGACAAACCCGGCGGCTGACGCGCCAGCCAACGATGCGGCGCGCAAAGACATCGATGACGGAGGCCACATACACAAAACCCTGCCAGGTTGTGACATATGTGAAATCGCTGACCCAAAGTATGTTTGGTACAGGCGCGTGGAATTGGCGGTTCATCTTGTCCAGCGGGCATGGCCGGGACTTGTCCGGGATCGTTGTCTTTGGCTTTTTGCCGCGCACAACCATGGCCCGGCAGGCGATTTGCAAGGCAAATCTGCCGAGAGGGGCCTTCAAGGCCCAAATCCTTCATCATCCGTGCGACAGTGCATCTGGCCACATCGAAACCTGCCCGCCGCATCTGGTGCCAAACCTTGCGAACGCCATAGACGCTGAGGTTCTGCTCAAAGACACGCTCGATCTCGGGCTTCAGTTCTTCGTCACGCTTGGCGCGATCCGAGAGGCGCGAAGGGTCAGCGCGCTTTGCCAAATGACCATAGAACGTGCCCTCTCGGCAGAATTGCTGCGCAATTCGCCTGCCGGGTAATAGATGGGGCAATCGGCAAAACACCCTTCTCGTGCATTGCTGCGCAATACCCTGTCAGGCAGTGGGACAGATTGGCTCGCCCCCATGATCACCCCGGTGATCTTCCCCTCTCATCGAAACTGCGTTTCGACTGCCGGGCAGTGTATGAACCGGATCATCGTTTGAAGCGGCCGTCGAGCTCCGTCCCGCTGCGCGGCAGTCGCCGCTTGCGGCGATGAGAGCGGGGTCAAAATATGCGGACGCTTTGCGCAGGATCTCATTGGCCTGCTTCAACTCGCGCACTTCGCGTGCCAGGGCCTTCAGCTTCTCGGCTTGTTCGGTGGTGATGCCGCCGCGCTCACGCCGATCCACTTCGACCTTCTTGACCCCTTCCTTTAGCGTCTGCGCCGCGCAGACAATATTCGATGAAATCGATACAATCGCCCCTCTCGGCAGATTGCTTCGCAATCGCCTGCCGGGCAGTGGACCAACGGCTCTCATGCGGCCCCACGCCATCCAATACCATCCGCACAGCACGTTCGGGCACTTCTGGTGAATACTTGTTCGTTGTCTGTGTCATGATGCTCCATCTTGCTCATGAGTTGGAGCCACCGGCAAACAAGGGGCGGTTCCGTCATGACAACGCCGTCGCACAGAGCGTCTTCAACCTGCTTAAACGTGAACCCATTCGCCGCCTCACCTACAAAACCCATGAGCAAGCCAGGCAGGACATCTTCGACCACATCGAAATGGTCTATAATCCGAAACGCAAACATGTCAGAAACGCTATGCTGTCGCCTGCCGACTTCGAGCACAGGCAGCGTAATCTGAACCAAGAAGGTATCTAGGAAACTAGGGATAATTCAGAGCGCCCGCTCCAGCCCTACCGGTGCCCTTGGTTGCTATCTGCTCAATAGATGTAACGGATTTGGTCGGTCCAGTAACGCTCCACCCGCTTCAGCGCGCTTGTGATGTCTTCGATACCAGCGATGTCCAACACACCTTTATCCTCCAGACCCGTGGCATGTCGGGAAAAAAGGGTCTCGACCACTTCGCGGATTTCCCGACCCTTTTCGGTCAGGCGGACCCGAACCGACCGGCGGTCAATCTCGCAGCGCTGGTGGTGCATATAGCCCATTTCGACCAGCTTCTTCAGGTTGTAGCTGACATTGCTGCCTTGATAATAGCCGCGGCTCTTCAACTCGCCCGCGGTGACCTCGTTATCCCCGATATTGAACAACAACAGTGCCTGTACCGCGTTGATCTCCAAAACACCGACACGTTCAAACTCGTCCTTGATCACGTCCAGCAACAGCCTGTGCAATCGCTCAACCAACGCCAGGGACTCCAGATAACTCGCCATGAAATCGCGTTGAATAGCCAATCCGGGCTGCGCGCTCATTTTCATTAGGCTCTCCGACTTTTTCTGCTCCCCGGGCAGAATGATCAAAAAAACCGAATATAAGGTTAAGCGGATTTATTTTTATTTTTGAAAGGTTTGCGCGATATCAGCGACCAAATGGCCATATTCCTCGGGCACATCTGCCTGCCCTGTCACCCATTGATAAAGATCCTGGTCGTTTTCCTGCAAAAGCCGGTCGTAAAGGGCAAGCTCCGCCTCATCCATCCCATCAAGCATGCGTTCGGCATAAGCCGACAGAATAAGGTCCATCTCTTTGATCCCGCGACGCATCGAGCGCATCTTCAGGCGTTTGATCTGCGCCTCTGGCGTCTCACTCATTCCGCAACGTCTCCGGCAAGCTTGGCCAGACGCGCCTCCAACGCACCCGCCCGGCTCTCGGCCGCGGCCAGTTCGGCCCGCAGATTGCGCAGATCGGACAGCACTCCCTTGAGGTCGGGGACACCCGCCGCATCGCCAGGCGGCGCCACATCGCCCTCGCCCTCTCCGGTCAGGAGCCAGATGATCGAGACATTCAAGACCCCCGCCATCATCGACAGCTTGTTGGCACGTGGTTCGGATCGATCCTCCTCCCAGGACACCACCGTGTCCTTTCGCACCCCCAGCTTGCGGGCGAGTTCTGGCTGGCTGATCCTGGCGGCCTCCCGTGCCCCGGCCACGCGATCCCCAAAGGTGGCTGTATCGGGTCCATACCAATCGGTTGCGCTGTCGGGCATCGGATGTCTCTCCAGGGAATGGTGATGTCGCTTGAACGGGTGTGATGGGCACCCTATGACATGTGCTGGGAACATACAAATCCGGGGACGACATGACCTTTCTCTCTGCGACACTGGATCGGGTGAAGCCGTCACCGACAATCGCCGTCACCAACAAGGCGCGCGAGCTCAAGGCCCAAGGGCGCGACGTGATCGGCCTGGGCGCCGGAGAGCCGGATTTCGACACGCCCCAGAACATAAAGGATGCGGCCGTCGCAGCGATCGCGGCAGGCCGGACGAAATACACTGCCGTCGATGGCATCCCAGAGCTGAAAGAGGCGATCTGCGCCAAGTTCAAGCGCGATAACGGCCTGGATTATGTCCCATCTCAGGTGAGCGTCGGTACGGGCGGCAAACAAATCCTCTACAATGCGTTGATGGCAACGCTGAACCCTGGCGACGAGGTGGTGATCCCCGCACCCTATTGGGTCAGCTATCCCGATATGGTCAAACTGGCCGGAGGGGAGCCGGTGATCGCCGAGGCATCATTGGAGAACGCCTTCAAACTCACGCCAACCGAACTCGAAGCGGCAATCACTCCGCGCACCAAATGGCTGATTTTCAACTCACCCTCCAATCCCACCGGCGCCGGATACTCCCGCGATACGCTCAAAGAACTGACAGATGTTCTGATGCGCCACCCCCATGTCTGGGTGATGACAGATGACATGTATGAACATCTGGCCTATGATGGGTTCACATTCTGCACCCCGGTCGAGGTCGAGCCTGCGCTCTATGGCCGCACGCTGACAGTCAACGGCGTCTCCAAGGCCTATGCGATGACCGGCTGGCGGATCGGCTATGCGGCAGGCCCCGAGGGTCTGATCGCCGCCATGCGCAAGATACAGTCGCAATCGACATCCAACCCCTGTTCGATCAGCCAATGGGCAGCGGTCGAGGCGCTGAACGGGCCACAGGAATTTCTGGCCGCCAATAACGAGGTCTTCAAAAGGCGCCGCGATCTGGTGATCGACGCGCTTTCCCAGATCGACGGGGTCACATGCCCGGTGCCGGAAGGGGCCTTCTACGTCTACCCCTCGATCAAAGGGCTACTCGGCAAGACGACGCCCGCAGGCACGGTGATTGACAATGACGAGGTCTTTGCGACCGCTCTCCTGGAAGAGGCGGAAGTCGCAGTGGTCTTCGGCGCGGCCTTTGGCCTGTCGCCCAATTTCCGGATCAGCTATGCAACCTCGGATGCGGCCTTGACCGAGGCCTGCCGCAGGATCCAGAATTTCTGCGCGGCACTGAGTTAGAAGATGTCAGGCGATCTCCCAGACTATTTCTTTCGGGTCCGCGAAAACGGCGCGATGGTGTTCCGTGTCGATAACGGAAACCGTCAGCGGCGCATAGAGATGGACCAAATCGCAGTCGTCAATATCCGCAATGGCGAGATTAGGCCGCATGGCGACCGCACGCTTTCAGATCGGGATCTAGATAGGATCAAGGCCTGGATGCAAGAGCGGATCGAGCTTCTGGCCCATCGCGATATCGATGATATCCTGCGGGCGATCGATTACATGAACCAAACCGCGCAGTGGGTACAATCCAGGGCAACAGACGAGCAGCTTGATGCTGTCACAGACGATCTTCTGCTGGCCATGCACGATCTGCGATCGGTCCTGGTCCGCAAGAAAGCCGATCGGCTGATGAAGGCCAAGGGGGCCGATTGACCCGCTCACATTCCGATTGCGTTTTGCGAGGCTCTGCCTCGCGCTCCGGGAATATTTAGAGCCAGAAGAAGCAAAAGGTGCTGTTCTGGGCTTCTTCTGGCTCTAAATATTCTCGGGGGAGCGCGCAGCGCGGGGGCAGAGCCCCATAAGCCTTACGCCAGCTGACCCGCGTCAAGGGTTGAGATGGATGTCCCCCAAAACCGGATCATCAGCAGGACACCCGCGCAGGCAAGTCCCAGGACCAGACCCAACCAGATCCCGATGCCCTCCAGCCCCATTGGAAATCCCAGGATGTAACTGGCCGGGATACCCACGACCCAATAACTCAGCGCTGCGATCACCATCGGTTTGCCGGTATCCTGCATCCCGCGCAACAGACCCAGCGCGATGACCTGCGCGCCATCGACCAGTTGAAAGAGCGCCGCCATCGCCAGCAGACCGACACCAATGGCGATGATCTCGGCCCGAGCCGGGTCATCGGGTTCCACAAAGACCGAGATGAGCGGCTCGGGCAGGCTCAGAAACACCGTCACCGTCAGCAACGCCGCCACCAGCGACAGCCCGATCACCGAGAGCGCGCCGCGCGACATGTGCAACCGGTCGCGCAGTGCATAGGCTTGGCTGGCGCGGATCGTGGCTGCGTTGGCGAGGCCCAGATGCAGCATGAACGTCGCACTGGCCAGTTGCACCGCGACCCCGTGTGCTGCGAGTTCAATCGTGCCCAGCCAGCCCATCATCAACGCCGAGGCGGCAAAGAGGCTCACCTCGCTCAGTAGCGTCAGCCCGATGGGCAGACCCAGCCAGAACACCTTGCGGAACATCTCCCAATCCGGCCGCCAGAGCCGCTGGAAGAGCGCATGTTGCGGCAGCACCAGCACCGCGTAGATCATCATGCCGCCCATCGCCACGATCTGGGTGATGACCGATGCAATGGCGGCCCCGCCCAGCCCCAGCTCGGGCGCACCCCAATTGCCAAAGATCAGCGCGTAGTTGAAGATGCCATTCACGATAGCCGCCAGAACGGTCATCCAGAGCACCGCCTGGGTCTTGGCCAGCGCGGCGAGATAGGATTTCAGAACCATCATCACGAGGGCCGGAAAAATACCCCAGCCCGCAATGCGCAAGTACTCTGCGGCATCTGACGCGACCGAGGTCTGCTGACCCAGCATCAGAAGAATCGGTTCGGACCACCACAAGAGGGGGATCGTTACCGCTGCAAAAAGCACCGACAGCCACAGACCCATCCGCGTGGCGCGGCGCAGGTTCGTTTGATCGCCTTCCGCCTCGAACGCGGCGACCATCGGCATCACTGCCCAGGCAAAGCCCGATCCCATCAGGAAGAGGACAAAGAAATAGGTTCCCGCAAGTGTCACGGCGGCCAGTGCCTCCACCCCGTACCAGCCCAACATGACGGTGTCGGTAAGCCCGATCGCAAACTGTGCCAAATGCCCGCCAACCAGCGGCAGGCCCAGCATCAGAACGGCGCGCATATGCGCAGTATATGTCATCGACGCGGCACTCATGGCCCCAGCCGTAGGCCGATTGCCGTTTCCCCGCAAGAGGTCAGATGAGCGAGACCGTCAGTTGCAAAGCCACCATGGCGATCACGAGACCCGCCATCACTTCGAGCACCGCCGTTGCGCGCAGCGCGCCGGTTCCCTGCCAGCGCGCCAAGGCGCCCTCGCGCAGCGTCACGGCCGCCAGCGCAACACCTATCGTCACGCAGGCCGTGCCCAGCGCCATCGCAAACGCGCCCAATATACCCGCCACCGGGATACCCATCTGCCAGGTCAGGATCAGAACGAAAATCGCCCCTGTACATGGCCGAACCGCAACGGCGCCGATCACAACCAGCGCGTCACGCAACGAGCGGACAGAGGCCGCCTCCTCGACCGTGGGGCCATGCTTGTGCCCGCAGCCTTCGCAGGTACCATCGGGGCCCTGCACATGGACATGATCGGTGGTCTGGCGGGCACGCCAAAACCGGCGCGCTCCGCGCATTGCAAGCCACGCGCCAACTGCCGCGATCAGGGCAAAGGAGAGCGGGGCCAACACCTCTTCGGCGGCACCCACCAGTTGCTCACGCCCCCAGTCCAGAAGACCGAGCGCGGCATAGACCAGCGCCACCGCCGTGACCGCTTGCGCAAGCGACGAGGCAAGCGCCAATACCGACAGGCGCAGAACCGGAACACGCCGCGCCACGCCGTACCCGCCAATCACCAGCTTGCCATGACCAGGCCCCGCCGCGTGAAAGAGGCCATAGGCAAAGCACAAGCCAAGAAGGCTCGCAATTGCGCCCGGCTCGCCCCCCCGCAGCGCACGCAGGGCCGCGGCCATTGCAGATTGCGCGTCTCGCTGGCCTGCAGCGGCCATCCGGGCGACCTGATCTGATCCGCCAAAGCCCCAAAGCCAAACCGCCAGGCCGACAATGCCCGCCGACGCGGTCCAGATCAGCCATCGCATCGGATCACCACCGTGTCAGCGAATGCCGCGCCCACTTCGGGGAAGCTTTCCTCGGCGTCCGCCGCGGGCATGGCATAGAGCATCTCTTCGACCAGGGTGTAGGCGGCGTCGAGATCGGCAGGGGTGACTTCGGCCCGGCACCCCTCTCCTGCGGTGACGCCACGCGTCAGATCATAAGCGGTATAGAAAGTCGGATCATAGGCGCGCAGGATCAGCCCATCGGCCTCGGTGGGGTTCACCAACGGGCGGTAATGGGTCGAGACGATCCGCGCGTCCTCGACTGTTACGCCGCGCCCTTCCGGGGCGCCCAGCGCAATCGGAACGCCAGCGGCTTCGAGATGAAGATCCCCTTCAAAGCCTTCGACCCAGTTCAAATCAAACCCATTGAGAAAGCCCAGCTCGGCCGAGTTCAGCCGGCCGTCATAGTCGTTATCGAGACCCATATCCTCGAATGTGAGCATCGAATAGAGCGCGTCATAGGCCCAGCTGACCTCGACGCCGGCCAGTTGGCCCTGGTCATCCAATACCAGCTTGATCCCGGTATCGACAAAGACATGAGGGTGGGCCGCACCCGCCACCGGCCACAGCATCAGACAGGTCAGACCCGCCATTGATCCGGTTCGCGCACGCCCCCACATGCCCCGAATGTAGAAACCTCGCCGCCCCGCGACAAGAGCGTCGGCCTATCGCCGCCGATCCTGCTGAACTCCAGTGCCGATCCATAGGGCGCCGCCGCATCTGGGGCGGGTCTGGCATCGGCTCGACCTTGGCACACCATAAACATCGTGCGAGCGATACCGACCCTCTAGGAGCGCAACGATGACATCAGGACCGGGTGAGCGTTGTCGATCACATGATGGGCCTGGCCCACAATCAGCGGGTCGGGCTCTCCTACCACGCCGGTGTCTTTGTCTGGATAAGGCAGCGACGCCAGAAAATGGCGCATCGAGTTCAGGCGCGCGCGCTTCTTGTCATTGGATTTCACCACCGTCCAGGGCGCATCGGCAGTGTCGGTGTAAAAGAACATCGCCTCCTTGGCCTCGGTGTATTCCTCCCATTTATCCAGGCTGGCCATATCGATCGGCGACAGTTTCCATCGCTTGAGCGGGTCCGTTTCGCGAGCGGCGAAGCGGCGTTTCTGTTCAGCCTGCGTGACCGAGAACCAGTATTTGTAAAGCCGGATGCCCGACCGGGTGAGCATGCGTTCAAAGTCCGGCGTCTGGCGCATGAACTCCAGATATTCCGTCGGCGCGCAAAAGGACATCACACGCTCGACCCCGGCACGATTGTACCAACTGCGATCATAGAGAACCATCTCGCCGGATGTCGGCAGATGCTCGACATAGCGCTGGAAGTACCACTGGCCGCGCTCCTCATCCGTGGGCTTGTTCAGCGCCACAACCCGCGCGGTTCGGGGGTTGAGATGTTCGGTAAACCGTTTGATCGTGCCGCCCTTGCCGGCCGCATCGCGCCCTTCAAAAAGCAGAACGAATTTCTGCCCTGTCTCCTGCGCCCAAAGCTGCACTTTCAGCAACTCGGCCTGAAGCTTGGCCTTTTCCGCCTCATACTGGCGGCGCCCCATTTTGCGACGATAGGGGTATCGACCGCTTTCAAAAGCGCGCCGTACCTGCTCAGGTGTCGGTGCTGTGCCGTTGGGGGATGGCTTGGCGGCGGTGGTTTGTGGTCCGCTACTCATCTGGCTCTCCTTGCTGGGTGAGTGTCGCCTGACAGATTTATGTTAAATAGTCCTTGATCCGTATCAAACCGTCCGCAGGGAGTCGGCTTGCAAACCGACGTGCGGCAGGCCACGGTCCCGCCATGCGCGAGATTTGGCACAATACCTCTCATGGTCCCGTCTTTGCCCGTCACTGGGGCGCGGCGGATGCACCCGTATTACTGATGTTGCACGGCTTTCCCGAGTTTGGCGGCGCGTGGGAGGCGCTGGCCCTTCGGCTTGCCGACCGATTTCACTGCATCGCCCCCGATCAACGCGGCTATGGGCGCACGGGTGGGCCGGATGATGTGCGGGCCTACACTGCGTCGGCCCTGACCCGGGACATGGCCGAACTGGTGACCGGGCTGGGCAGTGGCCCCGTCACCGTTCTGGGCCATGACTGGGGGGCGGCGGTGGCTTATGGGCTGGCCATGTGGCACGCGCCGCTGGTGGCACGGCTGATCATCGCCAACGGAGTGCATCCCGTGCCTTTTCAACGCGCCCTGGCGGCGGGCGGCGCGCAAGCAGAGGCCTCGCAATACATCCTCTGGCTGCGCCAGGACGGGTCGGAGGACGCCCTGGCGGAAAACGATTTTGCCAAGCTGAAACAGCTATTTTCGGCACATATGGATATGAGCTGGCTCACCGGAGACACGTTGGAGGCGTATCACACCGAATGGGCGCGCCCGGGCCGGATGAAGACGATGGTGCATTGGTATCGCGCCTCACCGCTGATTGTGGCCGAACCGGGTGTGCCGCACACCGACCTGCCCGACTTCCCGCTAGACCGGTTGCAGGTCAGGCAGCCACATCTGCTGATCTGGGGTGAGAACGACACTGCCCTTTTGCCGGAGGCGACCGACGGGCTTGAGGATTTTGCGCCGGATCTGACACGCGTGACATTGGCCGGCGCCGATCATTGGCTGGCGCATCAGAAACCGGATCGCCTGGCGCAGATCATTGCGGAATGGTGTGCTGACCGTAGGGTGGGGAATACCTGACTATCGCCAGAGCGGCGACAGGTCGAGACTGAGGGCATTTAGGAAAGGGATTTCCAATGCCCCGTTTTGCAATTGCCATTTGTACGCTGGCCATCGCACTGGCCATATTTGCCGCGGTCTGAGCCGCTGTTGCGAGCGATAGCCCGCTTACGGCCACACCCTGGCGCTCCAGTGTCGCGGGTACGACCGTAGGCGGGTCGACCCTCTTGAAACGCAAATTCTCCAGGACCGCGTCGGCGTGACAGTGAGGCCTGAGGGGCGGTCTTCCTGGATGCTTTGCCCGCAGCACTCGGCAAGTCTCTCGCGCGGCCACAGGCCCGTCTGATTCGTCACGGCATCAGCCGGACCCGTCCCCCCACCAAGAAAGGGAGCGGATCACGCGTATTCGGTCACCTCGCCCGCCACATTGTCGATCACCATGAACATGTCGAAATAGCGGATCCGCGGCTCCACGCCGGTCCGCTCCCGAAAGCGCGCCACCCAGGCCGCGTCATGGGCCACCTCTGCCGCTGCGCGGCTGGGCCAGACATAGACGCCCATCACCGTTGGCCCATCGGTAATGAAATGCTTGCGGATCAGGTCAGGGTTCGCCCGCCAGTGATCCACCGTGCCGCGCGCATCGTCCAATAGATCGGCATCCGTGAACCCGTTGGGCCGGTCGAATTCCACAAGTTCCATGATCATTGGTGCGCTCCTATTCCTTGATCACCACGCGGGTGTCCTCTTTGCCGACTTCCAGCAGCCGCTCAAACAGCACTTCGGCGTTCTCTGGCGCGAGACGGATGCACCCCGCAGAGGCCGGTTCGCCCAGCCGATCCACCTGTGTTGTGCCATGGATAGCGTAATTGCCGGAAAAGAAGATCGAATGCGGCATCGGCGCCCCGTCATAGAGGGTCGAGAAATGGCGCCGTTTCAGCAGATACGGAGTATAGACCCCGACCGGCGTGCATTTGCCCGATCGCGCGGTCGACACGGGCCACTTAAAAAGCGGACCTTGCGTGTCGCGCACGATCATCTGTTGCTCCGACAAATCGACCTCGATCCACAGCGATTGCGCCGCCGCTGTCGCGGCCCATACCGTCAAAGCTATGCTCACAACCCATCTCACGCCGGTCCCGCCTCCGCTTACACCAGACACAGTCTAGCGCCCAATCCGGCACGCAGGAAAGGGGATGTCGGCCATTGCCCATGGCCCGACCCTGCGCCTAACCTGTGCGCATGACGTTTGTCGCAGAAAACCAGCTCTTGTTACTGATGGCCTTCTTTTTCGGAGGATGCATCGGCACCGCGTTCATCTATCGCCACCCTGCGGGCAGTCGCGCGTGGAAACTCGCCGATCTGTTGTGGGTCGTGCTGGGCGGGTTCGGTGCGATTGCCGCGGTCGTCGCCGGAGTCTACACGTCCGACAGCTCACGCCTGAACCGGCAGATCGATGTCGCCTATGCCGCAACGGCCGCCTTTGACCGCGACGCGGCCCGGTTCCGCCTGCGGTATTGCGAGAACGGCACCGGCCCCGCAACCGCCACGTTGTGCGACCGTGCCGAGTTCCTGTCCGCCTCGACCGCCAGCAATGCCGAGTTGCCGCTCTTTATCTCGATAACCGAGGCAGCGGCCCCGCTCAAGGGCCTGAACTTTGTCCTTGGCCCGCGTGAGACCGGCCTGGATCTGGCCAAGATGCGCGATGAGGCCGACGCCTTTGACCCAGGACAGTTCCTGGCCTTCACCGCGCTGGACGACGTAACACAGGCTGCAATCGAGACCCTGCGCCGGACACGGCCCGATGTCGCTGCGGACTATCAAGTGCTGGCCACCTCTTATGAGGCGCTGATCGGCCAGGTCGCGCGGATCAAGGATGAATGGGAGTTTCTTCAGTCCAATGCCGGGATCTTGCTGTTGCAGATCGCGGCCCTGTGCATGGTGGCCTTTGCCGCCCCCTTTCGTCTGGGCAAGTCACTGGCCGATATGCGCGAACGCTTGCCAGCAGGCCGTCGCTGAGGCAGGCTCGGGCCATGACACCACAAGACATTCAAACGCTGCTCGATGAGAATTTCGCCCCTTGGATCAAGGCGTTGAAAATCGAGGTTCTCGAAACGACACCCGATGCCACCACCTTCCGCATGCCGCTGGGCGATCATATCGCGCGGGTGGGCGGGATTGTTTGCGGCCAGGCGCTGGCCTCGCTCGCCGATACCGCGATGGTGCTGGCGGCCATCGCCAAAGCCGGTGAGCTGAAGCTCTATGCCACCACCAATCTCGATACCCAGTTCCTGCGCCCCGGCGCAGGCGACGCTGTGCTGTGCCGCGCGACGGTGGTGCGGGCGGGCAAGGCACTGGTCTTTACCCACGCGGAGATGACCGAGCAGGAGAGCGGCAAGCCTATCGCCACGGCGACCGCGACGCTTTATGCACCCTGATCCGCCGCGTTATGCGACTAGGGACAACGAAGTCTTGCTTTTGCGGCCCACCCCGGGCCCAATCGGACCATGAGAGCACGCGGACCCCTTCTGATACCCCTGATCTTGATCGTGGCCCTGATCGCAGGCTGTGGGCGGCCTTTAACCACGACCGAACGGGCATTCGCCCAAAAAATCCACGGACCCGCAGTCGATCTGGACAGGGTGCGTCTGGTCAGGGGCGCGCTGGTCGGGTCGGTGAGTTTTCGCAGGCCAGCTCGCCCGCGCGTGACCTGCCGCGAACGAATCCTGCCGCCGCCACGCACCGAGATCATCACCACTCGGCCAGCGGCGGTCGTGCTGTTCAACCGGATCCATTTCACCAATGACTGGTATCTGGATGATTACATGCCGCGGTATCCTGATCGGCTCCACCTGATCGAAGCGATGCTGCTGGCCCATGAAATGACCCATGTCTGGCAATGGCAAAACCGCGCGGTCACCGGCTATCATCCGCTGCGCGCCGCCGCCGAGCATCGCACAAGCGCCGATCCCTATCTGTTCGACCCTTCGGTCGAGCATGCGTTTCTCAGTTACGGGTTCGAGCAACAGGGCGCGATCGTTGAGGAATATGTCTGTTGCCGCGCCCTGGCCCCGGACGCCGCGCGCACCGAACGGTTGCACAAGATGCTGAGCGCGGCCTTTCCGGTCAGCCGTTTGCCGCAAAGCCGCGCTCATGACGTGGTGCTGCCCTGGAAAGACGCGGAACTGGAGGGGATCTGCAACTGAGGCAGGGGCAGATCCACGCACCGTCTGCCGGATGTCCCCGACGCGCCCCGTGATCCCGCAGCGCACCCTCAGACCGCGTCGCTCAGGTCTGTACATCTTCCAGATAGGCCAAGAGCGCGGCCAGGGGGCGGGGTGTCGGTGTCAGTGTGCCCTCGATATCGACCGGCACCGTCTCGCCCGTCAACACCGCACCGAACTCAGGCATGACCCGACCCACATGGGTGCCTTTGGCATAGCCGTCGATTTGCGACAAAACCTCCGCACGCGGAAACGTGCCGTCGTTACGCGATGCCAGCATGGTCAGGTCCGGCGCAATCTGGCCGCCGATCAGCGGTTCGTCGCCCATCGCCCGGTGTCCATGGCAAGCCGCGCAGTTATTTGCGTAAAGCTTGGCCCCTTCGGAGGGTTGTGGCATCTCAGCCTGCATCGCGCAGGCCCCCAGCCCCAGTACACCGGCCAAAAGCCCAAGGGCCAGAGTGGGCGCCGACAAGGCAGAGCCAGTCATTGCGCCTGCACCTGCTTGAGATAGGCGACCAGATCGGCAATCGGCTCACTGGTCAGAATCGGCTGCCCGGTTCCGGCCTTCAATGCCACATCGGGCCCCTGTTGGAAAAACGGGCCATAAACCGGCATCGGGCTGCCATGGCTGACCAGCGGATCGCGCCCATCGATGCGCATGACCACCCGTACCGTGGGAAAGGCGCCGTCATTGCGCGCGCTGAGAACCGTCAGATCTGGCGGCGGCACCAGGAGAACACCGGCCATCGGGCCGACGCCATCGGCTTCGGCCCCGTGACAGGCGGCGCAGTGGTGGCGGAAATACTCCTCGCCGCGCAAGATATCTCCCCCAAATGCGGGGCTGATCCCAGCGACAAGAATGGCCGCGGCCAATCCGATTGATGATTTCTTTTTTACCATGTTCTCCTCGTCCTCCACATTTCAACCGATTTGACCGCCAGACTATTACGATGCTTGCAAGGTCTCAACATACCGCGCAAGCGAAAGCAGCGCCTGTGGCGTTGGTATCGTGCTTCCATCCGGAGCCTGCCACAGGATTGTCGGACCTGTGAGGACCGCCTCGAATCCAGGCATCAGCCGCTGGGTGTCCTGACCGTGATATCCGTGGATGGTGGCCATAACATGAACCCAGGGAAATTCCCCACCATTGCGCGCCGAAAGCCCCGTAAGATCTGCGGCGGCCACCGGCAAATCGGCGGCCAAAGGCCCAGCGCCGGTGCCGCTCAGACCATGGCAGGCGACGCAATTGTCACGGTAGAGCTTGGCGCCGGAGGCGGGTTGATCCGGTGCGCAGGCCGTCAGACCCACCAGCGCCACCCAGGGAATATGCATGCCAAACCTGCGCATGGTCCGACCCTTTCTATTTTCGCTCATGTCGGTTCAACGCTTGCCGAGGGGGCCGCCTCTGACCATGATCCACATCAAGCGCGTGGCATAGAAAAAGGGATAACCGATGGCTCATTACGCACTGATCATGTTGGTTGCCGGGATGGGCATCCCCGTTCTTGCCGCCCTGAACGCCGCACTGGGGCAGTTTCTGGGCTCGCCCTCGTCCGCGGCGGCGATCCTTTTTCTGGTCGCTTTCGTAATCGGGCTGACGGCGATGCTGATCACCGGGCCTGCGCCGGTCCTGTTGGCGGGATCCGCGCCCAAACACCTTTTTCTTGGCGGGTGCCTGGTGGCGTTTTACGTGCTGTCGATCACCTATATTGCACCGCATTTCGGGGTCGGGAACGCGGTGTTTTTCGTGCTGGTCGGCCAGTTGATCAGTGCTGCTATCATCGACCATTTCGGGCTGTTCGGCGCCCATAGCACGCCGCTGTCGTTGACGCGGGGCGCGGGGTTGGGCCTGATGGCGCTGGGTGTCTGGGTGACCCAGCAGGCCTGAGCGGGTCAGATTATGAAATAATCTGGTCCAGAAAATGTGTCATTTTCTGCGCCGCTGACTGGCGGTCTGGCCATCAATATATGCCGCACTAGATTTGTATCGTGACACCAGCCAGAAGGATCCGCCAGATGTCAGATGCCCCAATCATCGCACAAAAAGCCCCCTATCCGGTCGATGTGACCGAAGGAAAAAACTATTTCTGGTGCGCCTGCGGGAAATCCGCGAACCAGCCGTTTTGCGATGGCAGCCATTCGGATACCGGCATCACTCCGGTCAAGTACACCGCCACGGATGATCGCACCGTCTACTTCTGTGGCTGCAAGGCAACGGACAATTCCCCGCTGTGTGACGGATCCCACACCGCGCTTTAGGGTCGGCCTGGACCATCGCTCCGACAAACGCCATGAGCCACAGATCGCCAGTCTGACGAATGGGCGCTCTCGGTGCGCCTCATTCCATGGATCGAAGCCGCGAAAGCGACCTGGATCGACCCCACATGTTCGACATCCGTAAAGGACGGTCAGGACCGCAACAGGATCCAGCGCTTGGCATGATGGAACCTGTTCCTCCGGCGCGCCAATACCCCTCCGGTCCATCGGATAAAGTCGCCTGGTGACCGTTCTGCGGCCCAGCTCTCGGTCTCGGGTCAGTGTCCTGAGGGGCAAAAACGCGTGTCTGCTTCCGGATCGGGAACGCTTTTCAAGACACCCTGCCCTCAGCGCCAGCACCAAGGACCGCGCGCAGCCCGCAGTCAGTCCGACAAGACCGGCTGGGAATCGTGCCGCCCTGTGCAGAGGTCCGCGAACTGCACAAGCCCCGCCCCATAGGTCTCATCGGGCCCCGCATCGCCCAGATCCAGCGCGCGGGCACGCAAAGCGGCCTTGATCTCAGCAACCGTAAGGTCGGGCTCTGCCGTGATAAGCAGCGCGGCGGCAGCGGTCGCGAACGGGGTTGCAAAGGACGTGCCGGTCTTGCTGCGAACGCCTCGGATCGAGGCGGCGGTCCAGACGTCCACCCCGGGTGCGGCAAGGTCGATATGGGGGCCGCGCCCGGCCCGCCGATAAGCCCGGCCCAAGCCGTCCACAGCCGTGACGGTCAGGACCGGTGTGTATCCGCCTGGAAAGACCGGATCGGCGCGTGGGCCGTCGTTTCCCGCCGCCGACACGATCAGGATCCGTTCGTCGCGCAAGGCGAGGACCATGCGCTCAAGCAGAACGTTGGGCGGACCCGCGAGGCTCATATTGATCACGGCGACATCTTCGGCGGCGAGCAGATCCATCGCCTGCACCAACCTGAACACGTCGCTGCGTTCATCCCGGCCCGCGCGATAGAACGCGTCGATCGCAATAAGTTCCGCGTCCGGCAAAAGACCTTGGGCCCGCCCGGCCCGGGACCCGATCAGAATGGCCGCAACCGCAGTGCCGTGCTGCCTGCCGGATGTCTCGCGCGCACCCGGTCCCAACGGCAACATTGACAGCCGACCATCGGCAAAAGCCTCGTGATCCGGGTTTATGCCAGTATCAATCAAGCCGATCCGCGCTGATGGCCGACCGCACAGGGTCGCCGGAACCGCGGATGGGTTCCAATCGACCAGTTCAAACGCGGCGCAGTGCAGCCCTTCACAAGCGGCAGGCTCCCCCTGCCCCGCTCGGTAGTAATGGTTGAAATCGGCCGACTGGCCGCTTGGCAGCGCCTGGATCTCGGCAAGCGCATCAACCAGCGATGTGCCTGATGGAACCTCCAGCCGTTCCACCCGACTGCCGGTCAGAGAGATCGGCGCGCTCTCAACCACGGTATAGCCGCGCACAACCAACGTGGCGAGATCCTCCTGTGAAAGATTGAGAACAACGATCTCGTTCGTGGCCCTGTCAGGCAAGGTCTGGGCGACAGGGCGCGGTCTGATCGGTTGTGGCTGCGGTTGCGGAGCGGGACGGAACAGACGGTTCAGGAAGCCCTCCCCCCCGCCGATGCCGGGCGCGGCCCGTCCACCATCCGATCTGCCGTCGTCATCGCCATCGCTGCTGTCGCCATCGCCATCGCTGCTGTCGCCATCACTGTCGCTGTCACCATCGTCCCCATCGCCATCACCGTCGCCACCATCCCCGTCGCCATCCCCATCATCGGCCCATGCGGCGCCGATAAATCGCCCATCCGGTGTGACCGCTGGCAGAACTGTCGCCAGGCAGGCAACCAGCAGAAGGCGCAAGAGGGGTTTGGCAGTCTGGTACGGCATTTCGGTCCTCCGGATCGGCTTAAGTCTGGTTTGGCCCCGCTGGGCCGTGACGGCATGTTGCACTCCTGAATGGCGGTGCATTAATAACAACGGTGTGACGCGGGAATTATTCCATCCCCGGCGAAACGAGGAAAGGGTAACGATGTCAGACCCGTTTGCAGATGACATCATCGCGTTTCTGCCAAATCTGAGGCGTTTTGCCCTGTCCTTGTGCCGATCTGCCGATATCGCTGACGATCTGGTGCAGATCACCGTCGAGCGCGCCTTTGCATCGCGCGCGCAGTTCGATCCGGACACGCGCCTGGATGCATGGCTGCTCCGGATACTGCGCAATGCCTGGATCGACATGACCCGGCGCGACAAGACACGCGGCACTCAAATCAATATCGACGATGTTCCCGAAGCCAGCGTCGTGGACGGCTCGCGGGTTGCCGAGACTGCGATCATGCTCAAGGCTGCGCAATCGGCGATCGCAACGCTGCCCGAAAATCAACGGGACGTCATCTTGCTGATCTGTGTCGAAGAGCTGAGCTATAAGGAAGCGGCAGAGGTTCTGGGGACCCCCATCGGGACTGTCATGAGCCGCCTTGCGCGCGCGCGCATCGCGCTTGCAGAAAAACTGGGAATAAACCGCGAGGCAGCGCGTTCTTCTGACAGTCGAGGAGGCATCTGACATGCAAACCCCCGAATTCACGGATGAAGAGCTGATGGCCTATGCGGATGGAGAGCTGGACCAGGCGCGCGCCAACGCATTGGATCTTGCGCTGGTCGACGATGCCGGTCTGGCGGACCGTTTGGCGGTGTTTGTCGACACACGCGCGATCTCGAGAGAGGCCTTAGAGCCCGCCCTGCACCAGCCCGTGCCCGCGCATCTGGTACAGCGGGTGCGCGATTTGGCGGCAGCGGATCCAACCGAGAGTGAAACCGATGACGAAACCGTGGTCGCGTTTGCACCCCGCCGCCGCGCAGAGGCGCAAGCACCGATCTGGCGGTTGCCACTGGCGGCCGGGCTCGCTCTGGCCGCGGGCGTCACGGCAGGCCTCTATCTGGCGCCGCAGAGCGGCGGCGGGTCCGGCAGCATCGAAATTGCGACCCTTGTCGATCCTGCGCTGATTGATGCGCTCAACACCCTGCCGTCCGGGGAGGCCACCATGCTGGGCACAGGCGCACGGATCGAACCGGTCGCGACTTTTCTGGACGGGGCGCAAACGCTCTGCCGGGAGTTCGAATTCGACAGGACGGACGGGATCACCGTGATCTCGGTTGCCTGCCAGAATGCAGGCCAATGGGATGTTCAACTGGCAATCGCGGCCAGTTCGCCAGATGGCGCGGGTTACGTGCCCGCATCATCGCTGGAGGCGCTGAACGCCTATCTGACCGCCAGTGACGCCGGGCTGCCCTTGAGCCTGGAGGCCGAAGCACAGGCGCTTGAACAACTGCGCTGAACTTGCTCAAATACTGCCGCTCAAACCAGCATCCCATCTGATAGAGACGGGATTTTTACACTTTAAAGCAAAGCCTTGCGCCGTTCATGAACTGTTCATTCGACATTGCGCGGCCGTTCATTCCCAAGACAGGTTACTGACAGCACATGCCTCTAGATTGATCCTCAGACACACGAACCCAAGAGGATAACCGACATGACCTTTCACACCTTTGACTTTGATCTGACACTGATGCGGCTGAACGCAAAATGGGCCTTTACCACGCGCCGCGTCGATCACGATGACGTGGCCGGTCTGGACCCGGCTGTCGCTCAGGCCGTGCCCGGGGACCTGGTGCTGTGCGAAATCACACAGATCGGGCAGCACAAGAAGATCCAACTGGCCAGCGGCCGTGCCTCCACCAGCTATTTGGGGGATCGGGTCGTGCTGTGCGTCGGTGACCGCTATGCTCCCGATCAGTTTGAGGGCGCCGCGCGGATCACCGCGCAGGGCGCAGATCTGTTGGCGGGCGGCGGTGTTGTTGGCACGATGGAACACGCCCATGATCGCATGATCGAACCGACGCAACTGCGCCCCATCGGGCTGTTGATCGATACCGACGGTGCTGTCATCAACATCGCGCGCTATGGGCTGCCTGCGGCCGACATCCCCGACGATGTCACGGTGATCGGGGTGTTCGGTGCCTCGATGAATGCGGGCAAGACCACGGCGGCGGTCAGCCTGGCGCATGGCCTATCACGTGCTGGGTTCAGCGTTGCGGGCATCAAGGCGACCGGCACCGGCGCGTTCGGCGACTTCAATGCCTTTGAGGATGCAGGTGTCTGTGCCATGGATTTCACCGATGCAGGCATGCCGACCACATACCGCATGCCGATGGACCGGATCGAGCGGGGATTCGAGACGCTGGTGGGGACAGCCGCCGCAAACGGGGCCGACATCGTCGTTGTCGAGATCGCCGACGGTGTGTTTCAGACCGAAACCCGCGAGATCCTGAAAGCCTCCACCATTCGGGAGCGTCTGGACGCCATTCTCTTTGCAACGCCCGACGCACTGGGCGCGGTTGGCGGCGCACGTGTGCTGGGCGACTATGGGCTCAAACCCTTTGCAATGTCGGGTCGGTTGACCCAATCTCCGCTGGCGGCGGCCGAGGCGAAACAGGCAACGGGCATCCCTCAGCTTTCGCGCGAAGAGCTGTGCACACCCTCGGCTGTGCTGGCCGTCACACAAGGTCTCTTACGGGAAAACCGCACGCGCCCTGTCGCAGAAACACACTTGGTTGGGCAAATGACGGCGGCATGAGCCACGCCTGCCCCTCCCCAAAAAGGGCTGCTGTTGATGCGGCCCTTTACCTACGCCTGGGATCACCTGTGCGGATGTCAGAACCGGGTTTCCCCCGACCCAGCCATTGGAGATGAAACGATGAGAATCGCCAATCTACTGCGCAGTCTGGCCATCATCATGTTGCTGATTGCGCTCAGCGGGACCGCTTTGGCCTTTTGGACCGCACAACGCGCGGCCTTCTTTAACGAGCGGATCAACCTGGCGCACAAGTCCTATGAGATGCATCTGCAACTGAGCAGCAACACCTATCAGCTGTTCAAGCAATATGGCGACGCGATGCTGATCGGCGACCGCGATCAGGGGATGGGCGAGGCAGAACTGATCCGGCTGATCCGTCAGAATATTCAGGACGCCCGCATCTTGATCGGCCGCGAGATTGACCTGGTCGGAGATCACGAATTCGCGGAGTTGGAACTGTTGTCCCGGATCGAAATCAAGATCGAGGATCTGATCGCGCGCTTTGAGCTGGTCCGCGCGGACACGGCGGTCGAACAGTTCGGGCGCAACTGGACGGGCCTGTCGGTCATGCTGGACGATGATATCGACCGTGATTTCCATTCCATGATCCAGGCCGCCCTGGCCGGCGAGCTGGCCGAAGTGGAACAAACCCGCGCGGCGGCGAGCGAACATCTCAGACTGGCCAATCGAAGTGCATTTGTTCTGGTCCTTCTGGCGTTTGGCGCCACGGCGTTTGCCATGTGGATTTACCGCCGGGATATCGCTTGGCCGATCGACCGGCTGATGCGTGGGGTTAACGCATTGGCCGATGGCCGGTTTGAGGAGCGTATGGCCTTTGAGGGTCGCAACGAGATCGCCGAGATCGGCGGCGTGATGGACAGCATGGCGGCAATGGTCGAGGCGCGTACCAAATCCCTGACCACCCAGAACACGGAGTTGGAGGAGGCGGTTCAGGCCCGAACGGCCGAATTGGAAAGCCTGCTTGAAAAATCCCGCCTGGCCGAGGATGCGCGCCGTCAGATGCTGGCCGATGTCAGCCACGAATTGCGCACGCCGCTGACCATCATCCAAGGCGAAAGCGACGTGGCGCTGCGCGGCGCGGACAAGACACCCGAAGAATATCGCGAAGCGCTGCGACGCACGCGCGAGACCGCCAAACACACCAACCTGCTGGTGAATGATCTGCTCTTCATTTCCCGCCAGGAATCCGGCCAGACCCGGCTCAAGCTGGAGCGTACCGACCTGACCCAATTGCTGCGCGACACAATCGCCGTCTTCGATCCCGACATTCCGATCCTCAGCGACCTGGACGCAGGGGAGCTTTCCCTCGATGTGGCGCGGATCCGGCAATGCATTGCTGCGATGATCCAGAATGCGCGTCGCTATGGCGGGCCGGAGATTTCCGTGCGGCTCATCCGCACGACCACCGGTGTACGGATCAGCGTGGAAGATAACGGCCCCGGCCTGCCCGATGACGAGAAGGAAAAAGCATTCGATCGGTATTTTCGCGGATCCAACGCATCCGACAGGTATCAGGATGGTGCGGGGCTTGGCCTGCCGGTGGTGCGTTCGATTGCGCGCGCGCATGGCGGCGATGCGGTCTTGCAGGATCGCGAAGGTGGCGGGCTGGTAAGTATCATGGAGCTGCCTGTTTCACCCCCGTTGCGTTTGGTCGCTCAGACCTGAAGAGACGGTCCATAAATCCCGGTTTCCTGATATAACATTGGAATAATCAACGTCTTGCGCCGTTTGCCTTAGTGAAGGGCGCAGGTTGCGCCCACTGAGCAACGAAGAGGCGCAAGGGTTATGAATATCCTCTTGATCGAAGACGAATTGCGGGTTGCAGATTTCGTGCGGCGCGGCCTCAAAGCCGAAGGCTGGGTCGTAGAACATGCCGACGACGGCGAGACCGGGCTTGAGATCATGCAGGATCGCGGATTTGACGTCGTGATCCTGGACCTGATGCTGCCAGGTCTCAGCGGCCAGCATGTATGCCAGAAAATGCGCGCGCGCTCAAACCCAACACCGGTTCTGATGCTCACCGCGCTCGACAGCACGGATGAGCGGGTCGCAGGGTTGCGGCTGGGCGCGGATGATTACCTGCCCAAGCCCTTTGACTTTGACGAGTTGATTGCCCGGGTTCAGGCGCTGCATCGCCGCAGCACCGGATATGCCTGTTGCCAAAGCGATGGCAAGCTGCGGCATCAGGGTCTGATCTATGACAGTGCCGCGATGGTTCTGACCGTGGATGGCCGTATCGTCGAGCTGTCCGCCAAGGAACGCGAGTTGATCGCACTCTTGATGGCGAGCGAGAACAAGGCGCTGAGCCGCGAGCGGATCCTGAATTCGGTCTGGGGCACACATGAAGACCCGATGACCAATGTCGTGGATGTCTATATCGGGCGACTGCGCAAGAAACTGGGACCTTATGGCAAGCGGATCACGACCGTGCGCGGTGCCGGCTATCGCTTTGGCTAGGGTCGAGGCGCTTCTCATCGGAGTGCCGAGGCGCCAAACCACAGACTTCAATCACAGGAGTGGTGTATGCGCGGCGTGGAGGTTGCACATCCTGCACGTGTCGAACCGTTGAGAGGGTGGGGATTTGACATCCTTTGGAGGCAGCGGGTTTTCCGGCTGACCCGCAGCGCGCAGTGCATCGCACCGCTGCATTGTTCCGACAAGGATCTCCGAAAACATGAAATAGCGAAGCCATTCCAATGGCACCGTTCGGTGTCGGACAACGTGCCGCCCAATCCGGTGGCGCCAGATTATACGGCCTCAACCTGAGCGGCGAGGTGCGTCGAAACCCGCTCAAACGTCACCTGGCGGTTTCCAGCCCCACCAGCAAACTGTCGGGCGTGCCTGTTTGCGTGATGCGCCCATCCTGGACCAGCCACAACCGGTCCATCATCATGGCGATCCGCATGTTATGGGTGATCAACAAGGTTGTGGCCTCGCACCCCGTCACCAACGCCCGGACCAATTCCGGCCCATCCTGATCCAGCGCATCATCGGGCTCGTCCAGCAACAGCAAGCGCGGCTTGGAGAGTGCCGCCCGCGTCAGCAGAACGCGGCGTATTTCTCCCGCCGAGAGGTTGCGCCCTCCTTCTGCGACGCGCCCGTCCAGCCCGCCCAGACGATCGATCACGCGGTCCAGACCAAAGGCCGTGGCCCGGGCAAGGATGGCGGCGTCTTCTGGCGGCGATTGCACCCCCATGATCAGCGCGCGGCGCAGCGACCCTTTGAGAATCGGCGACCGGGTGCCGATCAGCGCGATTGTCTCGCGCCGCTCACGCGTGGTCAGACCGGTGGGCGCGATATCACCCAGCAGTACCCGGCCTTTCTCGGGCCGCTCCAACCCGGCGGCGAGGCTCAATAGTGTGGACTTGCCCGCACCGTTCGGTCCGATGATACCGATCTTCTGACCAGGAAGCGCGGCCACATCGATTTCGTTCAGCGTCCCGGCAAAGACAGTCGAGAATGCAAGCGCAGGCGGGGCGTCCAGCACTGCGGCATCGGTGGGGCGCGCATTGTCGAGCTTGGGCACCTCCAGCAATTTGGCGCATTTCTCCCGGGCGGTGCGCCAGGCGCGATGACGATCCCAGACACCCGCAAGATTGCGCATCGGCTGGATCATCAACCCAACGGCAGCCAGGGCGCCCGCTGCCTCTGCTGCGGGCAATCCGTTGTGCAGCGCGACCCAGAAAACAGCTGCCGCCGCTATGCCCGAAACACCTTCGGGGATTGCACGCAAAAGCGCAGCCCCCCGCGCCCGCTCCAGTGCTGCATCAATCAGCTTGTCGGTCTTTTCGCGCAGCTTGCGCGTCTCTGTCTGGATCCGACCCAACAGACGCAGTTCGGGCGCATGCGGGATGCGTTCACTCATATCCGCCGCCAGTTGGGCCCGGCAGGACCGCAGGCGCCGATGCACCGGCCCAAGGCGCGGGCCGAGCAGCGCCAAAAGTCCCAGACCCAGCGCAATCGGAACACTCGCCGCCCAGCCAATCGCCGGGTTCATGAAGAAAAGAACGCAGGTTGCGACCGGCAGGACGATCAGGGCCGAGATCATGCGGGCCACGCCCATGCTGACCCATCCGCGCACCGCCGTCAGATCGCCGACAAAGCGCAGCGCAAGCGAGCCGTTGCGACGCGACGACAGATCGCGGGCCGAGACGCGCGCCATATGTTTGAAAAGCCGGATGCGCAGTGAGGCCGCATAGTGCTGGCCCACCTTTTCGGCCACGATCCGCTCGAAAAACTGAAAGATCCCGATGGCCAGACCGGCCCCGGCAACCAGCGTCAGCGCGATCAGCGGTAACGCGGCGGAGGCATCCCGAAAGGCCGCGAACACATCGCGCGTCGCAAAGGCCGCGACACCGGCCGCACTCGCCTGCCCCAAGGCCAGGGCCACCAGCAGCGACAGGGTCCGCAGTCGCCCTTCGCCTGTGATTCTGGGTAACGTACTCATGATGACACATCCATTTCGTGTGGAATCCGCCAGGCCCGCGCCACGCGGCAGGCCTGCTTTTGCTGCGCGGAGCACGTATCCCGGCAGATCGGTGCGTGCGCCATGCGAGGCAAGTCCGGGATAACGATTCGGTCCAGCCCGCCGCTGAGAACGCAGTTTTCAAAATCGTGACCGCAGTCCTTGAGCACATGTAGCCGTACGTCTGACACGACCCCCATCGCTGCGGCAGCCGCGCGCAGCGCAGCGCTCCATCGCCGCGCCCGGTCAAGACGGTGCAGACCCTGCTGCGCGTTGATCTCAAGGCCGCTGCGGGTGTTCTTGTCGACCACGCAATCGCGCTCGCCCACGCAGACATTGATCGAAAGCGCCAGAAACCGGCTCAGATTGGCGATCAGCCGCTCGGCCCAGATATCCACATGCCCCGGGCGCGGAGACAGCCCGTAGGGATATGGCGCCCCATCAAGAAATGTGTACCAACCCGGAGACGCAATGGTCAGATCCTCCACCCGGTCCGGATGCAGCATCGCAAAGCGGTGGGCAAACTGCGCGCCGCCCGAGAAGCCGAAGAGGTCAAAGGTTTGAGACCGCACCACCCCCTCACCGTGCAGGACCGACACCAGATCGAGCAGCGCCAGATCGGCACGGCCCCGCACACACGCCTGTTGATATCCGGCCCAACCGGTCTCGTCGAAAATCGGGGCGATGACGGGCCGCCCTAAGGCCGCCGCCCGTCTGGCGAAAAGGCGGGCCTGAAGGGTGGCCCCGCGCCGTATCCCATGCACCGCGACCAACGGCGCCGCGCCGGGCGCGATATGTTCGGGGAGCGCCAGCCAGCACGCCAACCCACATGGTCCCTTGGCGGGCCGATGGACAAGATCGAAGGCCCGCCGACGCGGGCGAGTGATCTCTGAACGGACGCACATGGGGACGCTCCCTTTGGTCTGGTGGATCAGGCGGCTTGGGTGGTGCCGAGGATGCCCTCGGCCATGTGGCCGGGCAGCATGTCAAAGATCATGTGGATCCGGTCCTGATCGCCATCGTTATTGGCTTCGTGCAGCTGATTGTTGTCGAACCACCAAAGCTCGCCCTGTTGCATGCGGACCTCTTCGTCACCGGCCTTCATCCACGAGCCATGGGTCGAGGTCAGCACAAAGTGATAGCGGTCGCGCACTTTATAGTATTCGCCGCGGTCGATATGCGGATAGACGCGCTTGCCCGCAGGCAGACAGACGATCTTGGCGCGGCCCAGGACGCTGCCTTGCTCGCGGGCGAACGCTTCCAGAAACGCACAGGCCAACGGATAGTTCTGCGATCCGGTGGTCCAGCGGCTTTCATGCACATCACGCCGTGCGCGCCCGTTGATTGCCGATTTGCGCAAGCCGCGCAATGGAATGGCCTTGGCCTCGCGCTGGACCGGGATCTTGTCCTGACGGCCCGTAGAGCCGTCCCAGGCATTCTTGACACTTGCGATTTCGGTCAGGAACGGTGTCGGATCACAATCCGCTTTCAGACGCTTGAAGTACTTCATGGCTTTCTCCTCTCTGGACAGTGCAAACAATGTTCAATGCATCCAGGCGGGTATCCGATTTGACGGATCCGTGACGCATCGGCTATGTCATCCAAGAGAGGGCATCTGCGCCTCTTCTTCAACCAAAGTATTGATTTTTAACGATAGTTTCAGGCGCCCTTAACGGCGCGTTCATGCGATATTCATCTGGTCGTCAGGACATCGGTTGACGCCATGCATCGCCCATGGATCGACCCGCGACTGCGACCTGCCGCAACCCGGAGCACAAGGGGCCGCGCCGCCGACCGGCGTGTGACACGCAGGCAGCTGGAGGGCCACAAGATGCCTTGGCTTGTCCACATTGCCCGCGTGGGTCACGCCGCCAAACGACCTGTCCACCCTGGTGGCACACCGCTTCTGCATATGGGGGTAAAGGTGCTGCCCTGAAAGCTGCGTCAGATCATCAATGGCATCGACTGGATAGAAACCCGTTGAACGATGTCAGACAAAGCAATCCATGGCCAGGTTCTGACGGCGCAGAGTGTCACGCAGCCGCTCAAGGCCCCGTTCCCGCAACTGGCGCACGCGTTCCTTCGAGACACCGAATCGATCACCCAACACGTCCAGCGTCGAGGGTGGATCGGAGAGCTGTGTTGCCACAACGATTTCCCGTTCCCGGTCAGGCAGATCCCGCAAGGCATCCAGCAACACCTTGCGCAGCTTTCCCGTGTCCAGCGCCGAGACGCCCTCGTCTTCTCCGACGCTGGCGGGATCGGCCAAAAGCGACATGCGCTCTTCGCCCTCCTCGCCCAGAATCGACACGTTGAGCGAGCTGTCCGCATTCGCACCTGCCACCTGCATGCGCAGCTCGCGGAGCCGCTCTTTGCTGATCGACAGCGCTTGGGCGATATGGTCGTCTGCCTCGGATCTGGTAAGGTTGTGGCGCGTCGCCACCTCGGCCTCGATCCGTGCCAGGTTGTTGGCAACCTTGCGAAACTCCGCCGTCCTCGGGCGCCGGACAACAGACAGGTTGGCGAATTTGAAATCCTGGATCTCGGCGCGCACCCACCAGACGGCATAGGTCGAAAACCGGAACCCGCGGTCAGGATCAAAGCGATCCGCCGCTTTCATCAAGCCGATATTCGCTTGCTGTACCAGATCCGGATCGGGTTCGCGCTGTCCCGGTGCGGCGCGTTTGGCCATGGAGGCTGCCATCGGGGCAAAGGCCGCGACCAGGTTGTCACGTGCATGTTGGTCGCCGTGCTGCTGCCAAGCCAACACCAGCGCCAATTCCTCGGCTGCGTTCAGCATCACGTGGCTTGGGGTGCGGGTTTGGTGGGTTCCCCAGTTCCGGATCGGCTTGTTCATATCGACACGACTCTTTTTAGTTTCGTTTCAAAACTAAACCGACGGACCCACCCTTGTCAAAGTAATTTCGATTCGATACTTTCTGCCCATGATCGCTTTACCTATCCCCGCCGACCGTATCGCTGAATTGCTGATCCATGTGGGCCGTGCGTCCCGAACCGATGACGCACGAACCAACCTGACTGCGGCGCAATGGACCTGCCTGCGGTTCTTTTCGCGGTCCAATAGCAGCACGCGCACCCCGTCGGCCTTTGCCAGCTTTCATGCGACGACGCGGGGAACGGCATCGCAGATCATCAAGACGCTCGAGCAACGCGGCATGATCGCACGGCGTAAGTCGCCCACCGATGGACGCAGCGTCTATCTTGATCTGACCGATGCGGGGCGGGCCACGTTGGAGCAAGACCCCCTCAGCGATCTGATCGCCGTGCTCGACGCGCTGGGAGCTGCCGAACAGGACGCGTTCCTGTCCACATTGTCGCGGCTCGCATCATCGCTTGCCGACCGGCGCGGGGCTCCGACCTTTGGCAGTTGCCGCGACTGCACACATTTCACTTCGGTAGGCCAGAACAGCTACTGCGCCTGTATGGCGGCCGAGCTGGAACCCGATGAGATTGACAAACTGTGCGCCAGCCACAATAGCCCGAGCAAGGCAGCGGAATAGCGCAACCAAGAAGGAGACGGCAATGACACAGCAGGACGCGCAGGCGGGCGCTGACACCCCCCGCATGATCGCAGTCAGCAGCGGGAAAGGCGGCGTGGGCAAATCCACGGTGACCGCGAATGTCGCCGTTGCCCTTGCGCAAACTGGTTTGCGTGTCGGCATTGTCGATGCAGATATCTATGGCCCTTCGATCCCGGGTATGTTGGGCATCGCCTCGGATGGCCCCCCTCCGGTTTCGCCCGATGGCAAGGTGATCCCGTCCGAAGCGTTCGGCGTCAAAGTGATTTCCATGGCGATGCTGTCGAACGACGACAAGCCCGCGATCCTGCGGGGACCGATGGTCACGAAATACCTTCAGATGTTCGTCCGGCAGGTCGATTGGGGGCAACTCGATCTGTTGCTGCTGGATCTGCCCCCCGGAACCGGTGACATTCAGCTGACACTCGCGCAGGCCTTTCCACTAAGCGGGGCAGTCGTCGTCAGCACGCCACAGGATGTCAGCCTGAAGATCGCGCGCCGGGGGTTGCGGATGATGGAACAGGTGAACGTTCCCATCCTCGGGGTTATCGAAAACATGAGCGGGTTCACTTGCCCGTCCTGCAACACCGTCACCCACATTTTTCACCAGGGTGGCGGAGAACGGATTGCAGAGGAACTGGGCATTGCCTTTCTGGGCCGCGTTCCGCTGGATCCGGCGGTGGTCGATACCGGTGACGCGGGCACTCCGCTGGTGGCCGCGGCGCCCGACAGTCAGGCGGCAGCGGCGTACCGCGATGTCGCCGCATCGCTGATCCGGGATGCCGCACAGGTCGGTGGCATTGGGATCCCCTTTGCCTGGACGCTGACCGAAGGAACAGGAAAACCCGCCCCCGCCGCAGCGCAGCCCGGCGGCGCACCGGATCGCCTGGTTGCCCTTGATTACGGCGACACGGGCCTGTTGCTGAACTGGTCCGACGGTCTTGAGCAACGGCTGGGCCCGCGTGACCTGCGCCTGGCCTGCCCCTGTGCGCAGTGCCGCGAAGAAATGACCGGCAAAGCGTTGTTGATCCCCGATACCGTGCCGCTGGATATTGGCATCACACGTATCTGGAGCGTTGGGAACTACGCCTTGGGCCTGGCTTTCACCGACGGCCACGCGAGCGGGATTTTTACCTTTGAGTCGCTGCGCGAGATGACCGGCGCAGAGCTTGAAGATGTCTGACCCCGCGCCGCGCCGCATCCGGGCGCAGTCATCGCCGAGCGATGAAAACGTGTTGGGCTTTGTGCTCGATACCCCGCTACAGGTTGGGGCGGTCACAAAGTTCGACGCGCCTGACGGGGGAGCGCCCCTGACCAGCGCCCTGTTTGCGATCGACGGTGTGACCCGGATCGAAATCGCGGGCGCAACGATCTGGGTGCGCAAGACCGCCCAGAGCGATTGGGCCAGGCTCAAACCCGCCATTGCGGCCACGATCCGGCAAGTTCTGGATGCAACCGACAAACCGCTCGGAGCAACCGAGCCCGGATTTGACACTTCCCCTGACGCCAAACTCCTGCGCGCTGTCGAGGCCTTGCTTGAGCAACAGGTGAACCCGTCCGTTGCGGCCCATGGTGGGCATATTGCGGCTGAGCGTGTCACCGACGGCGCCGTCTATCTGCGCATGTCGGGCGGCTGTCAGGGCTGTGCCGCCTCCTCAGCGACGCTGCGCGAGGGGGTGGAGCGGATGCTGCGCGCCGCGCTTCCCGAAATCCGCGAGATTGTCGATGTCACCGATCATGAGGCCGGCAGCAATCCGTTCTATGCGCGCGCTGGCGGCGCCTCGCCCACGCTGGAGCGCCCGGTGCCTGCGGGTGTGATTGATTGGCAGGATGGGCAGATCATCGTCGATCCGGGCTATCTTGCGCCCCGGCTGGGGTTGACGGCGGATGTCCTGCGCGCGGGATTGCGCAACGGCGATGTGGTGGGTGTTACCGAAGCCGGGACCGGCGAGGATAACGGCAAGATGCGCATTGTTTTGCGCAGCCCCACGCGCGCCTGGGCCGCCGAACTGCACGCTGACGGCACTGCGCGAGAGATCCCGCCGCCCCGGCAAACCGAAACGGCCACCAAACAGGAAAGGGCGCTGGCAGACAGGGTGCGTGCGCATCTTCAGGCGCTGGACCCGGACGCCCCGCCCGTGACGTATGGCGCACTGGCGCGCGCGCTGGGTCTTTGGGCACCCGGTTCGGTTCGCAAAATCACCCGTGCGCTCGAAACCACGATGCAGCAAGACGCGCGCGCGAACCGGCCTTTCATCGCCGTGCGCGCCATCAGCCGATCGGGAACCGGTCTGCCGGGGGACGGGTTCTTCGAGCTTGCCCGCGCCCTGTCGCGCGGCCCACAGGAAGGTGAGAGCGATCGGATGTTTTTTGACAGGGAGACCCTACGCCTCGCCCAGCCCTCTCCGGAGGTTGGTGCAGACATGCCGAACCCTTCGATCGTCGCGGCAGAGGAGCTCCGCTGATCCAGCAAACCGGCTTTCCGGCCGACGTGCGCTGCCTGGAGCGGCCTCGGATCTCGACGCCCGCAGGGAGGGCCCTGTCTAGGGAATTCCGATCGTCTTTTGATCAGCTGAAGATATCGGCGCCGCCGCCGCGCACCAGGCATAGGCACAAACATGCCCGGCGGGACGCGTCGCGCCGCCCATCCCGAATCCGCTTCGGCCAACCGGGTCTGGGCCGTGGGTCTCGACCCGCCCCTTCATCGCGCTGGCCTCGCGCCCGCGACCCAGCCAGTGATGCGGGCCGTCCGTGCCATCCCATCCAATTCCGGCACAGGGTATTGTCGCTTTGCCGAGCTCTTGAGGACACCACCGAGCGCTGAGGGTCTTCGAGATGCGTCGCCCGATGCGGATCGTCATACTCACAGTGCAGCATCGGACATCGCAGCCGTCATCAAAGCACGGGTTGGGACAGAGTTGGAACCGGATGGACACGCCAATGATGCCGCCGGATCTGCGGGACAAGGCAGCAAGAAACGACAAACCGGTGGCTCAGCGCCTCGGGCTGTTTGCGGCTGACGCCGGTCTAACGCGCCGCTCGCTGCAAGAAATCGACCAGGGCCTGACGGTCCGATGCGCTGGGGATCCGCTGTTCGGGCATGCGGCTTCCGGGGGTATAGGCCGTTGGGCCAAACTCAAAAAGCTCTGCGACAGTCTCGGGCGTCCACACGATGTCCATCCCGCGCAGCGCGTCGGAGTAATCAAACCCTTCGGCCGTGCCGATCTTTCGCCCGAACACGCGGTAGAGCGTTGGCCCCGCGCGTTGTTCATCGTCTGGCGTGAGGGAATGACACACGGCACAGGCGCGGAACACCTCGGCTCCGCGCGGGTTGTTGAGGGTCGGGTGTGGCAGACCAGCGCCGCTGCCCAGTGCCGTACCATCGACCGTCCAGCGCCGGATCCATCCGTCATTTCCGCCTGTGAGAACTTCGTCCCCGCTCAGAACCAAGGCCCAGACCGCGCCCTGACCAGTGCTGAAATTCGCGCGTATCTCAAGCGTTTCTGGATCCAGCAGCCAGATCTGACCGGTCAGATCAGACACCGCAATAAGGTCATGATCCGCCGCGATGCCGAGAAGCGGCCGCGTCGTCAGCTCGACCTCTGTTGTCGGTGCCCCCGGCACGACGCGGCGCAAGAACCCATCCGCCCCCGCGATGAAAAGGGCCTGGCCATTCGTGGCCAGATCCGCAGGCGGGGCCGCAAGATCGACGACTGGGCCGGGCGTGCCATCCGCCCGCCACAGGCGCAGGCGCAGGTCCGCACCGACACTGGCCAGACCATCGCCAAAGGCCACCAGCCCGGTGATCTGCCCGTCATGACCGTCGAGATATCGACGCTCCGATGTTCCGTCCCAGAGGGCAATCTGCCCATCCCACGAGGCCGAGGCCAGCCCCCCGCGCCATGGCGCGAAATCGGCCACCGGCAGGTCATGCCATTTCTCAAAACTGAGCGGATTGACACCCGCACCCCAGATCGCCACATGGCCATCCTGCCCGCCGGATGCAAAACGGCCATCCGGAAGCGGCAAAACGGCTGTCACCGCCCCTGCATGCGCGCGGGTGACCTGTCGGGCCACGGTGCCCTCCCAGACGATCGCGCGAGTATCAAACGACCCGGAATAGATCGTCACGCCCTGCATTGCCAACGCGCGCACAGGCCCGCCATGGCCGCGCAGATCCTGCGCCACGGCTGTGGCGGCAATCAAAGCAACCGTGACGGACAGGGCAAGCCCCCGGATCATCGCGCTCATCGCGCGTAACGCCGAAGCGCCGGATCAGTAGTTGATCAGATTGTCGCCCGGTTTGTCGACACGTGCGCCTTCGGTGGTAAAGGCGGTATGCGCATCGGTCTGGAAGTTTCCGTTCAGCACGAAACCGGCCCCGATCGCGATAACGATCCCGATGGCCAGCGATGCGACGAATGCTTTCATGGGTTAGACTCCTAGTTGCGTTTTCTGTATATGATCCGGTTCTGCCCGAAGCGCGGACCAAAGCGCGCGGGCCATTCCGGTGTAGATCGTGCCAAGCCGACCCTCGGGGTCGCGCGCGACAATCGGCTGGCCGCTGTCGGAGGCGGCCCGCAGCTCCATCGTCAGCGGAATGGCCCCCAGATAGGGAACGCCCAGTCGCTGCGCCTCGGCCGCCGCACCTCCACTACCGAAGATCTCATGCTGTGCGCCGCAATCGGGGCAAATGAAATGGGCCATGTTCTCGATCACGCCAAGGATGGGTACGTCCACCTTGCGGAACATTGCAATACCGCGCCGCGCATCGATCAAAGCCAGGTCCTGGGGTGTCGATACGATGACAGCGCCAGACAGATCTGTGCCCTGCGCGATGGCGAGCTGCGCGTCCCCGGTTCCGGGCGGCATGTCGATGATCAGCACGTCGAGCGTGCCCCAGTCCACCTCGGCCAGCATCTGCGTAATGGCCGACATCACCATCGGACCACGCCAGACCATTGCCGTTTCGGCATCGACCATCAGCCCCATCGACATCGCAAAAAGACCGTGCGACTGCATCGGTTTCAGGCGCCTGTCTGATCCCACGCGCGGGCGACCATGCAGCCCCAGCAATGTCGGCAGCGAGGGCCCGTGAATATCGGCATCGAGAATGCCGACCTTCAGACCGAGCGCGCGCAGGCCCAACGCCAGATTGACCGATGTGGTGGATTTTCCAACCCCGCCCTTGCCGGATGCGACGGCTACCACATGAGTGACCCCGGCCAGCACAGGCGGTGGCGCGGGTTTTTTGTCCTGGATTTTCAGGTTCGGAGGCGAGGTCGAGGATTTTTCGGCAGTCAGGACGACAATCGCCCCGTCACATCCCGGAACGGCGCGCAGCGCGGCCTCCGCAGCGGCTCGGGTTTCAGCATAGGCTGCCGCTTCGTCCGGGGTAATGGAAATCGCCAGACTGATGCGGCCTCCGGCCTCAATCGGTCCGGACACGCGTGCCGACCCCAGCACCGGCGTGCCGTCGGGCAAGACCAGCCCGTCGAGCGCAGCGCGTGCCGCTGAAAGCCGGTCAGTGTCGTCCATCGGTCACGGATCTCAAATCTTGTGTTGCAGGTGCCGGATGCCCGGTCACCGGGGTAAGTATGGCCAGCACGGGTCTCCCCGGCCGGCCACGCTTGGGGTTTTCCGGCTCACTCTGCCGGGTGCGCTTTGGCGGATCCAGCCGATTTACCACCGGAGGATTGTACCTCATCGACCCAGAGTGAGTGGTGTTCCTTGGCCCAGTTCAGGTCAACCTCACCCGAGCCCATCGCATCGAATGCACCTTCCATACCGACCGAACCGATATAGATATGCGCCACGACGATGGCGGTCAGTATCGCGGCGACGACGCCATGGATCACCTGATACAGCTGCCAGCCCGCTTCGCCCCCGGCCAATCCGGGAAAGAGCAGCATCACACCGGTAAAGGACAGCGCCGCGCCCCCGCCGATAACGGACCAGAAGATCACCTTCTGCCCGGCATTGAACTTCTTCGCGGGAGGATGGACATCCTTAGAGAACAGACCGCCGCCCTGCTTGATCCAGACAAGGTCAAGCTTGTTGGGGATATTGTGCGCCACCCAAGAGACAAAGGCCAGAACCAGGCCCAGCATGAAGGCAAAGCCCATATAGTTATGCGCCAGCTTGCCCCAGGCCGACAGCGTGCCAAACACGTTCTCGCCAAAAAGCGGCAGGATGATCGAACGCCCGAAAATCAGGTTCAGACCGGTCAGCGCCAGTACGATAAAGGACCCGGCCATCAACCAGTGGGCAAACCGTTCAAAGGAGTTGAACCGGAGGATCCGCTGTGTTGACGGACCTGCATCAATGCGGATCTTGCCGCGCACCATGTAAAACAGCAGCAACACGGCAACGATCCCGACGACCGACAGGATGGTGACGATACGGACGGGACCGCCCAGGGTTGCGGCCCAATCCTTGTTACCCGGTTTGATCACCCCGGTCGACAGGCCGTCTGGGATGGTCACGCGGCCTTGGACCTGGGCGTCGCCGCTCAGCGCCTGCATCAGCGACTCTTCGGTCACCGATTCCGCCGTCGGGTTGATCTGCTGGGCCTCGGCGATCTGCGGCAGCGCAAAGGCCGCGAAGAGGCCAAGGCACAGCACCGCGAGGGCCCGTGATGTTATGGATGTCAGTGTCATCTTCATTTCCTTCCCCGTCAGACGTTGACGGTTTCGCCGTAGGCGCTGCGCCAGCCCCAGGCACCCGAGCCATAGCCCCGGGTCACCACGCGCTCGCGATAGATGTCGGCAATGATATCGCCATCACCGGCCAGCAAGGCTTTGGTCGAACACATCTCGGCACAAAGCGGCAGCTTGCCCTCGGCCAGACGGTTGGATCCGTATTTGACATACTCCGCTTCGGTCATGTCAGCCTCAGGACCACCGGCGCAGTAGGTGCATTTGTCCATCTTGCCACGGGTGCCGAAATTGCCGACCTTGGGATATTGCGGCGCGCCGAACGGGCACGCGTAAAAGCAATAGCCGCAGCCGATGCAGGTGTCCTTGGAGTGCAGCACGACCGCGTCGTCGGTCGTATAAAAGCAATCCACCGGGCACACCGCCGCGCAGGGCGCGTCGGTGCAGTGCATGCAAGCCATCGACACCGACCGCTCTCCGGGCAGACCGTCATTGATGGTCACCACCCGGCGGCGGTTGATGCCCCAGGGCACTTCGTGCTCGTTCTTGCACGCCGTGACACAGGCGTTGCATTCGATGCAGCGATCCGCGTCGCAAAGAAATTTCATTCTCGCCATTGTTGATTTTCCTCTCTTACGCCGCGGAAATCTGGCAAAGGGTCACTTTGCCTTCATGCATGCCGGTCACCGGATCATAGCCGTAGGTGGTCACCGTGTTGACGCTTTCACCCAACACGATCGGGTCTGTCCCTTCGGGATAGTTGCCCCGCTGGTCCTCGCCTTGGTACCAGCCTGCAAAGTGGAAGGGCATAAAGGCCACACCCGATGCGACACGCTCGGTCACCAGAGCCTTGACGCGGGCCTTGCTGTCCATTTCCGGACCGCGCACCCAAACCCAGCCGCCATCGGCGATGCCGCGCGCCTCGGCATCCGCCGGGTTGATCTCGACGAACATGTCCTGCTGAAGCTCGGCAAGCCACGGGTTCGACCGCGTCTCTTCGCCGCCGCCCTCGTATTCCACAAGACGCCCGGATGTGAGCACGATGGGGAAGTCGGACGCGATGTTCCGATCCACAGCAGAGGCCTGCATCGTGTGACCGATATTGGGCACACGGAACTGACGACCGTCTTCGCGGGTCGGATAGTCGGCGACCAGATCGGGACGCGGGCTGTAGATCGGCTCGCGGTGTACCGGGATCGGGTCGGGCAGGTTCCAGGCAACCGCCCGGGCCTTACCGTTGCCGAAGGGCACACAACCATGCGAGATCGCGACCCGCTGGATGCCACCCGAGAGATCAAGCGACCAGCTCACCTTGGCCATGGCTTCTGGATCGTTGTTACCGATCCGCTGAATGGTGGCCAATTCCTCTGCCGTCAGTTCGCTGTCCCAGCCCAGGCTTTGCAGCACGCCATAGGTGAACTGCGGATAGCCGTCGCGGATGTCGGAATCCACCGGGAAGCTGCCCTCGGCCAGAAGCGTCTGGCCCTCCCGCTCCAGTCCAAAGCGGGGGCGGAACGCGCTGCCGCCGTCTTTGACCGGGATGTTGGGATTATAGAGGATATGGGTGCCCGGGTGGCGCAGTTCGGGCGTGCCCCAGCAGGGCCATGGCAGACCGTAATAGTCGCCTTCGATCTCCTCGGGCGCGCCATCAAGCGTGCGCAGCGTCACCAGGTCGAACTTGTCCTGATGCTTCATATGCGCTTTCAGGCGCTCCGGAGACTGACCGGTATAGCCGGTGGACCAGCCGCCCCGGTTGATCTCTTCCAGGATCGATTCCGCCGTCGGCTCCATGCCGAACTTGCCCTCGACCATGTCGTAATTCTTGAACATCTCCTCGGCAAAACCCAAACGCTCGGCCAGGCGATAGATCACGGCATAGTCGTTGTCGCTCTCGAAGATCGGCTCGACGACCTTCTCGCCCCACTGAACCGACCGGTTCGAGGCTGTCCGGCTGCCATCGCATTCGAACTGGGTCGAGATCGGCAACAGATAGGTGTTGTCTGTCCGGTCATGCAGCGCGGCAAAGGTGGTGGGATGAGGGTCCGCGACAACCAACAGATCCAGCGCGTTCATACCCTCAAGCGCGCCGCCCATCCGAGGTACGGTGTTCCCGCCGTGACCAAAGACGATCATTGCCTTGATGTTGTCGATCTGGTCGACATCCTCTGCATCCAGCGTGGCCGCATCGAACCAGCGGGTCGACGGGATGCCCGGAACGCTCATGTTCTCCTTGGCGGTCCGCGCATCACGGCCACCTTTGGCAGGCACCGCGTCAAACCGCGCCTGGAGCGACTCGTAGGGCACCTCCCACACACGCGACCAGTGACGCCAGCCACCTTCGGACAGGCCGTAATAGCAAGGCAGAGATCCGATATCGAGGCCGAAATCCGTAGCACCCTGCACGTTGCAGTGGCCGCGGAAGATGTTCGCGCCGTTGCCGATATCGCCCACGTTGCCCGTGGCCAACAGCAGGTTGCAATAGGTCCGCACATTGGCCGTACCGACCGTGTGCTGTGTGCCGCCCATGCACCAGATAAAGGTCGACGGCTTCTGCGTGGCAAAGGTTTGCGCCACGCGCTTGAGCGTCTCGCCCGGAATACCGCTGATCCGCTCCACCTCTTCTGGGGGATAGGCTTTGACGGCTTCACGGATCTGATCCATGCCCCAGACGCGCTGGTCGATGAAATCGGCATCTTCCCAGCCGTTTTCAAAGATGTGCCACATGATGCCCCAGATCACCGCGATATCGGTGCCCGGACGCATGCGGATGTAATCGGTGGCGTGCGCCGCTGTCCGCGTAAAGCGCGGGTCGAGCACGATGACATTGGCGCGGTTGGTTTCCTTGCCGGTCAGAATATGCTGAAGCGACACCGGATGCGCCTCGGCCGCGTTCGAGCCCATGAAGACAATGGTCTTGGAATTGCGGATGTCATTATAGGAGTTCGTCATCGCGCCATAGCCCCAGGTGTTGGCAACACCTGCAACCGTGGTGGAGTGACAGATTCGCGCCTGGTGGTCGACGTTATTGGTGCCCCAGAAGGCCGCAAACTTGCGGAAGAGATACGCACCCTCGTTCGAGAACTTGGCCGAACCCAGAAGGTAAGCCGCGTCCGCGCCGCTTTTCTCGCGCACGTCCAGCATCTTGGCGCCGACCTCGTCGATCGCCTGCTCCCACGAGATACGAACCCACTGGCCGTTCTCTTTCTTCATCGGGTATTTCAGGCGACGGTCGCCATGCACCAGCTCCCGCACGGATGCGCCCTTGGCGCAATGGGTGCCGCGGTTGATCGGGCTATCCCATGCGGGTTCCTGACCGACCCAGACACCGTCCTGGACCTCGGCCTTGACCGTACAGCCGACCGAACAGTGGGTGCATATGTTAGTTTTGACCTCGATGGGCTTGCTGTGATCGGTGGGGCCAGCCTCGGCGCGGCGCATGGTGCCTGCACCAAGCGTGCCAACGGCGGCCAGGCCACCAACGGCCAGGCCCGAAGTGCGGAGAAACGACCGCCGGTCAACGGGGCGGGCCGCAACATTCTGAGCCAAGGCCTGAAGGCCGCCACGTGCGGCTGTGGAAGATCTGCGTTTGACAAGCATGGATCAGTCCTTCTTGTAGTAGCGGTTGGTACGATAGAACGCGAGGACATGCTCGGTTTCCTGATACCGCACCTTGGTGCGCTCATCCCCGACTTCCTCGGCAAAGGCCGGACGCGCGGACCCTGCCGCAACTGCGCCCACCGACGCGCCCGCCAGCGCACCGAAAAAGCCGCGGCGGCCTATCCCATTGGGTTTGTTTGCTTTGTCGCTCATCGCTTCCTCCTTGTTCGGTTTGGTGCCAGGGCGAATGGGCACCAAGATCTTTGGTTCTCAGGCTGGGCCAGCCGGGGCGACAGCCCCGCCGACCTCTTTGCGCGCCAACTCGAAGGCGCGGGTTTCGATATCGGTGAATGTGCGGCCGATCTCGGCCACCGCACGATAGAAATTCGCACTGGGTGAGACGGCGAGGTCGTCGAAGAACTGCGTCACCCAAGGCTGGAGGTGACGGGCGTAAAAGCCCGCCTCTCCCGCGGCGCCACATCCCAGCGGGGCGGCATCGAAGGTTCCTTGGGCAAGACCTGCCATGATCTCCGAAAAGCTGGCGATGTGGTCTTCCGGCTCATACCGTCCGGCTTCACGCTCTACGCCCATCAGGGCCAAATCGCGGCGCAGATCGGCCAGCGGTCGCTCGTTTAAAAATCCGGTGAGATAGAAGGAAGCGTACGGCAAGAGTTCGCCCCGGCCCACGCCGACGAAAAGCTCGAAAAACTCTTGCTCGACATCCTTTGCGTCGCTGTCGCGGGCGGTTCGGGCCAACACCTCATAGGCTTGGCCAAGGGCGGTTTCATCACCTTCAAGCTGCCCGAGGGCGTCGAGCATCTGCGCATCAGGCGCATGAGACAGAACCCGCGCAAGAAAGCTCCACTGCTGGGCCCTCAATGCGTTTTGTTCGTCTATCGCTGGCTCAGTCGCAACCGTGCTGGCGCTCTTCAAAGGACCTTACCTCCCCGTAGGTCAACTCTTACCGCAAATCGGATGGCGATCACAATCAGACAATCCGGAACTGCGACAATTCTTTAAGTATCCAAAATGCACATGTTTTAATCTGAACGCGAGGGTTAAATGCATTCTGGATACACTTTTTTAATCAGGTAGCGCTCCTCCATGCCGCTTTGACGGCAAAACCGGATCATCCTGAATACGCGCCTGGGCGCGCGCCTCTCTGGATTCGTCATCCTGTCGCGCGGAGGCGCCCGTGACCTCACCCGTGATCTCAACACTGCGGCGGGTCGGTGAGGGTGCCGGGGGCGGATCGTCTGGCACCGCATCCGCATCGGCAATGACACCGTCTTGCTGCGCATTGGTTCGCTCGGCAGAGGCGTCTGGATCGGGATCAGGGGGCTCGCCATCATCAGCCAACACCGCGTCGGCGCTCTCTGTATCGGGGCGTTTTTTGTTGGTCAGGTTGTCGACCATCTTGGAAACGTTGTCGCGGTTCACGATCTCCCCGGCCCCGGGCACGCCTTCGGGCGCATTCCAGTCCCAGGCATAGTCCACGGCCGGGTCATCGTGATCCCGGATCAAGCTGTTGGACAGCCACATCTTGCGCATCGCGGCATTGCGCAACCCTTCGGGCACGCCACGTTTCATGTATGCCTGGAGATCCGTCTTGTCGGTGATCTCATCCACGGGCGGCAGGGCGGCGACATAAGCCTCGTCAACCTCAGGCTCCAGAGCGGCAAGCGCCTCGGCCTCCTGCGCGGCCCGCTCCGCAGCCTCGGCTTCGGCGGCCTTTGCCTCGGCCTCTTCGCGCAGGGATGCGCGCTTGCGCCGGGACCACGCGCTGAAGAACCCTTCGCCGTCGCCGCGCTGCCCGTTACCGGCCATGCTAACCCCGCCCGCCGGGTCCGCGCCCGGAGCGGCCGCGGGTGTTTACCCATTTCTCGTCCGCCTGCAAAATCCGCGGCGCGCGCGGGTCCTCGGCTGATGTGGCCGGAACCCGCTTGCGTTTGTGAAACACCTGTTCGACGTGATGCGCGGTGATGAAGGCCTCCATCCGGGCCGCAAGCTGAGGCGGCAAAGGCACCGCCTCGACAATGCGCTCGGGGTCGCTGGCCAGCGCTTCGCCCTCATAGGGATCGACGGTGATCACCCGCACCACCCCGTCATCCACCGCCACCCAGATCGACGGTTGGCGGGCCTGAAGATTGTCGATGTAATGCCCGGTTTCGTTGGAGTGCAGCACGAGCGCGTGATCGCCCATATAGACCGTCTCGATCCCGTCGCGCTCCGACATCGGGGTGCCTTGAGCAATCTGCGGCAGGTCGGCCATCGCAGCAACAGGCCGCAACACGCGCGCGGCCCAGCGGTTTGTCGGCGGATAAGACGACCCCACCACGCCCAGCCGCACTACTTCCTTGGGCATCAGTGCCTCCCCACCGGTTCCGCCACGGGCAAGGCGGTGCCCGGGTGTGTCAACGGCAGTCCCATCACAAGGTTCTGCGGCTTGCATCGAATCACGTTGTCGTCGCCCATCCCCAGCAACAGATACACCGGGTGGCCCTGCGCACCAGGCTCCACCCCCTCGTCGCTGGCAAACTCCAGCGCGAAAATCCCCACAAGGCTGCCCTTTGGAACCGCCCCGTTCCAGAGCGCATTGCCAATCTCGGTGCCCACCGGGTCTAGGCCCACGAACCAGCGCAGATCGACATCGGGCGCTTCGGTCATCGCCGTCAGGGTCACCTTGCGACCCAGCAGATGGGCGATGAAGGCTTCGATCACCTGCCCCAGCGCTGCGCGCGCCTTTGGATCCCCGCCAAAGGGCAGCACCATCGAATGGGCATCCGACCGGCTCCAATAGGTCCAGCCATTGCTGTCGCCCAGCACATCGAGCGCCTCAACCCCGCCGCCCAGCATCGCCGCAAGGGGGGATGCGTCCTTTTCCGCCTCGATCTCGGCCACCAGCTCTTCATCGGCCAGCATCATGCTGCCATCGTTGAGATAGGCACGTTGGGTCCGGAAAAACAGCTCGGCCGCACGCAGGACACGGGTATCCTCGCACCCGTCCAGAGCGTTGCGCAGGATAAGCTGCACAAGCTGATTGTAAAACAGAACCGGCAGGACCGCGCCCTCACGCACCAACGCGAGATAGCCCGCCTCGATACTGCCTTCAGCCAGTAGCGTGTCGCGCAGACGCATGAGAAATCCCCAGTTTTCGCGCGCGTCGGCATCTTCCATGGCCGCAACCTCGGCCTCCGAAACCGTGGTCTGCGGCGCAGCCAACAGCTTTTCATGCAGCGCGCGTTCCGCCGCGCAGGCCTCGGGCGGCGGAACGATTTCGGGGCGGGCCAGCCAGGCCAGGATCAATTCATCCGTTGCCTGCATCCTGCCGCGATCATCCAACCGCGTCAGATGATGGCCGGACGCAACCCAGAACTCCCTCATGGCGTCTCCTCCCGCTGGCCCAATGCGGCCAGGTCAATCTCCATCCCACCCTCGTCCTCGTCGGTTTCGACGAAATGGAACGCCTTGTCATGGCCTTGCAGATAGCCTGCGGACAAGGCCGTCTCGTCGCGCGGTTTGAGCGTGCGGAACTGTTCGCGCATCCCGTCCTCGTCCATCTTCCGATGAAGCGCGATCAGCGTGCCTTCGTCATGACCCCGGCACAGCTCCTCGGTCAGCGCGATCTCTTCCTCGGCCGCGGGCAATGCCAGATCCAGGCTGGGCGCGCCCAGATGGGTCACAAGCTGGTGGGCCAGCGCCATCACCGCCTGGTCACGGTCGGAGCCGCGCGCCTCGGTCACCACCACAAGGGTCGACCATCCGAAACTGGCGATGCCCAGAAACCCGGATCGAAACGCGATCTGTTCCTTGCGGGCCATCGTATCCAGCGGCCGTCCGGCAAAGACGAATGTACCGGGCACCGACCATTCGCCGGGTTCTGCGGCAGGTGCAAAAATAACCCCGTCGGATTGATCCAGCCGGATGGTGCGCAAAAGCCGCGTCACAGACGCGGACCCTCAGCATCGCGCCAGTCGGCGTTTTCCAGACCTTGGGCAATAGGCTCGCTCTGCCCTCCCCGGATCAGTTCCCCCGCCTCGCCAATCGCACCGTCGTCGTTCAAGCGCCCGGCATACATGGCCGCAACGGAGGCAAAACCGCCATGGGTCCAGCGGTCGAAATTCAGCATCAGATGCGCCGCAAAGCTTTCCAGAATGGCCGCCGGATCCTCGAAATCCTCTTCGGCCAGCGAAACAGAGCCGGGATAGGCGCCCGACTGATCCAGATGGTTGCGGTCGGCAATCAGCTCGACCCCAAGCACCATCCACGCAGGCTCCTCCGCCTCGCCGGTCTGGGGGGCCACGGCCAGCCGCATGCCGCCAAGGCGGCCCGCATCCAGCACCAGCTCGGTCGGCCAGCCAAAGCGCACATCGCGTTCGGGCGGGCAATGCGCAGCAACCGCATCGGCCAGGGCGACCATCCCGATCAGCACGGCTTTGCGCGCCTCGGCCAGTGGCATGCCGGGCTCAAGCACCACGGCAAAATCGAACCGGCCCGGCGCCTCCCCGGAGCTGCTGTGATGCCAAACCAGCGTGCCGGCACCGTCCTCTGGCGCGCGTTTTCGTGCCTCGGCAAAAGCATCGCCCTTAGGCAGCCAATGCGCCGTATAGGGCGGTGGGAGAACAAGTCTACGGGGTGGTGGAGTGTTGTCCAACACGATAAGGGTCCTTGCATAGGCGGGTGATCTGAGGGAGTTTTACCGGATCTTTCCGGGACCTCAAGTCCCGTCCCCCAAAAGCCATCCAAAGGGAGTGACCAAGTTTCATGGCCAATAGCGACCGCAACCGGACCGTCCTGACCTGCACCTGCGAGGGGACCATGGCCCTGGACGAGGCCGCCCTGGACCGGGCCGGATGCGGCGGCGACCCATCGGCGCAACAACTGTGCCGGGCCAACCTGGACCGGTTCCGCACCGCCCTGTCCGACGGCCTGCCAGTCACCGTTACCTGCACGCAAGAAGCGCCGCTTTTCCGTGAGATCGGCGAGGCCGAAGCTCCGGACGTGCCTTTGACATTCGCCAATATCCGCGAAACCGCCGGGTGGACGGTCGAAGGGCAGGACAGCGCGCCCAAGATGGCCGCCCTGATCGCGGCGGCAGAGGTCGCTCCCGGGGGATTTTCCTATACCACGATGGAAAGTCAGGGCATCGCGCTGGTTATGGGCCGGGACGAGGTCGCGCTGAGCGCTGCCGCCGATCTGGCGGAAAGCCTGGACATTACCGTTCTGCTGACCCCGGGGGCCGAGGTCATGCCGCCACGCCAGACGGTGTATCCTGTGCTGCAAGGCCAGATCCGCAAGGCCGAAGGACATCTGGGCGCCTTCAGCCTGACCGTGGACAGCTATGCCGCGCCCGCACCGTCCTCGCGCCAGATGTTGCAGTTCGACGGCGCCCGCGACGGGGCGGTGTCCAAGGCCGATCTGGTGATCGACCTGACCGGCGGCACACCGCTGTTTTCCGCCGATACGCTGCGTCCGGGCTATTTCCGCGCCGATCCACGCGATCCGGTTGCCGTTGCCCGGCTGATCACCAAGGCTTCGCAGATGGTGGGCACCTTCGACAAGCCGATCTTCATCGACTTCACCGCCGATATCTGTGCCCATTCCCGCAATGCGATCACCGGCTGCACGCGCTGCCTGCCTCTGTGCCCGACCGGAGCGATCAAACCGAATGGCGACAGTGTGGTGATCGACCCCAACATCTGCGCAGGCTGTGGTCAATGCGCCGCCATCTGCCCGACCGGTGCGGCCTCGTACGCGCTGCCGGATGTGGCCACACTGGCCCACCAGCTGCGCGCGGGGCTGCGAGCCTGGCACGACGCGGGCGCGACCTTGGCGCCGGTGGTTCTGTTCCACGATGGTGATCACGGAGAGCCGCTGATAGATGCCTCCGCCCGGTTCGGCACAGGCCTGCCAGCGCATGTCATCCCCTTTGCCGTCAACGAGCTCTCACAGGTCGGACCAGAGGCAATGGCCGCCGCCCTGGCCTATGGCGCGGGGGCCGTGGCCCTTTTGGGGCGCAGCCGTCCCTTGCACGATCTGTCGGGGCTTGAAGGCAGCCTCACCCTTGTCAACGAGGTGGCCTCCGCCAGCGGCCACGGCCCCGCAACACTGATCGAAGCGGACGATCCCGATGCGCTGGAGGCAGCGCTGGCCAACCTGCCGCGCGGTCCGCGCCGCGCCAGCCCCGCGACATTCCTGCCACCGGATGACAAACGTGGCCTTCTGGTCATGGCCTTTGCCGAAATGAACCGCGCCGCTCCGCAACCGGCCCGGAGGATCCCGCTGACCGCGGGTGCGCCCTTCGGCGCGGTGGTTCTGGATACAGATGCCTGCACGCTCTGCATGGCCTGCACCGGCGCCTGCCCGGCGAACGCGCTGCTCGACAACCCCGAGGCGCCGATGCTGCGTTTTACCGAAACCGCCTGCGTACAATGCGGATTGTGCGAAGCGACCTGCCCCGAAGACGCGATCACACTCACCCCCCAGATCGACTTTGACGCCTGGGACACGCCACGGCGCATCCTGAACGAGGAAGAGCCCTTCTGCTGTACCGCCTGCGGCAAACCCTTTGCCACGGCCACAGGGATCGAGCGTATCCAGAAACGGCTTGCCGATCACTGGATGTTCGTTGGCGAGGATGGAGAGAAGCGGCTGAAAGTGCTGGAAATGTGCGAGGATTGCCGTGTCGAAGCGGTCGTCAACGAGGGCTTTGATCCGCACGCCGAAAACACCCGGCGCGTGCGCACCATCGAAGATCACATAGCCGCCGAAGATCGCGGCAAACTCAACTGACCCCGTCAAAGCGCAGGCGCATCGAGAGCGATCCGCGCCTCTGCCGAGCTTTGTGAACTCGCGCGGAGCAGACCGTCGGAAAACCCGGTCAATGGCGGTTGGATTGATCCAAGTGCCGGTGTTCAGAGGCCCCCCTTTCCCAGGCCGCCACCGGTCTGGCGATCGGAACTGACCGTGACAAGCAGCTCAGGTGACCCCAAAAATGACACGTCAAAGATGGGCTCCGGGCCAAATCAAGGACGCGACCGAATGGGTTTCACAACCATATGACCCCCTGCCCGACGGCATCTTGGGTCCTCTGGCGGATCGGCGCGATTGCAGCGGCCCGCGCGCCTTGAAACACCCCTCTGCACCCCTCCTGCCAGGATGTCGGACCAAAGCCATTCAGCCAGCGCGGGGACCGGTTATCGCGTCAATGTGAGCGAGGTCTGACACTGAGGCCATTGTTTGCAGGCTCGCGCGCTTTACACATCGCCACTCAAGGATCATTCAGAAACCACTCAGGAAGGTTGGCCATGCGGATCACCAAGCAACAGGGCGACAACGGGCTCAGACCCCCTGCCTCGCTTTCGACCCCAAACCGAACGCTGGCGATTGCAGACGCACCTGCCATGCGGGTTGATCAACCCGGCATTGGGGATCTGACATGATCGCCGTAATCTTTGAGGTCGAACCGGCAGAGGGGCGCAAGGCGGAGTATCTCGACATTGCGGCAGAGATGCGCCCGATGCTGGATCAGGTGGAGGGGTTTATCTCGGTCGAGCGGTTTCAGAGCCTGACGGATCCCAAAAAGATCCTGTCACTGTCGTTTTTCGAGGACGAGGACGCGATCGCACGGTGGCGAAACCTTGCGGCGCATCGCGGAGCACAGGCTCAGGGCCGGGATGGAGTTTTCGCAGGCTACAGGTTGCGTATCGCAGGCGTCATCCGCGATTATGGCATGTTCGACCGCGTACAAGCGCCTTCGGACAGCCGAGAGGCGCATAAGTGATCTCTGCGACAGATCATCACTGTCCCCGAGCTGCGCGCACAGCGCCCTGACGGCAATCCTGATCTGATCATGTTGCGGTGGCGGCGCGTCCTTGCGGCGCGATGCGTCACCGAGGTGGTCCGGACCGCGCCAATGCCCTCTTGAACCCGGCCTTTGGGATCGCTACCCCTGCCCTATGCGGATCATCCGGGATTATCAGTTCACCAAAGCCCAGGATCGCGGCGCCAGCGCCGCGATTGGCAATTTCGACGGTGTGCATCTGGGCCATCAGTCCGTCATTGATCTGGCGCGCAGAGCCGCACCGGATGCGCCCCTGGGCGTGCTGACATTCGAGCCGCATCCGCGTGAGTACTTCGCACCTGACAGTTCCCCTTTCCGCCTGATGAGCCCGGATGCGCGCGCCTCGCGACTGGCCAAAATGGGCGTCAAGCGCCTCTATGAGCTGAATTTCAACGCCGCGCTGGCCTCGCTCAGCCCCGAGGAGTTCGTGCGCAACGTGATCTGCGACGGGCTCGGTTTGGCCCATGTGGTTGTCGGCGCGGATTTCTGTTTCGGAAAGGGCCGGGCGGGCACAGCGAATGATCTGGTGCACTTTGGTGCCGAGTTGGGGTTTGGCGTGACCATCGCCACACTGTTGGAACGGGCCGAAGCAACCGTCTCCTCCACAGCGATCCGCACCGCGCTCAGCGAGGCACGGCCGCGCGATGCCGCGGCGATGCTGGGCCACTGGCATCGGATCGAAGGCCAGGTGATCGGAGGAGAGCAACGCGGCCGCGAATTGGGATATCCCACCGCCAACATGTCGATCGACGGGCTGCACCCACCTGCGTTCGGCGTTTATGCCGTACTGGTCGATGTGCTGGACGGGCCCCATGCGGGCAGCTATCACGGGGCCGCCTCCATGGGCGTGCGGCCAATGTTCGGAGAGAACAGGCCCAATCTGGAGACGTTTCTCTTCGATTTCTCCGGCGATCTTTATGGGGCCACCCTGTCAGTTGGTCTGGTCGATTTCCTGAGACCGGAGGAACGCTTTGACAGCCTCGATGCGCTGATCGCGCAGATGGATGCCGATTGCACGCGCGCGCGCGTGATTTTGGGCGCGCTATGACCGACCCGATCGAGCGCGACGGGCTGGCCCCCCGGTTCTGGGAGCGCAAGCCCTTTGATAAGATGACCCCGCGCGAGTGGGAGGCGCTCTGTGACGGATGCGGCAAATGCTGCCTCAACAAGCTTGAGGACGAGGACAGCGGTGAGGTGGCGTTGACAAACGTGGCCTGCCGCCTCTTTGACGACACGACCTGCCGCTGCGCCCAATATCCGATCCGCCATCAGTTCGTGCCCGACTGCATTGTGCTGCGCCCGGGCAAAATCGCCGAGAACCTCTATTGGATGCCCGAAACCTGCGCCTATCGACTGGTGTATGAAGGCAAGCGGCTGTTCGACTGGCATCCGCTGATCTCTGGCACAGCCGAGAGCGTGCACAGCGCCGGCGTATCGATGCGCAACGCGACAGTGCCAGAGTTCGACGTGCCTGAAGACGACTGGGAAGACCATATAATCGAGGAGCCCATCTGAGATGTTCTTCGCGTCCGACAATTCCGGCCCGACCCACCCGGAGGTTCTGGCAGGCCTGGCCGAAGCCAACAAAGGCTATGCAATGGCCTATGGCGCGGATGCGCTGATGGAGGAGGTTCGCACAAGAATTCGCGGAGTTTTCGAGGCCCCTGATGCGGCTGTCTTTCTGGTCGCCACCGGCACTGCCGCGAACTCCCTGGCGCTGGCGACGCTGTCCCGGCCCTTCCAGACCATTTTCTGTTCTCCCGTGGCTCATATCCACGAGGACGAGTGCAACGCCCCGGAATTCTACACCGGCGGCGCCAAGCTGACGCTGGTCGCCGACGGTGACAAGATGACGCCTGCGGCGCTTGAGGCCACCATCGCGGGCGAACAGACCCGCGGCGTGCATGGCCCGCAACGCGGCCCGGTCTCGATCACCCAGGTCACCGAGCGCGGATCGGTCTATTCCTTGCCCGAGCTCAAGGCGCTTTGCGATGTGGCCAAGAGCTTCGATCTTCCGGTCCATCTGGACGGAGCGCGGTTTGCCAATGCGATGGTCGCGCTAGAGTGCACCGCAGCCGAGATGACCTGGAAACAGGGCGTGGACGCGGTCAGCTTTGGCGGCACCAAGAACGGGCTGATGGGAGTGGAGGCCGTGATCTTCTTCGACCCTGCCCACGCGTGGGAGTTCGAGCTGCGGCGCAAACGTGGCGCGCATCTTTTCTCCAAGCACCGCTATCTCTCGGCCCAGATGGCGGCCTATCTGCGCGACGATCTCTGGCTGCGCGCGGCCCGGGCGGCAAATGCCAATGCGGCGCGGCTTGCAGAAGGGTTGCGCGCCAAGGGTGCCGACTTTCTCCATGAACCGCAGGCCAACATGATCTTTGCCGCCTTTCCCCGGGCAAAACACCGAGACCTCTTTGAGAAGGGCGCCGCGTATCATCTGTGGGGAGGGACCATTGAGGGAGATCCGGACGAAATGCTGGCCTGCCGATTGGTCTGCGACTGGTCGATCACGGCCGATCAAATCGACCAGTTCCTGGACCTCATCTGATCTGCCGTCCCGGAATGGATCCGCTCGCCCGTGCTGATGGCGGTTGCGCGTCTGAGCGAAGCTGAGCGGACCGCCGTCACCCATTTATTGCAGCAGCCCACTGATCGCAGGGCAACCCTGACGCATTGAGGTTTCAAGCAGACAGGGGAATCGGGGCCACCATTTCCGCTCAGATCGGCGCCATGGCAAAGCACCCGCGCAACAGCGGGGTCATCTGCGCCGGATGCGTGATCGGCAGCATATGCCCTGCGCCCTCGACCACATGGCTTTCGCCGCGCGGCAAGCGGCGCGCCAACCCGTCATTGATTACGCCGATCACCGGATGCGTCTTGGACCCGCGCACAAGCCGCGCGGGTGCGGTGATCGCATCCAACCCGCCAGGCAGCAAGAGCCCTGCCCGATCCTGATAAATCGCCGATCTGCACGCAGGAACCACATGAATGGCACGGGTCATTGCCGCCCGGGTCGTCTCGGGCAGATCCGGCCAGCGTGGCCCATCGCTCCACATCCTGTTGAAAAGCCGCGCGGCCAAGGCGAAATCGCCGCTTTCATACGCGTCGGAAAACGGTTTGGCGTCGGCATCGTGGGCCGTCACGGCGTCGGGATCGTCCTGTTTCGCGACCGCGAAGAATACCGGTTCAATCAGCGTCAATGAGCGCACCAGGTCCGGCCGTTCGGCGGCCAGGCGCAAGGCAACGGTTGCGCCAAAGGAATGGCCCAGAAGATCCATCGGCCTGTCAAGAAGACGATGCGCCGCCGCCGCGCAGAGATCCTGATAATCGCCCGCATCGGGCGCCCAATCCGCGCTCCGGCCATGGCTGGGCATGTCAAAGGCGTGGAGCGTAACCTCCTGCGCCATCTCGCGCGCAATGCCCCGCCAGGCACCGGAATGGGCAAGCGTACAGTGAACCGCCAAGACATCGCGCGGCCCTGCCCCCAGATGTGTGTAATGGATATGGCAAGAGGTCAGATCTTTCACCCAGAATCAGCCTTTCATGTTCGTAAGATGCGCGTCGAGGTCGTCAAGCCGGTCCTGGCCCCAAAAACGCTGATCGTCCTCGGTGATATAGAACGGCGCGCCGAAAACACCACGCTCAACCGCCTCTTCGAGGTTTGCGGCATAAGTCTCGGCACCCTGCAACAGTCCGCTATCGGCCAGCGCGGGATCAAACCCGTTGGCCGACAGGCACGCCCGGATGACCTCGTCCTGGGCGATATCCTGTTCTTCGGCCCAGCAGGCACGGGTCAGCGCGGCCACCAGCGCCCCCAGATCCCCGCCGCCCGCGTTCTGTGCGGCGATGAACGCATAAGACGACGGCGCGGGGTTGGTCGGCCAATGCGCGGGGGTGAGATTGAGCGGCATTCCGAGCTTGGCAGATTGGCGCATCAACTCCTGGGCGCGGTACGCCTGACGTGCGGGATGGCGATCCTTGGGTGGCGTACCCCCGGTACGCGCAAAGAGCGCCAGAACATCCAGAGGCTTGTATCGGATTGTGGCCCCGTGGCGCGCCGCGATCTCTTCCAGGCGGGTCCCCGCGAGATAGGTGTAGGGCGAGACTGTCGCAAAAAAGTAATCGATTTGGGTCATCGTGAGGCCTCTTCTGGGCAGGAACTTTGCGCGACGGTACTGCCGTGTTAAGCGGTGTCAACGTTACGAATCTGTCACATGGCTCCGCCGCCACCTGGGAACTCACCACATGCCACAACTGAATGAACCCAAGCTGATCGCTGGGAATGCAAACCGTCCATTGTCCGAAGCGATCGCACGCCGCATGAGCATGCATCGCGGTGTGAACGTAGGTCTGGTGGACGCGCGGGTCGAGCGGTTCAACGATGGCGAGATCTTTGTCGAAGTGTTCGAGAATGTGCGCGGCGAGGATATGTTCATCATCCAGCCCACGTCCAACCCGGCCAATGACAACCTGATGGAGCTGGTGATCATGTGTGACGCGCTGCGTCGGTCATCGGCCTCGCGCATCACTGCTGTGATCCCCTATTTCGGCTATGCACGGCAGGATCGCCGGACCAAGGCGCGCACGCCCATCACGGCAAAGCTTGTGGCCAACATGATGGTCAGCGCGGGGGTCGAGCGGGTGCTGACGATGGATCTGCATGCCGCACAGATCCAGGGGTTTTTCGATATTCCGGTGGACAACCTCTATGCGTCACCGGTCTTTGCACTGGATGTAGCCAACATGTTCCGCGACCGGATGAACCAACTCATGGTCGTTTCCCCGGATGTGGGGGGCGTGGCACGGGCACGTGAGCTGGCCAAACGGATCAATGCGCCGCTGTCGATCGTGGACAAGCGCCGCGAAAAGCCCGGTGAAGTGGCCGAAATGACGGTGATCGGCGAAGTGAAGGACAAGATCTGCCTGATCGTCGATGACATGTGCGACACGGCTGGCACGCTCTGCAAGGCGGCCGAGGTCCTGTTGGAGAATGGCGCGACCGAGGTGCATTCCTATATCAGCCATGGGGTCATGAGCGGCCCGGCGGTCGAGCGGGTGACCAATTCGGTGATGAAATCACTGGTGATCACGGACACGATCCAGCCGACCGAGGCTATTTTGGCCGCTCCAAATATTCGTGTGGTCCCCACCGCTCCGATTTTTGCACAGGCGATTCTGAACATCTGGCATGGCACGAGCGTCTCGTCGCTCTTTGAAGCCGAAACGCTCACACCGATCTACGAAAACCTTTACATCCCGAACTGATGGCGCGGATGGGCAGGCCAACCGCCCTGGCACGCATCGCGCGCAGTATGGGGATGTCGCAGGCGGTCTGGCGGCGCCATGCCAACCCCTGGTCGGTCTGGACACGGTTCACCTGCCTGCCGCTTCTGGTTCTGGCAATCTGGTCGCGCGATCTGCTGGGCTGGGCCGCGTTGATCCCGGTCGTCCTTTCCCTCCTTTGGATCTGGGCCAATCCGCGCGTCTTTCCCGAACCGGCGTCGCTGGACAGCTGGGGCGCGCGCGCCGTTTTGGGTGAACGCATCCATATCTACCGCCCAGACGATGTCGCTCCGCATCACATTTTGGCGCTCAAATGGCTGACCTGGGCGCCGCTCATCGGGGTGATCCCGCTCATTTGGGGGGTTTGGACGCTGGACCCCTTCGCCACGATCACCGGCGTGGTCCTGACCGCCCTGCCCAAGATGTGGTTCTGTGACCGCATGGTCTGGATCGCGCAGGACTGGCAAGCAGCGGGCCATCACTGGGCAGAGCTCGACGATACCGGCTAAGAGCCTCTCGGGCCGCGCGGATAGGAACGGCGGCGGCGCAGCCGCCCCTTTCCACGTCAGCAGAGCTCCCAGTCCTCGTCATCGGGCAGCTCCCCGATCGCCATCCAGGCCACGCGGATACGGGCGACCTGGCTGTCCTCCCAGGTGCGGAACAGGATCTCAAACCCGCCCTCGGTGATCTTACGGGTGCTGACATCGGCCCGGATTGACGGACCCGTGGCGATATCGAGAAGCGACATCGCCGCGTGGACCACAGGGGGCTTGCGGTATCTTTGGGAAAACTGTACCGGAACCAGCCGCTGGCGCGCACCGCGACCGGTCCACATTGCGCCGCCGTTCTCATAATCCGAAAACAGGACCAGATCCCCCTGATCCACCCCAATCAAATGACTGGCCACACGTTTCATAATCTGCTCATTCTGCCTTTTTTCAAAGCTATGGCATGTAACTTGGGCAAAATTCGGGGCAGAGGAAAGCCGATATGTGGTTTTCTTCTCAGGTGAGCGCGTTAGGCAGGGCCTGCGGTCCCTCCTCCTCCGCGCGCAGGGGCCAAGCACTGATCAAGGAGGCGGCGATGTGCGCAATGCAGTACCACCCGGCCCAGCAGGGCGATGCCCCCAGGTTGGCCGAACTGCGGGTTGCCGCGATGCGGCCCAGCCTGGAGGCCATCGGCCGGTTCGATGCCCATCGCGCAAGGCAACGCTTTCTGGACGGGTTTGATCCGTCAGAGACCTTTTTGATCATGCAGGATGACAACCTGGCGGGCTTTTTCGTGCTGCGGCTCAGGTGCGATCACCTGCGGTTGGAGCACCTCTATCTTGACCGCACATATCAAGGTCTGGGGCTCGGACGCGCCGTGATACGGCAGGCGCAATCCCAGGCAACTGATGCAGGATTGCCGTTACGCGTGACCGCGTTGCGTGACAGCCCGGCAAATGCCTTTTACCTCTCCTGCGGTTTCGCTGTAACGCTCCAAGAGACGTTCGATATTCACTATCACTGGCTCGTCCAAACGACAGACGGCCCCGTCTAGCGGGGCCGTCTGTATACACATATCCGGTCGGTGGATCACAGGGACATATGAGTCCCCAACGCCTCCATATCGGCCAGAAGCTTGACCGCATCATCAACAAGCCCGTGCGGCTGATCAGAGGATTTGGCCGCCTCAACCGCATCTCGGGCCTCGGTCACCATCGCGTCCAGATCGGCGCGGGTCATCTCACCCACGGGCACGGCCTTTTCGGCAAGGACGGAAATGCTGTCGGTGCCAATCTCGGCAAAGCCGCCAAAGACCACATACTCGCTTGTGGCGCCAGGGGCTTCGACCTTCAAAAGGCCCGGCCTCAGCGTGGTGATCAACGGGGCATGATCGGGCATCGCCGTCATGTCGCCGTCCGCACCCGGGATCTGGACCGCTGTCACCGCGAGCGAAGCGAGTCTCCGCTCGGGGCTGACAAGGTCGAACTGGATTGTATCTGCCATTAGGCTTGCTCCTTAGGCCGCGTCGGCGGCCATCCGTTCGGCTTTGGCGATCACCTCGTCGATGCCGCCAACCATATAGAAAGCGCCTTCGGGCAGGTGGTCGTATTCACCGGCCACAACCGCCTTGAACGATTTGATCGTCTCTTCGAGCGGAACCTGTACACCGTCCACGCCGGTAAACACCTTGGCCACGTCGAAGGGTTGGCTGAGGAAGCGTTGGATTTTCCGGGCCCGGGCCACGGTCAGCTTGTCCTCTTCGCTCAGCTCGTCCATGCCAAGAATGGCGATGATGTCCTGAAGCGACTTGTAGCGTTGCAGGATCCCCTGAACGTCACGCGCCACCTGGTAGTGTTCCTCGCCCAGAACCTGCGGATCCATCATCCGCGATGTGGAATCGAGCGGGTCCACCGCCGGATAGATCCCCAGCTCCGAAATCGCGCGGCTGAGAACGGTTGTCGCATCGAGGTGCGCAAACGAGGTCGCAGGCGCGGGGTCGGTCAAGTCATCCGCAGGCACGTAAACCGCCTGCACCGAGGTGATGGACCCGGCCTTGGTCGAGGTGATGCGTTCCTGCATCTGGCCCATATCGGTGGCCAGCGTCGGCTGATAGCCCACGGCAGACGGGATCCGTCCCAAAAGGGCGGACACTTCGGAACCGGCCTGGGTAAAGCGGAAGATGTTGTCCACAAAGAACAGAACATCGGTCCCGGACTGATCGCGGAACTGCTCGGCCAGGGTCAGACCGGTCAGCGCAACCCGCATCCGCGCCCCGGGAGGTTCGTTCATCTGGCCGTAAACCAGCGCCACTTTGGATTCTTCGAGGTTCTCGGGGTTGATCACGCCGCCTTCGATCATCTCGTAATACAGGTCGTTGCCTTCGCGGGTCCGCTCACCCACACCGGCGAACACCGAAAAGCCCGAATGCACCTTGGCGATGTTGTTGATCAGTTCCTGAATAAGAACCGTCTTACCCACACCGGCACCGCCGAACAGGCCGATTTTACCGCCCTTGGCATAAGGTGCGAGCAGGTCCACAACCTTGATACCGGTCACCAGCACTTCAGACGTTGTGGCCTGTTCGGCGAATTCAGGCGCGTCCTGGTGGATCGCACGAGTGCCCTCGGCGGCCACGGGACCTTTTTCGTCGATGGGCTCACCCACCACATTGATGATCCGGCCCAGTGTCGCATTGCCCACCGGCACGGCGATGGCAGCCCCTGTGTCGGTCACGTCCTGACCGCGCACCAAGCCTTCTGTCGCGTCCATCGCAATGGCCCGCACGGTTTTCTCGCCCAAATGCTGGGCCACTTCCAAAACCAGCCTTTTGCCGTTGTTGTCGGTGGTCAGTGCGTTCAGGATCGCAGGCAGCTCGCCATCGAACTGCACATCCACGACCGCGCCGATGATCTGTGTGACTTTGCCTATTGCATTGGCCATGTTTCGTCTCCGGTTCTCGGTTACAGCGCCTCAGCGCCGGAAATAATTTCAATCAGCTCGTTGGTGATCACAGCCTGACGCGAGCGGTTGTACTGGATGGTCAGCTTGTCGATCATCTCGCCCGCGTTGCGGGTGGCATTGTCCATGGCGGACATCCGCGCGCCCTGTTCGGATGCGCCGTTCTCCAACAGACCGGAAAAGATCTGCGTCGCGACACCGCGCGGCAGAAGATCGGCGAGGATCGCCTCTTCGTCCGGCTCGTAATCATAGAGCGTGGCAGCCCCCTCATCGCCGGTTGCCTCGAACGAAGCCGGAATGATCTGCTGCGCCTGGGGCGTTTGTGTGACCACATTGACGAAGGTCGCAAAAAACAGGGTCGCGACGTCAAACTCACCCGCGTCAAAGCGGGCCAGAACGTCCTTTGCGATGCCTTGGGCATCGGCATATCCCACGCGCTTGACCTCTGTCAGGTCCACATGCCCAACGAACATATCGCTGTACTCACGCTTGAGCTGGTCACGGCCTTTCCTGCCGACCGTCAGAATTTTGACGGTTTTGCCCGCCGCTTGCAGCTCCTGTGCGTGGGCGCGGGCCTTTTTGACGATATTGGTGTTGAATCCACCGCAAAGACCCCGCTCGGACGTCATCACGACCAGCAGATGAGTTTTGTCATTGCCCGTCCCGATCAGCAGCTTGGGCGCGCTGTCCGAGCCTCCGACAGAGGCCGCGAGCCCAGCCATCACCGCGTTAAAGCGTTCGGTATAGGGGCGCGCCTGCTCGGCGGCGTCCTGTGCCCGCCGCAGTTTCGCGGCGGCCACCATCTGCATGGCCTTGGTGATCTTGCGGGTCGATTTGACCGACTCGATCCGGTTCTTGAGATCCTTGAGACTTGGCATTGCCGTATCTCTCCTTACGCGAAGGTCGCTGCAAACTCGTCAAGCGGCGCTTTGAGCTTGTCGGCGGCATCGCCCTTGATCTTGGGATCCTCGTTGGTGATCCAGTCGAGGATGTCTTGATGGTTGGATCGCATATGGGCCAGCAGACCGGCTTCGTAGCGCCCCACGTCCTTGACATCGATCTTGTCGAGATAGCCGTTGGTCCCGGCAAAGATCACCACGACGATTTCCGCGTTGGTGAGCGGCGAATACTGCGGCTGCTTCATCAGTTCGGTCAGGCGCGCGCCTCGATTGAGCAACTGTTGGGTTGCTGCATCCAGGTCGGACCCGAACTGCGCAAAAGCGGCCATTTCACGGTACTGCGCGAGGCTCAGCTTCACCGGGCCCGCCACCGAGGACATGGCGCTGGTTTGTGCAGATGAGCCCACCCGGCTCACTGACAGGCCGGTGTTCACCGCCGGGCGGATGCCCTGATAGAACAGCTCGGTCTCCAGGAAGATCTGGCCATCGGTGATCGAGATCACGTTGGTCGGGATAAAGGCCGACACGTCGCCGCCCTGGGTTTCGATGATCGGCAGCGCCGTCAGAGAGCCCGCGCCGAAATCCTCGTTCAGCTTGGCCGAGCGCTCCAGCAGGCGGGAGTGCAGATAGAACACATCACCGGGATAGGCTTCGCGGCCCGGCGGGCGGCGCAGCAGAAGCGACATCTGACGATAGGACACCGCCTGTTTGCTGAGGTCATCATAGATGATCAGCGCGTGCTTGCCGTTGTCGCGGAAATACTCCGCCATGGCGGTCGCGGCATAGGGTGCCAGGAACTGCATCGGCGCCGGTTCGGACGCGGTCGCGGCCACGATGATCGAGTAATCAATCGCACCGCTCTCTTCGAGCTTTTTCACCAGCTGGGCCACGGTCGACCGCTTCTGGCCCACCGCCACGTAGATGCAGTAGAGCTTCTTGCTCTCGTCATCGCCCGCAGCGTCGTTATAGGATTTCTGGTTCAGGATCGTGTCGAGCGCCACGGCGGTCTTGCCGGTCTGGCGGTCGCCAATGATCAGTTCACGCTGGCCGCGGCCGATCGGGATCATCGCGTCGACCGATTTCAGGCCGGTGGCCATCGGCTCATGTACCGATTTACGCGGGATGATACCGGGGGCCTTGACGTCGGCCACGCGGCGCTCGGACGCCTCAATGGCCCCCTTTCCGTCCAGCGGGTTACCCAGGGCGTCCACCACGCGACCCAAAAGCGCGTCACCGGCGGGCACGTCCACGATCGAGTTGGTGCGCTTGACTGTATCGCCTTCTTTGATATCGCGGTCCGATCCGAAGATCACGACACCGACATTGTCGGATTCGAGGTTCAGCGCCATGCCCATGACATTGCCCGGAAACTCTACCATTTCACCGGCTTGCACATTGTCGAGGCCGTAGACCCGGGCGATCCCGTCACCGACGCTGAGCACGCGGCCCACTTCGGCGACTTCGGCGTCCTGACCAAAGTTCTTGATCTGGTCCTTCAGGATCGCAGAAATTTCTGCAGCTTGGATACCCATTTATCCGACCTCTTTCATTACATTCTGGAGGGAGTTGAGCTTGGCCGCGATCGAGGTGTCGATCATTTTCGAGCCCACTTTAACGATCAGACCGCCGATGAGCGTTTCATCGACGTTCGCTTGAATAGTGATTTTCTTGCCGAACGTCTCAGCCAGCGTCTTGGCAAGTTTGTCCGACTGTGTCTTGGTCAGAGCCTTGGCGCTGATGACCTCTGCCGTCACTTCGCCGCGATGCTCCGCGATCTTTGCGCGCAGGGCGGTGATCAGCTGCGGCAGCACGAAAAGGCGGCGCTTTTCCGACATCAGACCCAATGTGTTCTTGAGGATCGGCAGCAGGCCCATCTTGTCCGCAATCGCCATCATGACGGCACTTTGCTCGGCGCGCGACAGGACCGGAGAGGCGATCACCTCGCGCAGTTCGGCGCTGTCATCCAGAGTGGCGGCCAGATCGGTCAGGCTGGCCTCAAGACCGTCAAGGTCGTTGGTCTCGTGCGCGATTTCGAAAATCGCAGTGGCATACCTTGCGGCTATGCCTTCTGAAATCGAAGCTGGTTCGGACACGTCCACCCTTCCGATTGTCTGGCCCCGGCGTGTTCTGCCAGGGGGTGTGAAACGGCCCGAGCGATTGCCCGGGCGTCAAAATCAGGGAGCATGTAGCAGAGGGTTTGCAGCCTCGCAACAAGGTATAGCGTTAACGGAAAAAGCCACAAATCATGCGGTTTCAGACACTTAGCCTGAGTGCGACCGTTTGCGCGCTTAAATACCGACGAAATACTGCATTTTTTCGGTCGGTTTTAACGATTCCTTGCGCGATTTATGCGCAATCGCGCGGCTCAGACCGGTTTTGCGACAGGTTTAGACAGCCCTTCCAATACTTCCATCGGCCGAGACACCTCCCGGCCCACCGGGGTGCCGCGGCGGTCATGAACGTGTTTGCTGACCTCGATCACGAACACGCCACCCGCGAGGATGGTCGGGATGCGCTGGCCCATGCGCTCCATCAGCGGGCCGGATTTCATCCAGAACCGCCGGGTCGAGGGCACCTGATACAGAACCGACATGTGCCGCTCGATGGCGAAATGGTGCTTCCTGAGCTGGTTTTCGACCTGTCCCAGCGTATAAGGACGTCCGAACCCAAAGGGCGTCTTATCGCTGCGCGACCACAGCCCCGCGCGATTGGGCACGATAAAAACCGCCTTGCCCCCCGGCCCCAGCGCGCGCCGACATTCATCCAGAACCAGGGAAGGTTGTTCGGAGGTCTCCAGCCCGTGCATGACCACCAATCGGTCCACATGCCCCGTCTCGATGGGCCAGGCTGTCTCCTCCATCAGAACCGACACGTTGGGCAGGTTCGCGGGCCATCGCATCACCCCCTGGGGGCCCGGCATCAGCGCCATCACGCGCCGCGCATCCGCCAGAAACGGACGCAGGAGCGGCACGGCAAAGCCGAAGCCCGCAACGGTCTGCCCTTTGACATCCGGCCACATTTCGACCAGCCGCGATTGCAGTATGCCCTGCGCGGCGCGGCCCAGCGTGCTGCGGTAATAGAAGTTACGAAGATCCTGCACATCAAGATGCATTGCGGGCGCCCAAAGGATCGGCCAAGTTGGCCGGGAAACACGCGCCCAGTCTAACAACGAAAAGGCGAAAGACCATGCCCCTTGAGATCGTGACCATCCCCTGTTTGTCCGACAATTACGCCTTTCTCGCCCATGATGCGGCCAGCGGCGAGACGGCGGTGATCGACATACCCGAAGCGGCGCCGATTCTCGACGCGCTCAAGGCGCGGGGCTGGGAACTGAGCCACATTCTGATCACCCATCACCACTGGGATCATATCGGCGGCGTGAATGAGGTTTTGGCCGCCTATCCCGGCGCCCGGGTGGTTGGCGCCAAGGCGGATTACGGGCGCCTGCCGCCGCTGCATCAGGCGGTTGAGGAGGGAGACAGTGTTGTCATCGGGGATGAGGTGGGGACGGTGATCGACGTCTCAGGCCATACAGTGGGGCACATCGCCTATCACTTTCCCGAAACAGGTGCGGTCTTTACCGCCGACAGCCTGATGGCGCTGGGATGCGGACGCGTTTTTGAGGGCACAAAGCCCCAGATGTGGGACAGCCTGTCGAAACTGGCCGCATTGCCGCCCGAGACGTTGGTCTGTTCGGGTCACGAATACACCCAGGCCAATGGCCGGTTCGCGATCACCATTGAACCGGACAACCCAGCGCTTATATCGCGTATCGAAGCGATTGATGCCGCGCGCGCCGCCGGAGAGCCGACAGTTCCCTCGCGTCTGTCGCTTGAACTCGACACCAACCCCTTTTTGCGGGCGAACGTGGCGTCCATTCAGCGCCAGTTGAACATGCAGGGCGCAGATCCGGTTGATGTCTTTGCCGAAATTCGGACCCGAAAGGACAGTTTCTAGGACCAATAACCGTGCTGGATAATAACGCACTGTCACAACAGGTCCGAGAAATGTGACCCCGAGAGGTCAGAAAACACTTGAAGCGGACCGGGGATAAACCAAACTCTAACCTATAAGGTCAAAGATGGTCCCGGGCTGCGGCCTTACCCCCTGACCCAGGGGCCCAGACAGAAGGAGCACCTCACGTGCCTTCATTCTCGAATACACTAGAGCAGGCGATTCATGCGGCATTGGCGCTGGCCAATGAACGCAGGCATGAGTTTGCAACGCTGGAGCATCTGTTGCTGGCGTTGCTGGATGAACCGGATGCGACGCGGGTGATGAAGGCCTGCAATGTCGACACCGACGAGCTGCGCAGCACGCTGGTCGAATTCGTCGATGAGGATCTGTCGAACCTGGTGACGGATATCGACGGCTCGGAAGCGGTGCCCACAGCGGCCTTCCAGCGTGTCATTCAGCGCGCCGCGATCCACGTTCAATCCTCTGGCCGGACCGAAGTGACCGGTGCCAACGTGCTGGTTGCGATCTTTGCCGAGCGCGAGAGCAACGCCGCCTATTTTCTGCAGGAACAGGACATGACCCGCTATGACGCGGTCAATTTCATCGCTCACGGAGTGGCCAAGAATCCCGCTTATGGCGAAAGCCGCCCCGTCAGCGGCTCGCAAGAAAACGAAGAGGAAGCAGGCGCACCCCAAGGCGAGGCTGTCGAGCAGAAAGAGAGCGCGCTTGGCAAATACTGCGTCGATCTGAACGCCAAATCGCGTGAAGGCGACGTCGATCCGCTGATCGGCCGCGATGCGGAGGTTGAGCGCTGCATCCAGGTGCTGTGCCGCCGTCGCAAGAACAACCCCTTGTTGGTAGGCGACCCTGGAGTGGGCAAGACTGCCATTGCCGAAGGGCTTGCGCGCAAGATCATTCAGGGCGAAACACCCGAGGTTCTGTCCAACACCACGATCTACTCGCTGGATATGGGCGCGCTTTTGGCCGGTACTCGCTATCGCGGCGATTTCGAGGAACGGCTGAAAGCGGTCGTGACCGAGCTTGAGGAACACCCCGACGCGGTGTTGTTCATCGACGAAATCCACACGGTGATCGGTGCCGGCGCGACATCGGGCGGTGCAATGGATGCTTCCAATCTGCTCAAACCCGCGTTGCAGGGTGGCAAGCTGCGCACCATGGGCTCGACCACCTACAAGGAGTTTCGTCAACATTTCGAGAAGGATCGCGCGCTAAGCCGCCGGTTCCAGAAAATCGACGTGTCAGAGCCTTCGGTGGATGACAGCGTGAAGATCCTCAAGGGTCTCAAGCCTTACTTTGAAGATCACCATTCGGTCAAATACACCGCCGACGCGATCAAGACCGCGGTGGAGCTGTCGGCGCGTTACATCAACGACCGCAAACTGCCCGACAAGGCTATCGACGTGATCGACGAGGCCGGTGCCGCGCAGCATCTGGTTGCCGAAAGCAAGCGCCGCAAGACCATCGGCACCAAGGAGATCGAGGCCGTGGTGGCCAAGATCGCCCGCATCCCGCCCAAAAACGTCTCCAAGGACGATGCCGAGGTGCTCAAGGATCTGGAGGCCAGCCTCAAACGCGTGGTATTCGGTCAGGACAAGGCGATCGAGGCCCTGTCGAGCGCGATCAAACTGGCGCGCGCGGGCCTGCGGGAGCCTGAGAAGCCCATCGGAAATTACCTCTTTGCAGGCCCCACCGGCGTCGGCAAAACCGAAGTGGCGCGCCAATTGGCCGACACGCTGGGCGTCGAACTGCTGCGGTTCGACATGTCGGAATACATGGAAAAACACGCTGTCTCGCGCCTGATCGGCGCCCCTCCCGGATATGTGGGATTTGACCAAGGCGGCATGCTGACCGATGGTGTGGACCAGCATCCCCATTGCGTGCTGCTGCTCGATGAGATCGAAAAAGCGCATCCTGATGTCTATAACATCCTGTTGCAGGTGATGGATCATGGCAAGCTGACCGATCACAATGGCCGAACGGTGGATTTCCGCAACGTGGTGCTGATCATGACCTCGAACGCGGGCGCCACCGAACAGGCCAAGGAAGCCATCGGTTTTGGTCGTGACCGACGCGAAGGCGAGGATACCGCAGCGATCGAGCGCCAGTTCACCCCGGAATTCCGCAACCGTCTGGACGCGGTGATCTCCTTCGGGGCGCTGCCCAAGGATGTCATCCTGCAAGTGGTCGAGAAATTCGTCATGCAGCTTGAGGCGCAATTGATGGATCGCGGCGTCAGCATCGAGTTGACCCGCCCCGCCGCCGAATGGCTGGCCGACAAGGGCTATGACGACAAGATGGGCGCGCGCCCGCTGGGTCGTGTCATTCAGGAGCACATCAAAAAACCGCTGGCCGAAGAATTGCTCTTTGGCAAACTCGCCAAAGGGGGCTTGGTCAAGGTGGGCATCAAAGACGGCGCGCTCGATCTTCGGATCGAAGGGCCACAGAACCCCCGTCTCTCAGGGAACAAACCGCCGTTGCTGACCGCGGATTGATGCGACTGCTGATCGTTGCAGTGATTTCCGCCGCGGGCCCCCTCGCGGCGGACCCTTTTCTGGACCTGCCCATCGACTGCGAACTGGGCAAGACCTGCTTTATCGAAGACTTTGTCGACACTGCACCGCAACAGGGGCAATCCGCAGATTACACCTGTGGCCTCAACACCCGCGACGGCCACCGCGGAACCGATTTCGCACTGCTCAGCTTCGAGACGATCCAGCAAGGTGTCGCGGTCCTTGCTGCCGCTGGTGGTACCGTTCTGCGCGTCCGCGACAGCATGCCCGACGACCGCCTGATGCCTGACGTCAACGACAGCAACGCCTGCGGCAACGCCGTTCTGATCGCGCATGAGAACGGATATGAGACGCTTTATTGCCACCTCCGCCTTGGCTCGGTGCGCGTGGCGCCTGGGGATCCGGTTCAGGCCGGTGATCCGCTGGGCTATGTCGGACTGTCGGGGCGGACGACCCATCCACATCTCCATCTGAGCGTCCTGAAAGACGGTCTGACAGTGGATCCGTTCCAACCGGACACGGTGCAGACCTGCGGCACCGGCTCCACATCTCTTTGGAACGACACGCCGATCTATCACCAACCGATCCTGCGGCTCGCGGGGTTTTCAGACGCGGTGCCAAGTTACGATAGTCTGCGCGACGGCAGCGCCCGGCTCAACACAATCGGGACCGACCAGCCGCTTGTCGTCTATGCCGAAGCCGGTTTCACGCAGACAGGCGATCTGATCACCATCCGTGCGAGCGGCCCCGGGGGTGAGGTTTTTCGCGATACACGAAAGATGACCAACCCCCGGCTCAGTCAGCTTCCCGCGTTCGGACGGCGCGCCCCGCCAGGTGGCTGGCCTGCGGGGGACTACCAAGGTCAGATCACCCTGACCCGGGGTGGCATCGTTATCGCAAACCGCTTCGCCCATGTGCGCGTGGAAAACTGAACCCAAGCGGGGCGCACATTGCACAGCTCAGGCGCCCGAAAGGCTCGACATCCGGATAACGTACAAAGTCTTTCGCACATTTGACCATGACGGAGGTTCCTTTCAGACTGGCTGAGAGGAGCAGAGAATGGATGAAACAGAGAAGCCCAAACCGATGGGGCAAGTGATACAGATCGACGAGGCGCGCATTCGTGATCACCTCGGAGAGATGGTGCGCGGCACCTTTGAGGAAGACCTGAACGCGATGCTGACCGGCTTTGCGGCGCGAGCAAGTACGAACGCACCGCAGGCCGCAAGGACACGCGGGCAGGCAGTTACGAGCGGTCGCTGGACACCAAGGCCGGGCCGGTGAAGCTGAGAAGATGCCCAAGCTGCGCAAGCAGACCTTCGAGACGGCCATCATTGAGCGATACCAGCGCCGCGAAAGCTCGGTCGAAGAGGCTTTAATCGAGATGTACCTGGCGGGCGTATCAGTGCGCCGCGTGGAGGACATCACCGAAGCCTTGTGGGGCACGCGCGTAAGCCCTGGCACTGTGAGTCATCTCAACAAGAAGATCTACGCCAAGATCGATGACTGGCGGCAGCGGCCGATCGAGGGCAACCACCCCTACGTCTTCCTGGATGGGATCGTTATGAAGCGGTCGTGGGCAGGCGAGGTGCGCAACGAGTCCTTGCTTGTTGCCATTGGCGTCACAACGGAGGGCTACCGCGAGATCCTGGGTATCATGGAAGGTCCCAAGGAAGACAAGTCTGGCTGGTGCAGCTTCCTGCATCACCTGGCTGACCGGGGTCTCACCGGTGTGCAGTTGATGATCGTTTCAGATGCTTGTCGCGGCCTTGTGGAGAGCACCGCAGAGGTCATTCCCGACGCCCAGTGGCAACGCTGCGTCGTGCACTTCTACCGAAACGTCTTCAGCCTGGTCCCGTCGGGCAAAGTGCGGGACGTGACTGGGATGCTGAAGGCGATCCATGCACAGGAAGACCGCAAGGCAGTAGCGGAGAAGATGAAGGCCGTGATCGGCGACCTGCGCGCAATGAAGCTGAACAAGGCGGCGGAGCTGCTCGAAGAGAACGGCCACGAGACGCTGACATACTATGGCTTCCCGGACAGCCATTGGATCAAACTCAGAACGAACAACCCACTGGAGCGCATCATGCGCGAGATCAGAAGGCGCACCAGAGTGGTGGGCGCATTCCCAGACGGGAAGTCCTGCCTCAACCTGGCCGCTGCCCGTTTGCGCCACATCGCCGGAACGCAGTGGTCCGCCCGAAAGTACATGTACATGGCACCGCTATTCGCGGATCAAACCCAACGAGCCGACGTCGCGTGAAAAAAAGTGCGAAAGACCTTTGACACTACTGGCATCCGCAACGATATTGCACAAACTCGCATCTTCTTCTCGCTCATAAATACGCAACACGACGCGACCCTCAGGCGGAACATCCAAGAATGGGGTCCTCACCGCTCTGTCAGTTTCAGCTCGATCCGCCTGTTCTGGGCGCGCGCTAGCGCTGTATCGGCAGGGTTGAGCGGCTGGAACTCCGCAAAACCGTTTGCGGCCAGTCGCTGCGGTGGAAAGCCCAGCTCATCGACCATGTAACGCACCACCGACAAGGCGCGCGCCTGGCTCAGCTCCCAGTTATCGGCAAATGCGCCAAACCCCGTGAGGGGGGTGTCGTCGGTATGGCCGTCCACACGGATCACCCAGTCGATATCGGGCGGGATATCGGCGGCAATCTCGTTCAGGATGTCCGCAATATTGTCGATCTCCGTCCGGCCTTCGGCCGACAGATCCGCGCGCGCGGGCGCAAAGAGCACTTCTGAGGAAAAGATGAACCGGTCGCCCACGATGCGCACACGATCCTGACCGCTCAGCACCTCGCGCAGCCTGCCAAAGAACTCCGAGCGGTAGCGTTCGAGATCCTGCGCCTGGGCCGCCAAATCCGCCGCTTCCTGTTCCAGCCGAATGCGCTCGGCCTCTTCCAGCTGGCGGCGCCGACGCTCTTCGGCGGCGACTTGGGCCAGCGCCGTGTTCAGTTCGGAGCCCAGCGATTCAAGCTGCACCTGTGCGGCGGCATCACGCGCCTGCGCCTCATCCAAAAGCGTCTGTAAAACGCCCAACTGCGTGCGCAGGGCAGCGACCTGTTGATTGAGCAGCGCGGCTTCGCGCTGACCCTCGGCGGATAGGGCCTGCTCCTCCGACAGGGCCACATTTGCGGCGGCGAGCAAGGCCGCGCGCTGCTCGGCCAGGCTGAGCCGCTCGGCCGCCTCCGCTTCGGCAGTCTGTTGTGCGGCCAGCGCTGCCAAAAGCCGGGCACGCAGATCCTCCTGATCCGACAGCGCGGTCTGCAGCCGCGCCTGGATATCCTCCTGTTCGGCGAGAGCCAGAGCCGCCTCGTCGACGTCGCTCAAAGCCGCCAGAAGGCGCGCATCCAGATCGTCGCGCGCAGCTTGCGCAGCAGCCAGCAATGTCAGCGTCTCTTCCGCTCGCCTGCGCTGCTGTTCCAGCGCAAGGGTCATTGCGGTCAGCTCGGCATCCGCGTCTTGCAGCCTTGAGCGCAGGGCCTCTGCCGCCGCAGCCTCGACCAGTCGAGCGGCCTCCTCCTCCGAGAGCTGCGCCTGAAGGTCGGTGATACGGGCCTGCGCCTCCGCGTCTCCCGCCTCCAGCGTGGCGATGCGATCAGCAGCATCGGCCCCGCGCGTTTCCAGATCGGCGATCAGCGCCTCCAGCGCCTCTCGACGGGCCGCGTCCAGCCGGGCGGCTTCGGCCTGAGCATCAATCTCGGACCGGCTTTGCGCCAGTGCAAGGTTCAATGCCTCCTGTTCGGTCAAAAGCGCCGCACGCTCGCCTTCCAGATCGGCAATCGCTGCCTGCGCACGGTCCTGATCGGCCAAGAGGGCTGCAACCTGCGCCTCGAAACGTGTGATCTGGCCTTCGGCCTCGCTCAGCGCAGTATCCTGCGCGGCGCGGTCGGCCTGCAGAGCCGCGATCAGGGCCGATTGCTCTGCCAGATTGATCTGCGCCCCCTCCAAGGTGGCCGAAAGCGCGCCGACGCGTTCTGCCAACCCATCGGCGCGCCGCTCTTCCAGACCCAACGCCTGGGCCAGCGCCGAGACCTCGGCCGAGAGCGCATCCAACTCGCTCTCCTGACCCGTGATCGTCTCGCGCAGCACGAATTGCACCACCATGAAAATGGTCAGCACAAACATCAAAACCAGCAAGAGTCCGGTCATCGCATCCACGAAACCGGGCCAGATCGCGCTTTGAAACCGTTGTCCCGTGCGCCGCTGCAGGGCCATGTCCTAGCCCTCCTCGGACCGCGCGGGTGGACGGGCGGGCCGAATACGCCGCGCAGTGGCGGTGTTTTGCGCAAACATCTGCAACGCGGTGTCGATTTCCTTGTGCAGCACCGCCAGCGTTTCCTGACGACCCGCCGAAATCTCTTCGAGAATGCGCAACATCTGGACATCGATGGAACGCAGCCGCATCCGGCTTTCTGCGTCGATGCCTTCGCCCTCACCGGTTTGCGACAAAAGCTCGATCAGGCGTTCCTGACCCTCGACCATGCGGTCGACGGCGCGGGCGGTCTGGCCCTCGCCCTCCATCCGCTCAACAAACCCGCCCATGGCATCGGTCAGTTGGCCCAGACGCGCCTCCAGCATGCCCAGATTGACATCCGACTGGGTGAACATTTGTTGCAGTGTGTCCATCTGATCGGCCATCTGATCGAGAACTGCCACCACCCCGCTGGTATCCTGCCCGCCCTCGTCACCAGAGGCAAATCCCACCCGGGTGATCGACGACAGCCATTCCTCCAACTCGCGGTAAAACCGGTTTTGCCCGTGCCCGGCAAAAAGCTCCAACAGGCCCACAACCAGTGATCCCGCCAGACCCAACAGCGACGAGGCAAAGGCCACGCCCATACCGCCCAGCTGTGCCTCCAACCCGGTCATCAGGCGGTTGAAGATCTCGACCCCTTCCTCGCCATCCTGCGGGGCAAGGCTGCGGATCGTGTCGACAACTGCCGGAACCGTTGTGGCCAGCCCATAGAACGTGCCCAAAAGACCAAGGAAGATCAGCAGGTTGACGATATAGCGCGTGATCTCGCGCGCCTCGTCGATCCGCTGCGCCACCGAATCGAGGATGGATCGGGACGAGGTCGCGTTGATCTGCATGCGCGCGCCGCGTGCGCGCAACAACGTGGCCAGCGGCGCCAAAAGCCGGGGCGCGGTCCCTTCGGGCGCCGAGCCGGTGGCCACGAACCCTTCGATCCAGCGCACCGATCCGATCAGCGTGATCACCTGCCAGAAACAGGTCAGAACCCCGATGAAAAAGACAAACAGAATGAACGAATTCAGATAGGGGTTGGCCTGAAACACAGGCAGCACCCGCGGCAGTGCCAGAAAGGCACCCGCACACGACAACCCCAGCACCAGCAGCATGGTCACGATCTGCCGGGTCGGTTGTGAAAAGTAAGGGCGCGCCTCACGTTTTGGGTTCGCCATTGGCCCCGTCTGACCCTCTTCTGCTCTGTGCGTTACACTATCCCTTCCGCCCTGCGGCGCCAAGGATTTATGCCGTCAGCGCGCGCACCCGCTCCGCCAGCCAGTCGAGATCGGGATCATGCAGTCCGATTTCGTGCAAATGATCTGCGGTGTTATAAAGGTATTCGGTATTGGCCCCCCGATCGCCCACGGCATGCGCGATGATCTGGGCCTGCTCCTCCAGAGGCAGGCCGCCGCAATACTGCACGTGATGGGGGTCGATCACATAGACGAGCGCCTGGGCCGTGCCGCCCACCTGAAACGAGACATGGAGCGTTTTTTCAAGATAGGCCGAGGAAATCAGCTCGCGTTCACGCAGATAGCTGAGCGTGGGCTCTTCCTGCCCGGGGGCAACCCGCATCGCCATACCGCGGCAGGCGCCCGGCCCTTCATCCAGGGCCAGGACCAGGCCCGGCCTTTCAACCGTGCCGCGATGGTGGATCGAGGACATGCAGAACGAGCGGGCATACCCTTCCAGTGTGGCCACGCGCATCTCGGCCACCTCGAAGCCCGGGTTCCATAAGAGTGACCCGTATCCAAATACCCACATCGTCATCATGTCTGGTCCTTGCCCAACGGCGCTTGTAAACACCAAAGGAACGTCCGGCGAAAGGGCATCCATGTTGCGTTTGCTAAAAGCTGTGTTGATTGGTGCGCTCGTGTGGTCGATTTACTGGGCCGGGGCCGGCTGGATGATGCAGTCGGGCGTCGCGCGCTGGTTTGCCGCGCAGGAGGCGCGCGGCTGGCAGGCCGATTACGCGGATCTGAGCCTGGGCGGGTTTCCCGCGCGCCATGTGACACGGATCACCGCACCGGCGCTGGCTGACCCCGCAACCGGAGCCGCCTGGCGGGCCGAAGCGCTGGAAATCGACAGCCGTGCGATCTGGCCCGGCCATGTGACAGTGGGCCTTGGCGATGCGCCGCAGCTTTGGTCCTATTTCGATGAAACCTGGCGGGTAACGACATCGGGTCTGACAGCCGATCTGCGGCTGACCCCCGGTCTGGCCCTGACGGTGGAGGATCTGTCGCTCCGCTCGGGCGCGTGGTCGGTCGTGGCCGAGGACGGCGTTCTGGCACGTGCCGAAACGCTGGTTCTGTCCAAGACGCAGCAGTCGGATGGTCCTGCCACCTATCGCATGATCGCACGGGCCGAGGCATTTGCACCCGGTGCGCGCCTGCGAGAGATCGCGCGCAGCTCCCGCACTTTGCCAGAGGCCTTCGAGACATTGGAGATCGACGCCACGGTTACCTATGACAACCCCTGGGACCGCAGCGCGCTGGAGATCGCGCGGCCTCAGCCGAAACGGGTCGATCTGCGCCTGGCAGAGGCCGAATGGGGCGCGCTGCGCCTGGCGGCTGCGGGGGATTTCGTGGTCGATGATCAGGGCATTCCCGAAGGCACGATCACGATCAAGGCGGAAAACTGGCGTGAGATGCTGGATATGGCCGAGGCCGCAGGCGTTCTGCCGCCCGAAGCGCGCCGCCCCGCGGAACGCACATTGGCCCTCTTTGAAGGGCTCAGCGGCAATCCCAATGCGCTCGATCTGCAACTGAACCTGCGCGGCGGGTTCGTGGCGCTGGGTCCGATCCCGCTGGGCCCAGCCCCGCGGCTGATCTTGCGCTAACGGCAGAAGGGGCCGGATCTGTACCGGGCCGTGTCGAAATGAAAGTGATCGCGGTGGAACCGGTCGCTGTTGGGTCCAAGAACGGTGCCGAACGGGCCACAGGCGGTACGGTGCATCTTGCGCATGGCCGATCTGTAACCCCGCGCGTTCCAGTGGTTCAGCACAGTGATCACCTCACCATCCTCCATCACAAAGCCCGAGATATCGATCGCGCGCCCCTTGCCATGTTCCGAGATCCGGGCACCGGGCTGGTTGTTACGGGTGCGGCAGGTGTAATGCGCGGCCACACGCAGCTGGGCCACCCGGCCTTTTGATCTGAGCGCGGGTTTCATGCCGTTATTCACCCACCGGTTCAACGCCTTGGCAGTGTTGCAATCGATCAATGCCTGCTGGCTGAGGGCCACCCCCGAGACCGAACGGAGGCGCACAGCCTCTTCGATCCCGCACCCCGAAATGCGCCCGGGAACAAAGCCCACTACCTCGCCCTGCAAGGCGGGATCGCCGCAGACCATGCCCCGCCGCCGCTCGCGCTGGCGCGACATCGCCTGCTGTAGGATGCCACCGGGGCGCGCGGAAGGGCGCAGCGACTGCTCTGGCCCGAAGACCGCGCGGGATCGGGTTGACGCCGCAGCAATCTGGGCCGAGACGGGACGAAGCCGTGGCCTGAGCTGGGGGCGCGGCAGCGGTTCGGTGGGCAGCAGCGTGATGCCCGGAGGGATCAACGCACGCGCTTCGGGCCGCAGAGAGCTTTCGGGTGCCAGAGCAAGGGCCGAACCGGTGAGGGCAAGCGCCGCGCCCAGCGCCAGAAAGAGGGCGCCGGGGCGCCGCATCACCGGGCCGCTCCGCGCCCGAAATTGGGCGCATCGGTGTCTTGGCCGGCTTCGATGATCCCGCGTCGGATCGCGCGGGTGCGGGTGAAGTACTCATGCAGATGCGCGCCGTCGCCGGTCCGGATCGCCCGTTGCAGGGCAAAAAGCTCCTCGGTGAACCGGCCCAGGATCTCAAGCGTCGCATCCTTGTTGGACAAAAACACATCGCGCCACATTGTGGGATCGCTGGCTGCGATCCGGGTGAAATCCCGAAACCCCGCAGCGGAATATTTGATCACTTCGCTATCGGTGACCCGGCGCAGATCGTCAGCCACCCCGACCATCGTGTATGCGATCAGGTGCGGTGCGTGGCTGGTCACGGCCAGAACCAGATCGTGATGGTCGGCGTCCATCTGATCGACATTCGATCCCAGCCCCTGCCACAGACGGACAACCCGATCGATAGCGTCGGGATCGCTGCCTTCAACCGGAACGATCAGACACCAGCGGTTGTCGAAGAGCTCGGCAAAGCCCGATCGGGGTCCGGAATGTTCGGTGCCCGCCAACGGGTGCGCGGGGATGAAATGCACGCCCTGGGGCAGATGCGGGCCAACGGTATCGATCACATGGCGTTTGACCGATCCGACATCGGTTACGGTCGCGCCGGGTTTCATCGCCGGTGCAACCTCTGCCGCGACAGCCCCCATCGCGCCCACCGGCACGCAAAGGACAACCAGATCCGCGTCCTCCACAGCCTCGGCCGCACTGTCGCAGACCCGGTCGCACAACCCGATATCCCGCGCGATCTCGCGTGTTTCGGCCGACCGCGCATAGCCCGTGATCTCACCGGCCAGCCCGGCACGTTTGATCCCCCAAAACATCGAAGACGCGATATGCCCCAACCCGATCAGGGCCACACGGTTATAGATCACAGTCATGTCGCCCCCCGGAACGCGCCCAAGACCGCCAACACGCGGGTGTTGTCCTCGGGCCGTCCCACGGTAATCCGCAATGCATCGGCAAAGCCATAGCCCTTGACCACCCGCACCAGAATACCCTGCGTCTTCAGCAAAGCGTCGGCGGCCAGCGCCTCGGCCTCGTCGGCAAAGCGGGCCAGCACGAAATTGGCGTGGCTTTCGTCGCAGCCGATACCCAGCTGATGCAACCCGCCGGTGAGCCGCACGCGCTCATCCGCGTTCACCCGGCGGCAACGCGCCACATAGTCCTGATCGCGCACGGCTGCTTCGGCCCCCGCCAGCGCCACCCCCGACATATTGAACGGCCCCCGGATCCGGTTGAGCACATCGATGATCTCTTGCGGGGCATAGCCCCAGCCCACGCGCAGACCGCCCAGACCGTAGATCTTGGAAAACGTCCGGGTCATCACCACGTTATCGCGCGACGCCACGAGCGCCGCGCCGCCATCATAGCCTTCGACAAACTCGGCATAGGCGCCGTCCAGAACCAGCAGGCACTGGTCGGGCAAGTGATCCGCCAACCGCGCCACCTCGATTGCGCTGATCATGGTGCCCGCGGGATTGGCCGGATTGGCCAGATAGACGAGCCGCGTCGCCGGGGTCACCGCGGCCAACAGCGCGTCGACATCGACATGCCGCCCATCCTCGGCCGCCACAACCGGGGTCGCGCCAGCGGCCAGCGCGATGATCCGGTAGAGAGAGAACCCGTGTTCGGGATAAAGCACGGCGTCGCCCGGCCCGGCATAGGCCATGGCAAGCAGCGTTAGGATTTCATCCGAACCGACGCCGATGATGATCCGCTCTGCCTCCAACCCATGCTCCTCGGCGATGGCCTGACGCAGAGCCTTATGATCGGTTGACGGATATCGGTGCAGGCTGGCGGCGGCGGTCCTGATCGCCTCGACCGCACCTTGACCTGGGCCAAAGGGGTTTTCGTTGGACGACAGTTTCAGAACATCGTCCATACCCTCGATATGCGACGCCCCTCCCTGATAGAGCGAAATGTCCATAATCCCCGGTTGCGGCGTCATTGCTGTCATTCTGGCCCCCATAACTGTGCCGGTTCTAGCGATGTGCCGAGACACTGACCAGCCTCAAGGCGCCAAAGGACCGCAATTGGGCAGAACCGTGGTCGACACCCGGCGCAAACTGGACGAGGGGCCGAATTGAACCGGAGTGTTGTCGCCGGGATACACCTCGTCCTTTTGCAAAGGACCTCCAACACCAGGGCCCCGCACACCCCAAACGCGTGTCGCGGAGCGCGCCCGCCATATCACGCAATCGGAAAGGAAAGCCCAAATAGCGCGAGATTTCAGCCCTATTTGGCCGACAATAGCCCTATTTGAGCGCTCAGACAGCCACGCGATGCGCACAACAGCACAGAGGCATCTTGGCGCACAAGCCCGCCTGAGGCGCAAGACACCCGACCCACACAACCCAGGGGTGATCCAGTCAACCGAGCCCTGCCAACCCACCCTTTTTCTCAAAAAAGTCATTCGGGATTTAGGAAACGCTTTTCAGAGCGAATCACCTTTGCTATCTACTTGGATACAAAAAAGAATAACAAGGCAGGCATACAGGCAATGAGAGCGGGCTTTACCGGCACGTTCGTCATCTCCTGGTCGCAAACAGAAGTAGACGGTCTTGAGGCCGCGTCGCTTGGCGCGTTGACCGTTGGATCGGCTTGGTCCTGGCGTGGCGAGGCGCTGCGTCTGGACGGGCCATCGGACATATTGCGACTTGAGCGGACAGATGGCGATGCCAATCTGCGCAAACGCGCGACACATATGGTTCGGCGACTGGTCGGCGCGGCCATGACGTATGAAAACGACCTCGGCGCCGTCGATATCGATACGCCGTTGATGGACTGCCATTTCGTGGTCACGGATGGGCGCGACAGCTATACGATCACATTGATCGAGACAGGCCCCTCGTCGCAGCCGCTGTTGATGTTTCTCAACACCATTCCGCCGCGCGACACCGATCTCTGGATCGTCCATCAATCCGTCGCCGCGCGCAGGGCCCGAACGGTCGAACCGGGCCAGGGCGGTGTCATCTGCTTTACTCCCGGCACCCGGATCTCGACACCCGATGGACCCTGCCTGATCGAAGAGCTGAAAGAGGGCGATCGCATCATGACCCGAGACAGCGGACCGCAGGACATCCTGTGGATCGGCAAGCGGCGCATTACTGGCGCGCGCATGTTCGTGATGCCCGAGCTACGCCCCATCCGGTTCCGCCCCGGGGCGTTGGGCATCGACCGGCCCGATCAGGAGCTCCTGGTGTCTCCCGAGCACCGGATGCTGATCCGGGGCGCGATTGCGCAAAGCCTTTTTAACACCTCAGAAGTGTTGGTTCCGGCGCGCGAACTGGTGAACGGATCGACCATTTTCGTGGATCTGGCTGTGCGTGAGGTGGACTACTTCCATCTTCTGCTGCCCCATCATCAGGTGATTTGGGCAAACGGGGTGGAAGCCGAAAGCTTCCATCCCGCCAGCGCGTCCCTCGCGGCACTCGGCGATGCCGATCGCCGCCGTCTGCTGCAGCAGCTCCCCGGACTGGACATCAACCCCCATGCGTACGGTGGGTATGCCAGGCGGAATCTGACCGCCTCGGAAACCGCGATCCTGATGCACGAAGCCGCCTGAGCTAACTGTTGGTCTTTCTGGGGGCGCTGCCCCCGGCCCTGCGGGCCTCCCCCCCCGG
>NZ_JAAWWD010000067.1 GCF_021404545.1 Aestuariivita sp.
CGGCCCGTTTCCCCAAGGAACGCTGGGGGGGTGCCAGCTTTGCCCGGCCGCGGGGGGGCCCCTGGCGTTGGGGGGCCGCATGGCCCTTGGTCCGAACCTGACGCGCCCATCTAGCCCCTGTGGCGGGCGAAACCTTCAGGCGCAATGCCGCCGCACGCCCGTTTAACCCTTCTTCAATGTACGTCTGAAACCGCGCCCGGAGCGCTCATGGCAACGGGGCTGACATGATCCATCCTCCCAATACAGATGACTCACATCTCAACCCTCATGGGCCCCCCCCCGCTTCAGGTTCAGGTCGAAACGCTTTAGGCCTTTCCGTAAATGGCGCAACCCGTCCATTGGGGTTGGGCGCGCCAGCGTTCTGGTTCAAGCGGCCCGGAGAACGGTGGCTGTGGATGATGATCTGGAGATCTGTCACGATCAGAGTTCGCGGTTCGCGCCTCACGTCCTGCCCACCCCCTTCGCCCGATCTTGGTCTGCCCAGGAACGACATGGCCCACGGTGCCGCTTGCGGACAAGACCGGCCAATCATGCCACGCGCCAATCTCGTCCCCACCCAGATATGTCGCGCCTCACCAGTCACGCGACGCATCACAGCAATGGACAAGTCGCGCGCAATCGGTCACTCAGGCGCTATGCGCGTGCTTGGCCCATTTCCCATTGTCCGTTTTCTGCGGCCGACCACATGAGTATTGCCGCCTCCAAAGCCGAGACCGCATCGCGCAGCCGTGCGATCCTGATGATGATCGGGGCGATCCTGTGCTTTTCGCTGATGGATGCCACCGTCAAGGCGCTGGCCCCCAAGGTGGGTGTTCTGCCCGCGCTCTGGGCGCGGTATGCCGGGCAGATGCTGCTCGTGTTCGTGCTGGTGCTGCCCCGTTTGAAGACGGTCGCCCACACTGCCTATCCGGGGCTACAACTGGCGCGGTCTGTCCTGCTGATGTGCGCGACGGGGTTTTTCTTTTGGGGCCTCAGCCTGATCGCGCTCACCGATGCGGCGGCCCTCATGGCGGTGAACCCGGTACTGATCACCCTGGGTGCTGCGCTCTTTCTGGGCGAAAAGCTGGGCTTTCGGCGGATCGGCGGGATCCTGGCGGCCCTTCTGGGTGCTGCGATCATCATCCGTCCCGGCAGCGATATCTTTACGCCTGCCGCCCTTCTGCCGCTTCTGGCGGCGGTGTGTTACTCGTCCTATGCGCTGCTGACCCGACGGATCGGCCACCGTGAGGATGTCTGGACATCGCTCTTTTACACCGGTCTCGTCGGCACAGTGATCCTGACCCTGGCGGTGCCCTTTGCCTGGCAGGCCCCGGATGCGACCGCCATCGCACTGATGCTGCTTACGGCAGGGTTCGGCACCGCCGGGCAGCTTCTGTTAATCCGCTCACTCAGCCTGGGTGAGGCGGGAATGCTCGCCCCTTACGCCTATTGCGGGCTGATCTTCGCGGCCATCTGGGGCATCGTCTTTTTTGCCGAGTGGCCGGATCTCTGGACGGTCGCGGGCGCACTTGTGATCGCGGCGGCGGGGCTCTATGTCTGGCACCGCGAAACCTATCGTCGCTGATCGCTGTCATGCCCGTTGATGCCTCGCAACTTTCCCGCGCTGCCCGCGCTCGGCATTTCGCCACCAATCTTGTGCTGCGCGGCCTGATCGGCGCGGTCTTGCTGCTGCCTTACGCAATGCGCGTGCGGTTCATGGGATGGCTGGTCTCAACCGTGGCCGCCCCCCTCGCCGGGTTCGACAAACGCATCCGCCATAACCTGTCCCTGACCCATCCCGATCTACCGGAGGCGGAGGTCAGGCGCCTCTGCCGCGCGGTGCCCAACACTGCCGGCCGCACCCTGATCGAGATCTATTCAGGCGACGGGTTTGCCCGCCACGCCAACGCGTCCGAGCCGACAGGGCCCGGGCTTGCCGCGCTCAAGGCCGCGCGGGACGCCGGGCGGCCCGTCTTTCTGGCGGGGGGGCACTTTGGCAATTACGATGCGATGCGCGCCAATCTGATCCCGCGCGGATATGAGATGGGCTCGCTTTACCGGCGTATGGCCAACCCGTATTTCAACGCCCATTACGTGCGCTCGATGCAGATCAACGGCCCGCTTCTGTTCGAGCAGGGCCGCCGCGGCATGCGCGAGATGATCAAACATCTCAAGGCAGGCGGAACAGTGGCCATCCTGCACGATCTACATGTCCATGGCGGTGAAGAGCTGACGTTTTTCGGCCAGTCGGCTGTAACGTCGCTGGTGACCGCCGAGCTGGCGTTGAAATACGAGGCCGAGATTATCCCGTTCTACGCCATTCGCCAGCCCAACGGTCTGGACTTCAAGATCGAGCTGCACGCGCCCATCCCGCATACGGATCCGCGCACCATGACACAGGCCATGAATGACGATCTCGAAGCGATGATCCGCCAGCATATGGATCAGTGGTTCTGGATCCACCGGCGCTGGAAACCCTGGTATGGGCGCGGCTTGCCCGACGGCGGCGGTTAATCGATCCGCACCGCCGCAACAATCGCGCCGTGGTTCTCGTTTTGCACCAGAACCGCCACCGGATCCGTGCCGGTCACGGGCATGCTCAGTTCCAGCGGGTTTTTCCCGTCCCAATCCGCCACGATCGTCATCTCATGCACAACATTCGCATAGCGCATGTAATGGCCGGCATTTTCCCCTCGGGTGATATTGATGCTGCGCTCTGGCGTATAGCGCAGCACTTGCACGACCATCATGTTATGGGGGGCCTCGGCCACCATCCGGGCGCGAATGATCAGCTCGTCCCCCGCCCGCTGCACTGCCAGATGCGCCTGCGCCGGAAGCGCCGCGTGATCGGAGATAAGCTTGGCCAGTTCCATCGCCCGGGCCCCGATGACGCTGTCGGTGCCATTGATGATCATCTGCGGCGTGTAGACAGACCGCCGTTGTCCCGCCACGGCATAGGCCTTTTGCCGTTCCGTATGTGCGGGGCTGGCAAACTGGTCCTTCCAGCCGATGTAGTCCCAATAATCCACATGCAATGCAAGTGCGATCACATCGTCACGCGCCGCCAGGTCATGCATCAGCTTGTCGGCCGGTGGACAGGACGAACACCCTTGCGACGTAAACAGCTCGACCACCACAGGGTTTGTTTGGGCCGATGACGGCGCAGCAACGCAAACCCACATAAGGGCGATAAGGGCAACAAAGGGCTTCATCAGATGTCCAGAACGTCCGTGTGAGTGTCATAGGGACATAGACAAGACGCCAGGAAATGACCAATCAATGTTTCGAGAGAGTTTGTCATATGTGCAGCTGCCCTGTAGTTTGTGCACCATGGTATACAAAATCGACGCACCCCCTCTCTTTGCTGTTGAACCAAACCGCGTTAGGCGTCAGATAGCACCCAACACCCACCCCTTTTACCCACCTGATCAGGGAGGCCAAAGATGCCCATTACCGTCGGACAGGACACCGCCAAGACCCGCCGTACGCTTACCGTGAACGGCAAAAGCATTTCGTATTACTCCATTCCCGCCGCGACCGAGGCCGGTTTGGGCGATTTCTCGAACCTGCCTGCCGCGCTCAAGGTCGTGCTGGAGAACATGCTGCGCTTTGAGGATGGCAAGACCGTCAGCGTCGACGATATCAAGGCCTTTGCGACCTGGGGTGCCCAGGGCGGCAAAAACCCGCGTGAGATCGCCTATCGCCCGGCGCGCGTTCTGATGCAGGATTTCACCGGCGTTCCGGCGGTTGTCGATCTGGCGGCGATGCGCGACGGCATTGTGGCCTTGGGGGGGGATCCGGAAAAGATCAACCCGCTGAACCCCGTGGATCTGGTCATCGACCACTCGGTCATGATCGACGAGTTCGGCAACCCGCGCGCGTTCCAGATGAATGTGGACCGCGAGTATGAGCGCAACATGGAGCGTTACACCTTCCTCAAATGGGGCCAGTCCGCGTTCAATAATTTCCGCGTCGTGCCCCCCGGCACCGGCATCTGCCATCAGGTGAACCTGGAATATCTGGCGCAAACCGTCTGGACCGATGTGGACCAGGCCGGCGACGAGGTCGCATACCCTGACACGTTGGTGGGCACCGACAGCCACACCACGATGGTCAACGGTGCCGCCGTTCTGGGCTGGGGCGTCGGCGGGATCGAGGCCGAGGCCGCGATGCTGGGCCAGCCGATCTCGATGCTGATCCCCGAGGTCGTGGGCTTTGAGCTGACCGGCCAGATGGTCGAAGGCACCACCGGCACCGATCTGGTCCTGAAAGTGGTCGAGATGCTGCGCGAACGCGGTGTTGTCGGCAAATTCGTCGAATTCTACGGCGCGGGCCTCGACACGCTGCCGCTGGCGGATCGCGCCACCATCGCCAATATGGCCCCTGAATATGGGGCGACCTGCGGCTTCTTCCCGATTGACGGCGAAACGCTGCGCTATCTGCGCAATACTGGTCGGGACGAGGACCGCATCGCGCTGGTCGAAGCCTATGCCAAGGAAAACGGGTTCTGGCGCGGCGATGATTACGCGCCGGTCTATACTGACACGCTGCACCTGGACATGGGCACCATCGTGCCCGCGATCTCGGGCCCCAAACGCCCGCAGGATTACGTCGCCCTGACCGATGCGCAGACCGCCTTCCAACGCGAGATGGAAGAGACCTTCAAGCGCCCCATGGGCAAGGAAGTTCCCGTCGCGGGCGAAGACTACACCATGGAAAGCGGCAAGGTCGTGATCGCCTCGATCACGTCCTGCACCAACACGTCGAACCCTTATGTTATGATCGGCGCAGGGCTGGTGGCGCGCAAGGCCGCAGCCCTGGGTCTGGATCGCAAGCCTTGGGTCAAAACCTCGCTCGCTCCCGGCTCTCAGGTCGTCAGCGCCTATCTGGAGGCCGCGGGCCTGCAAGAGGATCTCGACAAGATCGGCTTCAACCTGGTGGGCTATGGCTGTACCACCTGCATTGGCAATTCCGGTCCCTTGCAGAAAGAGATCTCCGAAGCGATTGCCGAGGGCGATCTGGTGGCCACTTCGGTGCTGTCGGGCAACCGCAACTTTGAAGGGCGCATCTCGCCCGATGTGCGCGCCAACTACCTCGCCTCACCGCCGCTGGTGGTGGCCTATGCGCTGGCCGGCACGATGGACATCGATCTGGCCACGGCCCCGATCGCCCAGACCCCCGATGGCAAGGACGTCTATCTCAAGGATATCTGGCCCAGCCAGAAAGAGATCGCCGAGCTGGTCGACAAAACCGTGACCCGCGAGGCCTTTGTCGAGAAATACGCCGAAGTCTTTACCGGCGACGAGAAATGGCAATCGGTCGAAACCACGAACGAAAAGACCTATGACTGGCCGCCTGCCAGCACCTATGTCCAGAACCCGCCCTATTTCCAGGGCATCACGATGGACACCAAGAAGATCGAGAATATCGAAGGCGCCAAGGTGCTGGCGGTGCTGGGCGATATGATCACCACCGACCACATCTCGCCCGCCGGGTCGTTCAAGGACACAACACCCGCCGGTCAGTACCTGATCGAGCGTCAGGTGCCCGTGCGGGAGTTCAACTCCTATGGTTCGCGGCGCGGCAATCACGAGGTGATGATGCGCGGCACCTTCGCCAATATCCGCATCAAGAACGAGATGCTGGACGGGGTCGAAGGCGGCTATACCAAAGGACCCGATGGCGCGCAGATGTCGATCTATGACGCGGCAATGGCCTATCAGGCCCAGGACACTCCGCTGGTGGTGTTCGGCGGTGAGCAATACGGCGCAGGCTCGTCCCGCGACTGGGCGGCCAAGGGCACGGCACTTCTGGGTGTCAAGGCCGTGATCGCGGAGAGCTTTGAGCGGATCCACCGCTCCAACCTGGTGGGTATGGGCGTGATCCCGTTCGAGTTCACCGGCGGTGACAGCCGCTCCTCTCTGGGCCTGACCGGCGAAGAGACAGTGTCGATCCATGGGCTCGACACGATTCAACCTTTGCAAGAAGTGCCCTGCACGATCGTGATGGCCGATGGAACCGAAAAGACCATCACCCTGAAATGCCGGATCGATACCGCGGTGGAAATTGAATATATCGAAAACGGCGGCGTTCTGCATTACGTGCTGCGTAACCTCGCCGCTGCGTAACCGCGATATCAAATAGACGTTGATCGAGGCGCCTCTTGGGGCGCCTCTTTTCTTTTCGATGGATTATGGCGCGAAAAGAGGCCGTTGATACGCGACAACCAGACCGGCCGCCGCGATTGATCAAAGTCAATGCTCTGCCGGGTGCAACGCAGATACTGCACCTGCCCAGCCAACCCAGAAAACTCAAGGTGGAGCCCACCATGACCATCTCGCCAATGCTGTTTATCTGTTTGTTTTTTGCCGGTTTTGGCGTCTTTCTGCTGGGTGCGGCGGCCATCTGGTGGGTCTCGCTTCAGGCCAGGAGCGCGGGACGCTGATCCTGCCCCGGGGAACAAGGCAAGGCCCTGCCCCGCCGATTCTTCTGGTGCGCACAATTGCGCCCCGGTTTGTGCAAAAATAAATCATCACAAATGATGATAGTGATTGGCATAGTGCCGCCGCATCATATGCGCGTGCATGATCAGGGAGGTTATTATGCCAATCATTCCAAATCTCAGACAGTCCGTCGGCCTGGGTAAAGCGCATCCGGCATTCGGTCCCGGAAAGAAATTCGCCGACACGGATGGCGCCATTCAACCCATTGCGCCGCAAGCGTTTCTCGACACGCCCCAGTTGATCTATTCGAACTGGAACCAGGCCTGTGGCGGTATCGACGCGCCCCTTGGCGGCCTGCCCAACGCCACCCGAATCGCGGTGATCGGCGCGGGCATGTCGGGCGTCACTTCGGCCTTTGAGCTGGCCAAAGCCTGCGGGACGGGCCAGCAGATCACGCTTTACGAGGCCCGAAGCGACATCGGCGGCCGCACAAGATCGGTCGTCACACCGGATGGCATCAATGTCGCGGAACTGGGCGCGATGCGGTTCCCGCCCAGCGAGGATCTGCTTTATTACTATGCCAACAGCCTGGGCTATGGGTTTGTCTCGGGCTTTCCGGATCCGGGCAACCAGCCCACGGTCGTCTCCTATCAGGGGGCCGCGCAAACCTGGACCTCGTCGGAAAACTACCCCACCGGGTTCGGCACCGTCTATACCGGCTGGAACGCGTTTCTGAGCAATGGGATAACCTCCGGCGGATCGACGATCTTGGCCTCCGCGGAGAGCCTGCAACACTATCTCACCAACCCGACGCAGAACTACGCGTCCACGGTGATCACCGAATGGCAGAAATACCTGGATACGTTCGGCAGCGACAGTTTCTACACCGGTCTGCAAAAGATCTTTGGCGCAAACCATCAGTGGGATGTGCCCGGCGGGACGGTCTGGACCGATGAGGACTTTGTCAAATTCGGCGCGCTTGGGCTGGGATCGGGCGGGTTCGGGCCGCTTTATCCCATCGGGTTCAACTATGTGTTCCGGCTGATCCCAAACGGGCTTGAGACGAACCAGTCCACCTTTGCCAATCTCAACAATGGCGGCACGCCGCAGCCTACCGGGATCCAGGACCTGACCCAGGCGATCTGGCAGAAGGCGACCGATCTGGGCGTGACCACCAAGCTGTCTACCAAGGCCACGGTCGTCGATTCCGTGCGTGTCGGGCCGGACCAGAACTATGTCACCGTGCGCGAAACGGATCAAAACGGCACCACCACCGATGTGCAATACGACATCGTCATCGCCGCCACCACCAGCCGTGCGATGAATGTCGGCATGTCGGTGTCCGACTACAACGTGACGGGACATCAGGCCAATGTTCAGTACCTGCCCGACAATGTGAACCAGGCGATCAATGGCACGCATATGACCTCGTCGTCCAAGCTCTTTATCCGAACGGCGAAATTCTGGGAGGGTCAAAGCAACGACTTTCCCCGCAACATCCTGTCGGACACCAAGGCGCCACAGCTCTACACGCTTGACTATGGCGATCCGAACTATGGGATGGTGCTGGTCACCTATACCTGGGAGGATCTGTCGACCCAGCTAATGGCCGTCTCGAACGCAGAAGACGCCACCCCTTCGCCCTCGGCATTGCTGGATATGCTCAAGGCCGAACTGAACGTGATCATGCAGCAATCGGCCTTCCCGAACTATGTGGACAATCTTGTGCCGGTGAACGGAGACAGCGATATCTACATGATCCACTGGCAGCTTGACGCCAACTCCTATGGCGCGTTTACGCTGGCCCAGCCCGGGCAGGATCAACAGATCGCGGACATGTTCTATCAGTCCTACAACGCCATCATCTATGAAAGCGAGTATGCGGGTGTGTTCATCACCGGTGACAGCACATCCTTTATCGGCGGCTGGATCGACGGGGCCTTGCAGCCCACCATGAACATGCTGTCGGCGATCCTTTACAAATACGGTGTGCTGGACCCTCTGGGTGCCGAGTTCGCCCCGGTGCTCCGGATCAATCCGACCACGTATTCCTATTCCTGATCCGTGACCGCGTGGCGGGCCTCTAGAGCGGGCCCGCCATCAACCGCCCGCGCCGCGCGCCCGCTCGATCGCGGGGCGCAAACGGTCCTGCAACACCCGCTCGGTCACCGGCCCGGCAAACCGCAGGATGATCGTACCGTCGCCCGCGATCACATAGGTTTCGGGCACGCCATACAGCCCCCAATCTAACGCCATACGGCCATTGGCATCCGCGCCGATGCCGCGATAGGGGTCGCCCAACTCTTCGAGAAAGCCAATCGCCTTGGCGGGCTCATCTTTGTAATTCACCCCGTAGATCGGGATGCCTTCGTCGGCCAGTGTCTCAAGGTGGGGATGCTCAACCCGGCACGGCGCACACCAACTGGCCCAGTAATTCACCAGCTTGACCTCTCCGTCGCGCAGATCGGCATCGCTGAACAGCGTCTTGCCCGGCAATTCGGTCAGAACCACCGCCGGTGCGGGCTGTCCTTCGCGCGCCGAGGGCAGCGCATCAGGATCTTCGCGAAACATGCCGATCCCCGCCAAAAGGGCAAAGGCTGCGAAAATCGCCGGAGGGGCGAGCATAAGGGGGGAAATCCTAGCCATTCTTGCTGCGCTGCTCCTCTATTCGCGCCATCTCGGCGCGCACCTTGCGGCCGCGCAGCACCGTCATCACCACCAACACGACCAACAGCACGATAGAGGCCGCATAGGCCGACAGCACCGCATCCGCGTATTTACCCAGATCCGGCATCATGCCTGCGCCCTCGTCCGTGTGGCCAAGGCCCTGATCCGGCGCGCCCGGATCTCAGTTCCGGTCCGATAGAGCACCAGGGCAATGAACAGGAACACGAAACCCGCGATGCAGACCAACAGCGGATAATAGAACACATCCGCCACATTCTCTTCTTTATCCAGGCTCAGCGACGCCCCCTGATGCAGGCCCTGGTTCCAAAACAGCACCGCATAGCGGCTCAGGATCGCAAAGACCGATCCGACAAGGCACAGGACGCTTGTCAGATCGGCGGCGGTATCGGGGTTCTCGATCGCTTCCCACAGTGCCACATATCCAAGATAAAACAGAAACAGGATCAGGAACGACGTCAGCCGCGGATCCCAGGCCCACCAGGTGCCCCACATGGGCTGGCCCCAGATCGCCCCGGTTGCCAGCGCGATCAGCGTCATCACGATGCCGATGGGGGCCGCGGCCCGGGCGGCAAGCGCACTCACATGGTGGCGACGCACGATCCAGATCAGCGAGGTGACCAGCATCATCACCCATATATTGATCGCCATCATCGCCGAAGGCACATGAAGATAGATGATCTTGACCGTGGAGCCCTGCCGGAAATCATCCGGCGTAAAGAAGAACCCCCAGATCAGCCCCACGACCAGACAGACCGCGGCAGCGGCCCAGAAAAACGGCAGTATCCGCTCACTCGTGGTGAGGAATTTTTTTGGATTTGCGTATTCCCAAAGCGACATAGACCCCATTTAACCCCTTACCTCTCCGGTCTCAATTCACAACTGTTAACGCAGATTGACGCGCAGGACAGCCGCGCTCGCAAACGGCAGGAGCGCAATGACACCCGCCGTTATCCCCGCAAGCATCAACAGCGGGGTTGTGACCTCCATCCCTTGGGCGCCGCGCCGCGCCACCTCGGCCCCGAAGATCAGCGTGGGCACATAAAGCGGTAGCACCAAGAGCGACAGCAAAAGCCCCCCGCGTTTCAGCCCCACGGTCAGCGCCGCCCCGAACGTGCCGATCACCGACAGCGCAGGCGTGCCCAGGGCCAGGGAGATCACGACCCAGACATAGCCCGGTGGCGCAAGGTTCAAGAGCACCCCCAATAGCGGCGCCGCCAGCACCAGCGGCAGGCCAGTGGTCAACCAATGCGCCAGCGCCTTGACCGACACGATGCTCTCCAACGGCAAAGGTGCCGTCGCCAGAAGGTCAAGCGACCCATCCTCCCAATCCAGCGCCAGCAACCGGTCGAGCGACAAGAGACAGGCCAAAAGCGCGCCCAGCCACAAGATCCCCGGCGCGATGGTCGTCAAAAGCTGCGATTGCGGCCCGACACTGAACGGGACCAGCACCGTTACGATCAAAAAGAACGCCAGCCCCAGGCCAAATCCGCCGCCCGCGCGAAACGCCAGCCGCAGGTCGCGCATCAACAGGGCAATCACAAAAAGCTCTCCTCGAAGGCGTCGACCGCATCCAGCGCCGCGCGGTAGGGGGCCAGTTCCAGCACCTCCGCCTCGATCCCCAGTTCGATATGGGTGGCCATTATGGCTGCGCCGCCCTGCTTCAGATGCGCGCGCACCGCCCCGGCAAACATCGCCACCGCATCGCGGTCAAGCGACACAGTGGGCTCGTCAAACACCCACACAGGCCGCGCCGTCACCATCAGCCGCGACAGCCCCAGCCGCCGTTTCTGCCCGGCCGAAAGCGCCCCTGCGGGCCGGTCGCGCAGCGGTGCCAGCGCATAGGCGTCAAGCGCGGCGTCAATCCCGCCGGCACCAAAGACCTGAGCCCAGAAAATCAGGTTTTCGGCCACACTCAGCGTCGGTTTGATCCCGTCGGAATGGGCCGCATAGGCGATGCGATCCTCCGCGCCGGTCACCATCCCGGCCAAGGCCGGTTGCAGCCCCGCTATCGTGCGCAAGAGCGTTGTCTTGCCAACGCCGTTGGGGCCCCGCAGGATCAGCGCGCCGCCATCGGGCACAGTGAAAGACACGCCCTCCAACACAGGAAGGCCGCCACGGGCAACGCTAAGATCGGTCACGGTCAGGCTCATGGCCAAACCTCTAACCCACCCATGCTGCACACAAAAGCGCTAGATCGTCTCAGCGCGGATCAGACTGGCAACATTGCCAGAGCGATACGCCGCCCTTCCGAGAGCAGGACATTGTAGGTCCGCGCGGCGGAGGGCGAGTTCATCACCTCGACCCCTATCCCCAGCCCATCAAGCTCGGCCCGCAGGTCGGCAGGGATATGGGCGGTCTCGGCCCCCGTGCCCAGAAAAAGGACGTCGATCTGACCCTGCAACGCAAAGAGCCGCGCGCGGTCTTCATAGCCCGCCCAGGCTTGGGTGCCTGTGGGGCCGGTCAGGACGCCCCCCTCATAGACCTGTCCGCCGACACGGAAAAATCCTGGACCATAGCCTTCGACAGGGGCCGCATCAGTATAGGTGACTTCGTTCAGGCGCATGGATTTACTCCCAGATCGGCAGCCCCAGAAGGGCCGAGACGGCGATAACCGCATAGGCCACGGCCCGGAAAACCCGGTCTCTCTCGGGATCAAACAGCCGTGCGCCAACGATGTTTGAAATCATATAGAGCGGGACGAGGATCAACGCCACCACCACGGCTGTCGCATCCAGCAGATCAAGTGCGATAAACAGGCCAAGCATCAGAACATCGATGCCCAGCAGGTAGAGCAGGAAATTCGCGCGGATGACCGAAATGGCCCGCGCGCTGGCCATGTAGAGCATGATCACAGGCGGCCCGGGAATACCCGCAACACCGCCCAGAAATCCGCCCAGCGATCCCAGGCCCGTGATCGCCGCCGGGCCAAGCGTTCCAGTATAGCGCCAGCCGCTGATCACAAGGCCCAGCAGGATCAAAACCACCACTGAAACGGTCCAGCCAAAAACCTCCGGCGACAGCATCGACAACGCCCACAGGCCAAGAGGCAGACCAATCGCCGCGCCGATCAGCAGGCGCAGCGCCTCGCCCCGGTGGCCATCGCGCAAAGCCGCACGCAGATTGGGCAGCGGTCCCCAGAATTCAACGACCACCAGAAACGCCAGAGCCGCAAACGGATCGAGAACCGAACTGGCCGCCGGCATGATGATCATGGCCGAGCCAAAGCCCGAGAACCCCCGTACAAGACCCGCCGCGACTATTGCGGCGGTCAGCCAACCAAGTCCCGGCAGAGACAGGGCCTGGGCCAGAATGTCAGGCATCTACATTGGCGAACTGGTTGCCAGTGGTATCGGTCGGCTTCGACCAGTCCCGCTTGACCCCCAGATAGAGCAGGATCGCGCTGGCCACGAAGACCGACGAATAGGTCCCCACGATCACGCCCCAGATCATCGCAAAGACAAAGCCCCGGATCACATCTCCGCCCAGCACAAAGAGGGCTATCAGTGCCAAAAGCGTCGTGACCGAGGTCATCACCGTCCGGCTGAGCGTCTCGTTGATCGAGATATTCAGCACCTCCGCCAGCGGCCGTTTCTTGTATTTGCGCAGGTTCTCGCGCACCCGGTCAAACACCACCACGGTGTCGTTCAGCGAATAGCCCACAATTGTCAGAAGGGCCGCAATAATCGCCAGATCGAACTTGATCTGAAGTTCGGAGAATATCCCGATGGTCAGCACCACATCATGCACAAGCGCCGCCACGGCGCCGAGCGCGAACTGCCACTCGAACCTGAGCCAGATATAGACCAGCACCGCGCCGATGGCCAGGATCACGGCGATGATCGCGGTCGTGATCAGTTCCCCCGAGACCTTGGGACCAACGCTTTCGACCGAGACGAATTTGATGTCCGGCACCACGGCGCGCAGCGCCGCCTCCACCCTCTGGATCACATCGGCCGTGACGGATTCCTGCCCTTCCTGGGCCTGAATGCGCACCATGGCAACATTCTGATCCTCGGGGAATGTCGGATCGAACACCTCTGTGATGGTGATATCGCCCAGTTGCAACGCCTCCATCGCGGCGCGGTATTGCGCGACATCGATGGGTTGGGTGCTTTCGGTCCGGATCGTCGTGCCGCCGCGAAAATCGATGCCATAGTTCAATCCTTGCAGGAAGAACGAGACCATCGCCACGACCATCAACAGACCGGAGATACCCAGCCACAGTTTCCAGCGGCTGAAGAAATCGAAGGAGGTGCCTTGTTTGACCAGTCTCAGTCGCATCTCATACCTCAATCGTTTTCGGGCGGCGCCGTTCGAACCAAATCACGATGATCAGGCGCGTGACGAATATCGCGGTAAAGACCGAAGTCAGGATGCCCAGACCCAGCGTGATCGCAAAGCCGCGGACCGGACCCGAGCCCATGGCATAAAGGATCACCGCGGTGATGAAGGTGGTGATGTTGGCGTCCAGAATGGCGCTGAGCGCTTTTTCATAGCCCAGCTCGATGGCACGGGCTGGCCCCTTGGCGGATTTCAGCTCTTCGCGGATCCGCTCGAAGACCAGCACATTGGCGTCGACCGCCATCCCCACGGTCAGCACGATCCCGGCAATCCCCGGCAAGGTCAGCGTCGCCCCGATCAGCGACAGCAGCCCAAAGATCAGCGCGATATTCAGGATCAGCGCGACATTCGCGAAAAGCCCGAACATGCCATAGCTGAGCGCCATGAAAATCAGCACGCCCACGAACGCGGCCACCGTGGCGACACGGCCCGCATCGATGCTGTCCTGGCCAAGTTCGGGCCCGATGGTGCGCTCTTCGAGGAACTCCAGCCCGGCGGGCAAGGCCCCTGCCCGCAGCAGCACCGCCAGGTTTGTCGACTCCTCGACCGAGAAATTGCCGGTGATGATACCTGACCCGCCCGGAATATGAGACTGGATCACCGGCGCACTGATCACTTCGTCATCCAGAACGATCGCGAACGGATTGCCGATGTTTTCGGCCGTATAGTCGCCGAATTTGCGGGCACCGGTCGGATTGAACCGGAAATTGACCGCAGGCCGCCCGTTCTGGTCAAAGGAGGGCTGGGCGTCGACCAGTTCCTCGCCCGTCACAACGGGCGCGGATTCCAGAGTGTAGAACGTGCCCGGCTCGTCAATGCTGGGCAACAGCTTGTTGCCCACGCCCGGCGCCGCGTTTGCATCCGTACCCCGGCCGATCACCGGATTGAAGGTCAGCTGCGCTGTCGTGCCGATGATTTCTTTCAGCTCAGACGCGCTGCCGATGCCCGGCACCTGGATCAGGATACGCTGCGCGCCTTGCCTCTGGATCGTGGGTTCGCGCGTGCCAACCTCATCGATCCGCCGACGAATGATCTCAAGGGCTTGCCGGACGGTCCTGTCGTCGGACGCCGCGCGCTCTTCCTCGCTCAGCGTCACGATCAGAACGTCGCCCTCGCCGCGCACGTCGATGTCGGAGGCCGTTACCCCGGTCAGCGACGGGATCGGCTGGGCCAGCGCGCGGACCACTTCAAGCGCGCGGGGCATGCCCTCGGGCGTGCCGATGCGCACCCGAATCTCATCGGGCGCCGAGGGTTGCAGGCGGATCGTCCCGATGGTCGCGCGTTCGGGGCGCAGGATGTCGCGCACCTCGGGCCAGGTGGCCTCCATCCGGGCGCTATAGACGTCCTCGACCTGCACTTCGGCCAAAAGATGCGCGCCACCGCGCAGATCCAGGCCCAGATTGACCAGAGAGGACGGCATCCATTCGGGCCAAAGATCCGCCTCGGCCCGACGCTGGGGCGTCTCGCCCATCAGCTCGATCGCCTGCATCGCGTCATTATGGGTCTCGACCCGGGAATAGAACCCGTTGGGCAGGGCCAGCACCAGACCCACCACGCAGGTCAGCCAGATCAGCAGCCGTTTCCAAAGATCAATTTGCAGCATAGACCTGCCTTTTCAACGCCTTGGCGGGCAAAGTTTACGTTGCCGGTTCGGTCTTGTTGATCACCTGAGCGACCGTGCTGCGCACCACGCGCACCTTGACACCTTCGGCCAGCTCAACCTCGATCTCGCCATCGTCCTTGACCTTGGTGACCTTGCCGATCAGCCCGCCCTGGGTGACGATCTGGTCCCCGCGGCGCAGCGCCTCGACCATGGCCTGATGCTCTTTGACCTTCTTTTGCTGAGGCCGGATCAGCAGGAAATACATGATCAGGAAGATCAGAATAAGCGGGAGAAACTGGGCGAATGCGCCACCGTCCATGGGATTTTCCTTCTTTGAATGACGCGCGGGGGCTGCCCGCGAAGTTTGGCGGAACTTATGCGCTGAACGGGGGCGGTGCAAGGCGGCTTGGCGGGTAATTCGAGCCTCTGATTTGCACTGCCGCCACAGGCCCGCCCCTGCGTGCTTGGCAGTGACGTGGTTTGGCGTCATGTTGGCGTTGGGAACGGGATGGGATGGACGTGTGATGTTCGACACATTTGCCCCTGAATGGCGGATGCTGGCTTTGGGGACGCTGATCACGGCGCTGCTGGTCGTCGGGGTTCTGGCGACGCTGTCGGGCGGGGCCAAGGGCAACCTTCTGGACCGGGCTAAAGCGCGGCTGGGACTGCGGTCCGTCCCCTCGGCGCTTTTGGTCGTGGCGGGGGTCTTCTGGACTGTGCTGTTCCTGTGGCTGTTCCTGGGGTTGCTGGGGTTGGTCTTTCACGCCATCACCCTGGTCTTTGACAGCGCGGATCTGACAGACATCCGGACTGACCTTTTTGCGATTGCCGCCCTGACCGCGACACTGGGCGCGGTGGTCGCCCTGCCCTTCACGCTGATCCGGCTAACCCTGACGCGGGACCAGAACCGCCATGCGGAGGATGTGCTGTACAATGCAAAGATCACCGAGGCGACGCGCGATCTTTATGCCCAGCGGCAGGTGACCAAGCCGCTGGTGCGGGGTGGAAGCTATCGCCATCATCAGGACTTTTGGGAAGACGACATCATCCGCCGCAACGCCGCGATCGATCAGCTGGAGCGGCTGGTGGAGGAACGTGCCGAGAACGCCGTGGGCGTGGCCCGCATGTTGTCGGTCTATGTGCGGGAATTGTCCAAGGCGCATCCGGCGGTGGACCCGCCAAAGGATGCTGCGCCATCGGACCTGCGGGACTGGGCGGCCGGTTTGGCGCTGCAACGATCCGACATGGAAAAGGCGGTGCAGACGCTGGGCCGCCTGCGCTATTGGGCGAGACAGGCGGGGGATGACCTGATCATTGACCTGCGCGAGGCCAATTTGCAGGCAATGTCGCTGCGCGAGCTCGATTTCGACAAAACCCGCCTGACCGGGGCGCAGTTGCAGGGGGCAGACCTCCGCTGGGCGCAGTCCCCGGCGCCGCACCTCTTCGAGGTGCGGCGCTGAGGTCTGTCGATTATACCCAAGTTACCATATCTCTGGAGCAGATCGATAGTGTCTTTGGCGATGCCAGCGTGAGCCTGCCGGAACACATCGATCCCCCGGAACGGTTTTTGCGGGAGTATCAGGATTGGGACGACTTCCGCTCTGCCTGGCGCGCGTGGCAGAAAGAGATCGGGTTCGATCCGGACGATCCCGCGGCGCGGGACGAATAAGCGGGCGCGATCAAGGCGAACGGCGGTGGTTTGACCGGGGGACAAATCCGCTGGCCTCCGCTGCACAAAACGGGCTAGATCCCGTTCATGCCCTTTGCCCCTCATGTCTTTCGCCATACCCCGGCCCTGCGCGGGTTGATCACGCCGCCGGACCAGTCCGAGATGCGGTTCGGGCTGGACCGGTTTGCAGAGCTGGACGTTCAGGCCGCCGAAGAAGGCTGGCCGCCCGGCTGGCGGATGGAGCATGACGCGCGCGAGGCCAACAGGCAGGCGGTGCTGGGCGACCGGATGAACGCCGATCTGTGGGTCTTTGCCTATGGTTCCCTGATCTGGGACCCGGCGGTTTATGTGGAGGAGTACCGCTATGGCGGGCTCAGCGGCTGGCGGCGCAGTTTCTGCATGCGGCTGGAAGGCGGGCGCGGCACCCATGAGCGGCCCGGTCTGATGGCCGCACTGGACGAAGGCGGCCGGTGCGACGGCGTGGTGTTTCGTTTGCCCGCCGACCGGGTGGACGGCGAAACCGCCTTCATGTGGAACCGCGAGATGTTCGCGGGCGCCTATTGCCCGGTCTTCCTGGAGGTGGCGACACCGCAAGGCCCGGTCGAGGCACTGACCTTTGTCATGGACCAGAGCAATCCGCGTTACATGCCGGATGTGCCGGAGGAGCGGGCCGCACTGATGATCGCCCATGCCGAGGGCGGGCTTGGCCCCAATTTCGACTATCTGGACTCGCTGGTCCGGCATCTGGATGAGCTGGGCCTGGAGGATGCGGCCATGCATCGCCTGCATGCGCGGGTACGGGCAGTCCGCAGCGCCGAGGCCTGATCGGTTCAGGGGGATTGGTGGGGTGGCGCGCCCCAACCCTCTACCCACCGGCGCGGTGTTGCGGCATAAGTCGGACAGGACGACTCATCAAGGACAAGACCAATGCACGACATCCGCGCGATCCGCGAAAATCCTGCCGCTTTTGACGCCGCCCTGGCGCGCCGGGGGGATGCGGCCATGTCGTCGGAACTTTTGTCCGTGGACGAGGCGCGGCGGGCCAAGATCCTGACGGCGGAAACCGCGCAGGCCGAGCAGAACAAAGCCTCCAAGCTGGTGGGCGCGGCCAAGGCCAAGGGCGACGCGGCCGAGTTCGAGCGGCTGCGCGCGCTGGTCTCGGACAAAAAGGCCGAGGTCGCCGCGATGCAGGCCGAGGCCAAGGCGCTGGATGCGCAATTGACGGATATGCTGGCGCGGATCGCCAACCTGCCTGCCGAGGACGTGCCGGACGGCGCGGATGAGCAGGACAATGTCGAGGTGAACCGCTGGGGGGAGCCGCCTGCCCTGCCCTTTGAACCCAAGGAACATTTCGAGATCGCGGGCGTCGCCGCCTCGATGGATTTCGAGATGGCGGCCAAGCTCTCGGGCGCGCGCTTTGTCGTGCTGAAGGGCGCGGTCGCGCGGCTGCACCGGGCGCTGGCACAGTTCATGATCGACACCCATGTTGAGGAAAACGGGCTGACCGAGATGGCCACCCCCGTTCTGGTGCGCGACGAGGCGATGTATGGCACGGACAAACTGCCGAAATTCGGCGATGACAGTTACCAGACCACCAATGGCTGGTGGCTGATCCCCACCTCAGAGGTGACGCTGACCTATTCCGTGGCGGGCGATGTGCTGGAGGCTGCGGACCTGCCCATCCGTATGACCGCCCATACGCTGTGTTTCCGCTCCGAGGCAGGATCGGCGGGCAAAGACACCACGGGCATGCTGCGCCATCATCAGTTCGAGAAGGTCGAGATGGTCTCGATCACCCATCCCGACGACAGCGACACCGAACAAATGCGCATGCTGCGCTGTGCCGAGGATCTGCTGGAGCGGTTGGGTGTGCCCTATCGCACGATTGTGCTGTGTACTGGCGATATGGGATTCGGCGCCCGGCGCACCTTTGATATCGAGGCGTGGCTGCCGGGGCAGAACACCTATCGGGAGATTTCATCGGTCTCCACCACCGGCGATTTCCAAGCCCGCCGCATGAACGCGCGGTTCAGACCGCAAGGCGGCGGCAAACCCGAGTTCGTGCACACGCTCAACGGGTCGGGTCTGGCCGTGGGGCGCTGTCTGATCGCAGTGCTTGAAAATGGCCAGCAAGAGGACGGATCGGTTCGGCTGCCGGAGGTGCTTGCCCCCTATCTCGGCGGCAAGACCATACTGGGCGCCGACGGTGTCCTCAGATGAGCCCCGAAGCGCGCAACACCCTTTGGGCCGTGGCGGTTCTGGTAACGGCCGTCAGCTTTGGTGCGTCGTCTTTCGTGATCCCCGATTTCGGCGGATTCGACGCCGATCAATTCCCGGTCCCGCAAGAGGATCCGGCGGTACAGCCTGCGGGCTATGCCTTTGCGATCTGGGCGGTGATTTATCTTTGGTTGCTGGCGGGCGCGGCGTTTGGCGTCCTGGCCCGCGCCGACGCTCCGGATTGGGAGGAGATGCGGCCCTATCTGGTGATGTCGCTGGCGGTGGGCACAAGCTGGCTCGCGGTGGCCAAACTCAGCGCCTTTGCCGCTGCAATTCTGATCTGGGCGATGCTGATCCCGGCGCTGCTGGCGCTGTTTCGGGCGCCGCTTCTGGACCGCTGGTGGGCGCGCGCGCCGATCGGGCTTTACGCCGGATGGTTGTCGGCGGCGTCCTTCGTCGCGCTTGGGCTGGTTCTGGCGGGCTGGGGCGTGATGGGCGAGGTGCAGGCCGCGATCCTGTGTCTGGTGCTGGCGACGGCATTGGCCAGCGTGATCCAGGTGGCGCTGGAGGGGGTGCCCGAATATGGTGCGGCCGTGGTCTGGGCCCTGCTGGCGGTGGCGGTCAACAATCTGGGTGGTGCGCTTTTCGTGGTGGTTCTGGCGCTGACGGGGGCTGCGGTCGTGGGGCTGCTGGCACTCCGCGCGATGACAATCCCGCGCGCGTGAAGGAGCCCGTCCTAAAGACTCGTCTCAAGACCTGAGGCTCCGCGAGCGGCGGGACAAGTCCCGCCCTACACCTCTCTGTCAGGCGCGGGCCGTGCTGTTGGCACGTCGCTCCCGCGCTTTCGGGAAGGGCACCAGCCGTTGCGCCTCTTCATCCCAGAGCTTGAGATTAAGCGCGCGCACCGCTTCGATGAACCCGATCCGGCGGGGCGCGAATTCTTCGGGCAGGTCATAGCGCGCCTTGCGCAGGCGATAGCTGGGGATATTGGCATTGAAATGGTGCAGGTCGTGGCACGTGATATTGGCCACCGCGATATCGAACCAATGGCCGAAATCGAGCGTCGAGGACCCCTGTAGCGCAGCCAGCGCCGGGTCGAGATCCGGACGGCGGTCCCAATAGGTATCCTCGAAATTATGCTGGAGATAGACCAGAAACACGCCCAGCATGCCTCCCAGAAACGCAAAGCTGAAATAGATCGCCAGCCCAGGCAAACCGGAGAGCAGATAGATCAGACCGACCCAGGCCAGCACCAGCCCGTTATGAGCCAGCACCGCGCCCACGCCAAAACGCGCGGCATTCTTGGGCCACCGGTAACGGATGAAATAGGTGAAAAGCGCACCCAGCGGCACCAGGATAAACGGATTGCGGTAAAGCCGGTATTGCAGGCGCTGCCAGAACCCGGCCTGCTCCCATTCGCGCAGGGTCATTGTGTGGATCTCACCGGTCTCGCGATGGTCCAGATTGCCGGTGCCCGCGTGATGCAGGTTATGGTTCTGCTTCATCACCTCATAGGGCGCGAAGGTGAAAGGCGACAGGCCGATCCCCGCCCATTCATTCTGCTCGCGCGTCTCAAAGAGAGAGTGATGACCTGTATCATGCTGCAACACATAAAGCCGGACCGAGGCCACCGCATGCACGACGCCTGCGGGCAGCAGGATCCACCAGCTGTCCCGGAAGGCAATCGCCAGCCACAGCGAGCTGAAATACACCGCAAAGGTGCCAAAATAACTCAGCGCGGCGATACGGTTGTCCTTGTCGCAGTAAAGCCGCGTATACTCACGCAAATTCATGTCGTCCCCCGTCAGACGCCGCCTCGATTTCCCGAAGCGAACCCACATATTTCTCAGATAAGTCTAACAGTCCAATCGCACAAGTTTTTGACGGAGATTTCAAGAGCGTAGGATCGCAAAGAGCGGTGGACTGCCGATCTGGCGGGCCGCGACCGACAGCGCCGGGTTCCTGCCTTCTTCACGCATATGTCAGCGCCGTTGGGTCATCCACAAGATAGGGCCCACCGTATTCCCCCCAGAACCAACGGGAGGAAAGAACGATGCCGACACAGTATTTTATCCTTGGTCTGACCACGGCTGCGCTGCTGGCGGCCCTGCCGGCAACGGCCGACAACCGGTCCCGGGTCGAGGCATTTCCACTGCCAAACGGCACATTCGAGGTGGTCGCCCAGTTCAGCGAGGATGCGCTTTACTGGTGCGGGGCAAGCGTCGCTGCACAAGGGCTCGCGGGATCGACCCAGCGGATCTATGTCCTCCAGGGTCCCGGACCCAGCAGTGCCGCTCCGGGAAAACGCGCGGTCGTTTTTGGCCTGACACCGCCTGCGGGTGCCGGCGCTCCGAGCTTTTCCAACTCCGTCGAGGTGGTCGGCAACTCCCTGACCCTGGTCCAGGCGCGGCAAACCTGCAACGAGCGTTCGGCCAGCGGGTAGCACGCGGCCCTGTCGGATGAGCATCCCCGACCCAAGTCGGCGCAGAGCCCCTGCTTCTTCTGGCCAGAAATATTCCCGGGGGAGGCCGCAGGCCGGGGGCAGAGCCCCCAGCACCGCATGACCCGCGCGACACGACCCGTCAGCCAGACCGCTTCAGGTGCTTTTTGAGTTTCGACGGTTGCGCCTTCTTGCGGCCCTTATAGGGGTTCTTTTCCCCTTGGCCGCGCATATGCAGCCGGATCGGCGTGCCCGGCATGTCGAAATCCAGGCGCAGCCCGTTGACCAGATACCGCGTATAGCTTTCGGGCATCTTGTCGGGATGCGAACACATCACCACGAACCCCGGCGGCCGCGTTTTTGCCTGGGTCATGTAGCGCAGTTTGATCCGCTTGCCTTGCGGCGCGGGCGGCGGATGCGCCTCCAGCATGCCTGTCAGCCAGCGGTTCAGCGCGGCGGTGGGCACCCGGCGGTTCCAGATCTCATAGGCGCGCAGGATCGCGGCAAGAAGTCGATCGAGCCCCTTACCCGTCTTGGCTGAAACCGTCACCAAAGGCGCGCCCTTGAGCTGCGGAAGCAGCCTCTCAAACGCCTCCCGCAGATCCCTCAGCTTTTCCTGTTTGTGCTCCTCGACATCCCATTTGTTCACCGCGACGACGACCGCACGCCCCTCACGCTCGGCCAGATCCGCAATACGCAGGTCCTGCTGCTCGAACGGGATCGCGGCATCGAGCAGCACCACGACAACCTCGGCGAATTTCACCGCGCGCAGCCCGTCCGAGACGCTGAGCTTTTCCAGCTTTTCCTGCACCTTGGCCTTTTTGCGCATACCGGCCGTGTCGAAGATGCGCATCGGCGTGCCCTGCCAGTCGGTGCGCAGCGAGATCGCATCACGGGTGATCCCGGCCTCGGGCCCGGTCAGCAGACGGTCTTCGCCGACAATGCGGTTGATGAGGGTGGATTTGCCCGCATTGGGGCGGCCCACGACCGCGACCTGCAAGGGTCTGGCGGCGGTCGGCTGACGGGCGACCTCCCCGTCCTCTTCGTCGATGCTCACATCGGTTTCAGGCGCCTCCGCCTCGGTGCGCTCGGCAAAGGCATCGGCCAGGGGCTGAAGCATCGCATAAAGATCGTTGAGGCCTTCGCCATGTTCGGCAGACATCCGAATGGGCTCGCCCAGGCCCAGCGCATAGGCCTCGATCACGCCCGCATCGGCGGCTGAGCCTTCGCCCTTGTTGGCTGCCAGGATCACATGGGCCGAGCGTTTGCGCAGGATATCGGCAAAAATCTGATCGGTGGGGGTGACCCCGACGCGGGCGTCGATCATGAAAAGGCAGATATCGGCCATATCGACCGCGCGCTCGGTCAGGCGGCGCATCCTGCCCTGAAGGCTGTCATCGGTGACCTCTTCCAAACCGGCGGTGTCGATCACGGTGAATATCAGATCGCCCAGACGGGCCGCGCCCTCGCGCAAGTCACGCGTCACGCCCGGCTGGTCGTCGACCAGCGCCAGCCGTTTGCCGACAAGACGGTTAAAGAGCGTGGACTTGCCCACATTCGGGCGGCCCACGATGGCGAGGGTAAAGCTCATGAGTATCAGGCCCCAAAGGATCAGACGCGCGGTTTAGCGCATCCGCTCCTTAACGGAAAGCGTGGAGTTGGCCGCGCGTCGACACCACATAGAGCGTCCCGCCCGCGATCACCGGACCGGTGGTGGCCCCGCCGGGGATCTCGACGGTCGAGAGCAAGCTGCCATTCTCGGGCGAGAAGGCCCGCATCACCCCGTCATTCGAGGTTACAATCAGGCGGCCTCCGGCCAGCACGGGACCGTGATTTGCAACGATCTCATCGCGCCGACGGGGCCGGTCGCGCACATACCCCGGCAGTTCGGATGTCCAGATGATCTGCCCTGTGCTTGCATCAAGGCGGATCAGCTCGTTGCGGTCAGTGATGGCAAAAACGCTGTCACCCGCTGGCCAGACAGGGCTCAGCGCGCCTTCGCGCGCAGTCCAGATGCGTTCGCCATTGCCTGCGTCGAACGCGACAAGCCGTCCGGAATGATTGCCGGCGTAGATCGTGTCGCCGACCGCGACCGGGGCGCCGGTGATGTCCGAATAGCGGGCCGTCACAACACCCATGCGCTGCCCCGCGACCGAGGCCGCCCAGCGCCGCAGCCCGCCCTTGGGAAAGGTCGCGATCAATTCGCCCGACCCAAAGGCAAAGACCATCAGGCCACCGACCAAGACCGGAGCCGGAGCGCCAAGCACATTGGCGACGGACGGGGTCGCCGTAACGCGCCAGACGACACGGCCATCATCGGTATCGATCGCCCAGCCAGTGTCGTCACCGGCCACCAGATAGAGCGTGTCGCCCAGAACCAGCGGGCTGCCGGAGCCTGTGGCATCCAGCTGCTGGCGCCAGCGCACCGTGCCGGTCGCGGCATCCAGTGCGCTGACCTCGCCAAATCCCAAGGACACATATAGCGTGCCATTGTCATAGGCCAGGCCGCCACCGGTGGCGTCCTCCTCGCGGTCGCGCGCCGGACGCACGTCTCGCGACCAGATCACGTCCCCCGCGGGGCTGACGGCACTCACCTGTGCCTTGGCATCCAGCGTATAGATGCGTCCTCCGCCGACCACCGGATCGGCGGTGATACGCTGTTTGCGGCTGTCTCCCGCTCCGATATTGGCGCTCCACGCCAGTTGCGGGGTGGCGCTCAGCGCGGGATGCGCGACACGGTTGGCGGCACTGCCATGGCTTTGTGCCCACTCGGCGTTGACTGCCGCTGCGGGCAAACGGATGGCACGGGATCCTTCGGGGTCGGCCAGCGGCGCGAGAGACGCGGCCAGCTGTACCTCGGGTGGGCGGATATCCTCACGCTCCCCCGGCAGGACAAAATCGTCCTCCGCACAGGCGGCCAGAGCTGTGATCAAACCGGCGGCCATGAAGAACCGCGTGCGCGCTGTGCAAAGAAGTGAACTCATCTGGTTGGCCTGTCCTGTCCCGTCCGTCTTACCCTGTTCCGGTCCTGTTCAACCGCCCTGCCCGGTTGTCTCCGGGGTCAGCCCTGCGAGCCGGGTGCCGCCTCCGGCGAACCGCCCAGCGCCACAATCGCCTGCCGGGCGCGCTGTTGCAAGTCCGTGCTGACCTCGGCATCCAAGACAATCGCCTCCAGGCGCGAGATCGCGGCCTCCGTTGCGCCCTCTTCGATCTCGATCAGGGCAAGCTGTTCCTCGGCCAAAAGCCGCAGCGGCGCGCCGGGCCGGGCCAATGCCTCGAATGATAGGCGTCGCTCTTCGATGCTGATCGCATCGGCCTGCAAGGTCAGGGATTTGAACGACGCGATTTGCCGATAAATGTCCGCCACATCTCCATTCGTCGAGATCCGGTCCAGCGTGGCAAGGGCCGCCTCGGTCCGGCCCGTCTCGGCCTGTTCGGCCGCCAGCAGGAAATCGCGCACCGCCTGACCACCCGGACTCTGCGGAGACAACGCCTCCAGCGCGCCCACGCGGGATGCGGCATCCGGCTCTTCCAGCGCGGCGGTCAGCGCGTCCCCCAGCGCCTGCGCCTCGCCCTGGGCCTGGACCTGGCGCCATTCGTTGAACGCGGTGCCGCCCACGATGGCCAGGATCACCAGAACCGCGATCCAGCCATAGCGGCGCAGATAACGATAAAGCCGATCACGACGGACCTCTTCGGTGACTTCGTCGATAAAGCTGTCGGTATCGCTCATGTCGGCCCATCCATGATTTACTGATCCACCGTCCGGTCGGCGGCGTATCCAGTGATGACGTTGCGCTCCTCTTACCGCGCGATGCAGAGCAAGCCAAGAGCCGCCGAACCGGCCGCGCCGATGCAGTTGCGCGACCCGGCGAAAAAAATTAATCTGAACTGGTTAGTTTAGTCTGGACGAACCATATATTGAGGCGCATACCCATCGCGCGGTACCCGCGGAAAACGGATAGAGCACCACGCAGGAAAGACGATATAGATGCGAGTTATTCCGGTCCTGATCGCTATTTTGGTCACAGCGGCCCTTTATATCGCGGTATTTCAACGCGAAGCACTGGTGGCGTTTGCCTTGGGCGACGCCGCTGCACAGCAACCCCAGACCGAGGAGGACGCGGGCGGGGATATCGCTGAGAATGCCCAAGCCATAGCCCCTTCGATCAGCGTCGTTGCGCTGCGGTCACAAGCCCAGGAAGTCGACAGCGCCGTGATTCTGCGCGGCCAGACCGAGGCGCATCGCCAGGTCGACGTGCGCGCCGAAACCTCGGCCACCGTGATATCCGAGCCGCTGCGCAAGGGGCATTTCGTCGAAGCCGGAGAGCTGTTGTGCCATCTCGATCCCGGCACCCGCGAAGCAAGCCTTTCCGAGGCCCGCGCCCAACTGGAGGAGGCGCGCGCGCGCCTGCCCGAGGCCGAGGCCGGCACGTCGGAGGCCAATGCACGTCTGCAAGAGGCGCTGGCCCGGCTGGACGAAGCGGAAATCAACGACAATGCAGCCTCCAGGCTCAGCGAGGGCGGGTTTGCGTCAGATACCAGGGTCGCCACGACACGCGCCGGTGTCCGCGCGGCCGAGGCCGGGGTCGAGGCCGCGCGGGCCGGACTGGAATCGGCGCGCACGGCCATTCAATCGGCCAAATCCGGCGTGCAATCGGCCGAAGCCGCCGTGGCCACCGCCGAAACCGAGATTGACCGGCTGGAGATTACCGCCCCGTTCGCAGGGCTTCTTGAGAGCGACACCGCGGAGTTGGGCAGCCTGATGCAGCCCGGCGGGCTCTGCGCCACGGTGATCCAGCTCGATCCGATCAAGCTGGTCGGGTTCGTGCCCGAAACCGAGGTTGACCGCGTCGAGGTCGGCGCGCTGGCTGGCGCGCGCCTGGTGTCGGGCCGCGAGGTCCAGGGCCGTGTCACATTTCTGAGCCGGTCTGCCGATCCGACCACACGCACCTTCCGCACCGAGATCCAGGTGGCCAACCCGGATTTCTCGATCCGGGACGGCCAGACCGCGGAAATCCTGATCGCCGCTGACGGTCTGATGGCCCATAAGGTGCCGCAATCGGCCCTGACACTGAATTCCGAAGGAAAGCTGGGTCTGCGGACGGTGAGCGGCGACGATCTGGTCGAGTTCGTGCCGATCACCCTGCTGCGCGACACGATTGACGGCGTCTGGGTCACCGGTCTGCCCGATCAGGCGGATGTGATCGTGGTCGGCCAGGACTTTGTCACCGCAGGCGTGCGGGTCAAGGCCAGTTTTGGGGAGGTCACGCCATGACCGGTGTCGTTTCATGGGCCGCGGCCCGGGCACGGATGATCCTGGCCTTCATCGCGCTGTCGCTTCTGGTGGGGGGGTATGCCTATGTCAACCTGCCCAAGGAAGGTGAGCCGGATATCGAGATCCCCGCGCTCTTTGTATCCGTTCAGTTCCCCGGCATCTCGGCCGAAGACAGTGAAAGCCTGCTGGTCAAGCCGATGGAGACCGAACTGGCCGATCTGGACGGGCTGAAGGAGATGACGGGCACGGCGGCCGAAAACTATGCCGGCGTGGCGCTGGAATTCGAGTTCGGCTGGGACAAGACCGCGATCATGGCGGATGTGCGCGATGCGATGAACGCGGCACAAGCCGATTTTCCCGATGGCGCCGAGCAATACTCGATCACCGAGATCAATTTTTCCGAGTTTCCGATCATCATCGTCAACCTGACGGGCGCCGTTCCCGAACGCACAATGGCGCGCATCGCCAAGGATTTGCAGGACGATCTGGAAGCCATGGACGCGGTGCTCGAGGCCGGTCTGGCAGGCAATCGCGACGAAATGCTGGAGGTGATCATCGATCCCTTGCGGCTGGAAAGCTACAACGTCACCGCAGATGAGCTGATCAATGTGGTGCAGAACAACAACCTGCTCGTCGCCGCAGGTGAGGTTGAAACCCAGCAGGGCACTTTCGCGGTCAAGATCCCGTCCTCGTTTGACGAGCCGCGCGATGTCTATGACCTGCCGGTCAAGACCAATGGCGACCGTGTCGTCACGCTGGGCGATCTGGCCGAGATCAACTTTACCTTTGAAGACCGTGCGGGCACCGCGCGGTTCAACGGCGAGAACACCGTCGCCCTCCAGGTGGTCAAGCGCAAGGGGTATAACCTGATCGACACCGCCGATCTGGTCAAGGAGCGGATTGCCGTGGCCGAGCTGGGCTGGCCCGAGGAATTGCAGGCCGCCGTCACCGTCGGTACATCGAATGACCAAAGCCGTATCGTGGGCTCGATGGTCAGCCAGCTTGAGGGGTCGGTTCTGACCGCTGTGGCGCTGGTGATGATTGTGGTGCTGGCGGCTCTGGGCAGCCGTGCGGCGCTTTTGGTGGGCTTTGCGATCCCGACTTCGTTCCTTTTGTGTTTTGCGTTCCTTGCGGTGATGGGGGTGAGTGTTTCCAACATCGTGATGTTCGGTCTGATCCTGGCTGTGGGGATGCTGGTGGATGGCGCGATCGTGGTGGTGGAATATGCCGACAAGCGCATCAAAGAGGGCTCTGGCCCGATGCATGCCTATGTCGAGGCCGCCCAGCGCATGTTCTGGCCGGTGGTTTCGTCAACCGCGACGACGCTCTGCGCGTTTCTTCCGATGCTCTTCTGGCCCGGCGTGCCGGGTGAGTTCATGGGCATGTTGCCGGTCACGCTGATTTTCGTTCTGTCGGCCTCGCTGGTGGTCGCGCTGATCTATCTGCCGGTGATGGGCGGTGTGTCGGGCCGGATGAGCCGCAGTTTCGGCTTCGCCTCGGACGCGCTCAAGGCGAACACGCCCTGGCTGGTGCGCGCCGCGCTGGTGCCGGTCGCGCTTTACACGATCTTTCTGGGGGCGATGCAGATCCTGAACGCGCAGTACCTGCTGCCAGCCGGTGTGCCGCTGATCCTGGCCGAGCTGTTCGGCATCGCGATCTTTCTGATCGGCGCCTTTGCCGGGTCGATCACACTGGATGCGGCACGGATCGAACGCCCGGAAAAACCGGTGCGCGCAGGGCATCATCGCACGCCCTTTGGCTGGTTCATCAAGGCGATTGCCGGAAACCCGATCATGCCGCTGGTCACCTTGGCGGTGGTGGGCTTTGGCGTGGTCACGGTCTTTGGCCTTTACAGCGAGAACAATCGCGGCGTCGAGTTCTTTGTCGAGAACGAGCCCGAGCAGGCCACGATCTATGTGCGCGCCCGCGGCAATGTCTCGCTTTGGGAAGCCGACGAAATGGTCGGCCAGGTCGAAAGATTGATCATGGAACATCCGGCGGTGATCAATGTCTTTTCCTTTGCCGGGGATGGCGGGTTGAACACCGATGCGTCCGGCGCCTCGATCCCCAGCGATACGGTCGGTCAGGTGCAGTTTGAGATCACCCCCTGGGAAGATCGTCCAACCACCACGGAAACCTGGTTCTTTGGCCTTTTGGAGCGGGAAGTCGTGGCCTATGCCTTTGACGGCGACCGGGTGATCGAGGAACTGAACGTTGAACTGGCACAATTGCCGGGGTTCGAGGCCGAGATTCTCGCCCTGGCGAACGGCCCTGCCTCCGGCAAGCCTGTGCATCTACGGCTCAAGGGCGACAGCTGGGAAGACCTCAACGCCGCAGCCGCAACGGCGCGCGCGGCATTCGAAGACACCCCCGGCCTGATCAAGATCGAGGACACGACCCCCCTGCCCGGCATCGACTGGCAGATCAATGTCGATGTGGAAAAGGCCGGGCGCTATGGGGCGGATGTGGCCACCGTGGGCGCGATGGTACAGCTTGTGACGCGCGGCATTCTGCTGGACACCATGCGCGTGGACAGCAGCGACGAGGAGATCGAGATCCGTGTCCGCCTGCCTGAGGAAGACCGGGTGCTGTCAACGCTCGATACGCTCAAGGTGCGGACCGAGGACGGGCTGGTGCCGCTGTCGAACTTCATCACCCGCGAGCCGGTGGCCAAGCTTGCCTCGATCACGCGGGTCGATCAGAAACGCATCTTTGACGTCAAGGCCGATGTGGAGACGGGGTTGGTCAAGCTGATCGTCGATGGGGACGATCCCGAGACACGGCTTGCCACGGCGCGGCTGGTCGATGACCCCGCGGTCCTGGCGCGCGACAGCAGCCTGATCCGCCTGGGCGGCGGTCAGGTCGGCTATCGGCTGACCGGGTTGAGCGACGGGGTCAGCGACAGCGACCTGACCGCCGCGGTGGAGGCGGGCGACCTGCGCGCGGTGCCGATCAACGCCAATGAACGGATCGCCGTGCTGACCGAATGGCTGGACACCACACCCCTGCCCGCGACGATCGCATGGGAATGGACCGGCGATCAGGAAGAACAGGCCGAAAGCCAGGAGTTCCTGATCTATGCCTTCGGCGGCGCATTGGGGCTGATGTTCATCATCCTGCTGACTCAGTTCAACTCGTTCTACAACGCGATCCTGGTGCTTTTGGCGGTTGTTCTGTCGACCACGGGCGTTCTGATCGGGATGATGGTGATGCAGCAACCCTTCTCGATCATCATGACGGGGACAGGGATCGTGGCCTTGGCCGGGATTGTGGTGAACAACAACATTGTCCTGATCGACACCTATCAGGAGTATTCCCGCTATATGCCCCGGATCGAGGCCATCGTGCGCACGGCCGAGGCGCGGATCAGACCGGTTCTGCTGACCACGATCACCACCATGGCGGGACTCGCGCCGATGATGTTCGGGCTGTCGCTCGACTTCATCAATGGCGGCTATTCGATCAACAGCCCGACCGCGCTCTGGTGGAAACAACTGGCCACTGCCGTGGTGTTCGGCCTGGGCGTTGCGACCGTTCTGACATTGGTGGTGACACCGTCCCTGCTGGCGCTGCGGATCTGGATCGTCACCTACCTGACCTGGATCGCGCGCGCGCTGGCACGGCTGTCGCTTGGTCGGTCGAGCCGTGCAGCTCAGGACTGGGCCCTGCAACGCGCGGCCCGGCGCCTCACCCTTCCTGAGATTATCTGGGAAGACGAGCCTGTGCGCCAACCGGTGGCACCCGGCGCGCCGCTCAAAGCGGCCGAATAGCGGCACGCCAAAAGGTGCGGCGACGGGGTTTGCCCCATAGGCTCCGCGGGGTCACCTGAACCGGGAAAACACAGGCGTGATTGACGCGTGGTGCCCTTTGGCAAGGCGCCCCGTGAACCATCATGCCCCAGCGCCTTGGCGCATCCCGTCCGATCAGTCGGTAAAGATGTATTCGCCCATCTCGCAAAGATCGAGACCATAGTCCTCAACCGACGCGCCATCAGAAAACAGGCCACGAATGTCGTATATGCAAGTGGCCTCGCCATCCGCGATCACCACATCGATCTCATAGCCCGGCGCGAGGTAGCCGCCGCGCATCAGGTTCATTTCCCAACTGGTCGACGCAGCGGTTGATACGTTGAACGCGACCAGATCGGCGCTGCTGTCGTTGATCAGCAAAAAGTCGAGGTCTTGCGCCAACACAGGCGCATGGGCGGCCAGCACATAGAGGGCTGACACGGCAAGTAAGGCTTTCATGGTCATGTCCCCCCAAAGTCCCATGGGACCGGCCAAGCGGTCCACCCTCACCAAACCCCGGCGCCAGAGGGTGGGTCAAGCGATTTGCGGGATGGCGGGCGGGGCGAAGGCGCAGCCGAGCGGCGCCCCGTCATCAGGCCGCCTCATCAGCCTGCTGGCGGTTCCAGAGCTGCGCATAACGCCCGTTTTGGGCCAGAAGCACATCATGAGTGCCACGCTCGATCACGTCGCCTGCCTCCAGCACGACGATTTGATCGGCCTCCGCAATCGTCGACAAGCGATGTGCGATGGTGATCACCGTGCGCCCCTGACCGGCCCGGGCCAGTGCGTCCTTGATGTCGGCCTCGGTATCGCTGTCCAGCGCCGAGGTTGCCTCATCCAAAAGCAGGATGGGCGGGTTCTTCAAAAGCGTCCGCGCAATACCCACGCGTTGCTTTTCGCCCCCCGACAGTTTCAGTCCCCGCTCGCCCACCATTGTCTCATAGCCCTCGGGAAGCGACATGATGAAATCGTGGATCTGCGCGGCGCGCGCCGCGTCCTCAATCTGCTCCTGCGTGGCCGCGTCGCGGCCATAGGCAATGTTATAGCGGATCGTGTCGTTGAACAGCACCGTATCCTGGGGCACGACGCCGATGGCGTCATGCAGGCTGGTCTGTGTCACGTCACGAATATCCTGGCCGTCGATCTTCAGCGCACCCTCGGTCACATCGTAAAACCGGAACAACAGCCGCCCGATCGTGGATTTGCCCGAGCCGGTCGCCCCGACGATGGCCACCATCTGTCCCGGCTCGACCGTCAGATCGACACCTTTGAGGATCTCGCGGGTCTCCTCATACCCAAATCGCACGCCCTCCAGCGTGATGCGCCCGCCCGCCACCTTGAGGTCCGGTGCGTCCGGTTTGTCGCTGACTTCCCGGGGCTGCTCAAGCAGGTTGAACATCTCGCCCATATCCACAAGGCTTTGACGGATCTCACGATAGACCGTGCCCAGAAAATTCAGCGGAACGGTGATCTGGATCATATAGGCATTCACCATCACGAAATCCCCGACCGTCAAATCGCCGCGCTGCACGCCCAGGGCTGCCAACACCATCACACCGATCAGCCCCCCGGTAATCAGCAGCGACTGGCCAAAATTCAGAAACGCCAGCGAATAGGATGTCTTGAGCGCGGCCTGTTCGTAAAGGCGCATCGCACTGTCATAGCGGCTGGCTTCCCGTTCCTCGGCTCCGAAATACTTGACCGTCTCGAAATTGAGCAGGCTGTCGATGGCCTTTTGATTGGCGTCGGTATCCTGGTCGTTCATTTCGCGGCGCAGCTTGACCCGCCATTCGGTCACCGCAAAGGTGAACCAGACATAAAGCGCAATCGTGCCGGCCACGATCAGCAGATACCACGCATCAAACAGCACGGTGAGGATCACCGCCACCATCAACAGCTCCAGCACCAAAGGGCCGACACTGAACAGAAGAAACCGCAGGAGGAAATCCACCCCCTTGACGCCGCGCTCGATGATCCGGCTCAGTCCGCCGGTCTTGCGCGTGATGTGATAGCGCAGCGACAGCTGGTGGATATGGTGAAACGTCTCCAGCGCCAGCGCCCTGAGCGCGCGTTGCCCGACGGCTGCGAACACCGCATCGCGCAGCTGCTGAAAGCCCACATTGATCAGTCGGGCAAAACCATAGGCGACAGTCAACCCCACAGCCCCCAGCGCCAGCATCGGCACCCCTTCCCCGGCCAGCGCGTCCACGGCTCCTTTGTAAAGAACCGGTATCCCAACCGCGATCAGCTTGGCCAGAACCAGCAAAGCGATGGCACCCACAACACGGATCTTTACCCACCGCTCGCCCTCTGGCCAAAGATAGGGGGCAACCTTGCGGATGGTGCGCAGGCCGGAGCGACGCTCGTCTTGGGCGATCTGATCAGTCATAGGATACCGGAAGCTAAGGCCATGGCCTCGTGACATAGGTTGCAGCGCAGGGATTGACCAGCGCCGAGATCAGTCGGGGATGGCGAAGATCTGTCCGGGAAAGATCAGATCGGGGTCACGGATCGCATCGCGGTTCGCCTCGAACACCCTGACGAACAAAAGCCCGTCGCCATAGCGCTCCCGCGAGATCGCCCAGAGTGTGTCGCCGGCCTGAACGGTCACCTGGCTGACCGGCGGTGCCGGAGGGGCGGCCTGCGCCTGGGCCTGAGCGGCGGCGAGTGCGGCGGCGCTTTCGCGTTTGAACGGCGTTTCAAGACGGCTGAGCACGCCGCCATCCTCGTCAAGCGCATCGAGCCGCAGCGTATAGATACCCGGTGCGATACCCTCCAGCCGGGCGCGCCAACGTCCGTCCGCACCCGCTCTCAGGTCGGCCAGGGGCAGGTTATCGAGATAGATCCGCACCAGCCCGGCCGGAGCGGATCGCCCGCTCAGCAACACCGCGCCCTCGGGCGTATAGCCGATGGTATCCAGCACGATCTGCTCGCGCGACGGGGCCGCATCGGGCGTTGCGGGCTGGATCAGCTCGACCCCCGCCGCATCGGCGCGCAGCACCGCAACAGCGGTCGAGGGTGCAGGTGCTGCTGTGTCCTGCGGTGGCGCCACTGGCAAGCGGGGCTGGTCGTTCACGGCGGTCTGTGCCTGCGGGGCAGCCCCTTCGGGCGCCGCTTGGGTCTCAGGCGCAGCCTCCCCGGTTTGGGCTTCCGCACTGGCCTGGGTCTCGGAGGTTCGCGTATTCGCGTCAGCCTGCGCATCCGCCGGAGTGTCGGACACCGGCGCGACCTCAGCGAGAGGCTCCGGTGTCGAAGGCTGCGCGGTTTCGCGCGCCACACGTTCCCCGCTCTCCGGGGCAGTCCCGGCGGGTGCCGCAGCTGGCGCCGTATCGGTGCCGACCGGACCCGGCCCTGCCGGTGCAGCGGCAGGTTCGGCAACCGCGACCTCTTCCGCAACCGTCCCCTGGTCATCAGGTGATCGGGCCACCTGCGGCGGGGGTGTCGGTGCCAGAATGATCTCTTCCACCGAGGGGGCCTCGCGATCTCCTTGCCGCGCGATCAGGCTGAGCAGGCGCGGCGCGGTGCTTGCAGGCAAGCTCAGAAAGCTGACGAACTCGCCGCCTTCACTCACGGTCTGGCTGTCGGCCACCTGCCCGTCCAGCAGTACGGTGACGACACTTCCCGGTGCGCCCTGCCCCGCAATGATCGTGGTGCCGTCAGGCGCGGCGCGGACCACGTCAAAACGCGGCGCGCTCAGCGCGGGCTCCTCCGGCTCCTGAGGCGACGTGACGGTCTGGGCAGGTGCGGTATCGCTGTCGGCCCCGGCGGATCCTGACGCGTTTGGCTGGGGCGCATCGGCGCGCCTCTCGGCATCCACCGAGCCCGGCGCCGGTGCGGCCACGCTTTGGGCTCGGGGGCTTGCTGTCTCGGCATCTGTCGGTACGGGCTGAGGCGTCTGGACCGCGGCCACCGGGACCGGGGGCACAGGCTCCTGCGGAGACAGCGCACCGGCCATGTAAAGCGCGCCGACACCAACCGCGACCACACACCCGGCAGCGACCACGCCGCCGACCGTGCCAAGGCCCAGAAAGCCCGCTTTGTCCGTCATCGTTTCCATCCCCTGTCCGACGAGCCCCGCACGACGGTTGAGCCACCCTATCAACCGGGGTATCAGGGGTCAAAGCTCCCCTTCGAACCCCGCCCCCGTGAAAGGACGCGCCAATGGCTGCAAAATCCGTCTGTGTGTATTGTGGATCGCGACATGGCGCAATCCCGGCCTATAGCGATGCCGCACAGGCCGTCGGCGCCGCACTGGCGCGGGAGGACTGGCAACTGGTCTATGGTGCAGGCGATGTCGGTCTGATGGGCGACGTGGCGCGATCCGCCCAGCGTGCAGGCGGCGATACGTTCGGCGTGATCCCCAAGCATCTGGTCGATTTGGAGGTCGGCAAAACCGACCTGACCCGCTATGTCGTCACCGAGACCATGCATGAGCGAAAGAAGGTCATGTTCATGAATGCCAACGCAATCGTGGTCTTGCCGGGCGGCGCAGGTTCGCTCGACGAGTTCTTCGAGGTGCTGACCTGGCGGCAGCTGGGCCTTCATGAAAAGCCGGTTTTCCTTTTGAATACAGAAGGCTACTGGGATCCGTTGATCGCTCTGGTTGATCATGTCATCGAACAAGGCTTTGCCGACCCGTCGCTCAAGCGGTTCGTTTCGGTCACTCAGACGCCACAAGACCTGATCGCTGGCTTGCGCGCGGCACTGTTGTAACAGGGCTCTTTCCGAGGCAGACAATTGTCGAGCGTGGTCCCGATATTGCCGCAACCGCTCACCCTGTACGACATTGGCGGAAACCAGCCAAACTTGATCGCAGTCCGCGCCGCGGCTCTTGAGACAGAACGGTTCCGGCTATCCCCCTTCGCCTGGACGACACCGACATCAGTCTGGCGGTTTGCTGCGCCCCCGAGATCATATATCTCGTAGGCGAGGCAATGCCACCGGAAGAGGTCGTCCGTGCCGGGCAACTGCCAGGCCGCTTCGCTCAGACCGCGACGCTGGCGTTTCTGTCATGCCGGGTTGATCCTCGCTCGACCCGCGCTCCTGCGGCACTGGCCGACGACGGAGGCAAGAGGTTGAGGCGGGGTCACGTCCTCCGGGCTGTCGAACTGCTCACGATGAACGCGCGGACCTCCGCGCATTATGGGCAGGCGCTGCGGGCGCGCGCCATGCCCGAGACTGGCACGAGAATGCAAACGCCCCGCCAAACCAGGCGAGGCGTTTCCAAGAGGTCTCGGATCGCCGCTTACATGCGCGACGCGACGTTCTCCCAGTTGACCAGATTGTCGAGGAAGTTTGTCAGATACGCAGGACGCTTGTTGCGGAAGTCGATGTAATAGGAGTGTTCCCACACATCGCAGCCCAAAAGCGCCGTCTGACCGAAGCAAAGCGGGTTCACACCGTTTTCCGTCTTGGTCACCGCCAATGAGCCGTCGGCGTTCTTGACCAACCAGCACCAGCCTGAGCCAAACTGGCCCGCGCCCGCGGCGGAGAATTGCGATTTGAACTCATCGACAGAGCCAAAACCCTCGGTCAGCGCTTTTTCCAGTTCTCCGGGCATGGCGGACGCGCCCGGCCCCATCATCTCCCAGAACTGGTTGTGGTTCCACAGCTGGCTGATGTTGTTGAAGATCCCATTCTGGGCCACCGCATTGGCGTCGTAGGTGCCGGTAATAATCTCTTCCAAGGATTTTCCGTCCCACTCGGTCCCGGCAATCAGTTTGTTGCCATTGTCGACATAGGCCTTGTGGTGCAGATCGTGATGATATTCGAGTGTCTCTTTCGACATGCCGTTGTCGGCCAGAGCATCATGGGCGTAAGGAAGATCAGGAAGTTCAAAAGCCATGGTGGCCCCCACTGTTTGGTGTGTTTCGCTGGAACTTTACATGCGGCGGGGCTGCGTCCGCGTCAAGGGTGCACCGCGCAAAGCGGGACAACCGGCCGATGATTGAGGGGCCAGCCCCTCAAACTCCCCGTCGGTATTTGCAAGCAAGAAGAAGAAAAGAGCGTTACCCCGGTCTTCTTCTTGCCAAAAATACGACCTTCCCGGATGGCGGGCTTGCGCCGCGCGTCCAAGACCTGGGTGCCACGTTCACAACGCGTCGACCTCGCTGCCGTCCTGTGCCGCAATACTCAGAAGGTCAAAAACATACTGCGCGACCGAGCGGAAACAGACAATCCGGAACGCCTCGTCCTGCGTCATCCAGAACGCGGCTGCGACCTGTGCCAAGCGGGTGCGGCGCAGCATGCCGGGGGTAAATGCTCGCGCTGACAGATCGACCGGGCTGAGTTTGGCCAGCACCTCGCGGGCATGCGGCCCACCGAGCTGAAAGACGGCCCGCGCATCTGACACGTCGACAGCCAGGGCGTGATCCTTTGCCAGCGCATCTTGCAGCTTTGTCAGGCGGGTGGAAACCTCCGCGTAAGGCACCAAAACCAATAGCTCGTCAGGCGCCATCCAGCATAGGCCGCCCTGGTCGCTGATCGTGACCCGATGGGGTTCGGGCACGGTCGCGCCTGTCGCTGTCCGTGCCGCCGTTTTCAACCTGGCTGAGGACAGATCGCCCCGCAGGCTGATCATGCCTTGCACCCCCAGTTCGGTCACATCGGCGATGCCGTGGAACCGGGCCTGGTTGAGGACGGAGATGACCTTAGACATTCTGCTTCTCCCCTTCCGGGTCATAGAAAACCGGACTCACGATCCTGGCCTTGTAGTTCGTGCCATCGGTGCCGGGAAACTCCAGTATCTCGCCCCTCCGCCCGGGGCCGTTATGGACCAGTCCCATGGCGATACCCTTGTTCAGCGTCGGTGAGTGATAGGTCGAGGTCACGCGCCCGATCATGTTGCGCTGGCCGTTGGCATTCATGCCCGGCGCAACCGCATAGGCTCCATCGGGCAGAACCGACCCGTCGATCGTCTCCAGCCCCACCAGCTTCCAACGGTTCGGATCGATCATATGGCTGCGCTGCTGCGCACGCTTGCCCAGATAATCCTCTTTCTTTTTCGAAATCGCCCAGTCAAGGCCCAGATCCTGCGGGATCACCGTGCCATCGGTTTCGTCCCCGATCATAATGAACCCCTTTTCGGCGCGCATGATATGCAGCGCCTCGGTCCCGTAGGGCATGACGCCGAACGCCTGTCCCGCGGCCATGAGCGCGTCCCAGAACGCCTGGCCTTCCGAGGCTCTGACGGCAATCTCATAGCTCAGCTCGCCCGAAAAAGAGATACGGTAGACCCGGCAGTCGAACCCACCGATGGTGCCATCGGCCCAACCCATGAAGCTGAGCGTACCGGCGGACACATCCATGCCGCCCAGTTTCTCAAGCACCTTGCGCGCGTTGGGACCGACCACCGCGATCTGGGCGTATTGCTCGGTCACGTTGGCAACATAGACCTTCCAGTCCCACCATTCGGTCTGCAGCCATTCCTCCATAACCCCGTGGATCCGGTCGGCGCCGCCCGAGGTCGTGTGGCAGAGCCAGGTGTCCTCATCAATGCGGGCCACAACGCCATCATCGCTGAGAAATCCGTTCTCCGAACACATCAGCCCATAGCGGCAGCGGCCCGGCTTGAGGCTGCTCATCACGTTGGTGTAGAGCATATCGAGAAAGCGCCCCGCATCGGAGCCCTTGACGATCAGCTTGCCCAGTGTCGAGGCATCAAGGATGCCAAGATGGGTGCGGGTATTGGTTACCTCGCGCATCACCGCGTCATGGGCGTCTTCACCCTGCCGGACATAGGCGTAAGGACGACGCCAATGGCCCACGGGCTCCGATTGGGCGCCATTGGCCGCGTGCCAGTCATGCATCGGCGTGCGCCGGATCGGTTGGAACACGTCGCCGCGCGCCTCTCCGCCGATGGCGCCCATCGAAATGGGTGTGTAGGGCGGGCGGAACGTTGTCGTACCGGTGGCCGGGATCGGCTGGCCCAAAGCGTCCGACAGGATTGCCAGCCCGTTGATATTGCTGAGCTTGCCCTGATCCGTTGCCATGCCCAGCGTGGTATAGCGTTTGGTGTGCTCGACGCTTTCGAACCCTTCCTGCGCCGCGAGCTGCACATCGGTGACTTTGACATCGTTCTGAAAATCGAGCCAGGTCTTGGCGCGCAGCTCCTGTTTGGCGCCCTGAGGCATCAGCCAGACCGGCGCCAGAGGCGCGGCGGTGCAGGACGTCGCCGCCGGGGCCTTGCTGCGTTTGGGGCTATGGCCGGTCGCCTCGGCCGCCGCCTGCCCGGCATCGTGTGCGTCGTGCAAGACAGCGTCCAGCGTCATGGCACCGTTGGCCATGCCGGCACAGGCGACAAAGCCTGCGCCATCGTGGCTGCGCGGCGGGTTATCCACATCGGGGCGGAACATCGCATGACCCTCATCCCAAAGGAGTTTTCCACCGCAATGGGACCACAGATGTACGACCGGAGACCAGCCGCCCGACATCGCCACCGCATCACACGCAACCTCGTCGAGCACGCCGCCTTCACCGGCCTGCGCGCAGATCTGCACCTTGGAGACCCGGCGCCCGCCTTTGACCTTGGCAATCGCCCGGCCGGTATCGACGCGCAGGCCCAGCGCCTGCGCCTCGGCCATCAGCGCACCGCCGCCCTGAGGGCGGGCATCCAGAATCCTCGGGACCTCCAGACCCGCCTTTTTCAGGAGAATTGCCGTCAGATAGGCGTCGTCATTGTTGGTCGCGATCACTGTCCGGTCGCCTGCGGAAACGCCGTAATTGACCACGTAATCGCGCAAAGCTGACGCCAGCATCACCCCGGGCAGGTCATTACCCGCAAAGGATAAGGGCCGTTCAATCGCCCCGGTGGCGGTGATGACCCGGCCTGCACGCACGCGCCAGAGCCTGTGGCGCGGACCGGGCGTTTCCGGCGCGTGATCCCGCAACCGCTCATAAGCCAGCACATAGCCGTGGTCATAGATACCCGCGCCCATGCAACGGGTGCGCAGTGTGACATTGGGCATCTGCGACAGCTGCGCGGTGATCTCATCCACGTACTTATCCACAGGGGCCCCGTTGACGGTTTCGGCATCCTGCGCATCGACCATGGCGCGCCCGCCCCAATGGGCGGTCTGCTCGATCAGAAGGACCCTGGCACCTGTCTCAGCCGCGGATTTGGCGGCTTGCAGCCCCGCTATTCCGCCGCCGATGACCAGCACATCCGTAAAGGCGTAGAAATGCTCATACGTATCGGCATCGCGATCCTTGGGGGCTTGCCCCAGACCGGCAGATTGGCGGATGAACGGCTCATAGACATGTTTCCAGAAGGCGCGCGGATACATGAACATCTTGTAGTAAAAGCCAGCGGGCAGGACCCTGCTGAGATGGGTGTTGATCGCACCGATATCGAAATCGAGGCTGGGCCAGTGGTTCTGAGACGTGGCGGTCATGCCGTCATAAAGCTCGGTCGTGGTGGCGCGCTGGTTGGGCTCGAACGTGGGACCCTTGCCAAGATTGACCAGCGCGTTGGGTTCTTCGGCACCCGACGCCACGATGCCGCGCGGACGGTGGTATTTGAACGACCGGCCCACCAGCATCTGATCATTGGCCAGAAGAGCCGAGGCGAGCGTATCGCCGGGATGGCCGCGCATCCACGTGCCGTTGAAGGTGAATTTCACCTGGACCGAGCGGTCGATGAGGCGACCGAATGTGGAGAGGCGGGTGCTCATGTCTGCTGGCCTTTCCGCGTGGTCTGCCGTTGGTCTTGCGTATTTTTGGCGAGAAGAAACTGCATCAGCTCAGATCCTTCCAGGTCCAGCCCGGGCGTTTGGCGGTGATTTTCTTGCGGATCTCTTCGGGGGGGTCGAAGACCTGCGCAGAGTAGGTTCCAAAGACTTCGAGCGTGTCGGTCGCGCGCGCGGCGTGGAACCACTTGCCACACCCGTAGGAATGGCGCCAGCGTTCGAAATGCACACCTCGGGGGTTTTCACGTTCAAACAGATAGCCGTGGAACGCTTCATCGCTGGATCCGGGACCGAAGCGTTTGAGATGAGCCTCGCCTCCGGGGGTCAGTTCGGTTTCATCGGCCAGGACGCCACAATAGGGGCATTCAAGGATCAGCATGGGGCGGCTCCTTTTCTCAAGACAGGCAGGAAATCGTGGCGCGGTGCAAAGGCGCGGGCTATACTGTCAATCAATCCTGACAGTTTTTGCGAACAAGGAGAGAACCGATGAATGAAACACTGCTGGCCTTTGTGGTGTTCGGCGCGCTGGGTCTGGGGGCATTGTGCATGTTCTGGATGGAGCGCCGGGCGGTAGCCAAACGCAAGGCCGAGGGCACTTTTGTCGATATCTCGGATATCATGTTTTTTGGCAGCGAAGCGGCCCTCAAGGCGCAGAACTCTGACAAGGCCGAGTGAGGCGGCGGGCACCGCTGGGCGCCCGCCGCCGGTGCGAGGCGGGTTACTCGGAAATGATCGGCGCGGGGGTCGAGGCCGCAGCGGGGTCCTGCACTGCGGCAGGGTCATCGCTGCCGCCTGCACTGCCCAGTCCGATGATCGCAATGACCAGAACCAGCACAACCAAAACGGCGCCCAACGTCCAGAACCCAGTGCCTTCGCCGCGCGGGTGCGCGGGACGTGATGTCGAGAATTCGTCCATGAGACTTCCTCCGTTATGAAGGTGCTCAGGATCGCAGGCTTCTGACCCCCCGCAACGCAAGCGTCGGCCAAGCGTGCGGATCGGCCAGCGACAGCCGGAATGGTCGGCGCAGTCAGGCCAAAACCTGCTGGCAGCGTTTGGATCGGCAAAAAGCGGCGCATCCCCTACCCCTTGACCGGCAAGCTGGCGGCATGCGCCAGTGACATCTGTGTGAGGGTCTTGCGCAAATCATCATCGGCGAACCCGTCATCCGACAGCCGCACGAACCCGCCCATCCGGCGCGTGCCCATGATCATCGGGCTGACCGCGTCATGGGCCAGCGCGCGGGCCTCGGCCGCCTTGCCCGGACGATAGAGCGCGCCCTGCCCGCCCACACCGCAGGTCATGTTGCCATCGAGAAAGAAGCACAGGCCGCCGAACATCTTCTTTTCCGACAGCCCCGGCTCGACCCCCAGATCGGCGCGCATGGTTTCTGCCATGTCGGAGTCATACGCCATTCCGCGCCCCCGGCACCTTGACACGCGGAGCCCGGATTCCCATCTCGAACCTATGGAAAGCTTGTACCTTATCATAGTCTCGGGTGGCTTTTTGGGCCTGAATGCGCTGGCATACGCCATGCGCCCGGTGTGCCCGCGCGAAGACCCGCCCGACCGGCCCATTCGACGCCGCTGAGCGATTTGCCCCGAGACGACGGAGCCTGGAGCCGAGATGAAGACGATTGTCGTGATGTTGGTTGGGTTGATCGCGCTGAGTGCGGTCCTGGCGTTTATCGAACGCAGAAAGCACCGGAGCTTGCTTAAGCATAACCTGAACCTGCGCCCCAAGAACAGCGCGCATACCGAAAGTGAAATCATCCGGGCGCAGCACCGCGCCGTGCATGATTGGAACCGCCCGCATTAGTGGGCCACCCCCGCCGCGACGCTTTCATCGATGAACCGGCCTTCGCGGAACCGCTCCAGTCCGAAGGCGTCGGTCAGAGGGGAGTGGCCCTTGGCCATCAGCTCGGCCATGCCCCAGCCTGAACCGGGGATCGCCTTGAACCCGCCGGTGCCCCAGCCGCAATTGATGAACACACCCTCCACCGGCGTTTTCGACAGGATCGGAGAGCGGTCGCCGGTCACATCAACGATGCCCCCCCATTGGCGCAGCATCTTGAGGCGGGAAATCATCGGGAAGGTCTCGATCAGGGCGCGCACGGTCTCCTCGATATGGTGGAACGAGCCGCGCTGGGTATAGTTGTTGTAGCCATCCGTGCCACCACCGATCACCATCTCGCCCTTGTCAGACTGGCTCATATAGCCATGCACGGTATTGGCCATCACCACCACGTCCATGCAGGGTTTGATCGGCTCGCTGACCAGCGCCTGCAAGGCCACCGATTCAATCGGCAGACGAAAGCCCGCCTGTTCGGCCAGCAGCCCGGAATGGCCCGCGACCACGATCCCCAGCTTGTCGCAGTCGATCTCGCCCTTGGTCGTGGACACGCCGACAACCCGCGCGCCTTCGCGCCGGATGCCGGTGACTTCGCATTTCTGGATGATGTCCATGCCCATATCCGAGCACGCCCGCGCATAGCCCCAGGCCACCGCATCATGACGCGCGGTACCCCCGCGCGGCTGCCACAGCGCGCCCAGCACCGGGTAACGCGGCCCGGCGATATTGATGATCGGGCACAGCTCCTTAACGCGCTCTGGGCCCACGAATTGGGTCTCGACCCCTTGCAGGGCGTTGGCATGTGCGGTGCGCTGATAACCGCGGATCTCGTGTTGCGTCTGGGCCAGCATCATCACGCCGCGCGGGCTGAACATCACGTTGTAATTCAGGTCCTGGCTGAGCGTCTCGTAAAGCGCGCGGGATTTCTCATAGATCGCCGCCGACGGATCCTGAAGGTAGTTCGAGCGGATAATCGTGGTGTTGCGCCCGGTATTGCCGCCGCCGAGCCAGCCTTTTTCCAGGATCGCCACATTGCGGATACCGTGGTTGCGTCCCAGGTAATAGGCCGTTGCCAGGCCGTGCCCGCCGGCCCCGATAATGATCACATCGTATTTCTTTTTCGGCTTGGGCGAGGCCCAGGCGCGCTCCCATCCGGAATGGAAGCGAAGCGCCTCACGGGCGATGGCAAAAGCGGAATAGCGTTTCATGGGGCGAATCCGACCGGTTGGGTTGCATTTTGGATATCGCGCGACAGGGCCAGAGGTCCACGTTCCGAACCGTCGCAATATCACTCAGTTGCGACATGGGCGCCGCATGGGTCGTTTTGCCCTTTTTCCGGGGCAAGGCCGGTTATAAGTGGGGGATATGATGTTTTGGATACTCACCTGTGCACTGGCGCTGGCTGTGGCGCTTCTTTTGGGCCTTGCGTTGATGCGGACACCGCGCAATGCGCAAACGGCTGCGTCCTATGATTTGCGCGTCTATCGCGATCAGCTCAAGGAGGTGGATCGCGATCTTGCGCGCGGTGTGATCGGAACCGAAGATGCCGACCGGATCCGGGCCGAAATCTCGCGCCGCATTCTGGCCTCGGATGCCGCAGCCGAAGAAACGGGTCCAGAGGGCGCGGGCGGACGTGCCATTGGTCTGATAACGGCTGCGGTCGCAGGTGTGGTGCTGATCGTGGGGAGCCTCTTTCTCTATGCCCGGATCGGAGCGCCGGGCTATGGCGATCTGGCGCTGGCCGATCGGATGGCGCTGGCCGAAGAAGCGCGCCAGACCCGTCCCAGCCAGGAGGAGGCCGAAGCCTCCCTGCCCCCACAAAGCCAGCGCAGCGATGTCAGCCCCGATTTCGTGGCCTTGATGGAGCAGTTGCGCACCACGGTGGCGACGCGGCCCGACGACATTCAGGGGCACCGGCTGCTGGCCCGCAACGAAGCCGTGCTGGGCAATTTTACCGCCGCTTATCAGGCACAAGCGCGGGTGATCGAGCTGTTGGGTCCGGGGGCGACGGCCTCGGACTGGACCGACTATGCCGATATGCTGATCCTGGCCGCGGGTGGCTTTGTCTCGCCCCGGGCCGAGGATGCGCTGACCCGCGCCTTGCAGATCGACCCGCAGAACGGGCCCGCACGCTACTATATCGGGCTGATGCTCAGCCAGATCGGCCGCCCCGACCAGGCTTTTGCCATGTGGCAGCAGCTTTTGGTCGAAGGGCCGCAGGACGCGCCCTGGATTGCACCGATCCGCCTCCAGATCGAGGAGATGGCGTTTCGCGCAGGCTTTAACAATTTCGTGCTGCCCGACCCCGACGAATTGGCCGGTCCCACTGCCGAGGATATCGAAGCCGCCGACGGTCTGTCGGCAGAGGATCGCCGCACGATGATCGAAGGCATGGTCTCGGGGCTTGCCGAAAGGCTGGCCGACGAAGGCGGGCCGCCCGAGGAATGGGCGCGCCTAATCGGCTCGCTGGGCGTGCTGGGGCGCGAGGCCGATGCGATCGCGGTCTATAACAATGCGCTGGTGACCTTTGCCGATGATGATGCGGCGATTGAGGTTATCCGGGACGGCGCGCGCCGGGGCGGGCTGATCCCGTGATCTGCGCCGACATCGCGGCGTTCCGCGCGGCCGCGCGGCCGATGAGCACGCTCTTGGGCCTCGATCTGGGCGACAAGACCATCGGGGTTGCGGTGTCGGACCGGATCTGGAGCGTGGCAACCCCGCTGGAAACGATCCGGCGCCGGAAATTCACCCTCGATGCGGCGCGGCTGCTGGAGATCATCGCCCATCGCGAGGCCGGTGGCGTGATCCTGGGCCTGCCGCGCAACATGGATGGCACCGAAGGACCGCGGTGCCAGTCCACCCGGGCGTTCGCGCGCAATCTGGAGCGGCTGACCGATCTGCCCATCACCTTCTGGGACGAACGGCTCAGCACCGTCGCGGCGGAAAAGGCGCTGCTGGAGGCGGATACGACACGAAAACGTCGCGCCGAGGTTATTGATCATGTGGCCGCGGGCTATATCTTGCAAGGAGCGCTGGACAGACTGCGCCATATCAATGAGGCAGCACAATCATGAGCGACAGCGCATCAAACGACCAGGTCTGGACACGCAACGAGGTGCAATCGCCTTGCATTCAGATCTGCGTCGTGCATCCGGCGGAACGGATCTGTACCGGGTGTTTCCGCACCATTGACGAAATCACCCAATGGTCGAAGATGAGCGCCGAAGACCGCAGCCGGATCATGGATGAGCTGCCGACCCGTGCCCCGCGCCTGGCCAAACGCCGCGGCGGGCGCGCGGCCCGTCAGATCGGCTGACCGTCTGCCATCCCGCGCCAAATCGAGAATCGGAATCGCGCCGCAGGCGCGGCAATTGGATCCGGTGGGCAGGGCCAGAGTGACGGCCATCCGATGCGGGGCAGACCGCCTGGCAAATCGCGTCAGACCCGGCTCAGATCCCGTCCAGCCAGGCCGACATGCCGCCGCCCGACACTTCAGGCCGGAAATAGGCGATCATGCGCCCGGGCGCCTCTGGCCCCTGCCAGGGCGCAACCCCATGCAGCGCCAGACGATGCACCAGATAGGCCTCCCCCGGACGAGCGTGAACGATCACGCGCGCGCAGCTCTCGAACACCGCGCGACGGGCCGCCTGATAAACCTCCGTCACATCCACGTCTCCCCAATATGCGGGTGGATGCCCGTCAAAGACCTTGCGGAAAGCGGCGGCCATGATCTTGTGGCTGCCCTCCCAGACGACCATTGGCGCCGCCTCTGGCGAACTGTCGGTCAAGGGCAGGCCCAGCACCCAGGCATGTGGCTCGCGAACAAACCGTCTGCGGGCGGCCCCTTCGGCCAAAACCCCGTCCACATGGGCCGCATCCCGGTTGAGACGATACCGAAAGCCCTGAGCACTCTCGCCCCTGCGCGGCTTGGGATAGCCGGGAAAGATCACCGACAGCTGTGCCGGATGAAGGGGCGGGAGCGGCCCAAAACTGTCCCGAAGCGCATCGATCGCAGGGCCTTCCAGCGCTCTGCCCGCAAGCGCGCCGCTGATGTCATTGGGCAGCGCGTCGACCCCTATGAACCAGGTGTTTTCACAATCATACCAATGCGCAAGCGCAGGATCATGAAGAGCTTTAAGCCCGGCCTCCCGCGCGGCCTCGGTCCAATCCGCCGTCCGGCTGTCCCAGCCGAACCGGGCCCAACCGCACCGCGCCAGCCCGTCTACCATCCCAGTGCCTTGCGCAGCATGTTCAGCGCCACCACGATCAGAAAAACCGCAAAGACCCGCTTGAGTGGCGCGGGGTTCATCGCATGCGCCATCCGCACACCCAAGGGGGTCGTGATCAGCGTCATCGCGATCACCACCAGGAAAGCCACGCCATTGACCGCGCCCACGGTAAAAGGCGGCCGCGACACCGGATCAACCGGTACCAGCAGAAATCCGATCACCGAGGGCACCGCGATCAACACGCCAAACCCCGCCGCCGTCGCAACCGCGCGGTGAATGGGCCGACCGAACAGCGTCATCAGCGGCACACCGAAACTGCCGCCGCCGATGCCCATCAGCACCGACAAAAACCCCACAACGGGGGAGAGCGCCGCACGGATCAAACCGCCGGGCATCGCCTCGCCCAACCTCCAGGTCGCCCGGCCAAAGGCCATATAAAGACCCACCGTCACGCCCAGCACCCCAAAGATCGCCTGAAGCGTTTCGGATCTCAACGAGGATGCTACCATCACCCCCCCGATCGCGCCGATCGCAATCCCCGGCGCCCAGGTCTTCAGGATCTGCCAATCCACCGCCCCTTTCGCGTGATGGCTCAGAACAGACCGTACCGAGGTCACGATGATCGTGGCCAGCGACGTGGCAAGACAGATCTGCATCAACTGCGGGCTGTCATAGCCAAGCGTCTGGAATGCATAGAAAAACGCCGCCACCAGGACGATACCGCCGCCCACGCCCAGAAGCCCCGCAAGCACGCCCGCGATGGCGCCGATGACCATCAAAAGCCCCAGCATCTGCAACAGGAGCACCGTGTCGGGCATCAGAAAACCTCGTTTCGGGGATAGAAAATCAGCCGCTCTCTACACCGCGTGAGCCTGGGTATCCAGTGCGGATATCTGCGCAAGCGCCGCCTCGACCAGGTCCGGCCCGGCACCCGCGCGCACTGCCCCTTCCGAGAGCGTTCGCCGCCATCCGCGCGCGCCGGGACGTCCCGCAAAGAGGCCCAGCATATGACGGGTAACCTGATGAAGGCGTCCGCCACCGCTCAGATGTGCCTCGATATAGGGGAGCATCGCGCGCGCGGCCTGTTCGGGCGTGCTGTCCCTCCCGGAGCCAAAGATCAGCCGGTCCGCGCGGCACAGAATATCGGCGGGCTGGTGATAGGCCGCGCGCCCGATCATCACCCCGTCAAGCCCGGCATCCAGGAACCCCTGCGCCTCCTCCAGCGAGGAGATGCCCCCGTTGATCGAGATGTGGAGGTTGGGAAAGAGCCCCTTCATCCGCTGCACCAACGGATAGTCGAGCGGCGGGATATCGCGGTTCTCCTTGGGGCTGAGACCTTGCAACCAGGCCTTGCGCGCGTGGATCGTGACCCGTTCACAGCCGGCGGCCACGATGCGGGCCAGAAACTCCGGCAACACCTCCTCGGGGTTCTGGTCATCCACACCGATGCGGCATTTGACGGTGACGTCGACATCCACCGCATCGCGCATCGCCGTGACGCAATCGGCCACGAGGCCGGGCTGCTCCATCAACACCGCGCCAAAGCAGCCCGATTGCACCCGGTCCGAGGGGCACCCGACATTGAGGTTGATCTCATCATACCCCGCCGCCGCCCCCAGTCGCGCGGCCTGCACCAGTTCACGCGGATCCGACCCGCCCAATTGCAGCGCAACCGGATGCTCGGCGGGATGAAACTCCAGCAGATGCAGCGCTCCACCACGCACCAACGCAGGCGCAGTAACCATCTCGGTATAAAGCAAAACGTCACGGCTGAGCAGCCGGTGCAGATAACGGCAATGCCGGTCGGTCCAATCCATCATAGGGGCACAGGATAATATAGCGTGTTGATTTATTTGCATTTTTTGTGTATCTTCAAACTGTTGGCGGCGGATGCTTCTACGCTGGAATACGCCCCAATATCCCCGAATTTGCCCCTTTACGACGACTCATTGCACACATAGCGCACACGAAAATGGCCTCCATCACCAAGCTCCCCTCCGGTGCCTACCGGGTCCAGATCAGACGAAAGGGCCGCTACGCGAGCGAGACGTTCCTCCGCCGCGACGACGCCCATCGTTGGGCCCGCCAGGCGGAGACCCGGGTCGATCAGGGGCTGGCGCCGAACAAGTCGTCCGTTTCCCGCCTCCAGACCTTTGGCGACCTCATTGATCTTCATATAACCGATATGTGCGAGGTAGGGAAACCGCCGCGTCGCAGCAAGGCCGCCACGCTTACGACGCTCAAGCGCGATCTGGGCAAGGAGAAGATCGGGCACCTCGACCGGCAGAAGCTTATCGACTACGGCAAGCATCTGTGTTTTTTCAAGCGCAGAATTGGGTTGATTTTGACCCTCGCGCTGGGTTTTGACCGGTTTATGGTTTGCATGGTTGCCGGACTCTTTGTCCGGCGAGGGGGGATTTGCCCAACAGCAAAGTTTG
>NZ_JAAWWD010000073.1 GCF_021404545.1 Aestuariivita sp.
CGCCTTTTTTGCCCCCCCCCCCTTCTGCGGGCCGCGCGCGGGGGGGGGGGGGGGGGGGCCCCCCCGGGGGGGGGGCGGTTTTTTTTTTGCCCCTGTGGGGGGGAGGGGCAGCCCCCCCACCCCCCCCCGGCCAGGGCCCGGGGCCCCCACCCCCGGGGGCCCCCCCTGCGGGACAGCCGGGCTGGCCGGAGCCCCCCCCCCCGCGGCCCCCCCCCGCCGAGAGCGCGGCCCCGCCATTGCCCGGGTTTTCCAGCAGGCGCACGCGCCAAGCGCAGGCAGCCCCCGCACTGGGCGGCGCCACCCGGTCCTCACCATCGCCGCAGATCATCGCGCCGCAGATCGCGGGCGGGGATGACGATGTCTCGCGCCAAGATGCGGCGCCATCCACCCCGACCCGTGACGAAGACACCCCCGACCCCGCACTCCTGGCCGCGTCGCTTGCGCCGGATCGGGCCGATCCGGCGGAGGAAACACCCGCGCTTGCGGTCCAGGACGTGACCGACCCCGATCCCGGGCCCTCGGTTACCAAGACCTGGGCGGCCCGGTTTCTGAGCCGCCGGGCCCCTGCCCCCCCCCAAACCACGCCGACAACCGGCGCCGCGACCCCGATCGCCGCTCCGCTGCGACCCATCGTGACCGCGACGCCCCGCGCTCCCGTCACCGCCATGGTCGATTTCGAACCTGCCGACGAACGCAGCCGAATGACGATTTTTGGCATGCGCGAAGACACACAGATCGGCGGCGCGCCGCGCCATCTGGGGCTGATCCTGACGGCGGTTCTCTTGCTGTTTCTGGCCGGTGTGGCCGCCTGGGCCTCGGTCTTTCGCGAAGACGGCCTGGCCGGGCTTTTCGAGCGCGCGGAGCCGGTGCGGGCCGCACAGGTCCCGCAAGACAGCCCGCCCGCGCCGCAAACGCCCGATGAGCCGTCCGAGCAGATGGCAGCGCTGGATCCGGGCGACACCGGGCTGACCGACACCGATGCCGCCGTTCTGGACGCGCTGCGCGCACCGCAACAACCGGTCCTGCCCACCGTGCTGGACCCCGAAACCGCCCAGGCCCGCTATGTGGTCTCTGGCATCTGGCAACGTGCCCCCGACCCGCCGGGAGAGCCGGGGCTGGTCACGCTCGACGATCTATATCTGACCTCCATCGACGCTCCGGTCGCTGTCCAGGACGCGGTGGCGCTGCCTCGTCCTGTGAGTTTTGAAACCGATCTGGCACTTGGGCAAATCATCTCGCCCGCCGCCCCAGGCTCCGCGTTTGCCTTTGACGAAAACGGCCGGGTTCTGCCCTCGCCCGACGGCGCGCTCAGCCCTGATGGGTTCACCGTTTTTCTGGGACGCCCACCAGTTCTGCCCCCGGCTACTCCCGCACGGGTCGCCATCACGCCCGAACCAGAGGTGCTGACCTCGGCCGTGATCGCGCTGCGCCCGCGATTGCGCCCCGGCGATCTGGTGGAACAGACCGAGCGGACGCAGCTGGGCGGTCTGACCCGCGATGAGCTGTCGGATGTCAGACCCCGCCTGCGACCGGAGATCGAACGGACCGAAGAGGAAAGCGACGAAACCCCCACCGCGCAGGCGGTGCTTGCCTCCCTCGCGCCCCGGCTGCGCCCATCGAACATGGCACGGATTGTGGATCAGGCCAGCCGCGCACCTGCCGAAGCCCCCGCACCAACCCAGGTTGCCTCCGCAGCGGCGGCGACAGTGACACCGCAGATCCCCTCTTCGGCCTCGGTCGCGCGCGCAGCCACGGTGAACAACGCGATCAATCTGCGCCGCGTCAACCTGATCGGGGTCTACGGCACACCGTCAAACCGCCGCGCCCTGGTCCGCCTGCCCAACGGGCGCTACAAGAAGGTCCAGGTCGGCGACCGGCTCGATGGCGGCAGGATCTCGGCCATCGGTGAAAGCGAGCTGCGCTACCAGAAGGGCAACCGCAACCTGGTGCTCACAATCCCCTCTGGCTGAGCCCAAAGCGTTTCTCGGACGATTTTAGGCATGCTCGATCATTCAAATCGTCCCGCCTTTGACTTGGATACACCCGGATCGCCTTTCGCGTCTAAGGTGACGTCAAAGGACGGCGAACACGCGTCTCATATTTGAGACGGGGCGCTGTAGCGCGTTGAAATCTTTCATTTCAGGCCATGTCCACTGCGTCAGGTCTTTCCGAAAGCACTTCAATCGCAGGACCCGGCATAGACGGTCACGGCCCGCGCGCTGAATTTTTTGCAAAAAATTCTGCGCATTTTCTGTGTCAGAAAATGGACCGTGCCCTATTCCGCCACCAGTTCCCCACTGGCGATCTGCTCGGCCTCGATCGACTCGAAAAGCGCTTTGAAATTGCCCTCGCCAAAGCCGTCATCACCCTTGCGCTGGATGAACTCGAAGAAGATCGGCCCGATGACTGTCTTGGAGAAGATCTGAAGCAGGATCCGGGTCTCTCCCCCGTCGACGACGCCTTCGCCATCAATCAGGATGCCGTGTTTCTGCATCCGGTCCAACGGCTCCTCATGATCGGCCACCCGCTGCTTGGAAAGCGTATAATACGTCTCAGGGGGGCCGGGCATGAACGTGATGCCGTTCTCCGAAATCGCATCCACGCTGTCATAGATATCCTCGGTTCCGACCGCGATGTGCTGGATGCCCTCGCCATTGTACTTTTTCAGATAGGACACGATCTGGCCGGTCTCGCCCCGATCCTCGTTGATCGGAATGCGAATGCGGCCACAGGGAGAGGTCAGCGCGCGCGACAAAAGGCCAGTGAACTTGCCTTCGATGTCGAAAAACCGGATCTCGCGGAAATTAAACAGATCGCCATAAAACCGGAACCAAACATCCATGTTACCCTTGAACACGTTATGGGTCAGGTGATCGAGATAATAGAACCCCTCCCCCTTGGGCTTGGATTGGGTGATCCAGTCGAACTCCTCGTTATAGGGCGAGGTGTCCCAGTATTGATCGGTGAAATAGATCAGCGACCCGCCGATGCCCTTGATCGCGGGCCAGTCGACGGTCTTGTCGTCGGCCAGGTAAGGCTCGGCCCCTTTGGAGACCGCGTGATCGAACGCATGTTGCGCATCGCGTACCCGCCAGGCCATCGACGGTGCGCAGGGCCCATGTTCTTCGACAAAGCGATTGCCATAGCTGCCCGGCTCGGCATTGATCACGTAAGTGATGTCGCCTTGCTGCCACAGCTCGATCCGTTTGGATTTGTGATTGGCCACATGGGCATAGCCCATTTTGGCAAAAAGCGTGCGCAGCGCGTCCGGATCGGGATGGGCAAACTCCACAAATTCGAATCCATCCGTCCCGGCGGGGTTGTCGGCGGTGATCTCGGCACGGGGGGCGTTGTGCGGGAAAGGTCCCATCGGCGCGTCTCCTCTCATTTTTCTGTTCGCTGGTGCAAATATACGCAAGATTTCGCGCGTATTCCGCGCATTGTTCGATATGCCTTGACCAAAAATCGCGCAATTTGTGCATTGAGAGGGAGATTCATACGGAGTTCGCGCAGATGCTTGACGATATGGACACACGCCTCCTTGATGCGCTTCAGAAAGACGCCCATCTGACCGCCCAGCAACTGGGCGAGATCCTCAACCTGTCGCCCAGCCAGGCCGGCAGGCGCCGCCAGCGGCTGGAGGCGGAGGGCTATATCGAAGGCTATGCCGCGCGGCTGGATCCCGCGCGCATCGGGCTCACGGTGCAGGGGTTTGTCCAGGTCCAGCTGGGCACCCATGGCCCCGATCAATCGCTCAGCTTTGCGCGCCTGATCGCGCTGCGCCCCGAAATAACCAGCGCCTGGACGCTGACCGGAGAGGCAGATTATCTGCTGCGCGTCTATTGCAGCGATCTGCCTGCGCTTAACGCCTTGATCCACGAGGTGCTTTTGCCGCACCCTGCTGTCGCACGTGTGCAAAGCCAGATTGTCATGGATCAGTTAAAACGGGACGCACCGCTTCCGACCTGATCCACCAGGAGTATTATGGAAACCTTCTTGTTCCAGGCCTCGATTTACCTGGCCGCTGCCGTCATTGCCGTGCCCATTGCGGCGCGGCTGGGGCTGGGGTCGGTCCTGGGGTATCTCGCCGCCGGGATCATCATCGGCCCCGCCTTGGGGCTTGTTGGCTCGGAAACGCAGGACCTTCAGCATGTCGCCGAATTCGGCGTGGTGATGATGCTGTTCCTGATCGGGCTGGAGCTGGAACCGCGCGCGCTTTGGGATATGCGGCACCGGCTGATCGGCCTGGGCGGGGCGCAGGTGGTGATCACCACGCTGGTCCTGATGGCCGCTGCCATGGCCATGGGCCGCCCCTGGACCGAGGCGCTGGCGATCGGCATGGCGTTGTCGCTGTCGTCCACCGCTATTGTGTTGCAGACGCTGTCGGAAAAGGGGCTGATGCAGACCGGCGGCGGACGCTCGGCCTTTTCGGTGCTTCTGACCCAGGATATCGCGGTGATCCCGATCCTGGCGGCGCTGCCTCTTCTGGCGGTGACGCTGCCCGCGCACCTTTCGGCCAATGGCGCGATCGAGCGGGCGGGGGACGCCGCGCATCACGGCGACGGTCATCACGGCCCGGCCCTGTCGCTGGTCGATGGGCTGCCCGGCTGGGGCGTGACGTTGGTCACCATCGGGGCCATTGCCGCCGTCATTCTGGCCGGTGTCTATCTCACCCGGCCCGTCTTTCGCTATATCCACGCCGCCCGTCTGCGCGAGATGTATACCGCGCTGGCGCTTTTGATCGTGGTGGGGATCTCGTTTCTGATGATGCTCGTTGGCCTCTCGCCCGCGCTGGGGGCGTTTCTGGCCGGTGTGGTTCTGGCCAATAGCGAGTTCCGGCACGAGCTGGAAAGCGATCTGGAGCCGTTCAAGGGCCTGCTGTTGGGGCTGTTCTTTATCACTGTCGGCGCCGGGATCGACTATCGCTCATTTCTGGCCGAACCGCTCGATCTGCTGGGGCTTGCGCTGCTGGTGATCTTCGCCAAGGGGGCAGTGCTTTATGGGCTGGGCAAGGCGTTCCGGCTCAAGGGGCGCGATCAATGGCTGTTCACGCTGGGGCTGGCGCAGGCGGGAGAGTTCGGGTTCGTGCTGATCTCCTTCTCGCTCCAGCAGAATGTGCTGCCGCCGGATCTTGGCGCCAAGATGCTGCTGGTCATTGCGCTGTCGATGCTGATCACGCCGCTTTTGTTCATTCTTTACGATCTTTTGTCGCGCCGGATGATCGATGCCGCCCCCGAACATGAGGCCGACGAGATCGACGAGGAAGGCCCCGTCATCATCGCGGGTATCGGGCGGTTCGGTCAGATCGTGAACCGCCTGGTGCAATCGAGCGGGTTCAAGACGGTCGTCCTGGACCATGATATGGAGACGATCCAGCTGATGCGCCGCTTTGGGTTCAAGGGGTTTCTGGGCGACCCCACCCGGCCCGAACTGCTCAAGGCCGCGGGGCTGGGCAAGGCGCGCGTGCTGGTCGTCGCCCTCGACGATCCCGAGGCGGCGCTGAAACTGGTGGAGTTCGCCCGCCGCGAGCGGCCCGATATCCACATCGTGGCCCGCGCACGCGACCGGACCCATGTCTATCGCCTTTACCGGGCGGGGGCCGATGACATCGTACGCGAGATCTTTGATTCGAGCCTGCGCGCGGGCCGCTATGTGCTGGAGAACATCGGCCTGACAGACTATGAGGCGGCCGAGGCCGAACAGACCTTTTACGCCCATGACCGCATGTCGGTGCGCGAACTGGCACAGGTCTGGCGCCCGGATCTGGCGCCGGGCGACAATCCCGAATACATCGCCCGCGCGCGCGAGCTGGAGAAAGAGCTGGAAACGGCCCTGCTGAGCCGCGCCAGCGAGATCAAGAAGAAACCCGCCTGAGCCGCCGTTCAGCCCGCGGCGACCCCGGCTTCGGCAAAGGTGGTCATGCCCGAATGACAGGCAATGGCCCCTTTGAGCACCTGGATCGCCAACGCGGCCCCCGACCCCTCGCCCAGGCGCATGCCGAGGGTGAGGAGCGGCTCTTTGCCCAAGGCCTCCAACAGGCGGCCATGCGCACCTTCGGCACTCAGGTGCCCGGCTACGGCGTGATCCAACGCGCTGCGCTCTACCTTGAAAAGGCAGGCCGCCGCCGCCGAACAGATGAACCCGTCGAGGATGACCGGGATCCGCTCGACCCGCGCGCGGGCGATGGCGCCGGCCATCCCGGCCAGTTCGCGGCCCCCCAAGCGCGCCAGGGTCTCCAGCCCGTCACCGCCTGCGTGGCGCGCCACACCTTCGGCAACGACCCGGATCTTGTTGGCGAGCCCCGCATCGTCCACGCCGGTGCCACGCCCGACCCACTCTGCCGCCGTGCCACCAAAGAGCGCGCAGGCAATCGCCGCCGCCGAGGTGGTGTTGCCAATCCCCATCTCACCCACAACCAACAGATCGCTCTTGGGATCGACCGCGTCCCATCCCGCCAGCAATGCGGCCACGCATTCCGCCTCGCTCATCGCCGGGGCGTGGGTGAAGTCCTGTGTGGGCCGATCCAGGTCCAGCGCATGCACATCCAGACGCGCGCCTGCGGCCTGGGCCAACTGATTGATCGCCGCGCCGCCGCCCCGGAAATTGAGAACCATCTGCGCGGTCACATCCGCCGGAAAGGCCGAGACGCCTTGCACGGTCACACCGTGATTGCCCGCGAAAACAATCGCTTGCGGTGAATCCAGCCGGGGTGTGGCGGTGCCGCGCCAGCCGGCATACCAGATCGCCAGATCCTCAAGCCGTCCCAGCGCGCCCGGCGGTTTGGTCAATTGCGCGTTCCGCTTTTCTGCCCCGGCCTGCGCGTCGGCATCCGGGCCCGGCGCTGCGGCAAGACGGGCACGCAGCCCGTGAAAATCGGTGAAAGCTGTCATGGAGGCCTCATTGCATCTTGGTGTGACCCTGTGTTTAACCCATGCAGGTTCGCCCACAAGCCCGGATTGCCTCTGCCCATGCGCGAAAACGACACCGCTCTGATCCGCTTGCTGGATCTGCCCGTGGCGCTGGTTCTCTTGACCCGGCTGCCCCTGCCCGCGCTGCCGGATGCGGGTTTTGCCCGTGAGGCCCGCGCCGTCTGGGCCTTTGGGCTGGCCGGTGCGGTTGTCGGGGGGATCGGCGCCGCCGTTGCGTCAATTGCGCTGGGTCTGGGGCTTGCGCCGGTGCTGGCCGCTGGCCTCTGTCTCGGGGCCCAGATGATCGCCACAGGCGCGATGCATGAAGATGGTCTGGCCGATACGGTTGACGGTTTCTGGGGCGGCTGGACGGCCGAGCGGCGGCTGGAGATCATGAAAGACAGCCATATCGGCACTTATGGCGTATTGGCGCTGGTGCTGTCGGTCGGGTTGCGCTGGCTGGCCCTGTCCGTCGTGCTGAACGGGTCTGTCTTGGCGGTAATCGCGGTGGCCATGCTGTCCCGGGCAGTTTTGCCGACGCTGATGGCCGCGCTGCCGCGCGCGCGGCCGGGGGGCCTGTCGGACCGGGTCGGCCGCCCCCCCATGGCGGCAGCAGGGCTTGCGGCGGCCCTTGGCGTCTTTGGCGTTGTCGCCTGTCTGGGGGCGCAGGCCGCCCCTGTGCTTCTGGTCACGCTTTTGGCGGCTGGGGGGATGGCGGCCCTTGCGCGGGCCAAGATCGGTGGACAAACCGGAGATGTGCTGGGCGCGACGCAACAGATGATTGAAATCGCCTGCCTTCTGGTTCTCAGCAGCACGCTTTGATACGTGATGCGAAACATGCAAAAGGCCGCGCAACCCATTGCACGGCCTATTAAAAGCATGGTCGAGAGATCAGGCTGCGCGAGACGTCAGCACTTCATCCACCTGGCGGGCCGCAGCAACCTCGTCATTGCCGCTGACTGCGGCAACCTCGCGGGTGAGCCGCTCAAGGGCTGCTTCATAAAGCTGACGCTCTGAATAGCTCTGCTCGCGCTGATCGTCCGAGCGGTGCAGGTCGCGCACCACCTCCGCGATCGAGATCAGATCGCCCGAATTGATCTTTTGCTCATATTCCTGCGCACGGCGCGACCACATCGCGCGCTTGACCTTGGCCTTGCCCTTGAGCGTGGTCATCGCCTTGGTGATCACATCCGGCGAGCTGAGCGAGCGCATGCCCACCGAGGTGGCCTTATTCGTCGGCACCCGCAGGGTCATCTTGTCCTTCTCAAAGGAAATCACGAACAGTTCCAGCGTGATACCGGCCACTTCCTGTTCTTCGATCGATACGATCTGACCGACACCATGGGCCGGATACACCACGTATTCATTCGCGCGGAAATCGAGTTTCTTTGACTTGCTCATGCGTTTTTCCCATCATTTCGGACATACCGGCGACAAAAAGACAACCGACGGGCCAATGTGTTTGCCCCGACCAGTTGTCATACTCTGTTGCTGTTCACGTCTCCCGACGCAACGACGATGCCTGGAGATATCCGTTCGTTTGATCCATTGTTTGATCATATAGCATAAATCGGCGCAGATCGAAAGGCGTCCTGGTGGAAACAGTCCGGAAGCCTTTAAAAACAAGGGGAATAAAAAGGGAGCAACCGCTGCCCTATTCCCCGTTTTCGCCGCCCCTGATCAGGTTTGGCGAATCGATCAGCCCCCTTCGCCCGGCGCTTCGGAGAAGTATTTGTCCATCTTGCCCTGCTCGCCATCGCGCGCGTCGGCCTCGGGCAGCGGATCCTTCTTGGTGATGATCACCGGCCAGTTGTCCGAGAATTTGCGGTTGAACTCCACCCATTTCTCCATATCCGGCTCCGTATCCGGCCGGATTGCGTCGGCGGGGCATTCCGGTTCGCACACGCCGCAATCGATGCATTCATCGGGATGAATGACGAGCATGTTCTCACCTTCGTAAAAGCAATCCACGGGGCACACTTCGACGCAGTCGGTGTATTTACAGGCGATGCAATTGTCGGTGACGACATAAGTCATATGCGGGAGTCAACTTTCCTGGACAGTTGCTGATCAATTAGAACAGCAAGGCGCGTCATTCAAGCGTCTGACGGCGAGAAAGATCCAGCGACCTTCTGTCGCGTTTGGTGGGGCGACCTTTTCCCTCGTAGCTTGGGTTTTGAGCGCGGTTGTCCTCATCCGGGCTGAGATCGATGTACAGGGTCTGCGCTTCGGGGGCAGGCCCGCGGCGGGTTCCCAGCGCTTCGATGCGCACCACCCGCACGCGGCGCGCCTGAACAAAGGTCAGCACATCGCCCGGCGTGACGGCGCGCGCGGGCTTTTCAGTCTTGTCGCCATTGACACGGACGTGGCCCGCCGAAATCTCGCGCGCCGCCAGCGACCGCGTCTTGAAGAACCGCGCCTGCCACAGCCATTTGTCGAGGCGGAGTTTTTCGCAGGACGGTGTCACAGGCGCTAGGTCTTGTCCTTCAGCCCCATCAGAGCCGCCGCAAACGGGTTGTCGGGATCAATCGGCTTGTCTCTTTTGGGTGGCCGGGCCGAGAATTTCTGCGGACCCTTGGCATCGCCACCGCCCCGCTTGGGATCGGGTTTTTTGCCCTTGGGCTTGGCACCGAGCTTGCGGCCTGCGCGGTCCCCTTGTGGACGCCCGCCCTGACGGTCGCGCCGGTTGCCCCCCCAGGTGAATGTATAAAACACCTCCATCTCCGGTGCGGTTGGCGCCTCTCCGGGGTCTGGGACCGCCGGATCGGTCTCGGACGAGACGGCGGTTTCGGCGGGCGCCGTCTCGTCCGAGGACGTGGATTGGGATGTCTCTGCTGTCGCATCGGACGGGGCGGCTTGCGCGGTATCGGCAGCGGCGGCCTCGGGCGGCTCGGCTGGCGCGGCGGGATCGGTGTCGGCGGGCGCATCCGCCGACGTGGCATCGGGCGCGACGGGGGTCTGCTTGACCTTCACGCGCTCGCCCTTTTCCGCGCGGTATCCCAGACCCTGCATCAGATCGGCGAACTGCTCCAGCGTCATACCGGTGATCGACAGCATATCGGCCTTGGCCTCAAACCCGGCGCGGCTGTTTTCCGATCGCAGCATATCGGCCAGCCGTTCCAGCATGTCGATGCGAATGGCCCGTTCCCCTGCACCACGATAGCCTGCCATCGCCAGATAGCCGTCGGGCGCATGGGGCATGTTCGGAATCGTCACCAGGCCGGGAGGCGGGGCCTCGGGAAACTCCTGCAACCCTTGCGACAAGGACCACAACACCAGGCGCAGCCGCGTCGGCGCGGGTTTCAGCACCAGCGGCATGAAGATTGTGAACTGCCCGAACCGCACGCCATGTTTGCGCAGGCTGCCGCGCGCGTCCTGGTCCAGTTCCTTGACCTCGCCGGCCACCTCCTGGCGCGAGATAATGCCCAGATGTTCGACCATGCGAAATGCAAAGCCGCGCGCAAGCCCCGTCAATGTCTCGTCGCGCTGCAGGGCAATCAGTGGCTCAAAGAGGCTCGCCACCTTGCGATCCAGATAATGCTGCAACCGGCGCTGTACCTTTTGCAGCACCTCCGGCCCGGCCACATCGTCGACAAACACATCGACCTGCGGGCGCATCGGATCAGGGCCCGCCACCAGCTTGCCGACCGCCTGGTCGCCCCACATGAGGCCGCCCTGTTCGGTAAAATCGATCTCGGTATCGGGGGCGTTATAAAAGCGGTCCGCGCGCAAATGGAAATGCGGCGCCAACGCCTGCAACGAGGCCGATTTCAGCGCCTTTTCTTCGGCCCCGCTGGCGCCCTTGTCCAAAATGAACCGGAACCCGTCGAGCCGCCCGACAAATTCCCCTTCGACGGTGACATCACCGGTATCGCTTACTTCGGCCAAAAGGGCCTCCTTCTGCTTGAGCCGCCGCAACAGCACCGAGGTGCGCCGGTCCACAAATCTCTGGGTCAGGCGCTCGTGCAGCGCGTCCGACACCCTGTCTTCTACCGCGCGGGTTTGCTCGCGCCAATGGCTTTCATCGGCGACCCAGCCGTTTCGCTGCGCCACATAGGTCCATGTGCGGATATACGCCAACCGTTTCGACAGCGCGTCGATATCGCCATCGGTGCGGTCGATACGGGTAATCTGGCGCGCAAACCAATCGGTCGGCACGCAACCGCGTTCGTGCAGGTGCCCGAAGATGACCTGGAGGAGGCCGGCGTGTTCGGCATGGCTGATCCCGCGAAAATCCGGGATCCGGCACACGTCCCACAAAAGCCGCACCGAGGCCCCGTCGCTGGCGCGCGCCATCACATCGGCCTCCTGCGCCAGCGATTTCAGCACCATCAGGTCATCGGCCTCGCGCGCGCGGGCCAGATGTTCGCCTTCGGGCGGGGCCTCCAGGCTGCGGATCAGCGCCTCCACATGCCCAAATTGCAGATCGGCATTGCGCCAGTTGAGCTTTTTGAGCGGCGTGAAGCGGTGATCCATGATCGCTCGTGCCACACCCTCCTCCAAAGGGCGCGCCTCGCCGGTCACGCCAAAGGTACCGTCCGACATGCCCCGCCCCGCGCGCCCTGCAATCTGCGCCAGCTCATTGGGGGCCAGCGGGCGCATCCGCCGGCCGTCGAATTTCGTCAGCGCCGAAAACGCCACATGGTCGATATCGAGGTTCAGCCCCATTCCGATGGCATCCGTGGCCACCAGATAATCGACCTCGCCATTCTGATAGAGCGCCACCTGCGCATTGCGCGTGCGCGGGCTGAGCGCACCCATCACCACCGCCGCCCCGCCTTTTTGGCGCCGGATCAGTTCGGCGATCGCATAGACGTTTTCAACCGAAAACCCCACGATGGCCGAACGCGCCGGCATCCGGCTGATCTTTTTCGCGCCGGAATAGACCAGCTGCGACATCCGCTCGCGGGCGTGAAACGTCGCCTCTGGCACGAGCGCGCGAATCGGACCGCGCATCGTGTCCGAGCCCAGAAACAGCGTCTCGTGCAGGCCGCGCGCACGCAGCAGCCGGTCGGTAAAGACATGGCCGCGTTCGGGATCGGCGCAAAGCTGGATCTCGTCGACGGCCAGAAAATCGCACCCCATGCCCTCGGGCATCGCCTCGACCGTGCAGACCCAGTATTGGGTGCGCGGCGGCACGATCCGTTCCTCTCCGGTGACCAGCCCGACGACGGAGGGGCCGCGCACAGCCACGATCCGGTCATAGACCTCGCGCGCCAGCAGCCGCAGCGGCAGACCGATCACCCCGGTGCGGTGGCCCAGCATCCGCTCGATCGCGTAATGGGTCTTGCCTGTATTGGTCGGGCCCAGAACGGCCACGACCCGCGATGCGCCTGCCAACGGCGTGCTCCTGATTATCGGGGCCGAAACGCCGGATTAAAGCGATGTGCCGCTGACGCGCGATTCCAGACGCGCCAGGGCGCTGTCTACGTCCTCGTGATGGGGATGCATAGCCTTGACGCGGGAATAGGCCTCAAACGCACCCGCGTGATCACCAAACGATTCCAGCACCGCCCCCAGACCGAAAATCGCGTCGTAATTATGAGGGTTGAGCGCCAGCGCCCGCTCAAGATCCGCAACAGCCGGGCCATAAAGATCCGCGCCATAATAGGCCTGGGCGCGCAAATGCCAGCCCTCGGCAAAGTCCGGCGCGTGATCGGTCAGGGCTGTCAGATGCTCGATCGCGACACGTGTCTCCCCGGCCTCCATCGCCTCACGGCCCCGGCGCAACAACAGATCCATCGAAGAGGATCCGCTTTTGGACCAGATCGCCTGCAACTCACGATCAATCCGGATCGCTGCATCCGGGTCGGCCTGGGCCAGATCGGCCAACAGCCCCTGCTCTTCCGCCGTCTGGGCGGCCAAAGGTAAGGAAAACATGACTATCAGCAGCCCTGCCGCCACGGTACCTTTGAGATTGGTGTGCCTAATGCTCATAACATTGATGAGTGTAACCCGGTGCGCCATAAAATCCAGACAGGGCGCGCCCGAAAACGAGAGTGTGATAATGAGCGATATCCTCAACCAGGCAGTGACCGAACTGAACAGCAAGCTGGAGACCAACGGTTTTGACAGCACAGCCAAGTTCGAGATTGCCGACGAAGGGTCAATTTTCATGGATAGCGATGGCGCCCGGATCTCGGATGACGAGGCCGACGTCACGCTGAAGGCGGATGTTGAGACGTTCCAGTCGATCCTCGAAGGGGAAACCAACCCGACAAGCGCGTTCATGACCGGCAAGCTGAGCGTGGACGGCGATATGGGCGTGGCGATGAAACTCGCCGCTGTTCTGGCCTGATGGTTCTGGAGGCGGCCCCGTATCTGGCGGATGTGGCCGACGGCCCCGACACCGGGGCCGCCTATTGGACCACTGCGGCGGATGGCGTGCGCGTGCGCGTGGGTGCCTGGCCGATGGAGGGTGCGCAAGGCACGCTGTTGCTGATGCCGGGGCGCACCGAGTTTATCGAGAAATACGCGAACACAGCCGGTGAGCTGGCGCTGCGCAACTATGCGATGATGGCCATCGACTGGCGCGGTCAGGGGCTGGCCGACCGGCTGTTGCCGGACCGCCGCGTGGGCCATGTGCACTCGTTTCCCGACTATCAGCACGATGTTGCCGCGATGATCGCGGTTGCCGAAGCGCTGGAGATGCCGCGCCCCTGGCATGTGCTGGGCCATTCCATGGGTGGCGCGATTGCGCTGCGGGCGGTGATCGATGGGCTGGATGTGCAAAGCGCCACCTTTACCGGGCCGATGTGGGGCATCCTGATCGCGCCCGGCATGCGGCAACTGGCCTGGGGGCTTTACTATGCCAGCGGCTGGACCGGCCAGGACCATCGCCTGCCCCCCACGACCAGTATTGAAAACTACGTCGCCACCTCGGAGTTCGCCGATAACATGCTCACCACCGACCGGCCGATGTGGGATCTGATGAAACGGCAGATCTCGACCTATCCGGATCTTGCGCTGGGTGGTCCCAGTCTGCGCTGGCTGGGGGAGGCCTTGCAGGAGTGCCGCTATCTGATGCGCGCGCCTGCCCCCGCAATCCCTGCAATGACATTTGTGGGCGAGCGCGAATCGATCGTGGACCGGGAGAAAATGCGCGCGCGCATGGCAAACTGGCCAAACGGTACGTTCCAGATCGTCCCGGACGCGCAGCATGAGGTTCTCATGGAAGGGCCCGCCACGCGCACCCTCATTCTCGAACAGATGCTGGATCTTTTCGCGCGGGGTGAGGCGCAGGCGAATATGGCGCGCGCCGGTTGATCTGGCGCAGCCCGCGTGCGGCGCTATTGTTGGAGCATGACGCGCGATCCGGTTTTGATCTTTACCGACAAGGGAATCTACTGCCCGGCGGGCGATTTTTACATCGACCCCTGGCGCCCGGTGAATCGGGCGCTGATCACCCATGGGCATGCCGATCATGCGCGCCCCGGACATGCGCGGTATCTGGCCACAGGTATCGCCGCCCCTGTGATGCGGCACCGGCTGGGCGATATCAGCATTGAAACAGTGCCTTATGGGGCAAAGCTTACTTTAGGTATGGCCACTGTGTCGTTCCACCCGGCCGGTCACGTGCCCGGCTCGGCCCAGATACGGGTCGAGGTTGGTGGCGAGATCTGGGTCGTCTCGGGGGATTACAAACTGGAGGATGACGGTCTGTCGACCCCGTTCGAGCCGGTGCGCTGTCATGCCTTTGTCACTGAAAGCACCTTTGGCCTTCCGGTCTTTCGCTGGCGCCCGCAGGCCCAGGTCGGAGCGGAGATCAACGCCTGGTGGCGCAGCTCTCTGGCCGAGGGGCGGACACCGATGCTGGGCGCCTATGCGCTGGGAAAGGCACAGCGATTGCTGAGCCTTCTGGATACCGGCATCGGCCCGGTGCTGACCCATGGCGCGGTCGAGAACACCAATCGGGTGATGCGGAGCCAGGGGATCACCCTGCCCGACACCGTTCCTGTCACAGCAGATACCCGGATCGCCGATCACCCGGGCGCTCTGGTTCTGGCAACGCCCTCGGCATTCGGGTCCGCCTGGGCGCGGAAATTCGGCAAGCTCTCCACCGGATTTGCCAGCGGCTGGATGCAGCTGCGCGGGGTGCGCAGGCGCCGTGCGGCGGACCGGGGCTTTGTCATCTCCGACCATGCCGACTGGGACGGCCTGAACCGGGCGATCAAGGAATCGCAGGCCGAAAATATTTATGTAACCCATGGTTACACCGATATCTTCACGCGATGGTTGAATACACAGGATCTTGAGGCACATGTGGTGCCGACCGAGTTCGATGGCGAAACGCTTGACGAGGCCGAAGCATGAAGGAGTTCGCCCGCCTGTTCACCCGCATCGACCAAAGCACCAAGACAAACGTCAAAGTAGCCGCCTTGGCGGCGTATTTCGCCTCGGCCCCAGAGGCCGACAGGCTGTGGACGGTGGCGCTCTTTTCCGGCAGGCGGCCAAAGCGTGCGGTGACCACGACCCGGCTCAGGGAATGGGCGGCGGAGGCGGCAGGCTATCCGTTATGGCTGTTTGAGGAGGCCTATCCGATTGTCGGCGATCTGGCGGAGACGATCGCCCTTTTCCTGCCGCCCGCACAAACCGACAGCGATCATGGGTTAACTCATTGGATCAATATGTTGCGGGGTCTTTCTGAGGTTGAAGAACCGCGGCGCAAGCTGGCCGTTCTGGCGGCCTGGGATGAGCTGGATGCCACGTCCCGCTTTCTTTTTAACAAGTTGATCACGGGCGGGTTTCGTATCGGGATCAGCCAAAAGCTGATGACCCGTGCGCTGGCCCAGGCCACCGGCAAGGATGAGGCCGAGTTGGCGCATCGGCTGATGGGCGACTGGTCGCCCGACACCACTACCTATAACGCGCTGATCGAGGCCGAGGTTCCCGGTGCGGATGCCTCGCGCCCCTATCCGTTCTACCTGGCGTACGGGCTGGAGGATGCGCCCGAGACGCTGGGCGCGCCCAACGCGTGGCGCGCCGAGTGGAAATGGGACGGCATCCGGGGGCAATTGATCCTGCGCGGCGGCACCCATTACGTCTGGTCGCGTGGCGAGGAGTTGATGACCGACCGGTTCCCCGAACTGGCCCGGGCGCTGGATTTTCTGCCCGACGGCACCGTGCTGGATGGGGAGATCCTGGCCTGGGATGGTGCGCCGATGCCGTTCAATGCGCTGCAAAAGCGCATCGGGCGCAAGAGCGTGCCCAAAAGCCTGCTGCGCGCGGCCCCGGTGATCCTTTACGCCTATGACCTGCTGGAAGACGCCGGAGCGGATCTGCGGGCGTTGCCCTTTGGCATGCGGCGCGCGCGGCTGCAGGCGTTGCTGGCAGATCTACCGAAGGACGCGCCCGTGCGCCTTTCCCCGCAATTGCCCTTTGAGGATTGGGCGACCCTCGCCCTGGCCCGCAGCACAGCGCGCGAGGTCCGGGCCGAGGGGCTGATGCTGAAGCGAGCCGACAGCCCCTATCTGGCCGGGCGCAAGAAGGGCGATTGGTGGAAATGGAAGCTGGATCCGCTGACCATCGACGCGGTGATGATCTATGCCCAGCAAGGGCAAGGGCGGCGTGCCAACCTTTTCACCGATTTCACCTTCGCGGTCTGGCAGGGAAATGAGCTGATCCCCTTTACCAAGGCCTATTCGGGGCTGACGGATGCGGAGTTTCGCCAGATCACCGCCTGGGTGCGCAAGAACACGCAGCACCGCTTTGGCCCGGTGCGGCAGGTCACGCCCGCGCATGTGTTCGAGATCGCCTTCGAGGGCATTCATGAAAGCCCGCGGCACAAATCCGGTGTCGCGCTGCGGTTTCCGCGGATGAGCCGGTGGCGGCAGGACAAGCCGGTGCAGGAGGCCAATACGCTGGAGGATCTGAAAGAGATGTTGCGCAGCTTTGGCTGAGCGGTTTCGCCTCGCTGCGCGAGGCGACCGATGCGAGGGGGTTTCCCCCTCGCGCTCCCCGAGGATATTTTTGGCCAGAAGAAGCCGGGGCCTGGCGCTTGTGCCTGCACGCGGTGCGCCTTAAGTCTTGGGCGACATGCTCAATGAGGTCTTTTGCGATGTTCCAGCTTCCTTTCCCCGTTCATGATGCCAACGCTTCTTCTACCGGGGACGGTCTGGGCGATCTGCCGGAATGGGATCTGAGCGATCTTTATACCGGCGAGGACGCGCCGGAATTGAAGCGCGATCTGGATTGGCTGGAGGAGGCCTGCGCCTCTTTCGCCGCCGATTACGAGGGCAAGCTCGCCGATCTGGATGCGGCGGGCATGCTGGAATGCATCCTGCGCAACGAAAAGATCAACCAGATCGCGGGGCGGGTCATGTCCTTTGCGGGGTTGCGCTATTACCAGCTGACCACCGACGCCGATCGCGCCAAATTCATGTCCGACGCGCAGGAAAAGATCACCATTTATACCACGCCGCTGGTGTTTTTCACGCTGGAGATCAACCGGATCGAGGATGCGGTGCTGGAGGGGTGGTTTGCCCAAAACGCCGATCTGGCCCGCTACAAGCCCATTTTCGACCGCATCCGCGCGATGAAACCCTATCAGCTGAGCGATGAGCTGGAGAAATTCCTGCATGATCTTGGCGTGGTGGGCGACGCGTGGGAGCGGCTCTTTGATGAGACGATTGCGGGGCTGACCTTCACCGTGGACGGTGAAGAGCTGAACATTGAAGGCACGCTCAACCTGCTGACCGACCCGGACCGCGCCAAACGCGAGGCGGCGTCGCGCGAGCTGGCGCAGGTTTTTGCCGAGAACATCAAGATCTTTGCCCGGGTCCATAACACCCAGACCAAGGAGAAGGAGATCATCGACCGGTGGCGCGGCATGCCCAGTGCCCAGATGGGGCGGCATCTGTCGAACCAAGTGGAGCCCGAGGTGGTCGAGGCGCTGCGGGAAGCGGTCGTGGCCGCCTACCCCAAGCTGAGCCATCGGTATTACGAGCTCAAACGCAAATGGCTGGGACTGGAGCGGATGCAGGTCTGGGACCGCAACGCGCCGCTGCCGATGGAAGACCCGCGCAGTGTCGGTTGGGACGAGGCCGAGCGTGTGGTGATGGAGGCCTATACCGCCTTCGACCCGCGCATGGGCGAACTGGCGCAGCCGTTTTTTCGCAAGGGATGGATCGATGCAGGTGTGAAACCGGGCAAGGCGCCCGGTGCCTTTGCGCATCCCACGGTGACGGATGTGCACCCCTACGTGATGCTGAATTACCTGGGCAAACCGCGCGACGTGATGACACTGGCGCATGAGCTGGGCCATGGCGTGCATCAGGTGCTGGCGGCGGGTCAGGGCGAGATGCTGTCCTCGACCCCCCTGACCCTGGCCGAGACCGCATCTGTCTTTGGAGAGATGCTGACTTTTCGCAAAATGCTGGACGGGGCCGAGACCCAGGAACAGCGCAAGGTGCTGTTGGCCGGCAAGGTCGAGGATATGATCAATACCGTGATCCGCCAGATCGCGTTTTACGATTTCGAGTGCAAGCTGCATGCGGCACGGCGCGGTGGCGAGCTGACCCCCGACGATATCAACGCCATCTGGATGAGCGTTCAGGGCGAAAGCCTGGGTCCGGCCTTTGACTTCATGGAGGGCTACGAGACGTTCTGGGCCTATATCCCGCATTTCGTGCATTCGCCGTTCTATGTCTATGCCTATGCCTTCGGCGACGGGCTGGTGAATGCGCTTTACTCGGTCTATGCCGAGGGCGGCGAGGGATTTGAAGAGAAGTATTTCGAGATGCTCAAGGCGGGCGGATCGAAACATCACAAAGAGCTGCTGGCGCCCTTTGGCCTCGATGCCTCGGACCCGGCCTTCTGGGACAAGGGGCTGAGCATGATCGCGGGCATGATCGACGAGCTTGAGGCGCTGGAATAACCCTCGGGCGTGCTGGTTCTGGACAATATCCTGTCGGATCGCGGCTCCAGATATGCGGTTTCGGGTGGTCCCTGCATGTCAGGGGCCGCAGCACAGAGCTTTGTCGCCACGCTGAAACGGCGCAAGGAATTTGCCAAGGCGACGCATCATAGCTGGGCCTTGCTCACCGAGGACGGGCCGGTAAAGGCCGACGATGGCGAAGCTGGCGCCGGCACTGTCATCCTGCGCATGCTGGAGCGCGCGGACCTGCGCAATCACATCATCGTCGTGACCCGCTGGTATGGCGGCAAACATCTGGGCGGAGACCGGTTTCGCCATGTGCAGACCGCCGTGCGGAGCTATCTGGAGGCGCTGTCATGATCCATCTCAGCGCGCTGTCGCGCGACGATTTCCACCTGGTGGCCAATATCCGCGTGGACGCGGATCAGGTCAAATTCGCAGGTACCGTGGCCGAGGCCTTCGAGGCCGACGAGGCGGGTGTCGATTTCCACGGCATCTTTCGAGACGAGACCGCATGGGGGTTTTTCAAGATCGATCGGGACTATGCCGCACGGTTCGACTTTTGTCCGGCAGGAGAGCTGGGCCTGCGCGCCTTCATCGTGGATCGCGCCCGTCAGGGGCAAGGGATCGGCACGGCAGCGGTGCGCGCCCTGCCCGACTATCTGCCCAGGCTCTACCCACAGGCGCCGTCCATCGCGCTGACCGTCAATCTGATCAATCCCGCCGCGCGCGCCGCCTATCTCAAGGGCGGCTTTGTCGACACCGGCGAGATCTATCCCCATGGCGATGCGGGGCCGCAGAACATCTTGCGGATGCCATTGCAGCGCGCGCCAGAACCCGCCGTGGTCGATCTGGGGACAGAGGGATGACCCGGCCATGATGCCCTGGGCGGCCGCCTCCCGCGTGATCGGCAATTCCGCGCGCTCCGCCCTGGGACGGGGTGCGGCGCTTGAGGACACCGCCCGGTCGCGCACCGTCTTGCAGGAGGAGGAGCGCCAAAGCGTGACCCCGCCCCTGCATGTGCCCGGAGAGCTGGAGCGCGTGACAGAAGGGGTGGCGGGCCATTCCACGTGCGACGAAGAGATCGCCATCGCCCGCCGGACGGAGTTGACCCATGCGCCCGTGATCCGGTGGGAGATCGCCGATTGCCTGATTCTGCCCGGCGGGATCGAAGCGCGCGGTGCGGCGCAACGGATCCGGCGGCCGGGATTGCGCGATCTGACCACGCGCCCTGTCCGCATCGACCGCGCGCTTTATGCCAGGACCGGCGCCACGGGGCGGTATTTCGGCCATTGGCTTCAGGACGGGTGCGCGGCGGCTCTGCTGGCCCAGCCCGGCGAACAGGTGGTGCTGGACCACCGCCCCGACTGGCCCAACAGCACCCAGTATCTTGATGCGTTCGGCCTGTCCCCTGTGCCGCAGAGCCACCTGCGCGTCGACCGGTTGGCCGTTCTTTCGGATGTGGGCCAGGGCTCGCTCAAACGCGACCGCTATGCCCGGATGCGCGCGCAGCTTGAGGCGCGGTTTCCCGGAAAGGACGCCACAGGGCAGCGCATCTTTTTCCGCCGCGGAGAGACTGGTGTGGCGCGCGCCATCGCCAATGAAGACGCGGTTCTCGCGGCCCTCGCGCGGCACGGGTTCGTGGTCGAGGATGTCGCCGGGGCCAGCGTGGGCGATCTGATGCGCCGGTTTCGCGGTGCGGACTGTGTGATCACCGTGGATGGCAGCCATATGGGTCACCTCTATTTCGCCCTGGACCCGGAGGCTTGCCTGCTGTCTCTGATCCCGGCGAACCGGTTCACCATGGTGCATGTGGGTTATGCCCGCGCGATGAACCTGCGCTATGGCTTTGGGGTGATGACGCCCGTGCCGGACGGTTACCATGTGGATATCGACCGGCTGCATGCCTTGATCGAGATGGCGCTCTGAGGCGTTATTTCAGCTGACTGTCCTTGGAGCCGCGCCGGTTGATGCCCGCGCGGGGTGCACGCACCGCGTCGCGCTCCTGCTGACACTCGATGCACAGCTTGACCCCCGGCAGGGCCTGACGACGCGGCTCGGGGATCGGCTCCTCACATTCCGCGCAATGGGTCAGGCTTTCGCCTTGCGGGCGCTTGGCGGCCTTGAGGCGGGCCAGCTCATCATTGATCGAGGCTTCGATCTGTTCGCTCACCGCGCCATCGCGCGCCCAACCTCCGGCCATGATCGGTGTCCTCCGCCCGTCGCGCGCCACGTCATGCTTTGCGCTGTGAGAAACATATCCTAGCCTTTGCAAAATTCCAAAAGGAGAGATCATGCGCGTTTTCGGAAAATGGCTGGGTCGCCTTCTGGCCCTGATCGCCGTCCTGGTTGCGGCCTTCCTGATCTTTGCCCCGGGCTATGTCGAGCGTGAGCGCAACGCGGTGCTGGGCCCTGGACCGCAGCCGGTGCCCGAGGCGGCGCAAGCCTTGCATGATACGCTGATCATCGGTGACTGGCACGCCGACACGACGCTTTGGAACCGAGACCTGACCCGGCGCGCCACGCGCGGGCAAGTCGACCTGCCGCGTCTGATCGACGGCAATGTGGCGGTGCAGGTCTTTACCTCCGTCACCAAAAGCCCCGCAGGCCAGAACTATGAGGAGAATTCCGAAGACGCTCTGGATAACATCACGCTGTTGGCCATCGGACAGCTCTGGCCGCCGCGCACCTGGACCAGCCTGCTGGAACGCGCGCTCTATCAGGCCGAAAAACTGCACGAGGCGGAACGCAAGGCACCCGATATGCTTCGCGTCATCCGGTCGGAAGCCGATCTCGATGCGGTTCTGGCCGCTCGCGCCGCTGGCCAACCCCTCGTTGGCGGGATCCTGGGGATCGAAGGGGCGCATGCGCTCGAAGGGCGGATCGAAAATCTCGACCCGCTAATGCAGGCCGGGCACCGCCTGATCGCGCTGCATCATTTCTTTGACAACGCGCTCGGGGGATCGCTGCATGGGCAATCCGGCGCGGGCCTGACCGATTTCGGCCGCATGGTGGTTCAAGAAGTCGAGCGCCGGAACCTCATCCTCGATGTCTCCCATTCCAGCCCGCAGGTGGTGCGCGATGTGCTCGCCATGCAAACGAGCCCGATCGTGGTCTCGCATACCGGCATCCATTCCCATTGCCCGGTCACGCGCAACCTCACCGATGATCTGATGCAGGGCGTGGCCGCAACCGGTGGCGTGATCGGGATCGGCTATTGGGCCGAGGTGGCCTGCGGCGACATCACGCCCGCTGGCATTGCCCGGATGATCGCGGTGGCGATTGAGGTGGTGGGCGAGGATCACGTGTCACTTGGATCGGATTTCGACGGATCGGTTGCCACCTATTTCGACACGTCGCAACTGGCCGAACTGACCGCCGCGCTGATCGACGCGGGCCTGACCGAGGCGCAGATCCGCAAGGTGATGGGCGAGAACATGATCCGTGTCCTGCGCGCACGGCTGGAGTAGCGCATCCCACCGTTGCCCCCGATTGCCTGTCGCATATCAGGCAAAGCCAAAAGACAGCGCCCCGCGATTGAGGGTTAGCGCGATACGGCCACACGCCCCCAAGCCAGCCCCAAGCGCGGCGGCCCCCTCCCGCTCTTGCCCTTCATCGTGCTGGATGGAGCATCGGCCAGAACCCCCTGATGTGCTCCGCTCTGCTGTCTTACCAGGTCGGCCCCCCGACCAGCCCCCGCCCAGGCTTGGGGGCCGGTCTCATCGCTTAGAAGCAGGCGTTGCAGATCTACCGGACGATGCTCTCGACAGCCGTTCCGCCGGGATCCGCCCCGGATGATACATTCCCAAACAAAAACGGCCCCGGAAAACCAGCCGGGACCGCCTTATGCATGTCAATTGCGTGCGAGGGATCACGCGGAGGTCAACATGCCTTTCTCCTTGGCCAGTTCGCGCATCCGCTTTTGCAGCTTCTCAAACGCGCGCACCTCGATCTGGCGGATCCGTTCCCGGCTGACATCATATTCACCCGAAAGCTCCTCAAGCGTCAGCGGCTGATCGGCCAGACGGCGTTTTGTCAGAATGTCCTTCTCGCGATCGTTGAGAACATCATAGGCCGCAACCAACAGCTCACGGCGGGCATCCAGCTCATCGCGCGCCTCATAATCGGCGGCCTGATCGGCGTCCTCATCCTCCAGCCAGTCCTGCCATTGCATGCTCCCTTCACCTTCGGAGCCCACAGTGGCGTTCAGCGACGCATCCCCGCCCGACAGGCGGCGGTTCATCGAGATCACTTCCTTCTCGGTCACTCCAAGATCCGTCGCGATCCGCTTGACATTCTCGGGGCGCAGATCGCCCTCTTCCAACGCGCCGATCTTGGCCTTGGCCTTACGCAGATTGAAAAACAGCTTCTTCTGCGCCGAGGTCGTGCCCAGCTTGACCAGCGACCAGGACCGCAAGATATATTCCTGGATCGAGGCGCGGATCCACCACATCGCATAGGTCGCCAGACGAAATCCGCGCTCGGGGTCAAACCGTTTGACCGCCTGCATCAGGCCGACATTGGCCTCTGAAATCACTTCGGCCTGCGGCAATCCATAGCCGCGATAACCCATCGCGATTTTCGCGGCCAGCCGCAGATGCGATGTGACCATCTGATGCGCGGCCTCGGTATCTTGCTCCTCGACCCAGCGCTTGGCCAGCATGTATTCCTGTTCCGGCTCCAGCAAGGGGAACTTGCGGATCTCCTGAAGATAGCGGTTCAACCCGCCTTCCGGCGATGGTGCCGGCAGATTTGCATAGTTTGCCATTTGCGTGTCCCTCCCAATGTTTAAGGACTTAACATAGCATATGTGGTGTTAGCGCCCCCATTTCAAGGGATATCTGCGCTGCCTTTTACAGATATTGAACTGATCGGTTCATTTTTAAAGGGAAATGTCCGTGCGCTCACGCGCATGTGCTGTTCATTGCACCGGTTTGCGCAATGCGGTGAGCAGATCGCGCATATCGCCGGGCAGGTCGGCCTCAAATCGCATCGCGACACCGGTCACGGGGTGGTCAAAGCCCAAAACCGCCGCGTGCAACGCCTGACGCGGAAATGTCTGCACGGCCTCGATTGCGGCCCCAGGCAGCGCCCTGAGCGGCAGTTTGCGCCGCCCGCCATAGGTTGGATCGCCCACCAGCCCGTGACCGGCATGGGCCAGATGCACCCGGATCTGATGGGTGCGCCCGGTCTCCAGCCAGCATTCGACCAGGGCGAGTGTCGCGGGCGTGCCGAACCGCTCCACCACCCGCGCCCGCGTCACTGCATGGCGCCCGCCGGCAAAGAGGACCGCCTGGCGCTGACGATCCGTCTTGTGGCGGGCAAGCTGGGTGGTCAGTTTCAGGATGTTGCCCGGCTCAAAGCTGACCCCCTTGATCCCGCGCAGGCGTGGGTCGCTGGCATCGGGCACACCGTAAACCACAGCCCGATAGTACCGCTCGGCGCTATGCGCCTCGAACTGGGCCGCCAGCCCGTGATGGGCGGCATCGGATTTGGCCACGACCAAAAGACCGCTCGTCTCCTTGTCGATCCGGTGAACGATGCCCGGCCGCTTGACACCGCCCACGCCCGAAAGGCTCTCACCGCAATGCGCCAAAAGCGCATTGACCAGCGTCCCCGAGGGGCTGCCCGGCGCGGGGTGAACCACCAGGCCCGCCGGTTTGTTCACCACGATCAGATGGTCATCCTCAAAGACCACGTCGAGGCGGATCGCCTCGGGCCCGATATGGCTCTCATGGATTTCGGCAAGGGCAATCTCCACCAGATCGCCTGCCGCAACGCGCGCCTTGGGAGTGTCCACCACGGTGCCATTGACGGCGACCGCCCCTTCGGCGATCAGTCGGGCGAGCCGGGTGCGGGACAACGCAGCCTCTGCTGGCACATCGCGCGCCAAGGCCTTATCAAGGCGCGGCGGTGGATCGGCCGCGATCGTGAAACTGACGCGGAATACGCCCATGCAAAGCCCCTCGGACAATCTGCCAGAACCGCCAAACCTGCGCTTTCTGCGCCGCCTGGTGACGGTCCTGACGTTGGTGATGATTGGCGGACTTCTAGTCATCACATCGCTGCTTGTCATCCGCTTCTCGCAGACCGCCCCGGCTCTGCCCGATGACATCACCCTGCCCGATGGCACCAGCCCGCAGGCCTTTACCCAAGGCACCACCTGGTACGCGGTCGTGACCACAGACAACCGCATCCTGATCTATGACCGGCTTACCGGCACCCTGACCCAGACCGTGCAGATCGACTGACCGGCCCGGTTCGTCCGGCAGAGATCATTCCCTAGGTGGCATTCCTTGCGCATGACTGGCACAGACCCATGGACGACAAGGCGGGGCTCCTTAACATCGCAATGCGGACAGGAGTGAGTATGGTACCGCCTCCCTGGCTTGAACAGGGGACCTCTGGATCCACAATCCAGCGCTCTAACCAACTGAGCTAAGGCGGCACATTCTGGGATGCATCCGCGGACGCATCCGCCTCATCAAGGCCCGAGCGCTATAGCAAGCTTTTGGCGCGGGATGCAAACCGAAAATGCGGCCTCGCGGACACCGCCGCCCGCCGTTTCGGCCCAACGACCCAGACTGGTGGTGAAGCCTCCTGTTTCATGGCGCGGGCCCCCGTCCCCGCGGCCACGCCGCCAGCGCCGCGCAGACCCGCGCATCGTCCATGCAGCCTGCGTTCAGCATCGGTCCTTCCGGCAATGCCCCGCGCACGACCGCCAATACCCGCCACTGGGTCCCGCGCTCGTGTTCCACAACCATTTGACTGCCCCCCCGCCATGAGGGTACGCACAAGATCAATCGAACCGAGCAGGTCCAGACCTCAGATATGCAGATCATTTTTCATACCGGCGCGCATTTCACCGATGAAGATCGGCTGATGAAATGCCTTTTGCGCAACAAAGACGCCTTTGCTCAACGCGGCATCTCGGTCCCGGGGCCGGGACGGTATCGTCAGTTGCTCCGTTCGACGCTGAACGCGATGCGCCGGACCTCGCCGGATCCGGATGCCCGGGAGGTGCTCCTCGACGCTATTCTGGATGATGAGACCGCCGAGCGGGTGATCCTGTCGAATGCGCATTTCTTTGGCGTGGCCAATGCGGCGGTGCGCGACGGCGTGCTCTACCCTGCCGCGCCTGAACGGTTGGCCAATCTGCAACGTCTGTTTGCCGGAGATGAGATCGAGATGTTCATCGCATTGCGCAACCCGGCGACCTTTCTGCCGCAGGTGCATGAGAAATCGCCGGAGCGGACGATGGACGAGATCCTCGGCGGGCGAGACCCGCGTGAGCTGCGGTGGTCGACCATGATCCAGTCTGTCCGCCAGGCCGCCCCGGACGTGCCGGTTACCGTCTGGTGCAGCGAGGACACGCCGCTGACCTGGGCACAGATCATTCGCGATCTCGCCGGGCTGGAACCTGAGCAAAAGATCACCGGGGCTTTCGATCTGCTCAAGACCATCATGACCCAGGAAGGCATGCAACGCTTTCGCGCCTATCTCAGCGCGCAGCCCGAACTGACCGAGATGCAGAAGCGTCGCGTCATTGCGGCGTTCCTCGACAAATTCGCGCTGGAGGACGAGTTGGAGGACGAGCTCGACATTCCCGGCTGGACCGAAGCGCTGGTCGAGGAGATGACCGATATCTACGATGAGGATGTTCTCACCATCGAACGGATGGCCGGTGTCCAGTTCATCGCCCCCTGAGGTCATGGGGACCCGGCGCTGGCCCCCGTCCCTGTTCGGGGCCGGCAGCACCGGTCCTGTCGTATGGACATGAGACGTTTTGGACTGTCGCTCACCCTGATATTGGGGCTTTGGCCTTCACTGGGCTGGGCCCAGCCACGCGATATTGTGGTCTTTGCCGCCGCCAGCCTCAAGAATGTCCTGGACGAGGCGGTCGCGGCCTTCGAAACCGAAACGGATCACGATGTCGTGGTGTCCTTTGGCGGCAGTTCCGCGCTGGCCCGGCAGATCCAGCAGGGCGCCCCAGCGGATATCTTCATTTCAGCCAATGTCCTCTGGATGGAGGCTCTCCAAGGCGACGGTCTGATCCTCCCCGAGAGCCGCACCGTTCTGGCGGGCAATCGTCTGGTGCTGGTGGGGTTGGACGGCGATCCGGTTGATCTGCAAGATCCCGGCGCGCTGTCTGCGCGTCTGGCACCTGACGACAGGCTCGCCATGGCGCTGGTCGATGCGGTACCGGCGGGCATCTACGGCAAGACGGCGCTCCAAAACCTCGGCCTTTGGTCCGGCATCGTCCCGTTTGTCGCCCAGACGGGCAACGTCCGCGCGGCCCTGCGGTTGGTGAGCCTGGGCGAGGCGCGGATGGGCGTGGTCTATGCCACAGATGCCCATATCGACAGCACCGTCACGGTTCTTGCCACCTTTCCGGCCTCCAGCCACCCACCGATCCGCTATCCGGCGGCCCTGACGGCCGAGCGGACCCACCCGGACGCGTTGGCGTTCTTGCGGTTTTTGCGCGGGGCGCAAGGGCAGACGCTTTTCGCCCGATACGGCTTTCTCACCGGGATCGCGGAATGAACGCCTGGTTGGGCCCGTCGGAATGGCAGGCGGTGGCACTGTCGATACAGGTTTCCTTGTGGGCAACGGCCCTTAGCCTGCCATTTGGTATTCTTGTGGCCTATGCGCTGGCCAGATGGGAGTTTCGCGGCAAGCAACTGCTGAACATAGTGGTGCATCTGCCGCTGATTCTGCCGCCGGTGGTCACCGGTTATCTGCTGCTTTTGACCTTCGGTCGGCGCGGCCCCATCGGCGGCTGGCTGGAGGACACGTTCGGACTGGTGCTGGCGTTTCGCTGGACCGGCGCGGCCCTTGCCGCGGCGATCATGGCATTTCCCCTGATGGTGCGCGCAATCCGACTGGCGATCGAGGCGGTCGACCCCAAGCTCGAAGAGGCCGCCGCGACCTTGGGCGCCTCTCGCCCTCGCGTCTTTTTCACGGTCACATTGCCGCTGATCGGCCCAGGGCTGATCGCCGGGGCGGTGCTGGCCTTTGCCAAGGCCATGGGTGAGTTCGGCGCAACGATCACCTTTGTCTCCAACATACCGGGACAGACCCAGACGATCCCGTCTGCGATCTATGCGTTTCTCCAGGTCCCCGGCGGTGAAAGCGGGGCGCTGCGGCTGGTCGTTGTTTCCATCTTGTTGGCGATGGGCGCGCTTTTTGCCTCCGAATGGCTGGCCCGGCGCACGCAACGTCGCACGACAGGCCGTGAGGGGGTGCTGTGACGCTCGCAGTCGAGATGCGCCACACCTTGGGCGCCTTCTGTGTAGAGGTCGCGTTCAAGGCCCCGGCGGGCATCACGGTCCTTTTCGGGCGCTCGGGCTCGGGAAAAACCACCGTCGTGAATGCCGTGGCAGGGCTGTTGCGGCCCGACATGGCGCGGATCACGTTGGATGGGGACACGCTCCATGACAGTGCGGCGCGCCGGTTTCTGCCTGTCCACAAACGCCGATTGGGCTATGTGTTTCAGGACGGACGGCTGTTTCCGCATCTGAGTGTGGCGCGCAACCTGGATTTCGGGCGCAATCTCGCTCCGTCAGACGCCCCAGGACCCGACCGGGACGAGGTCGCAGACCTCCTGGGTATCGCACATCTGATGGACCGCGCGCCGCATGCGCTCTCGGGTGGCGAAAAACAACGTGTCGCTATCGGGCGGGCGCTGCTGTCGCGCCCCCGGATGCTTCTGATGGATGAACCGCTGGCCGCGCTGGACACGGCCCGCAAGGCCGAGATCCTGCCCTATCTGGAACGGTTGCGCGACTGTCTCAACCTGCCCGTCCTCTATGTCAGCCATTCCGTGCCCGAAGTGGCCCGTCTGGCCACCACCCTTGTCGTTCTCGAAGAAGGGCGCGTCGCACGCGCCGGTCCGGCAGAGGCCGTACTTTCGGATCCGGACATGGTCCGCCAGATCGGGGTCCGGGCGGCGGGCGCGGTGCTGCCCGCCCGGGTGCTGACCCATCACGACGATGGCCTGACCGAGCTGCAAACCTCCGGCGGGCGGCTCTTTCTGCCAAGCATGCAGGTCGCGCCAGGCAGTGCCACCCGGGTCAGGATCCTGGCCCAGGATGTGATCCTGTCCAAAGCCGCCCCCTTTGGCCTTTCCGCACTCAACATCCTTCCGGTGCGCATCCTCGCCCTGCGCGAAGGCAGCGGCCCCGGCATGGTTGTGCAAATGACCTGCGGGACCGACCGCTTATTGGCCCGTATCACCCGCCGCTCGGCCCAGACCCTGGTCCTGACCCCCGGGGACAGCGCCTTCGCGATCATCAAGTCGGTCTCCATCGCCCGTGTCGACATCGGCACCGGCTGATCCCAAAGGATAGCGCGCCGCCCATCGATCCACAGCCTTCGCGCACCTGGATCTGTCTTCACGTCCAAAAAAGCAATCGCACCGCGATCCTGATGCACCAAGCCACCTGAGCTGACTGTTGGTCTTTCTGGGGGCGCTGCCCCCGGCCCTACGGGCCTCCCCCGCCGGTATTTTGAAAGAGAAGAATGAAAAGGACGCGGCTCCTGGCTTCTTCTGGCCTTAAATATTCCCAGGGTTTGGGACAGCGTCCCAAGGCCCGTGCGGCCGCGCACAAATAGAATAGAATGCGGCGCAGCCGCTCCGGCCGGGCAAGCCCCAGGGCCGCCAGGTTGGACGAGGGCGCGCCGGCGGGGGGACCGGGGC
>NZ_JAAWWD010000103.1 GCF_021404545.1 Aestuariivita sp.
TTCAGATCATGTCTTTGGCCACCCCCGGGCGCACCGTCGCCGGGGGCGCCGTCGCCTAGGTCCTGGAGGTCGTCCAGGCTGTCGGCGTCCGCAGGCCTGCGTTGGGTGGGGGCTTGGTCGTCGTAGTCCGGTTCTTGCTCTGGCAGGTCCAGAGTGAGGCTTTCGTCGATCTCGGTAAGGTCGATGTCGCCCCCGCAGCACGTGCATGTCATCGCTGGTGTCGTCAGTGTCCCAGGGGGTGAGGGTATCTTCACTGGCGGCGGCATCAAAGGCGGCCAGATCCTCGGCGGACAGGGTATGCTCGCTGGATGGGGCGTCGGCGTTTTCAGCGGACGGCAGCTCGGTGAGTTCCAGGGTGCTGTCGGGCTCGCTGTGCGCATCGGCTTCCAGGACGAGGGTGTCCGGGGCGTCCGGGCTGACATCAGCGATAGTGTCTGTGGCGGTGTCGTCGATGGGGTCGGTGGTGCTGTCGTCGGCTCGGCAACGATCACGGGCCCCTGATCGATCTGGCCACCGGCGGCCAGGGTGTCGGCGGCATCGGCCAGCGGCTGCACGTCAAACGGGTCCGGTTGGCGCAGGGTAAAGGCATTGACCAGGGCGGGTACGCGATTGCGAACTTCCTGGACCAGGGCGATCAACACGGCAGTGGGCACAATGGTGCGGTCGATAACCCGGTTCAGCATGTTTTCTACGGACCAGCCCAGTTCCCCCACGGTGCTGGCACCGACCATGCGGCCGGACCCTTTCAGGGTGTGGAAGGCGCGACGGAATTCCACCAGGGATTCTTCATCGCTGGTGTTGGCGGCCCAGCGCGGGAAATATTCATCCAGGGCGTCCAGTACTTCGCCCACTTCTTCCTGGAAGATCTCGATGATTTCGTCATCGATCAGGTCGTCGTCATCGTGGTTATGGGTGTCGGCGTCTGATGCTTCCGGTGCGTCCGTTTCGGGCCTGTCCCGGACACACATTGACCGGCGGCGATCGGGCATATCACGAGCGTCGTGAAT